>DPRS01000039.1 GCA_003537575.1 Oxalobacteraceae bacterium
CATCAAATTAACTGACCACACTCACCCAACAGCTATGGCGGATTTACAGAGAAGACATGTTGGACTTCGCGGGTATTTCCATTTTCATGTTTGGCAATAAAGTTGATCCGACATCCTCTGGAATCTTGCAATCAGGCGGCATGTTTGAAGAATTCGATATTGCATGTGCCAAAGGCATCAAGATACTCCCCCTAGGCTTTACTGAACACGTCGCTCGCCAACTCTATGACAAAGTGAAAGCCAGTTTGAGCACCTACTATCCGAGGGCGACTCCCGCATTTAGTCAGCTTTTTGACGAATTAGGCGATGGAAGCAGATCGCTCGACGATCAGATGAAGACTACCTTGGCAGCATTGGCTGAACTTCAGAAAATGTAAGGCGAATCATTAGTGCCGTCGATACAACACCATAGGAAGATGGTTAAGAATCAGTGTAAAGCCAATACAAAGACAGGTGGACGCTGCAAAAATCGGACGGGCCCGAAAAACCAGTTTTGCGTAATGCATTCTAGGGAAAATCAAGAACGGGCAGTTCACTATTCAGTTTTCGGCGGCTTGATTGGCCATTTGGTTGGAGCCAGTATCGGGGGAGGGGTACTTGGGGCCCTAGTTGGAGCACTTGCATCTTCAAAGGAAGCCCCGGTTTGGCGAAAAAAGCGTGTCTTCGTTAGTTATGACTTTGATGCGGACCAGCGAATCAAACATGCGGTGGTCGCACAATCTCAGCATCCAAAAGCACGATTTGAAGTTGTTGACGGTTCATTGAAAGAAGCTGCACCGGACGACGAATGGGTGAAGCGGGCTGAAAGGAAAATTAAAAACGCTGATTTGGTACTTGTCTTGCTAGGGCGCCATACCTACCGTGCAACCGGAGTATTGACTGAAATTCAGATAGCAAAGAAATTGAATGTACCTATTGTCCAACTTATAGGTTATTCAGATTCAAGCTGTAGGGTGATAAAGGGTGCGGGTCGAGTTTATGAATGGAATTGGAAAAATCTCGAGAAGATATTTGCGACGACGGTACATAAAGTTTGAATTTCAGAGTGTCAGCCGATCCATAAGCCCAAGTGCATCGCTGTTCTTGTTCGTCAACTCGCAAAAGGTCCTTCCGCTTGACAATTACAAAACATGCTCACCCGATTTAACTATTTTTACGCAAAAAGGCCGAAGTCGATGTGTCGCTGACGCGTGGTAGGTTTAGGTTCCGGATCAGACAAAAGAGATTGGCGCCAGAGTATGCTTGGGAAAGGGGGCCGTGCCTATTATCCGGGAACAGTTTTATGCAAACGGACGTTTGCCTGTCTTTGCACACCAAAGCCGACAAGAGTTTACATAAGGAAAGTTATGCGAAATTCGAGTGTGGGAGCAAAGTTGTAATGTCCGGTTTTAGCAAAGTTCAAATGTCCGTTTTTCCGCAGGATAACCCAATTAACAATGGGTTTGGAGGCGGTCATGGGCAGAACCGGAGCCATCACAATGACGACGCACGAATTGGATCGCCTGCAGATTATCCATGCAACTGCTCCTAAAGTCGATTGGGTGGCGATGGTCTTCAACGCCCAGCCTGCGCGCTGGGCGTTTTTTATTGCAGAACCAGTATAAAGTCATTCAAGAGAAAGTTTTGCGCTGGCTATACTATGTGAAACGACGCTCAAGGCCTTTTGCCGCTTTTTCTCATCCTCGCACGTCTTGAGGCTTTCCATGAGATCGGCAAGTTGATGGGAAAGAAAATCCGGCAGATCCAGCGCAACGCTGACCCACGCCATGCTTTTGCCATCAGATTGCTCGTACACACGATGGATGGCGCCCACGGCCAAGCCCACCCGCTGTTTGGTCATGCCGTAATCGCTTGCCACCTCGGTCTGGGTGCGGCCATCGACCAGGACGGCACGTGCCATGGCGCGCGCCGCCTCGCCCAGCTTTGTTTGTTCAGCCAGGCGGGAAAAATCCTGGGGGGATAGGCGTACTAGTTTCATTCGTCACTTCCTCACATAAGGAGCCGCGCATTTTCGCATCAGTGTACGCCCATATCTATTGACAGCCAATAGAATGCAAACGGATTCTCAATCAATACAGCAGGCCGTCCAATAGGGCGGCCCGTCATCTTCGACAGGCATTTGCGCCTCTCGATTTACTCAATTGAAGCCGGGGTGCCGTTACAATCCATGGCACTCACTACCTTCAAATGGGCAGCACGCATCGCTCAGCGCCTGCTCGCCCCGCTGATACAGCGCGGCTAGATCGAAAAATAGCCGGCCCTATGTCTGCGCTAAGTCTGACTCGCCACACTATTGTTCCCGCGCACCCCACCCATCACGGGCGAAGTGCAAAAGGAAGCGGGCCTTCGTCCGATCCACTTGTCATGAGGAAAGCGGCATTGGCGATAGCAAACGCGACACATGCAAGCAATGCCACTAGCTATGACGTGACGACCGGTATCGCCCGCTGTGGCACAGACAAGCGAGGGTGCAGTCGACAGCGCAGCTTTACCGCTGCGCCGTCATGCCTTGGCAGCTTATTTCACCGAAAACCGCACGTTCACCGTTTTCTTGTCTGCCAACGTCACCGCTGCAATGGCCTTGGTGCCTTTCACCAGTTTTGCTTCGTCCTTGGTCACCAGGGTATTCTCGCCGGCCGGCTCCAGCGCCACCTCGGTTTTCTCGGCGCCGTTCAGGACGGTCAGCTTGCCGGTGGCGCCCGCTGTCGATACGGGCTTGCCGTGGTCTTCCACATACAGGGTGGCCTTGCCATCCTTGTTGACCAGCTCAAAACCCAGGTCACTGGCGCTTTGCACGATGCCGCCATGCTTGGACTTAGCGCCATGCGCCAGGGCGTTGCCCGCTACCGCCACCGTTACTGCCATTGCCACGAGGGCCAACCATTTTTTCATTGCATTCTCCAAGAGTGCGGCGGCTCTGGTTTGGGCGCCGCCGCCATAGCCCATTCAATACGCTTCCTGCGCTTCCCCTGCCACAAGCTTTTCGAGCGGCTTTTTCCCAACCAGCCAGAAAATCAGCGGCGTCAGGAGCGTATCGAGCAGAGTCGAGCTGACCAGGCCGCCAAAGATCACCACCGCCACCGGATGCAGGATTTCCTTGCCGGGCGCATCTGCCGCCAACAACAACGGCACCAGGGCAAAGGCCGCCACCAGCGCCGTCATCAGCACCGGGGTCAGGCGTTCCAGCGAGCCGCGCACGATCATCGGCACACCGAAGGTCTCGCCTTCGAACTTGCACAGGTTGATGTAATGGCTGACCTTCAGGATGCCATTGCGCGTGGCGATGCCGGTCAGGGTGATGAAGCCCACCATCGATGCCACCGACAATGACACGCCGGCAATCCACATTGCAATGACGCTGCCGATCAGGGCAAATGGGATATTGCCCATGATGACCAGGGCCAGAACGCCCGACTTGTAGCGCGAGTACAGCACCAGGAAAATCATGGCAAGCGAGGCCAGCGACAAGCCGGCAATTAGCGCCATGGCCTGTTCCTGCGCCTGGAACTGCCCTTCGATACTGACAAAGTAGCTACCCGGCAGCGGCGTGGCCGCGATCGCCTTGCGCACAGCGCCAATCACGCGCGACATGTCGGAGCCGTCCGTATTGGCATACACCACGATGCGGCGCCGGCCATTTTCCCGACCGATCTGGTTCGGCCCGTCGCCTTCTTCGACGGTGGCGACCGACGACAAGGGAATCCGGCCTGCCGGACTGTCCAGCATCACCCGCGCCAAGTCCTGCGGCGAGCGGCTATCGTCCGGCAAACGGACCATCAAATCGAACCGGCGCGGACCATCGACGACCTGGGTTATCCGCGTACCTTCGGAGAGGGTCTGCAACGCGGTCAAGACCTGCCCCGGGGACAGGCCGTATTGTGCTGCCTTCCGATAATCGATGCGCACCTTGATTTGCGGGATGAGCACTTGCCGTTCCACCGACAAGTCCACCAGGCCCGGCACGTTGGCGAGCCTGCCCCGCAAGCCTTCCGCCAGGCCGCGCAGGGTATCGAGGTCATCGCCGTAAATTTTCAGGGCGATTTGCGCCCGCACCCCGGAAAGCAGGTGGTCCAGCCGGTGCGAAATCGGCTGACCGATGGCAATCGACGCCGGAATGACGCCCAGGCGACCTCGGATATCCGCCATCACCTCTTCGCGATCCCGTTCCGAACGCTTCAGGTCGACATCGATTTCCGCCGAATGCACGCCTTCCGCATGCTCATCGAGTTCCGCGCGGCCGGTGCGCCTGCCCACCTTGATCACTTCCGGCACTTCCTTGACCAACGTTTCCGCCAGCGATCCCATGCGGTTGGCTTCGGCGAGCGACGTGCCTGGCGTAAACGTCATCCCCATCACCAGCGAACCTTCGTTAAACGGCGGCAGGAAAGCGCGCGGAAAGAAGGGAACGGACGCGGCCGCCACCAAGACGGCGATGGCGGCGATCGCCAGGACCGGTTTGGCGCGCGGGAAGGACCACGCCAATGCACGCTGATCCCATGTTTTCAGGCGGCGCACCAGCGGGCTGTCATCATGCGCCAGTTGCTTCATGTTGGGCAGCAGGTAGTACGCCAATGCCGGCGTGACCGTCATGGACACCAGCATCGACGCCAGGATGGAGACGATGTAGGCGATGCCCAGCGGAGCGAACAGCCTGCCTTCGATGCCCGGCAAGGCGAACAGCGGCACGAACACCAGTACCACGATGATCGTGGCATAGACGATGCCGGAACGGACTTCGACCGATGCCCGCCAGATGGTTTCCAGGACCGACAGCGGATTGGCTTCGGTGCCCCGCTGCTTCAGCCGCCGCAGGATGTTTTCCACATCAACGACGGCATCGTCCACCAGTTCGCCGATGGCAATGGCCAGGCCGCCCAGCGTCATCACGTTGATGGACTGTCCCAGCAGATGAAAGACCACTGCGGTGACCGCCAGCGACAGCGGAATGGCAATCAACGAAATCGCCGTGGTGCGGAAGTTGAGCAGGAAGGCGAACAGGATGATGGCCACCAGAATGGCGCCGTCACGCAGGGCCTCGACGACGTTGTTGATGGACGCCTCGATGAAATTGGCCTGGCGGAACAGCACTTCCGGCGCCGACAGGCCCGCAGGCAAGCCCTGCTTCAGCTCGCCCAGTGCCGTTTCGATCTGCTCCGTCAGCTTGACCGTATCTGCCGCGGGCTGCTTTTGCACGCTGACGATGACGGCCGGCTTGCCATTCATGCCGGCGTCACCCCGCTTGAAGGCTGCAGCGTAGCGGACATCGGCCACCTGCTCCAGCAGGACCGGCGTGCCGTTGCGATAGGCAACCGGCAATCCGCGCACATCTTCCAGACGGTTGGTGCGGCCGAGATTGCGGATCAGGTATTCGCGGCTGTTCAAGTCAATGAAGCCGCCGCTGGTATTGGCCGCAAAACCTTCCACCGAAGACTTGACCTGGTCAAGTGTCACATTGAACTGTGCCATGCGCGCCGTATCGGGTTCCACGCGCAACTGCCTGACGTCGCCGCCAATCGGAATCACCTGAGAAACGCCGGGAATCGACAGCAACCGCGGCCGCAGGACGAAGTCGGCATATTCCCGCGCCTGCATCGGATCGGCCTTGGAGACATCGATGGGCAAGGCGATCAGCATGACTTCGCCCATGATGGACGACACCGGCCCCATGACAGGCGCGATGCTGCCGGGCAGCTGTTCCTTGACGAGCGCCAGCCGCTCGGAGACCAGTTGCCGGTTGCGATAAATGTCCGTGCCCCAGTCGAACTCGGCATAGACGATCGACAGGCCGACGCCCGAGACGGAACGCACGCGGGTTACACCCGGCATGCCGTTCAGGGAAGTCTCGATGGGAAAGGACACGAGCTGTTCGACCTCTTCCGGGGCCATGCCGCCAGCTTCCGTCAGGACCGTGACCAGGGGCTTGTTCAGGTCCGGGAAGACGTCGACCGGGGTACGTACTGCCATCAGGGTGCCGTACACCACCAATAGTAGCGCCGCCACCAGGACGAAGAGGCGATTGTGCAGGCTGAAACGAACGATCCAGTTAAACATAGGTTCGCTCCCTACCTGATCTGGTTAATCAGGGAGGCGCCGGACACGACCACGCGGTTTTCCGCAGCCAGGCCTTTCGTCACCACGATGGTCCGTGCATCGAGCGGCCTGGACTCGACCGGCTGCGCGATGAAGCGTTCCGCGCCGGACTTGATCCACACGATCGGTTCATTGGACGGGTTGCGCACCAGGGCTTCCGCGGGCAAGGCAATGCCCTTGACCTTGTCGGTCAGCTTGGCCACGACGGTGACGGGCTGGCCAATGGCAAGCGAAGCATTCTTTGCGCTGGCGCGGAAATTGACCGGCAACGCGCCATCCCGCAAACTCCTTCCGCCACCCAGGAGCGTCAGCTCGACGCCCGGAATACCATGCAATGTCGCCGCGTCGATACGTCCTGCCAAAGAAACATCGGTGGTAACTGCCTCCACGACCATGCGGTTCGGGTCGACGATTTCAAATAGCACTTCGCGCGCGTCCACGATCTGCCCGCTCAGGACATTCGCCGAGGCGACGATGCCCGATGCCGGCGCCGTGATGGCTTCGCTGCCGCCGATGCTTGCGCCCACCGCCCGCTCGCGACCGATGAGGCCCGTCAGTTCGGCACGTGCTGCCTCGATTTCCTTTTGCGGCACCGTGCCTTCCAGGGATTCCAGGCGTTTCACGCGTTGCTCCGCCAGCGTACGGTTGGCACGGATTTCCGCCAGCTGCGCCTGCTGGTTGCCGCGTTCGATGGCCTCGCCGACGGGGCGCACCTGCACCAGCACCTGGCCTTTCTCGACGCGCTGGCCCGCCACCGGCAAGCCTTTGGGGCCGGCCTCGATGCGCCCGGCAAACGGCGCCTGCACGCGGCCGCCGGCATTTGGATCGATGCCGATACGGCCGTTCAATTCCACGACGCGCGGATGGTCGTCTTCCTGCACCATCAGGGTGCGAATCGCCATGCGCCGCTGCGCCTGCTTGGGCACGTTGACGCTGCCGTCGGGCAGGCGCGCGAGACCGGAGCCGCCGCTGGCGGCAGGGGCGTCCAGATGCTCGCCGCCGGGTCCATGGGCGCCCGGCGCGGCGATTGCCGCCGTCGACAAGAGGCCGGCGGCAATCAAGGTAAGGAGGGAACTGGTTACTTGAGTCAGCATGATTATTTTCCTGAATTGTGTTTGCGACGGCGCATGGAGAGGATGATGGCCACCAGCAGGATGGCCAGCAGTACGCCGCCAATCGCCCAGTTCCTGAGCGAAAACGCGTGGCCGTGTTCATCGTCGTGGGTATGGGCATCGGCTTCGCCCTTGACTTCCAGCGTGCCTTCCAGAAGGTCACTTTCTTCCCCAACCGTCAGGGTAAACATGAGGGAATGCTTGCCGGGCTTGGCGAGTTCCTTGAGTAAATTGGCGTCGTCAATCGCATAGTCGCCATGGTCGGCATGGAACTTCGCCGGCGCTTTCAAGCCATTGAACTCGATTTCCAGCTTGCCGTTCAATACCGGTTCGTTGGTTGCATAGCGGTCGATGAGCATCGACAGTTCGCCGCCCTGCAGGTGGCCGACCAGTTCGAAGGACTCGCTAAACGTGTCGATACGCGGTCCGGCATCGGTTTGTGCGTGGCTGCCGCCGGGGGCGTCCAGATGCTCGCCGCCGGGGCCGTGGGCGCCCGGCGCTGCCAATGCGGCAGACATCGTCAGGAAATAAATGAGAAAGGCTTTAATGAGATTCATAGCGTGATTCCTAAGGCTTGATTCAATCGGGCATGGGCTAGTCCTACGGCGACGCGTTGCTGGCGTTCGCCCACGTCGGCTTCATGCGACAGCGCCTGCGAGCGCAGCAATTCCGCCAGGCCGCGCTCGCCCAGGCGGAAGGCTTTTTCGATGAGTTCGGTGTGCTCGCGCGTCAAGGCAGCACGCGTGGCAACGGCTTCCAGCGCGCGTTCTGCCGTCGCCAACTGTTCTCGTGCCAGCTCCACATCGGTACGCACGCTGGCTTCGGTTTGCGCCACCTCGGCCGAGGCGCTGGCAATTTGCGTTTGCGCTGCCGTTTCCAAGGGGCGGTTGCGTGCAGCGGTGCCAATCGGAATTTGCACGCCAAAGGTAACGCTGCTGCTGGCCGGAGTGGCGGGCCGGTCCCGTTCGCGGCGGTACGAAACGCCGACGGTCGGCGGGTCGCTGCGGGTCCGGTTGACGGCATCCAGGGATGCCTCGGAGCGCTGCAGCGCGGCACGGGCAGCCAGGATGCGCGGATGGGGTTCCTGCATGGCCTTGGCGAGCGCCTCCGGCTGCGGCATGGGACTATCCGGCTGGCCGGTCAACGTCTGGTAGCGTGCCAGCGCCTCCTGCACTTTTGCCTGCGCCGCCGACACGGCAGCCTTGGCGGCCAGGACTTCCTGTCGGGCCAGCAAGCCGTCGGTTCTCGCCAGGTCGCCGGCTTTGACACGGCGCATGACTTCTTCAGCGATAGCTTCGAGATAATTTTGCTGGTTTTGCGCTTCCGCCAGGGATTCGCGGGCAGCGGCAAGCGCCCACAGGCGTTCCCGCACCTCCCCCGCGATGGCCAGTCGTGCCGCGGCAATGTGCGCTTCCAGGGCATCGGCACTGGTTTGCGCCAATGCTTCGCGGGCCGATTTCTGGCCTGGGAGCCAGATCGGCGCAGACAGGGAAACATCCGATTCGCGCACGCCATTCTGGTCGGTCCAGCGGTCAGTGCGTTGCGACAAGCCGATCGCGGGCGCACCGGCGATCCAGGTACGGGCGGCTTCGTGCCCCGCCTGCATCTCGTTGCGCCGTGCCTCCAGCATGCGCGCCTGGGGCGAGCGTTGCCAGGCGGCGTCGACGGCGGTTTTCAAATCAGGGGGGGCGGCTTGCGACAGCACAGCCGGCGAAGCCAGCGCCAACGCCGTCAAAAAACAAATACGGTGAATCAAATAATGAGTACGCATGCAATCTCCATTCGGTTTCTGGATAATCAGACCGATGACACTGCACACCGCATGGCATTACGCCACGGGAAACGATATGGAAAATATCAAAAATGCAAGAATGTCCTCGGCAATTCAGCCGAGCGCTTGCGGGGGACGTTGAGGTTGCTCGAGTACGTGCTCAGGGATGTACTGCCGTAACTCCCCCTTGACAAACGGGAGCGCAAGCAATGCAATCCGCGGGGTAAAAGATGAGGGCAAAACAACAGCGTGGCAAGCCGCTGCATGTTCGGCGTGATGCTGGGCGGATTCGCCGGAATCGTCATAATGGACCGAATTGTCATCGCCATGATGATGGTGATTGGTGCCATCGAGATGTTCGACTTCGTGGACCAGGTCGAATGCTTTCCCCAAAGGCGATATTCCGCCTTGCATGGCATAAGCATGCAAGGGCAATAGCAGCAGCAGGAAAATACAAACAAGACGGCGCACGGTCTATCCGATCGGGAAATCGAAGCAAGATTATACCAATTCCAATTTATCCGCCACGTCAAAAACATTTCATCACGTTTTTTACAAAAAACTGCGCTTTGCTTTCAGTGTTTATGCTGATGATGGATATCCGGATAGTGGGAATGCGCATGCGTCATCGGCGCGTGCCGGTGCGGGTGCGCATGCGGCTCCGTGCCATCCCACGCAAAATCATGCTCGTGCCGGTGATGCTCATCGTGCACATGCCGGTGAGAATGCGCCATGGCTTCATGGGTATGCAGATGGTCATGCTTCTCTGTCAAATGCAGCCAGATGCCGGCGCCCATGAGCGCACTCGCCAGCCAGAATGCGCCTCCTGGCGCTTCGCCAAGCATTGCCAGGGAAATCGCCGCGCCCACGAACGGGGCGGCGGAAAAATAGGCGCCTGTCCTTGCCGTGCCGAGGTTGCGCAATGCCAGCACAAACAACACGAGACTGAGGCCATAGCCGCAAAAGCCGACGACCGCCGCCATGGTCGCACTGGGCAATGCAGGCATGGGCAGCGCAAGCACCCAGGCGATCGACAGATTGACGGCGCCGGCCACCAGCCCCTTGATGCCGGCGATTTGCACGGCATCGCTTGCCGATATCTTGCGCGTGAGATTGTTGTCGATGGCCCAGCATAGGCACGCTGCCACGATGGCAATCGCCCCCCACGGTACGCCAAGTTCCGGCCGCTCACCCCATGACAGCACGACGCCGCCGGCGACAATCAGCACCATGCCGAGAAAGATGCGCCGGTCAAAGTTTTCCCTGAACACGAACCAGGCGAGCAAGGACGTCAGCACGCCTTCCATGTTGAGCAGCAAGGACGCGGACGAGGCCGGCGTGAGGGTCAGTCCGACCATCAATAGCACGGGTCCGGCAATGCCGCCGAAGATAATGGCGCCCCCCAGCCAAGGAAGGTCTTGCCGGGTCAGCCGGGCGCTGGCATCTTGTGCCGAGCGGGCAGAAACGGCGCGGATCACGAACCACACCAGCAATCCCAGGCCGCTTCCCAGGTAAAGCAGGCCAGCCAAAGTCACCGGGGCAATCTGGCCGACCAGCATTTTCGAAAACGGCGTGCTCGCGCCAAATGTGGCGGCGGCGAGCAGCGCATAAACAACGCCCTTGTGCATCGTATTCCTCATGAATGAGACCGACTGCCACCTGCGCTTCCACACGGCAGCCTAGCTAGCCGGATTGAATCCGGGATGGGTCTCCTCGCCCCAATGGTAAAGCACCAGACCGGATAGGAACATCGCCATGGCAACGAACCAGAAGGCAGTTTCAATGACCCCGCCCAAGGCGGCGGCCACCCCGAGTCCCAGCGCGCCGATACCATAGCCAAGGTCGCGCCAGAAGCGATAGATGCCAATGGCCGATGCGCGCCAGTTCGGATGGGCAATATCGGCCACGGCGGCGCTCAGATTCGGATAGAGCATGGCCATGCCGAGCCCGGTCACGGCCGCCGACATGCTCCACCATGCCGAGCCTTGTCCAAGCGGCAGCAATGCCACGCCCAGGCCGCACAACCACATGCCCCCCACGTTGAGCCGCTGGCGGCCAACCATGTCCGAGAATTTACCGGTAAAAAACTGCGCACCGCCCCACGTCAACCCGTAGACGCCGACAATCCACCCGATCCCGGGTAAGCTGACGCCCTGTTGGTGCAGATAGACGGGCCAGAACGCCCACACCAGGGCATCGACAAACTTTTCCACCAGGCCGGCCTGGCACAGGGCTGCCATCCTGCGGTCACGCCAGCTCATCAAGGCAAACATCTCGGCGGTGCCAGGCTGCGCGCTGACATTGGCTGGATACCTCGGGCGCAACGCGGCCGCCGGTGCGGTGGCATGGTTGTCGCGTTCCGCATGTGCCCACGGCAGGGTTTCCATGACGGCCAGCCATGCCAGCAGGGTTGCCAGGCCAATCACGATGGCGCCAAACCACAGCAATCCCAGCCGCGGGCCGAGCAATGACGCCGCATAACCGGTGACGATGCCGGCGACGGCAACGCCGACATATCCCGAGAATTCATTCAAGCCGATCACCAGCCCGCGCTGGTCCGCCCTTGTCATGTCGAGCTTGGCCGTCTGCGTCATCGACCAGGTCAAGCCCTGGTTCACCCCCAACAGGATGGTGGACAAGACAATCCAGTTCCAGGACGGGGCAAAATAAATCAGGACCGGAATCGGCAGCGCAACCAGCCAGCCGATGAGCAGCACGCGTTTGCGGCCGATGCGCTCGGCCAGCCGGCCGGCAACGAAGTTCATGGTGCCCTTGACGAAGCCAAAAGCGACGACGAACGCCACCATGAGCAGGAACGACCCGCGCGGCACCCCGAACTCGGCCTCGGCGACCGCAGGAACGACGGTGCGCGTCATCCCGAGCGTCAAGCCGACAAACAAAACCTGCAGCAGCTGCTGGAGGACTTGCGCCAGGTTGGCACGAATGCCAAAGTCGACGTCACCCGACTTCACGCGACAACACCGGCGGCAGCCGTGCCGTGGAGATTGGCCTCGACAAATTGCGCCATGTCCGCCGGCTGGGGCGGGATGCTGGCGGTCAGGGTCGCGATAAAATCTTCCCGGGACATCGCCAGCATCGGATTGCAGCGCTTTTCAAAGCCAATGGTGGACGCCGGTTTGCCCGACAGTCCTGCGCCGCAAGCGCTACCGGCTTGATGGCCGGGGTAAATTTCCAGTTCAGCCGGCAAGCTCAAAAGCTTGGTGTGGAGAGCGTCATAGAGCTGCCCCGCCATTTCCCGCTCCTGTCCGGCCAAGTCGGGACGCCCGACCGCGCCGACGAACAGCGTATCACCTGTCAGCACGAACCACGGCGCGTCGCCCCGGCGCAGGTCGCGCACCAGCAGGCAGACGCTGTCGGGCGTATGCCCCGGCGTGTGGAGCACATCGATCAGCACGTTGCCGGCTTCCAGGCGCAGGCCATCGACGAGGGGGCTGAAATCGAACAAGACGCGCCCCTGGTTGCTTTCGTGAAGATAGTATGGCGCACCCGCCATCCGCGCCAGCCGGAGACCGCCCGAGTAGTGGTCCGCATGCACGTGGGTGTCGATCACGTGGGTAATCCTGACACCGGCTTTCTGCGCTTCCGCCATGAACCAGTCCTCGTCCCCGGCGACCACGTCGACGGCGACAGCTTTACCATGGCCGGCGCAGCCAAAAAAATAGGAAAGCGTGGCATTCTCGGCAAGGCGCTGGCGGAAGAACATGAGAAGCTCCCATAACAGATTAAAAGGAATCGACAGCCGTCTCTCTCGGCTTCACACTTCGATGGGCAGGCCGCGTGCGCGCCATTCGGCGACGCCATCGGTCAGATGAAAGGCGCGGTAACCCTTGCTTCGCAGTAGCTCAACGGCATCCTTGGCAAACAGGCAGAATGGCCCGCGGCAATAGGCAACGACTGGCATATCCCGGGGCAGGTCCGCCAGGCGCTTTTCAAGTTCAGCCAAGGGCATGGACTGGGCATACGGCAAATGAGCGGCGACGAATTCCTCGGCTGGACGGACATCCAGCACCAGCACTTCGCCGGCACGGGCCTTTTCCAGAATGCTTGCGCGATCCAATTCTTCCCGGCCCTTCTCATTGTGCGCAATGGATGCTGCCGCGACCTTCAGCTCGACCAGCCGCTCTTCGGCCTGGGAGCGGAGGCTGACCCAGAAGTCCGCAACGCTGCTGTCTGCCAAGCGGTAGAACACATATTTGCCATCCCGGCGGGTGCTGACGAGGTGGGCCTGGCGCAATTCGCGCAGATGAGCGCTGGCAAGCTTGACGCTGATGTCGGCTTGCCCAGCCAAGGTTTCGACCGGCTTTTCCGCTTGACATAAAAGCTCCAACAACTCCAGCCGCTTTGGGCTGGACACCGCTTTGCCAATCCGCGCCACCTGTTCGTATAGGTAATCTTTAGACTTTTTCATATCAACATTCTAACGAATATTAGAATATGGTCAAGAGCAACGCAAAAAGATGCCATTGCCGCCGAGATCGAGCAGCAACTGGAAGCCGATGCGGAAATGAAGCGCGCGCATCTTTCGCTCTACCTGCGTTGACAAACACCGCCAAACTCGTCAGCGAACTGGCCGCGCCACCCGGGCACGGCAAGCATTGCCGACCTGTCGGCCGCCTTGTCTGTGCCATACGACGCGGTTGCATTGGCGTCGCACGAGACGATGGTGCAACCGCGGCTCGCGATTGCGCGAGAATTCCTCCTGCGCGATTTGACTGACCAGATGCAGAGCAGGCCGGTATTGCGTTCGCCTGGGCAGTGCAGCATTGGCTGCGCCTGTACTGTGCGCATGCCGAGCACGAAGTCTTTCTGGTGCTGTGCTTCGACATGCGCAATCGCCTGATCGAAACGCAGGAACTGTTCAGAGGAACCCTGACCATTTCATTGTCGCCGGCAACGAAACGCTGTCGTTCGCAGCAGGGCTTGCTGCTATAGCCGGTGCATTGATATCGGGTCGCGCCCGGTTGCCATAGTCCAGCACCAGCACGCACCGCTCTCCCCGTCCGCGGGATCTGCACCAGTTCAGGCAGATCCCCGGACAACCAGGCAATCGCTTAGCCGCCACTTATTGTATAGAACGATAGCAATGCATGCTGATATGCATATCTTGGCTTTCGCGTTTGAATTGTCTATTGTAGAAACTGTCCCGCAGTAACGGCCAAATGAAGGTACCTTCGAAAGGAATTTCCCATGAAAATCTCCCATATTGTGGTTCTGACCGCAACCTTGGCGATCGCGGGCTGCACGACTGCGCAATCCGGGCAAAACATGCCCCGCTCCAATATGCCGATGGGAAAAATGCAAGGCGACCGGGATCATCACATGATGATGCAAGGCATGGATGCCAATGGCGATGGCAAGATCACGAAGGAAGAATTCATGCGCCACCATGAAGCCATGTTCGACCAGATGAAAAACCAGGAGGGCGTGATCGACATGAAAGACATGAAAGCCATGCATCCCCGAGGCTGTGGTGGGATGATGGGACACGACCGCATGCAAAAGTGAGGTTGTGGCGCACCCGCCCGCGTCCAACACTAGTCGACTTGCCGGGCGATGACAGCATTGCCCATGGCATGGACATCATCGCAGCGGAATCAGGAAACTGCGCTCCTGTACAACCACGGCATGCCGTGGGTTGTACAGGCAGCTGTTGGCTGGGTTAATCAGGAATAATCCGCTCTAAACTTTCTACCACTGAGTGCTTCGAGGACGTTACACAGCATTCTCCAGCCATAGCCCGTTTTCCATTTTCAAGGCTTTTTCCTTCAGCCCAATTCAGTTATCCAGTGTAGGATCGAAGTTGGGCTTTTGAACATAAACCACGACTTTACCCACGTTAATGTCCTTTGGTGCGATGGCCGCCATCTCAAAAATGGGAGTGCCATATGTGTAGAAATTCCAGGTGAACGATTTCCCGTCCACTACAAACTTCACCACTTCCCAGCGTTCAACATTGATATACTTGGTCGTTGGCGTGATCGTTATGGTGCGTTGTGCCGCCGCTTCGGGTGCAGGCGTGCCAAAAGGCTCTTTCACCCTCGACGAAAGCAGCGCCTGAGTCTCCTTGTCTACCGCCATTGCGGTAGTGCCTACGGTCGCGGACAATGCGCCCAGTACAATAATTGTGGCCAGTTTAAGTTGGTTCATGTGTTTCTCCTGAAGGGTTCCCTATTGGGTGGTTGTGTAGGCCAGCGTATTGTAGGAGGCTGCGGCTTACCAGAGCCTGACGGCAAAATGACATTTTCGTAATGTCATTCGCGCAACCCTCATTTCGTTCTGCTCCCTAAAAGAATCATGTTGCCTTATTGAACTCTTCGGCACGCCTGGAAAACTTGCATCAATCGATGCTCCGAAATTTTTCTGTGAAACATTCGATATTGGGATAACTGCAAACAGCCGAATTTGCCTTGACCTTCCCACAATGGCAAGTCCAATATTTCAATCAGATTGCCCCGCCCTCAGGGAAAATTTGCCATGACACGAATTGAAGGAAAATGAAATGAATATCGGTGAAGCGGCGGCAGCCTCCGGCATGTCCGCAAAAATGATTCGGTACTACGAAAGCATCAACCTCATCAAACAAAGCCACCGTACCAGTAGCGGCTACCGGACCTATGGCGACAGCGAACTCCATACGCTGCGTTTGGTTAAACGCGCGCGCTCGGCTTTTCGGTGGAACAGATCCGCGAGCTGCTGTCGCTGTGGCAGGACACCGGCCGTGCCAGCCAGGATGTCAAGGCAATCGCCATGCAGCATGTGACCGAACTCGACAAGCGGATAGTGGAAATGACGGAAATGCGTGACACCCTGCGTCACCTGGCAAACGCCTGCGCCAGCGACTATCGGCCGGAGTGCCCAATCCTGGTCGGCCTGGCCGCGACTGCCCAGGCCCCCAAAGCCGGCACCAGGCGCAAACATGCGTCATGCTTGGCGGATGCCGAATAAATTTCGCTTACCCAAGCCCTAATCGCGTGGCCGAGCGCCGCCAGGCATTCAGCTGTTTTCCTTGACCTGGTTGATCGAATACTTTGGAATGTCGACGACCAGGTCGGCATCGCCAACGATGGCCTGACAAGACAGGCGGGATGTCGGCTGCAAGCCCCATGCACGGTCCAGCATGTCTTCTTCCTGTTCGCTCGCCGGGTTCAGCGAGTCGATCCCTTTTGCCATCACTACATGGCACGTCGTGCACGCCCCCACTTTTCCGCAGGCATGTTCGATCTCGATGCCGTGATCCAGCAAGGCATCGCACACAGTGGTGTTGGCGTCCGTTTCAAAGGTCGTGCCTTGAGGCACATATTCTGAATGCGGCAACACAGTGATTTTCGGCATAGTCAATTCCTTAGACGAATCAAGTCCACTCCCATTGCACGATCTGCTTATCTTCGAGCTTCCCGTCCCTCGCAATTTCTATCGATAACGCTATGGTTTCCCCTCGTAGGAAGGTCAAGCGTCCCATCATCCACAGCATGGGTTTAATTCAGCGCACAAAGCCTCTGCACATTCCGGGAACATAAGCGGATTTGCAAGCTCGCATTCGGGAGCGAGCCCCACTCGCGGTGCAGAAGGTAATTTCGATGGATTACAACCGAAACTGAATCGCTGGACCTGCCGCTGCATGATCCGCAGCAGCAGTATGTGATTTCCGCATTAACTCTTGATTGGAATAATCATGGCCCATGAACAATTTGCATCCTGTATCGAAGCCTGCAATGCGTGCGCAAATGCCTGCGACCATTGCGCAACCGCCTGTCTGCAGGAACCCGATTCGCAGGCGATGGCGCGCTGCGTTTCTTTGGATATGGACTGCGCCCAGATTTGCCGCATGGCGGCCAGCTATATGGCGCGCGGCAGCGAATTTGCCAGTACGATCTGCCAGGCTTGCGCAGAGTTGTGTGACGCTTGCGGCGACGAATGCGCAAAATTCCAGATGGAACATTGCCAGGCGTGCGCACAAGCCTGCCGTCGTTGCGCGGACGAATGCCGGCGCATGGCCAGCGGCGCACCGACGGTAGGGAAAGGACAGTCGAGCGGCATGGCTGCACATTGACATAGTGCTGTCCCCTTCACCACGGGGCCGCCGCTCTGGCAAGGCTGCCATTTCGGCCAATAGCTTCGTGTTGCTGGCAATAGCCCTTATCTTTTCTTGCCATGTTCAGCATCGGTATTTGCCGCGATCCTTCCGCACCCGGAATTACTAGCGTCAATTAGTTGCACACCCAACCGCTTCGGCATGCCTGAAGATAACGTCCATTTCGACAATAAGGAGTAGGCAATCATGTTCCAGTTCCTTCAGCACGGCAGCAAATCTCTTGGCGCCATCATGACCGCATGGCTGTTTTTTCTGTGGGCGTTACCTGTGCATGCGGACAGTCCAGGCCGTGGCTTCACCGCCCAGTTTGAAAAGGACTACCTTGTTTTTATCATCAACCACCATTTTTCCGCCTTGCGCATCACGGAACTAGCCGCTGGCACGGACCGGCAGCGGGACACCGCCGTGGTGAACCCGCAGGAAGGCACCTCTCCGACACCGGATACCTCGCCGACGCCAGCCAAAGCCAGTGACGATGAAATCCGCTCCATGGCGCGAGCGGCCAACCGGATGCAGCGCGAGGAAATCGCCAAGGCACAACGCTTTTTGAAGGAATGGTATGGCATGGACAGCACGCCTCAGCTGTCTCAAATCGGCCAGCAGCAAATCGCCCTGCTGGAGCAGACGGCGGCCGGCGAAGAATTCAACCGCGAATTCCTGGAAATTTTCAGCACCCACCATTACCATGCATTGATTCCGAGCCTCGATTGCCAAGTCAAGTCGGAACTAAAACATGATATGTTGCGGCAGTACTGTCAAGGCATTGTCGAAAACCAGACGCGTGAAATTCATGACCTGCGCACGCAACTGTGCAACAAATTTGGCATTTGCGACTATCAGCCGACGAACGGCGTGAACGGCCGGCACAGCGCCAGCAGCCGCTAGTGTGGCAACGCCCCGCCTATGGCCGGGGGAAAGACATGGAAAAGACGGTTTCTTCGGTCGTTGACCGTGCCGAGATGTCGCCGCCATGTCTTTCCACGATGGCCTTGGTAATGGACAACCCCAGCCCGACACCTTCATTATCGAACTTCAGATGACTGCGGTCTTTCTCGGCGCGGTAAAAACGCTCAAACAAATGCGGCAATGCGTCGGCAGGTATGCCAGAACCCGGATTGCGCACAGACAGGGTCACGTCATCACGTTCATCCTGGATCGATACCAGGATTTCCTGTCCAGACGGCGTATATCGGAGCGCATTCGACAGCAAGTTACTGATCGCACGGCGCATCATCAGGCGATCGCCCTGCATCTTGCCGCTGCCGGTCAAGCGCAATGCGACCTGCTTTTCTTCGGCCAGGGCTTCGTAAAACTCGAACAGTGCCCCCACCTCGTGCGCCAGCTCGATCTCTTCCCGGGAGGGCAGGAGCAAGCCCTGCTCGGCCCGCGCCAGGAACAGCATGTCCGAAATCATTCGCGCCAGGCGATCGAACTCTTCGGCGTTCGAGGCCAGAATGTCGCGGTACTCGTCATTGCTGCGCGCCTGGCTGAGCGTAACGTGCGTCTGCGTCATCAGATTGCTGATCGGGGTGCGCAGTTCATGGGCAATGTTCGCCGAAAACTCGGATAGCCGGCGAAACGCATCTTCCAGCCTGCCGAGCATCTGGTTCAGCGTCGCGGCCAGTTCCGCCATTTCAACCGGAACCGACTCGATGGGCATGCGCAAGTCCAGCTTGCCGGCCGTGACGCTCGATGCCCGTTCTTTCATCGTAAAGAGGGGCATCAAGCCCTGCCGGACCACCAGCCACCCCAGCAAACCGCAGACCAATGCCGCCACGACCACATACATACCCATCGCTCTTTGAAACTTTGAGATGAAGACCGCATGGTGGTTGACGTCGACCGCCACTGCGACGATGACGGGCGCCGTTCCCGGCATTCGGGTGG
>DPRS01000047.1:0-206469 GCA_003537575.1 Oxalobacteraceae bacterium
ATCCCTATCCGCAACAAGCGTTAATCGTCAGCTGTAAACGCTCGCGGAAGCGAGCACAAAGCCGGGGCTGGCGGCACGCACGCCAGTCCCGGAAAATTACGTAGAATTTTTAGCGGGGTGCGGCATGTCTGTACAAAAACTGGACACGGCTGGCAAGAAAGCCGGTACTGTGTCGCTGGAGACGCGCGACTTGACGATCCGTTTCGGCGGTCACGTCGCAGTCAATGCGGTGTCATGTGCCTTCAAGTCAGGTACGCTGACTGCAATCGTCGGCCCGAATGGCGCCGGCAAGACGACTTATTTCAATCTGATTTCCGGCCAGCTGAATGCCTCAGCTGGTCAGGTGCTGTTGCATGGCAAGGATATCTCCCGCCTGCAAGCTTCGGCCCGCATGCACGCCGGCCTGGGACGCGCCTTCCAGTTGACCAGCCTGTTCCCGCGCCTGACGGTGCTGGAAAATGTGCGCCTGGCACTGCAGTCGCGCCGCCAGATGGGCCTGGACATGTGGAATGTCTGGAGCAGCCACAAGGGCCTGATTACGCGCGCCGAAGAGGTGCTCGAAGCGGTCGCCCTGGCGGCCAAGCGTAACGTGTATGCCGCCGCTCTTCCGCATGGCGACCAGCGCAAGCTGGAGGTGGGCCTGCTGATGGCGCTGGATCCGTCGATTTACATGTTCGACGAACCTACCGCCGGCATGAGCGTCGATGAAGTGCCGGTGATCCTGGATCTGATCCGCAACCTGAAGGCCAAGAGCGACAAGACCATCCTGCTGGTCGAGCACAAGATGGATGTGGTGCGCGAACTGGCCGACCGCATCATCGTTCTGCACAACGGAACCCTGATGGCCGATGGCGAACCGGAAGCCGTGATCGCCTCGCCTGTCGTCCAACAAGCCTACCTCGGTCTCGCGCCGGTTGGAGAAGCCGCATGAATGCCCCCCTCTTGAAACTCGAAGGCGTCAATACGCACATCGGCCCCTACCACATTCTGCATGGCGTCGACCTGCAGGTGCCGCGCGGCCAATTGACCATGCTGCTGGGCCGCAATGGTGCCGGCAAATCCACCACCCTGCGCACGATCATGGGGCTGTGGCCGGCATCCAAGGGCCAGATCACCTTTGACGGCCAGGACATCACCCAGAAATCCACCTCCGAGATTGCCAATTCGGGCATCTCCTATGTGCCGGAAAACATGGGGATATTCTCCGACCTGACGGTCCGCGAAAACATGCTGCTGGCCGCACGTAGCGCTCGCAAGGCGGAGGACATCGATCAGAAGCGCCTGGAATGGATCTTTTCGCTGTTCCCCGCGATGAAGAAATTCTGGGAACATCCGGCCGGCAAACTGTCCGGTGGCCAGAAGCAGATGCTGGCAGTTTCACGCGCCATCGTCGAGCCTCGCAAGTTGCTGCTGATCGACGAGCCCAGCAAGGGCCTGGCGCCAGCGATCATCGCCAACATGATTTCAGCTTTCCGCGAACTCAAGCAGACCGACACCACGATCCTGCTGGTCGAACAGAACTTCAACTTTGCCAAGCAGCTGGGCGATACGGTAGCCGTCATGGATAACGGCCAGATCGTGCACCGCGGCTTGATGGCAGAACTGGCTGAGGACGAAGCACTGCAAACGCAGTTGCTCGGACTTTCCCTCAACGCTCACCAATGAGGAAATCATGAGCACAGCTGAACTTCCCATTGCAAAAAAAGGCAGTAATATTTCGACAGCGCCCAAGCGCCAGATCGACTGGATCCCTCTGGCTCTGGCGCCTATCATGGCGCTGGCGGCAATGCCCTTCATCGGCTCCACTTCGACTTGGTTGACGCTGACTCTGGCCGGTCTGGCCATGGGCATGATCATTTTCATCATCGCCTCCGGCCTGACCCTGATCTTCGGTCTGATGGACGTGCTGAACTTTGGTCATGGCCTGTTCATTGCGGTCGGTGCGTATATCGCGTGGACCGTGTTTGGCGTGCTGCCGCAGGAGTGGATCACGGCAGATAGCCTGGCCTTGAATATCATGGCGATTCTTATCGCCATGGCCGCAGCCATGGTGGTCGCTGGCATTGTGGGCTGGATCTTCGAGCGCGTGCTGGTGCGCAAGGTCTACGGTCTGCATCTGATTCAGATCCTGATCACCATGGGCGGCATGGTCGTTGGCGAACAGCTGATCATGACGATCTGGGGCGCCGACATGAAACCGATGATGTTGCCTACCACGCTGAACGGCTCGATCATCTTCATGGATGCAGCGATTGAAAAATATCGCCTGTTCGCCGTGGTCATCGGCCTGATCGTGTTTGCTTTCCTGATGCTCATGCTGAACCGCACCAAGCTGGGCCTGTTGATTCGTGCCGGCGTGCAGGATCGCGAAATGGTGGAAAGCCTCGGTTATCGCATCAAGGCGATGTTTGTCGGCGTCTTCGTGCTTGGTTCGGCCCTGGCTGGCTTGGGCGGCGTGATGTGGGGCCTGTATCAGGCTGGCATCACCGCGCAAATGGGGGCCTCGATCAACGTGCTGCTGTTCATCGTGATCATTATCGGCGGCCTCGGTTCGACGGGCGGTTCCTTTATCGGCGCCCTGTTGGTCGGTCTGCTGGCGAACTACGCCGGCTTCCTGACCCCCAAACTGAACCTCGTTTCGACTATCTTGCTGATGGTTGCCATCCTGGTATGGCGTCCGAACGGCCTTTATAAGGTGACCAACCGATGATCTCGCGCCTCTTATCCAACGACTTGCCGCGCAGCCGCGTGCTGACCGGCATCCTGATCGTCATTTTCCTGGGCCTGGCGTTCGCGCCGTTCCTGTTCCCCAGCTCGCGCGCACTCAACGTGGCGGCGAAGATCTCGATCTTCATCGTGCTGGTGGCCAGTTTCGACCTGCTGCTGGGTTACACCGGGATTTTCTCGTTCGCCCACACCATGTTCTTCGGTATCGGCGCTTATGGCATCGCGATTGCCAGTTCTCGCATGGGGCCCGGCTGGGATAGCATTCTGATCGGCACCGGTGGCGCATTGGCCTTGTCGCTCGTGCTGTCGCTGGTGATCGGCCTGATGTCACTGCGGGTGAAGGCAATTTTCTATGCCATGATCACGCTGGCGGTCGCCTCGGCTTTCCTGACCCTGGCTTCGCAAATGTCGGAAATCACTGGCGGTGAAGATGGCCTGAACTTCCGTTTGCCGGAAGTTTTGTCGCCGGGCTTTACCCTGATGGATGAGCCATTCCTCGGCGTCATGCTGAACGGCAGATTCCTGACGTACTACATGGTGTTTTTCGTCGCATTGGTGCTGTTCCTGCTGATGCTGCGTATCGTTAATTCGCCATTTGGCCGCGTCCTGCTCGCCATCCGCGAAAACGATTTCCGTGCCGAAGCGATCGGTTACCGTATCGTGGTATTCCGCATCTGGTCCAACAT
This sequence comes from Oxalobacteraceae bacterium, assembly GCA_003537575.1. Taxonomy (GTDB): domain Bacteria; phylum Pseudomonadota; class Gammaproteobacteria; order Burkholderiales; family Burkholderiaceae_D; genus Paucimonas. The sequence continues at coordinate 3,414 of DPRS01000047.1, forward strand.
CCTGGCCTCGCTGTTCGCTACCCTGGCCGGCTGTCTGCTGGCCCTGTGGCTGCGTTATAACGGCCCGGATACCTCCCTGTCCTTTGTCATTATGGTCGATATCCTGCTGATCGTGGTGATCGGCGGCATGGGAACCATGTATGGCGCGGTAGTGGGTACGGCACTGTTCCTGACGGCGGAAAGCTATCTGCAGGAATTGTTCAAGCTTGCTTCCGACGCTACTGCAAGCCTGCCGATGCTGTCCGCGATACTGTCGCCGGACCGCTGGCTGTTGTGGCTGGGCGTGCTGTATATCCTGTCGGTGTACTTCCTGCCCATGGGGGTTGTCGGCAAGCTGCGCTTGCGTGCACTGTTCAAGAAAAAGTAAGGAAGTATGCAGCCTAGTTCGCATTACCTGCGTTGCCATGGCCGTGAAATTCACTATGTCGAGTGGGGCGACAAAGCGGCGCCCCCGCTCATCATGTGGCACGGCCTGGCGCGCACCTGCCGCGATTTCGACGATCTCGCGCTCGAATTGCGCGGCAGTTACCGCATCATCGCGCCCGATACTATCGGGCGCGGTTTTTCCCAATGGAGCCCGACGCCGGACGAAGAGTACTGCCTGGCGTTCTATGCGCAAATTGCGCAGTCCCTGCTTGATCAGCTCGGCATCGAGTGCGCGCGCTGGGTCGGCACTTCGATGGGCGGCGCCATCGGCACCCGCGCTGCGGCGACGACCCTGAAGGGACGCATCAGTCACCTAGTATTGAACGATAACGGCCCAATGCTGGCGCCCGCAGCGCTGGAACGCATCAAGGCCTATGCTGGCAGCCCGCCTGAATTCGATACGGTCACCGAGCTGGAAGCCTACTTGCGCAAGGTGTATCTGCCGTACGGCTGGCAAAGCGACGAGCAATGGCGCCGCATGACCGAAACATCGATGCGTCGTTTGCCCAGCGGCAAGATCACGACGCATTACGATCCTGCCATGGTGCGCCAGTTCTTTGTTCATCCGACGGATTATCGTACCTGGGAATACTATGATCAGCTCGACATGCCAACTTTGGTCTTGCGCGGCGAGATCTCTGATCTCCTGTTGCCGGAAACCGTGGAAGAAATGACCCGCCGCGGCCCGCGCGCACAAGTGGCCATCATCCCGGATTGCGGCCATGCGCCCTGTCTCAATGTGCCGGCACAAGTCAACATCGTGCGCACTTTTCTGGAAAGCTAGAGCGGATTCAGCCTGACTGGCTTAGTCGAGGCCGAAGCGGTTTGGTCCTGGCATCCGCCTCTCGTCAAACCGCGCCAGCAGCGACAATGCATTCGGCATTGCCGCGCCGCTGGCGGTATTGTCGAAGATGCACCAGGCCGTTCTTCCTTCTTCCTGATACTGCCGCAATTTCCCTTCCAGCCGATCGAGAAATTCTCCCGGATAGGACGAATGATAGATCTGCGGCGAGCCATGCAGCCGCACATAGACGGTTTGCGCGCTGCCGCCGTCAAGCGCTGACTGGGCGACCGCCGGATCGGCAATCACTTGCGAAATGCCGATTGCAGTCAGCAGCTCCGCCGCATCCTGCGCAAACCAGCTGCGATGACGCGCTTCGCAAACGACCGGAATGTCGGTATGCGCCGTCAGGTTGCGGAAAAAGGCGCCGGCGTCATCAGCAGTGAAACGCAGGCTGGGCGGCAGCTGCACCAGCAAACAGCCAAGCTTATTCCCAAGTTCGCCGGCTTCATGGAGAAAGCGGCACAGCAGTGCATCCGTATCCCGCAGCCGCTGTTCATGCGTGATCGTGCGCGGCATCTTTACCGAAAACCGGAAGGCGTCCGGCACGCTGTCGCGCCAGCGACGATATGTCTCGGGCCGGTGCGGGCGGTAAAAGGAAGTGTTGATCTCGACAGCCGGCAGGACCGCGGCGTAGCGCTCCAGATGGCTGCCAGTTGCTGGAAAATGCACATGCTGGGAACTTGCAATGCTCCAGCCGGCGCAACCGATCATCGGCAGGCTGCTATGGAAAGGAATTGATGGCTGTTCCATCATGTCGGGAAGTCGTGATGTGATCCATGGCAGTTATCGTCCTTATGCAGACATGGATATGGCAAGTCCGAGAGATGCTTGCAAATGCGAATGACAATTGGAGTCCTCCAGAAAGATGCAAGTTCAGCTGATGAATGGATGAACAAGCTTTGCAATCCTGCAGACCAGGCGCCGATTCTGGTTTGCCATTGTGTTGGGTACGTAAAACAGGTGATTGGGCGAAACAGGTGAACTACATCTGGTTTTGCTTTGCGATACACTGGCGATCTTTTATTGCAAGGAACTGAACGTCATGTGGATTGCCAAGCGAGCCCCTGATCTGAAAACCGTATTGATTGCCGGCGGTCTGGTGCTGACCCTGGCGATGGGGATACGTCATGGCTTTGGCTTCTGGCTGCAACCGATCTCGCAAGCCAATGGCTGGACCCGCGAGACCTATTCTCTCGCCATGGCGCTGCAAAACCTGATGTGGGGCGCCTTCGGTCCGTTTGCCGGTATGGCTGCCGATCGCATGGGCACTGCCCGCGTCGTTATTTTCGGCGCGCTGCTGTATGCCGCCAGTCTCATGTGGATGGCGCTGGTTACCGAGCCGACCCTGTTTGTGCTTGGCGCCGGCATCCTGGGTGGCGGTGCGCTTGCCTGCACCGCGTTTGGTGCCATCAGCGGCATCGTTGGCCGTGTCGCTCCGGCGGAAAAGCGTTCCTGGGCTTTTGGCATTTCCGGCGCTGCAAGTTCCTTCGGCCAGTTCGTGCTCATGCCGATCGAGCAGCAATTAATTTCCATCTCCGGATGGCAAAATGCCTTCTATCTGCTGGCAGGGCTGTTATTGCTGGTAATGCTGCCGATGTCGTGGTATCTGCGCGAACCGGCACATGCAGACCACGGCGGCCATCAACAGAGCATCGGCGAAGCAATCCGCGAGGCATTCAGCCATAAGCCGTTTTTGCTGCTCGTGGCAGGCTATTTCGTTTGCGGCTTCCAGGTGGTATTCATCGGCGTGCATTTGCCGGCTTACCTGAAGGACAAGGGCATCATGGACCCGAACGTAGCGGTGATCGCCCTGGCGCTGATCGGCCTGTTCAATATCTTCGGTTCCTATTACGCCGGCAAGCTGGGCGGCAGGCTGCCCAAGCGTTATCTGCTGTCCTCCATTTACATCAGCAGATCGATAGTGATCGCCCTGTTCCTGCTGGCGCCGCTCTCTTCGGCCTCGGTGTATGTATTTGCCGCAGCGATGGGCTTCCTGTGGCTGTCCACGGTGCCTTTGACCAATGGCGTGGTGGCTGGCATCTTCGGCGTGAAATACATGTCGATGCTGTCCGGTTTCGTGTTCTTTTCGCACCAGGTCGGCAGCTTCCTTGGTGTCTGGCTGGGCGGCTATTTGTTCACCACTGAAGGTAGTTACAATACCGTCTGGATGATCACGATCGCGCTGGGCGTATTTGCCGCTGTCGTCAATCTGCCGATTAATGAAAGGCCGATCGTACGCAAACAAACGGCAATGGCTTGAGGCCTAATGGGCTGGATCGACAAGTTTCAAGCTGCAGAAAAGGTGAGCTGGCATAAGGAGGGCGGATGAAGAAATTCTCGAACCGGATACAAGGCATCCTTGCCGCCATTTTGCTGGCTGCCGTGCTGGCGGCGGCCTTCATGGCCTATTTGCGCCCTTCCTTTGTGGTGGATCTGGCAAACCGTCTGGTTCTTTGCATGTAATTGACGCATCGCCGGGCGTACAATACCTCCATGGAAGTTTCCCTTACAGAACTGGAACAAGCCATTAATCATTGGCGCACGCTCAAGCCTTCCACCGGCGAAGAATGTGCCCTTTCGCCCGAAGTCAATGCACTGGCCACTGCCTATGCGCTGTTGATTTACCATCGCCATGCCGGCATTCCGCTGGCAAACCTCGATCCTGTCCCGCGTCAATTGATTCAATCCTGGCTTGACGAGCAAGCCGGGCAAAGGCCTTCACAGGAAAATAAATAAGTATGCGAGCAGGGGGCGCATCCGGTTCAATGCGACCCAGCTTGTGAGTGAGTGCCTACATGGCAAGGTGCCGCGCCTGCCGTTGCGGCAATGCTCCTTCGTTTTTTTTGATTTCGGCAGAGGCTTTTTTCTGGATATGTTTTTTATGCGCCTGACCGGCGTAGTCATTGTCCAGCAAGGCATGTACCGTATCTGCCGGCATACCCTGCTCCTGCAGCCATTGGCTGACCAGGGTCGCCAGGCGGTCCAGCGCGATACGATGGGTTGCATCGGTCTTTGCGTATAACCAGTCCGACAAGGCCATGAAGCGCATGAAAGGCGACCCGCCGAGGATGTGGGGCAGCGTATGGGCAAAGCGACCGGAATTAGCAATCATGTCCCAGTAACGGGCAAAGCGGACCAGCCGCTGCATGTCGGCAAAACCGATACGATCGGTGGCCAGAATGGTGTAAGGCGGGTGGGCATCGTACACCATGCGGAAATCCTCCGTATGACGGATGATCGGTGTGCCGCGCAGGCGCTTCAGAATGCCGAACTGGATTTCATGCGGTTTCAGTGAATGCAGGTGGTCGAAGCCGCGCGCGAAGCTGTCGATATCCTCGCCCGGTAGACCGGCGATCAGGTCGACGTGCAGGTGGGCGGACGACTGCTCGCATAGCCAGCGAATATTGTCGGCGGCTTTGTCGTTGTTTTGCTTGCGGCTGACCAGGGATTGCACTTCCGGATTGAAGCTCTGGATGCCGATTTCGAATTGCAGGGTGCCGGGCGGGAATTTGACGATCGCTTCCTTCAGCGCCTCGGGCAAGTGATCCGGCACGACCTCGAAGTGGGCATACACCGGATCGCCGGGATGGGCTGCCAGCTTGTCGAGGAAGAACTGCATGATCTTCAGGCTGGACTTGATGTTCAGGTTGAAAGTGCGATCGACGAACTTGAACAGTCGGGCGCCGCGCGCATGCAGGCTTTCCAGTTGCGCCAGAAAGGCGTCGAGATCGAAGGGCCAGGCAGTCTTGTCCAGCGAAGACAGGCAGAATTCGCACTTGAACGGACAGCCGCGCGAGGCTTCCACGTACAGCGTGCGATGCGCGATATCCTCCTCGGTATACAAGCCATACGGCAAGGCGATGTCGGCCAGTGGCGGCTGCACTCCGGCATGCACTTTCATCAGCGGCTGCGGGCCGTCGAGAATTTGCCGGCAAAGATGGGCGAAGCTGATATCGCCCCAGCCTGTGATGACATAGTCGGCTAGTCGGACAATTTCCTGCTCATTGGTTTCATGCGAGACTTCCGGCCCGCCCAGGACGATCGTTACCTCGGGCGCGACACGCTTGAGCATCGAAACAACCCTAGTGCATTCCTCGACATTCCAGATGTAGATACCCAGGCCGATAATGCGGGGATTCGACGCCAGCAGCTTTTCGACAATTTCGCTGGTTTTGGTGCCGGTCACGAATTCCAGCAGTTGCGTCTGCTCCCGCAGTTCTCCCATGTTGGCAAGCAGGTAGCGCAGGCCCAGAGAGGCATGGGTGTAACGGGCATTCAGGGTGGACAGCAGGATGCTCATGGGACGGGCGCCGGACAAAAGCGCCATTCTACGCTGTAAGCGCTGGCCTGGCCGTCACTGCGGTGCTGACGCTGCCAAGTCATGTCCGGCGATTGGGGATACACTAGGGGGAAGTTATTTTTGCTTGGCCGCCAGCATCGCGGACCTATTGACATATGCCGGCCAAAGCTCGCCAGCCAGGAGAATAGCCACATGGACATGAAGGCAAGCAATAATATCAATCCCTGCCAGCACCGTATCGCGCTGGTCTTGCAAGGCGGCGGATCACTGGGCGCCTATCAGGCCGGTGTTTATCAGGCCTTGCACGAGCATGGGCTGACACCAGACTGGGTGGTAGGCACCTCCATCGGTGCCATCAACGCCGCCCTCATCGCGGGCAACAAGCGCGGTAATTGCCTGCAACGCATGAAGGAATTCTGGGAGCGGGTTGCGCATGACGATGCATTTGATATGAATAAAGTGTCAGATGCATCAAGGCAATTCAATATCAGGCTGGCGACCATGGATACTCTTATGCGTGGCGCCCCGGGATTTTTTTCCCCCAGAGTGATGCATCCTTTCCCGTACGGCATGCCGGTCGACCCGGAACAGGCAAGTTTTTATGATACTGCTCCATTGGCGCAAACCTTGCGCGAACTGGTTGATTTTGACTATCTGAATTCGCCGGACGGCATGCGCCTGACAGTGGAAGCGGTCAAAGTCACATGCGGCCGGCGCGCCATCTTCGATAATCGCAGAAGCCAGATTAGTCCCGAACATATCATGGCCAGCGGCGCTCTGCCTCCCGGATTTCCGGCGGTGCGCATCGATGGAGAACTGTACTGGGATGGCGGCCTGTTTTCCAATACTCCGCTGGAAACCGTGCTGGACGATGAACCGCGCGTCGATACTCTGTGTTTCATGGTGGACTTGTGGAGTGCCGCCGGCGAAGAGCCATGCACGGTCGATGAAGTGGCGACGCGGCAAAAGGATGTGATGTATGCCTCACGCTCGAAAAACCATATCGAGCATTACCTTGAATTGCACAATTTGCGGGGCCTGGTGCGCAAACTGCACGGCGAATTACCGGAGGATTGCAAGAAGCGCACCGCTTATGCGATGGAGGCAGTCGGCCGCGATTCCACCATCCATATCGTGCGGCTTGCCTATTCCGGACGCGACTGGCACATGGCGTCGAAAGACATCAATTTCTCCAGAGGTTCAATCGAATGGCGCTGGGAACAGGGTTACAGCGATGCGATGCGGGCCATCCGGCATCGGGGATGGATGACGTTCGTGCCTGCCGAAACCGGTATCGTGGTCCATGAGCTGGTGCCCAATGAAGCTGATGCGGTGGGCATGAAATAAGCACCGCGGCAGGTGCCTTGAAGAAATTTAAACAAACTTTGCGTTGCAACAAAATATTGCTCTAAAACTATTTGAACATTCGGGCATGCCTACCTATAATCCGCTGGCTGCAATGCAACAATGAAAAGCAGAAACATTCAGTAAGCCAGCTTTCTAGTCGTGCAGTGTGTGGATCGCACAACATTAGAGATTTTTTGTTGCGGCGCACAAAAAAATCCTTGACAAAAGTAAAGAGGGGCTTAGAATAGCAATTGTTGCGGTGCACAACAAGCACTGCCCCAGCTCACAGTTATTCCTTTCATCTTAGGAGAAGCAAATGTTTTCGATTCAAGACCAATTTTCCGCTGCTACCAAAGCCAATGTCGAAGCACAGCTCGCCCTGGTGACTGCGCTGACCAGCAAAGCTTTTGAGGGTGTCGAAAAGCTGATCGACCTGAACCTGACCGTCGCAAAGACTTCCCTGGAAGAGTCCAATGCAGCCGCCAAGCAATTGCTGGCAGCCAAAGACCCGCAAGAATTTTTCTCGCTGGCTGCTGCCCAGGCGCAGCCGAATGCTGAAAAGGCGGCCGCTTATGCTCGCCATGTTGCCAACATTGCTTCTTCGACCCAGGCAGAAATCACCAAGACTGCTGAAGCGCAAATCGCTGAAACCAGCCGCAAGGTAGCGGCCCTGGTTGACGATGTTGCCAAGAACGCTCCGGCAGGCTCGGAAAACATGATTGCCATCGTCAAGTCGATGATCGGTAATGCCAACGCCGGCTACGAGCAACTGGCCAAGACCACCAAGCAAGCTGTGGAAGCCATGGAAACCAACCTGAATACCGCGACTGTGCAATTCACCCAGGCAGCTGAAAAAGCCACCAGCCGCGCCAAGAAGTAATTCTTCGCTGCCGACAAGAACGGGCCGCATCGCGGCCCGTTTTTTTATTCAGGAATGTTCATTTTGGTATGCGCGGGTATCTTCCATCAGGGCTTTACCCGGTCGGCACACCGATGACGCAGTTTCCTTGCGACGGCAGTCAGCTTCATCTGCATATTCGCTGGTAATGACTAAACTGTCATTGCCACCCACCAGGTACCAGGCATTTTCCTTGTAAGAAGGTGCCGTACTGATCCATCCCATTTCAAACGCCGCCAGCCCTATGGCGGCAATAACGGCGACGATGCCCATCAGGTAACGCGCGCGCCGTTCCAGCATTCCAATTGATGCAGCCATTTTTACTTCTCCAAAGCAATGAAAATATAATGGCTGAAATAAGAAATGAACGCGAGCGATTCAGTAAAATTTTTTATGAAGATGGCTGTTCTGCAACGGCATGCATGCCGTGTTGCTAATTCACGAAGCGGCTGAAAAGGGTTCTTGAAAAAAAGAATTTCTTACTATGCTGGCACTGCGTGAAGAAATTGAATGACTGACATGTCGTTTGCTGACATTCACAGTACACTTCTGTCTTTTCCGATTACAGCATCATCATCTTCGAAGAAGATCTACCATGTACACTGATTCCCTTCATGGGTCCGGCACTGCCGGTTCTGCCACCTTGCGTCGTGGACCGGCATTTATTGTCAGGGGTTCGCGCATTCATGGCAAAGGTGTATTTGCTTCACGCATCATCCCCGCCGGCACCCGCATCGTCGAATACAAGGGCGAGCGGATCACGGTCGAAGAAGCTACGTTGCGGCACGGTCGCGATGCGGCAAACCCGCACCATACTTTCTTCTTCAGCCTTGATGATGGACGCATGATCGATGGGGATGCCGGCGGCAACAATGCACGCTGGATCAATCATGCATGTGAACCGAATTGCGAAGCCCGCGAAGAAAACGGCCGCGTCTTTATTTACGCTTTGCGCGATATTCAACCCGGCGAGGAACTGGGCTACGACTACGGCCTGATCATCGACGGCAGGCATACGGCGGCAGTCAAACGCGATTATGCCTGCCGCTGTGGTGCGCCTGACTGCCGCAAAACCATGCTCGCGCCCAAACGGAAAAAAGCCGTGCGGACATGACTTGTCGTTTACGCGGGAATTCAAAAAATGCAGCGTATAGGCTTGCTCCGCTCACAATATTTTTCTATCGATAAACGGTATTTTTGTCATACCGGATAAAGCCGTTTCTTTCTGTAATTTTTAAACCCCTTTCTTCTTATTTTCCTACCCTACAATCAGTCACTGTCCTATGCCATAGAGTGTCTTCGCCTGCTAGCATCCCTAAAGTAGCCGGATGCAAGGCGACTTGTTTGAACATGACATTGCACACTCTATTGGAGACCAACATGAACTTCATTATCTGGATTGTAGTAGGAGGCATCATTGGCTGGCTGGCAAGCCTGGTCATGAAAACCGATGCAGAGCAGGGCATGATTTTGAATATCGTGGTCGGGATCATTGGTGCATTGCTGGGCGGCTGGTTGCTGGCACCGTTGTTCGGAACTGGAACGATCAATCAGAATGACTTCAGCCTGGGGTCTCTCCTAGTGTCCTTCCTGGGTGCAATTGTCCTTCTCATGGTGGTCAACCTGGTGCGTCGCGGTCGCACGCGGTGAGAGTCCAATTTCTGCACCTTCTCAGGTGAGAGGGCAGACATAAAACAAGGAAGAGCTCCACAAACAGAAAAGGCAAATCCGCAAGGATTTGCCTTTGTTTTTAAGAAGCATGCGGCCGCAGTATCTGGCTCAGCCGGCGCATAGATTTTTGAAAATATTGATGACAAAGGCCAGCACGGCAACGGCCGACACGATCTCTGCCGCACCCATGATCGGGATGACGGCTTTATTGCCGAGCATGAGCAAGGTCAATGCGACCATCATGACGGGCAGGGAAAGATTCAGCAGCCAAAAATGTAGCTTGGCCAGCCAGTTGTGCGCTGCTTGCGGAAAGATGCTGTAGACCAGACCTGACAAGGCCAGCGTGACCCAGCCCAGCAGATTGACGTGGGCATGGACCGGACGCAAGATAAAATTTTCGCTTGCTCCCATGGCAATCCCCATGACCATGCCAATCATCAGGTAGAGACCCGCAAGCTTGAGCCAGACGATGCCGGCGCTGGAAAATACGGGGGTGGTATTGACGACAGTCGCATTGACGACAGTGGTGTTGTGCATGATATTTCCCTTGATGAAAATAAATGACGAAAAAAATTGTAGTGGATTAGGTGCAGGGGATCGATTCGTCCATCAGCCTTGTGGCGGCAGCCACTATGGCCCTTGCCTGCGGCGCGAAAGCCTGTTCCAGCACGTGGCTGGATGGCGCTGGCGCATCCGGTCCCGTAATGCGCACAATGGGTGCGCGCAGCGCATTGAACGCCTGTTCCGCCACCAGCGCGGCAACTTCGGCGCCGACGCCGCACATGGCGGATGCTTCATGCACGATCAATAGCCGCCCGGTTTTGCGGATTGATTGCAGGATCGCTGGCGTGTCCAGCGGCTTCAGGCTGCGCAAATCCAGCACTTCGGCATCGATGCCTTGCGCGGATAGCGTATCGGCTGCCTGCAGGCAGGTATCGACCATTTTTGCATAGGTTACGACGGTGACGTCGCGGCCGGTACGCCGGATCGCCGCCTTGCCCAATGGCACAACAGCGTCCTGCTGCGGCACGTCGCCGCTCTGGTAGCCCAATGCCATGTCGACGAAGAACAGCACCGGGTTGTCGTCGCGGATTGCCGCCTTGAGCAAACCCTTGAAATCGGCGGCGTTCGACGGCATGACGACTTTCAGGCCGGGGCTGTGCACGAACCAGGCCTCGATGTTGTGGTTGTGCTGCGCACCGATACCCCAGCCGCTGCCGGTCATGGCGATCACTACCATCGGAAAGGCGAACTGGCCGCCCGAGATGTAGCGCAACTTGCCGGCACTGTTGACGATTTCATCCATCGCGAAGCACAGGAAGGGCGCAAACAGCAAATCGATAACAGGACGCAGGCCGGTGGCGGCTGCGCCCGCCGCCGTGCCGGCAATGATGCCTTCGGCCAGGGGAGTATTGCGTACTCGTGCATTGCCGAATTCCTGCACGAGTTCCGGCCGCTTGGTGGCGACGCCTTCGCCGAACATCACCACGCTGGCGTCGCGCCGCATCTCTTCGGCCAGCGCCTGGCCGATTGCGTCATTGACAGTCATGTTGCTCATTCCCTGCTCCTCATGCGTAGACATCGGTGGTGAGTTCGGCAAGCTCGGGGTAAGGCGAGGCCTGGGCAAACGCCAGCGCCTCTTCGATCCGGCCGGCAGCGCGCTGCCGCATCGCGTCCAGTTCGGCGGAAGTCAGCGCGAGATCCGCCTGCAAGCGCTGCGTCTGCAGGCGGATCGGGTCTTTCTCGCGCCAGAACGCCAGCTCCTGCCGATCCACATAGGACTGGTCGTCGGGTTCGTAATGCCCGCGCAGGCGATAAGTCCAGGCTTCCAGCAGATAAGGCTTGCCGGTTTCATGGATGGTGGCGAGGGCCTTTTGCGTTGCCTGATAGACGGCCTGCACATCGTTGCCGTCCACAATCGCACTGCCCATGCCATAGGCAGCGGCATAGGCGCTGACATATTCGCCATGCATGGTTTCGCGCCGGTGCACGAAGGCTTGCCACTGGTTGTTTTCACAGATGTACAGGATCGGCAGATTCCAGACCGAGGCCAGATTGAGCGATTCGTGGAAAATTCCTTCGCAGGCGGCGCCATCGCCAAAGAAGCAGGCGACGACGCCGGGCTGGCGCTGCAGCGACATCGACAGGCCGACCCCGGTGGCCAGCGACAGTTCGCCGCCGACGATGGTGGAGGTGAGGATCACGCCGAGCTCTTTTGCCGAAATGTGCAGCGAGCCGCTCTTGCCTTTGCAATAGCCGTCGCGCTTGCCCATGACCTCGGCCATCATGCGGCCGGGGTCGGCGCCGCGCGCCAGCAGGTGGCCTGCGCTGCGATGATTGGTGAGGATGCGGTCGTTTGCGCCGAGCGCCTTGACGACGCCGACGGCGCAGGCTTCCTGGCCGACCGAAGTGCAGGTGCCGGGAATATTGCTGCCGGTGTTTAGCGTCGCCAGCTTTTCTTCATAGGTGCGGATCAGCAGCATGCATTCGAGCATGGCGCGCGGACTGGTATCGTGGTCTGTTGCGGTCATCGTCATCCTTTGGGCGCAGGGCGCAGAAATGAAATTGCGATCTTCGAGGCGGCTGCCACTTGCGGCATGGCTGCGGATTCTAATGCGCCTGGATGCGCAGGAATTGCGCGCAGCGGTCCCTTAAGGTTTTTTTAGGGTTTGCTGAGGGAAGTTTTAAGAATGCGGCCCGCCGCGGCGGGCGTGATATGCGGGCACGGCATAGCTGGTATTGCCGTGCCTGATAGTGTTCAACTGGCTTCGACCAGTTCGACCGGCTGGCTGACCTGCAGCTCGAATCGTCCCCGTCCGGTCTTGCGGATCTGGATGGCGGCGTGGCGCTCGTGCAGGCGCCGCGTCAGCAGCAGCAGGCGCGCTTCCAGGTTGTCGCTCAGGTCCGGCAGGCAAATGCGCGCATCCAGGCGCAATTCGCGGTTGGTGAACACGGTGCGTTTTTTCTCGACATGGTCGCGCAACAGTGTCCAGAGGATGGACCCGGCGACGCCCTTGATCAGATAATCGTTGCCGAAAAACACGCTGTCGTTTTCAGCGTAGTGGCGTACCAGCAGCGGTGGCCCCTGCAATTGCGCGGCAGGTGTGACCGGCGTCGCCGGCTCATCGCTGGCATCGGCCAGGTGCTTCTGCCGCTCCATGATGTAGCCAAGCTGGCCTGCCAGCAGCACTAGCGCATCCTCATCGTCGTAGTTGAAGCGCAACTCCTGCGGGCTTTCGACAAACAGCACGCCGTGCAGGCTGATGCCGGAAAGGATCGGTACCGCCAACTGGCTGCGCGAGGCGGTCAGGCCCGGCAGCGGAATCTCGGTTGCCAGGACGGCAGCCGGATCGTTGCTCCGCACGCTGGCGCGGATCGCCCGGCTGTAGGCATATTCGGCGCTCATGTGACCGATCCGGATAGGCGCCCGCTCGCGCGCGGCTACGCCGATGACGCCATCGCCCAGGGCAATTTCGGAGCCGACGCCGGAGGTATCGTAGCCGCGGCTGGCGACGGCATACAGGCGCTCTTTCATGGCGTCATACATGAACACCATGGCGTGCCGGATATCGAGCTGCCGCTCGAGGCAGGACAGGGTCTCGGTCAGCAATTGATCGAGGTCGGCGCAGGCGGCCAGTCGCACGCTTGCCGAGCGCAGCACCGGCAGCAAGTTGCGCGCGGGTGAGCGCGGCAGCGTGGCGCCGGCTTCGCGCTTTATCTGCTCGACGCAAAACACGTCCGCCCCCAGCAGGCGAAACACACCGCTCATGCCGGTGTGGGAGGCGATGCCGGCCAGCTTGGCTTTCAAGCTTTCGAACAGCGCGCCGGCAGTCTCGGTACGCAGGTAACGCAGCGTCAGGCAATAACGCGCGGCCGTGACCGGGTGCACGACCAACAGTCTGGCCTGGGGATTGGCGAGGATGTTTTGCCGAGTCTTGTTGAAGAACTGGTAGGACAGCGCAATGTGCCTGCTGTCGATGTATTGCACTTGTGACAGGTAGGCGACGTTGGGCATGCCCTCGAGGTCGCTGGTCGCCATGATGGCCGGAATCGCGCTGTCGAAGGCATCGCGGATGGCATCGAGGGTCAGCGTGTCCATCATGCCCTTGGCTGCAAGGGCTGGCCGGCGTGCGGGCCGGGAGTCTGCGTAAACGCGGCGCACGGTGAAAAGCTGATGCGCAGGATGTCGCCGGCATCGCAGTCCAGGAAAGCGTAGATCGGTCCTTCGTCGAAGCCAAGCGGCAGCAGCTCGCGCACGAAGGCATCCCGGTAAGCGGCGACGATGGCTTGGTCGCCGGCCTCGGCCGCTGCAATGCGCGCATCCTTTCCTTTGAGCTGCAAGGTGCGGTGCGTGGAAGGCTGGCTGAAGACCGCGGAAATCCTGCCGGTCTGGCGGATTGCAGCGATCAGTTCGGGCGAGTGGGAAGCTGCGGCAAAGACTGTGACGGTGCAGAAATCCGGTGCGACACGGCAGCCGATGGCCTTGCTTAACCAGGGATTATTGCCGACATCGCAGCCGCCAATGCTCATCGACACGCCGCTTTGCATGAAAAGCACATGGGCAGCATCGATCAGCGGGGCGGTTAAAGTTGGCATACTGGAAATATTACACAGTTAATGCCGAAAATGCATCTATTACGACCTTGCGCTAGTTTGTTTGCCAGCGTACATGCCATTAGGAAATGCCATAATCGCCCTTTTTATTCCGACAAAAAGGTAAGACATGATTCTCGAAATCGCCGACATTCGTATCCAGCCCGGTCGCCAGGCCGAATTCGATGACGCCATTCAGCGCGGTATCACTGAAGTGATCGCCAAGGCCAAGGGTTTCAATGGCTTCAAGCTCAACAAGGGGATTGAATCGACCGAGCGCTATGTCCTGATGATTTTTTGGGAAACCCTGGAAAACCATACGATTGATTTCCGCCAGTCCCCAGCTTTCGCGGAATGGCGCGCCATCGTCGGCCCGTACTTTGCCGTGCCGCCGACCGTGGAACATTTCAATTTGCTGGCAAAGTCCGACTAAAACGCTGCCGCTCAGGATCGCGCAATCCTTGTGCTGCCAACCGCAACCTTTGCAAGCCCTCATAGTCAAAAGCAGGTATCAATTTTGACAAGGGGAATGGAAATGCGTGTCGATATCTATCGCCGTCCCGAATCGGGCGGCCAATTTTCGTACTTGGCAGTGCCGGAAGGAAAGGTCATTCCGGACGAAGCCATCAATGTCGATTGGGAGGCTGCTGAACGCAGCATCGACCTGGAAGAAAGTGTGGATCGCTTGCCGCAGTTCTCAATCGATGACCCGGTCGAGCAAATTTCATCAAAAGGCTATGCCATTACCAGTGTGAAAACACTGGGCGACGGCGAATTGCCGATGTAAATATCACGTGAATGGGCATGGGATGGAGGGCAATGCGCACCTCATGCCCGCTACATTTTCCAAGTAGAAATTTTTCACGGGCAGCACTTTTTGCCGTCTCTTTGAATCATTGGTTTTTCAACCAATGATTGTCATTTATCCGGTATTTATCGCGGAAATTCATTAAAAAAGCCGGCATTTTCAATTCTCTGATTGAACCGCAGCAAGAGAAAGTGGACTAAGAAAAGTACCCCTTTTCGATAAGCAATTATTGCCCTGCCCCTTTCTCATTCAGGAGAATTTATTTATGTCGAGCAGCATTTCCGGTATCAAGCGGCACCAGTTCTGGCGCAAGATACTGATCGCCCTGATCAGTGTCGGCATCATCGGTGGCATTGCCACGTACTTTACTTATACGCACAACAACCGTGTTACGCAGACCTATAGCCAGTTTGCCGGCGACCTCGATGCCGGCAAGGTCGACACGGTCAGCATCGCCCCCAGTCGCGAAAGCGGCAAGGCGCAGGTGACCTTGAAGGATGGCGCCCGTTACACCGTCGAATTGCCGGTGATGGATGCCGAAGCCGCCAACCGCTTCACCGCCAAGGGCGCGAATGTCGAAATCGATCCGCGCGCGATCAACCTCGATACCATGCTGCCCATGCTGGTATTGCTGGGCGTGCTCGGCCTGTTCGGCCTGGTGGCTTCGCGCCCCGAGCCGCTGGCGCTGCCGTTCCGCAAGAAGCAGCGTGAAACCCAGGTACGTTTCGCCGATGTCGCTGGCGCAGAAGAAGCCAAGAAAAACCTGATGGAAATCGCGCGCTACCTGAAGTCGCCTGATGCCTATGAGAAGATCGGCGCCAACTTCCCGCGCGGCGTGGTGCTGTACGGCGACCCCGGCACTGGCAAGACTCTGCTGGCGAAAGCCCTGGCCGGCGAATCCGGCGCCAACTTCATCGCCACCAACGGTTCGGAATTCGGCTCGATGTTCGTCGGCGTCTCGACCCTGAAGATCAAGCGCCTGTTCGCCAAGGCGCGTGCCATGGCACCCTGCGTGCTGTTCATCGACGAGATCGACGCCGTCGGCGGCAAGCGCATGAACGAAGGTTCGGCCGCCGCCCGTGAAATGGGCAGCACCCTGAACCAGTTGCTGGTGCAGATGGATGGTTTTGAAAACAACAACGGCGTCATCGTCGTGGCCGCCACCAACCGCCTCGATTCGCTCGACCCTGCCCTGTTGCGTTCAGGCCGCTTCGACCGCCGCATCCAGGTCGGCAAGCCGAACCTGAAGGAACGCGAGCAGATTCTCAAGATCCACGGCCGCAAGGTGCGTGTCGAAGAGGAGCTGAACTATGGCGAAATCGCGCGTCAGACTATCGGTTTCTCCGGCGCCGATCTGGCCAACGTGATGAACCAGGCAGCGATGATCGCCGTGTATAACGGCGAAGAGAAAGTGGTGCTGGAAAACGTCCTGCGCGCGCGCAATGTCATGCTGATGGGCGAGGAGCGCCGTTCCACCCTGTCGCTGATCGACCAGGATGCGCGCCGCCGCCTGGCCATCCATGAATGCGGCCACGCGATCGTCGCGATGGTTGGCGGCACCAATCCGGTGACTGCGGTGTCGATCGTGCCGCGTGGCCAGTCGCTCGGCCAGACCTTCATGGCGCCGTCCAAGGACCAGTTGCTGGTCGAACGCACCGACCTGATCAACCGCCTGCATGTGCTGTTGGGCGGACGTGTGGCCGAGGAGATGTTCATGCATTCGATGACAACCGGCGCCGACGACGATCTGTCGCGCGCTTCCGACATCGCGCGTAACCTGGTGTGCCGCCACGGCATGTCCGACTTCGGCCTGTTGACCATCGATGAGGATTCCAGCCCGCAAATGCGCTATGAAGCCGAAAGAAAGGCAATGCAGATCATGGTGCAGGCAAAGCAGAATACCTCCGCGATTCTCACCACGCATCAGAACGTGATGGAGGCGATGGTTGTCCGCTTGCTGGAAAAGGAAGAACTCGATATCGACGATGTCAAGGAATTCCAGGCCATGATGGACGACAATCCGGTGCCGCTGGCGGTGGCCGCGTAAGCGACACTATCCGGCATTGCATAAAAAAACCGGCGCGAGCTAAACAGCTGCGCCGGTTTTTTTATGGCGGAATGAATTTCGTTGCCATGAATTGAAAACGCCCGCTTGCGCGGGCGTCATTTGATTTACAGCGGACAGATCAATTCACTTGCTGAATCCCTGACAGCAGCCAGCCGCCCTGACCATTGGTTGGCTTGGACAGATTCCATACTTCTGAGAACGGCTCTGCCGCGGCGTGCTCGGATTCGCGAATCATGCCGTCGAACTTGACGCTGGCGATGTGATCATTGCCGACAGTTTCCATGCCAAGCAGATCGGCATTGAGCGACACGACATCGGTATGGTTGGCCGATGCTCCGCGCTCCTGCAGTTGCATGCGCAATTCGGCGAACATTTCCGGCGTGGTGAATTCGCGGATGTCATTGATGTCGGCACGATCCCATGCCGCCTGCAGGCGGATGAAATTGGTCTTGGCATGACGCAGGAAACCGGTGGTGTCGAAATCGGCCGGGACGCCAAAAGGAGCAACGCCAGCTTCAGTTTCAGTACCGGAAGCCAGCGGCGCGCCGGTGAAGGCGGCCGGTTGCTGCGCTTGCTGTGGCTGAGCCGGCTCCAGGCGCGAGCCGATGTCCGGCGTATTGAAGCCGGTCGAGCCAGCGCCTGCATAGGCCGGACGCATCGGCTCTTGATGGCCGGACTTGCGCTTGATCATGCGGTAAATAAAGAACACGGCTGCGGCCAGCAAGGCAATCATCAGGATCGAACTGATCGCGCTGGCCAGCGCGCCACCGATACCCAGGTGCGAAAGCAAGGCACCCAGGCCCAGACCCAGCAAGGCGCCGCCAAGCATGCCCTTCCACGGGCTGGCAGGTTTGGCCGCAGGCGATTGCGGCGTGGTAGCCGGGGCCGCCTGCCTTTGTGTGGGAGCAGCCTGATTTTGTGACGGCGGCAACGCCTGGCGGTTGACGCTTTGCGATTGCTTGCCAAAGGAGCCGCCACCGCCCATGCGTTTGGCTTCGGCGGTCGACAGGCCGACAGTCAGCGCCAGCGCACCAACCAGCATTGCCGTTAATAATGTTTTCATGCAGATCTCCAAATAAAAGGCTTGTGATGTGTAAAGCGGTCACATCCACCGTTAATCGGTCTTGGATTACGGGACGGAAAAACTCCCTATGACACTCCGTTAACCATGATAGTGCCGAATCGCTCATATAAAAAGCGAAATTACTAGAATTTATACTTCTTAAAAATGGGAGGGTTTTGCCGCATCGATCGCTGCAATGAGCGTTATCCGCAGTGAGGAACCATGCAACCAATAGGTAGTCGTTCTGTCTATTCGTTTTTTGATCCAGTACCCTTTCTTTCCAGTCGTCGCCAGGTGCTGCGGCGGACATTTATTTTTGGGCCAATATTCCCCATGGTGCATTCGGTAATTTCATCGCAAAAAACTGCGGCGCAATGTTACGAAGCCGACAATGTGGTTTGCGACGGCACTGCCCATTCTGGTAAAAAGGAAATAACTGCCCAGCGTGACGGTAGCGAGGCCGAGACCGGAAAGCAGGTACGTGAACGCACTGCAAGATTGCGACAAATCAATGCACGTCTGACGGCGGAGATCGCCGAACGGCGGCGCGCCGAACAAGCCTTGCAGCAGTCGCAACAGCTCTTGCGCGAACTTGGCCGCCATACCGGTGAAATCATCGAGGAAGAGCGCAAGCGTATTGCCCGCGAATTGCATGATCAGCTTGGACAAAACCTGATGGCTTTGCGCATCGATGTGTTGATGATGCAGCGTGCTGCCGGCGATGATCATCCCGGCGTGGCTGAAACGGTCCGGTCAGCCTTGAACAATATCGACAGCATGATCAAGAACGTCCGCTCGATCATCAACAATCTGCGCCCGGCGGTGCTGGATCTCGGCCTGTCGGCGACATTCGAATGGGAAGTCAAGGAATTCGAGCGACGCAGCGGCATTGCCTGTACGCTCACTACGGACCGCAGCGAGTTCCAGGTCGATGATGCGCGCGCGCTGGCGCTGTTGCGCATTCTGCAGGAATCGCTCACCAATGTCGCCCGTCATGCCAACGCCGACCGGGTCGATATCCGCTTGCATGGCGATCGCCGTTATCTCTATTTGCAGGTTGCCGACAACGGCGTGGGCGATTTTCCCAGTTGTCGCCGCAAAGCCAATGCCTTTGGTTTGATTGGCATTCAGGAGCGCGTGTCGGCACTGGGCGGCAATTTGTCGATTGCCACGGAAAAAGGCAAGGGGCTGACGCTAACGGCCAGTTTACCCTTGCCTGTGGAATAAGTCTGGCGCGCGGGCGCCAGCGACATAGCACCTGGCCTGTATCAGGCCTGCAAGCATTTTGGTTCCATAGCTTCGGCGGCATTGTCCTTCAGGGGGATCGACAGCACCAGTACCGTTCCCTGGCCGACGATGCTTTCCACCGCCAGCTTGCCGCCGATGGCGCTGATGCGCTCTCCTATGCCGAGCAAGCCAAAAGATTTCGATTTGCGGCGGTCGCCCGGATACATGCCGACGCCATCATCGGCAATCCGCATGTGAAGCTGGTTTTCCTTGCGATTCAGGGCGATGTTGACGTTGCTGGCATTGGCATGACGGGCGACATTGGTGAGCGATTCCTGCAGAATGCGAAACAGCGTCGTGGTCTGTTCTTCGGTCAGGCCGTGATCCAGTTCATCGGCCTTGGCGAACAGCTCGCATGAGATGCCGGTACGGCGCTGGAACTCCTTGATTTGCCACTGGAACGATGCATGCAGCCCGAGATCGAGCACGACCGGGCGCAGATTGTTGATGACCGCACGCACGCTCTTGATGGTGTTGTCGATGTTGGCGAGAACAGTTTCGACCTTGTGGTGCAAGCGTGGATGGCTGTTGGCCGTGCGCGCATGCAGCATCGATACGTCGATGCGCAAGGCCAGCAGGTTTTGCCCCATCTCATCGTGGATTTCACGGGCGATGCGTTTTCTTTCCTCTTCCTTGATGACTTCCTGGTGCACCGCCAGTCGACGCAGCATTTCCTCATTCTGCTTTTGCTCGGTGATGTCGAGCATTGAGCCAATCAGGATGGTCGGCCGCGCATCGCCGCAGGGAACCGGCTCGCCTTGCAGCAGCGCATAGCGGATGCTGCCGTCAGGCCGCAGCACGCGCAAGGTTTCGCTGTATTCGCGGCGTTCTTCCACCGCCGCATTGACCGCCGCAGAGATACGGCGCCGGTCATCCGGATGGATCAACGCAAAGCCGGCCGGGATGCTGGGCTCGACTGCGCCGGGCTCCAGCCCGCAGATGCGGAAGAATTCGTCAGACCATTGCGCTTGCTGAGTGACGAGATTGATTTCCCAGCTGCCTACATGGGCTACCCGCTGCGCGATAGTGAGAATGTTCTGTGTCTGGCGCAACGCTTCTTCGGCACGCCTGCGTTCCTCGATCTGGGATTTCAGCTGGGCGTTGGCCACGACCAGCTCGCGAGTGCGCATCGCTACGCGCGCCTCCATTGCGTCATGGGCTGCCTGCAAGGCTTTTTCCGTGCGTTTCAGGTCGGTTACATCCAGGTTGACCGTGATGGCGCCGATGATTTCCTGCCGGCTGCCGCGCAGCGGCATGGCGGACGTGCGTAAAATGCGGCGCCGCCCATCCTTGCACAGCACTTCCACTTCCCGGTTCAGCGTCACTTCACCATGCTGAAGCGCGCGTTCCACGCTGGATTCCTCGGAAGTGATTCTTTTGCCGGTATGCGTATCCCAGACCTGAAAAGAAGATGGCACGTGCAGCGGCTCGCTCGGGAACGTGCCAAGAATATCGTGCGCTGCCGGGTTGACCATGGCAAGCGTGCGATCCGGCCGTATAACCAGCACGCTGACCGGCATCAGCTCGATAACTTGTCGCAACAGCGCTTCGCTTTTTTCCAGTTCGATGCGGGCTTCGTCTCGACGCAGGTGACGAATGATCAGCAGGTACAGGCCTGTCAGCAGCAGCGCCAGCGATAAAAGCAGCATGGCAGCACTGATCTGGATGCTGCGCATGCCTGCGCGCTTTTCTTCACCAAGACGTTGGTGCCGCAGTGTTTCATTGGCAGTTATCCGGCCCAGGATGTCATGTAGTTGCGCATTGCTGCTGTTACCTGCTTTGATATTCTCGATCTCTTCTGCATCCTGAGGTGTTTGCGCGGGTTTCATCATATTGATGCGCTCAGGGATCATTTGCCGTAATTGCTGCAGATGAACCTGCAGTTCGAGATCGTCTCCTGCCAGTTCTGCCAGAGTGTCTAGCGATACCTGGAGTGCTTCAAGCGCGGCATCGTACTGCAGCAAGGTCTCGGGGTCGCGATAGATGATATAACCGCGGTTCGCGGCAACCGCCAGGGCCATGCTTGAGCTGATTTTTTCCGTAGCAATCAAGACGCCATTGCTATGATCTTCTTCGGCGCTGACCTTCATCGACGTCATCATGCTATCCCAGGTAATGCCCGACAGCAGCGCGAGAAATAGCACTGCAGCCACAAAGCCTGTAAGCACAAGAAGTTTAATGGTCCATTTTTTCATCGTAGAAAAGACAAGGACTGCCAGAGTTAATATTGTGTTATCAAAAAAGGCATTTTAGGGCTTTTTTTGATGGCAGACCTAGCATTTCAAAAATAAAGCTTCCTAACTCCAATATTTTTACAGGAGTTAAGAAGCTTCTGATCCGGCAGGAATGCCGGAACGGGAAAAGTCAGTAGCGGGTGCTGCTGGGAGTCGTGCCACCCGATGTGTCGCTGCCGGAAGTGCCAGCACCGGAGCTGCCACTGTCATAACCGCTGCTGCCGGCACCCGAGCTGCTGCCCGATGAGCCAGTGCCGGAAGTGTCGCTGCCGGAGCTGCCACTGCCCGGCATGCTGGAACCACTGCTCTCTGGTGTCCCGGTTGTACCGCTGCCCGATGAGCCAGTGCCGGAAGTATCGCTGCCGGAGCTGCTGCTGCCGGAAGATCCGGAGCCGGAAGTATCACTGCCTGAACTGCCGCTACCCGAGGTGCTGCTGCCATAACCGCTGCTGCCGGAACTTGAGCTGCCGGACGTGTCGCTTCCCGAGCTGCTGCTGCCGGAAGTGCCAGAGTCCGACGTGCCGCTGCTGGAGCTGCCACTGTCATAACCGCTGCTGCCGGCGCCCGAGCTGCTGCTGTCGGAAGAACCGCTGCTATCCATGCCGCTGCTTGCCGCGCCGCTCTCTGATTTCTCCTTTGAGCTCTTGGCTTTATGTTTCTTCTTCTCTTCTCGCGATTTGCTCTTCATGCCGGAGTCATCTCCCGACGACATGCTCGAGGAAGCGCTGCTGTCGCCGCTGCTGCCGGAAGAACTTTCCTGCTGCATTCGCAATTCCTCGGCGCGTTGCTCCACTGCTTCGGCTTTGGCGGGATCGGTGCTGCTCGATATGCCGCTTTCCGAGCTTTGGGAACTTTGTGCAAAAGCGATGCTGGCGACACCCATCATCGCAAGCAAGGTAGCCAATTTGAGTTTCTTCATAGTCATCTCCGTGGAAATAGGACAGAAAGACATTCATGGCAAAAAACCAGAATGCAACTGATGAGGAACAAATCAGACTGGCTGTATGCGTGTCGGTTTCGCCAACTAATTGGAGAAATCGCAAGTTTTGCTTTGGTGTTTTATGGAGCGCAAGCCGTTGCTCCATTGCGAGAACCTTTGGCCACCATACTTACCTAAGGCCACTTTCTATTTTAATTGGATGCAAAGCGTACTTGCAGGAAGCATGCAGAAATCAGCAAGGCCAGGCACTGCAGAATGAATGCAAAACAAAATGCGGAATGTATTTCTTTGTAAAAAGGATGATGTGTTTGGTTTGATTTGTCTTAAACCAAAGAAAAATCTTCACCTTGTCCTACGTGAGTTTGCGTCAGGCGCCTACTTGCAAGGCAAGTGCGCTTTTATATATTGCCGAGACAAATGAACAAGGATAAGGCAAAGGAGAGTGCCATGTGCGACGAGGCCGATATCGCCAATGACCAGGTCGAATTGAACAGAATGGCGGCAATCGAGGCATGCCGCCAGCGCCCGGGCATCATCCCGAAAGGCTCATGCTGGTTCTGCGACGAGGGTTTGCCGCTTGGGCAAAAATTCTGCGATCGCGACTGTGCTGCCGATTTTGAGGCCGAGCAGGCTGCCATGGTGCGTAATGGCCGTAGCGCCGGCCATGAGCTGTCGGTGGATTGACGCGCGTCGGGGGCGATGCCCGCAGGCGGCTAGCCCAGGAATATCCAGGCAAGCATCAGTGCGGCAAGCGCGATGCGCGTCAGATTGTAAACGGTGCTGTTCCAGGCCTTGAAGCGGCGGCGGTATTGGCCGGCCAGCCAGACGAAGCGGAACAGTCGGTTGATGCCGCCGGTCTCGTCGCCGGTTTCGTTGGGCGAACTGGCCGCGGTCATGAGGGTGCGGCCGAGCCAGCGATTGAGCGCCTGTGCCCAGCGGAAACGCATGGGCCGTTCGATATCGCAAAACAGGATGACGCGGTCGCTGTCGCTGTTGTTTTGCGCCCAGTGGATGTAGGTTTCGTCGAAGATCACGCTCTGACCGTCACGCCAGCTGTAGCGCTGGCCATCGACGTCGATGAAGCAGGCGTCGCTGTTGGGCGTGGACAGGCCCAGATGGTAGCGCAGCGAGCCGGCATAGGGATCGCGGTGCATGTTGAGTTTGCCGCCAGGCGGCAGTTCGGCAAACATGGCGGCCTTCACGCAAGGGATATCGCGCAGCAGCGCCACGGTTTTCGGGCACAGGCGCTCGGCGGAGGGATGGCTGGCGTCATACCACTTCAGGTAGAAGCGCTTCCAGCCGTATTTGAAAAAGGAATTGAAGCCGGCATCATCATTTTTTTCCGCTGCCTTGATCTTTTGCAGCGCGATCAATTGCAGCGCCTCGTCGCGAATGGTTTGCCATTGGGCGTCAAGCGAGCGCAATTGCTGGAAGCTTTCCGGCGACAGGTAAGGGGTGGACGGCACGCCGGAGAACATGTGCATGAAAGTATTGAGCGGCGCCACCACCGAAGAATGATCCACCAGCTGGCGGAAAAACGGCAAGCGAATCCGGCCACGAAAATGCACATGGAGAATCGATAAAAAATAGATGGCAATGACAGTCCATTTCATGGCGGGATCCGCAATTCTTGAGTAATAAAGAATAAACGGTTGGCGGTCAAAGTGACTGGACGCAATGCCGCAAATGGTTTGATTTAAGACAAGTTAAAGCTAAATAGCGATAATTTGCCGAAATTTTCTGTTCTGTACCAGATGGTTATATGCAGGAATGCATACCGGTTTTGTCATCCGCGCTGGGAGGTCTTCTGTGTCAGTCGCAGGGCTATGAGCGCCAACGTGCAGAAAACGCTGCCGGCGATGAAGGTCAGGGAAGCTCCGAAATTGTCCCACAGCACGCCGGCCAGGATGCTTGCTGCCAGCAGGGCGATGCCGCTGACGAGATTGAAAAAGCCATAAGCAGTGCCGAGCAGGTCGGTGGGAGCGGTTTGCGCTACCATCGTGGCAAGCAAGCCTTGTGTCATTCCCAGATGCAGCCCCCACAGGCTGACTCCCAGCCATACCCAGCTCCAATGTGCGCTATAGGCCAGTACCGCATCGGCGACGATGAGCACCAGCAGTCCCGCAGCGAGCAGATGCGAATGGTCGAGACGATCCGAGAGCTTGCCGAAAGGATAGGCCGAGAGCGAGTACACGACGTTCATGCCGATCAGCACCAGCGGCACGAGCGCCAGCGGCAAGCCGCCCTGCTGGGCGCGCAGCACCAGAAAGGCTTCGCTGAAGCGCGCCAGCGTGAAGATCGCGCCGATGATGACTACCTGCCAGTAGGCGCGCGGCAGCCGCGCAAGATTGTCGCGGCGGATCGGATTGCGTGCGGGGCCGTGCTGCGGACGGTCCGGTTCGCGCACGCCGAAAAACAGCAGGCCGACCGACAGCAGGCCGGGAATGACCGCGACCCAGAACACCGCGCGGAAATCGTTCGCCCATAGAAGCATGAGGCCGATTGCCAGCAGTGGACCAAGGAAGGCCCCCACGGTATCCAGCGATTGCCGCAAGCCGAAGGCGGCCCCGCGCATGGCGGCCGGGGCGATTTCCGCCACCAGGGCGTCGCGCGGCGCGCCGCGGATGCCCTTGCCGACGCGGTCGATCATGCGCGCAGCAAAGATGAAACCGGCGCCCGGTGCGATGGCAAACAGTGGCTTGGACAGAGCGCCCAGGCCGTATCCCAGCACCGCCAGCGGTTTGCGCCGGCCCCAGTAATCCGACAGCACGCCCGAGAATACCTTGACCATGAGCGCAGTCGCCTCGGCGAAGCCTTCGATCAGGCCGACGACAAGCGCGCTCGCGCCCAGGCCGGTCACCAGGAACACTGGCAACAGGCTATGGATCATTTCGGAGGAAACATCCATCAGCAGGCTGACGAAGCCAAGAGTCCAGATCGCGGCGGGAAGGCGCCGGGTGGAATTAGAGGGAGAGCGGTCGGTCATTCCCATGAACGCGCATCGAAACATACCGTTTCGCGGCCGTCAGTTTCAGTCAATCGAAAAAGCCTGCCATTGCAGGGCTTTCGCAGCGCTTTACGGTTCCGATATTACCTGCCTTAAGTGGTCATCCGGTAATGGTGCAACGGCAGCATAACCGGTTTTTGCGCTTTTCGACATGCCTGGCGAAAAATGGGCGATATTTGAATGCCGCACCGTATTGCAGAGCGCACAACCCTTTACATACCGGCTCGGGGTGTTGAAAATCAAAAGTTGTTCAAGGCCGATCCTCCGTCATCCGTAGAAAAACACTCTTCTCATGAGCCATCTATTCTCTCCAGTCAAATTGGGAACGCTGACGCTCCCCAACCGCATCGTGGTTGCGCCAATGTGCCAATATTCGGCGCAAGAGGGCAATGCCACGCCATGGCACCTGATGCACCTTGGCCAGCTGGCGCTGTCGGGCGCCGGCATGCTGATCATCGAAGCGACCGCAGTCGAAGCGGACGGCCGCATTTCGGCGCGCGATCTCGGTCTGTGGTCCGACGCCAACGAGCAGGCGCTGGCATCCACGCTGGCGGCGGTGCGCGCGCATTCAGCCATGCCGATCGCGGTCCAGCTGGCGCATGCCGGCCGCAAGGCTTCCGTCAATGTGCCCTGGCAGGGCGGCAGCTTGCGCCCTTCCAACGAGGGCGGGTGGCGTACCTGGGCGCCTTCACCCTTGCCTTTCACGCCGGGCAATGAAGCGCCGCTGGCACTCGACCAGGCTGCCTTGAAGCGCGTGCGCGAGGCTTTTATGGCGGCGGCACTGCGCGCTGCCCGCATCGGCGTCGACGCCATCGAATTGCATGCGGCGCACGGCTACCTGCTGCACCAGTTCCTCTCGCCCTTGTCCAACCGGCGCGACGACACTTATGGCGGGTCGCTGGAAAACCGTATGCGCTTTCCGCTGGAAGTATTCGAGGTGGTGCGCGCCGCATTTCCGGCCGAACGGCCGGTCGGGGTGCGCGTGTCGGCCACCGACTGGGTCGAGGGCGGCTGGGATCCCACGCAGACCGTCGCCTTCGCCGCGGCCCTGAAAGCGCGTGGCTGCGATTTTATCGATGTCTCCAGCGGCGGTTTGTCGCCGTTGCAGCAGATTTCGCTGAGGCCGGGATACCAGGTGCCGTTTGCCGAACGGCTCAGGCAAGAGGTTGGCATGCCGACCATCGCGGTGGGCTTGATTACCGAGGCCAGGCAAGCCGAAGCGATCATTGCCTCGGGCCAGGCGGACATGGTGGCGCTGGCGCGCGGCATGCTGTATGACCCGCGCTGGCCCTGGCATGCGGCTGCCGAGCTGGGTGCGCAGGTAGATGCGCCGCCGCAGTACTGGCGCTGCCAGCCGCGCGAGCATAAAGAACTTTTCCGGGGAGCGAAGCTGGAATAGTCGCACCGCCGCAGCCGTCAAGATGCAAAGGGAGCGCGGGTATTCAGACGGCTTGCAGCAGAATAAAATATGGTTTTTATTTAATAATAAACCGGCAAGAATAAAGCCATAAATACAGGGATTACATGGCCGTTATCCCATTCGCCGACTAAATTTTACGCATTCATGCAATGATCAAAGCAGTCGTTATCGATGGCAATGCCATTTCCCGCAACCTGTTATCCACCCTGCTGACCAATGGCGGTTATGCCATGATCGGCGACGCCAATACCAGTTCGGCCGGTTTGGCTGCGATGATCAAATTGACCCCGCAAATCGTCTGCATCGATATCGGTGCGGTTGACGAGGAAGGCTGGCAGCGCCTGGAAGCGATCCGCAGCGGCTTGCCCAAGGCCCTGGTTTTCATGGTGTCCGGACAGTTCGAGTCAGCCACGATCGAATCCGCGGCACGGCGCGGAGTGCATGGATTCATTGTCAAGCCGTTCAAGGAAATTACGGTGCTGGGCCATATTCGTAACGCGATTGTCAAGCTGGCGCGACAGCATCGGAATGAGAACGGGAGTTAATCGCCTCCTCGTTTCAATTCCGCAGCGGATTGNNATTGCAGCGTTAAATTAAGTTAATTGGCAAATAACCTTTTTATTTGTAGGGGTATCTACTTTATACTGGATGAGGGGAAATATTTCCCCCTGGATAGTAGAGATTCCCATGGTTTTCTTCACTTTCGCCCGTAACCGTGGCGGCCAGCGAGCCCGGCGTTGGATTGCCTTTGCGGCATTAGCGGCAGCAGTCTTGCTGCCATGGGCGCTTCCGCTGGCGGCGCAAGGCAGCGCGCTCGACAAAATCCTCTCCGAAAAGATAATGCAGGTATGCATCTGGCCCGATTATTACGGCATTACCTATCGCAATCCCAAAACGCAGCAATTGTCCGGCATCGACATCGACCTGGCGCGTGAATTTGCCAAGGACCTCGGCGTGCAGCTGCAGTTCGTCGACAGCTCGTTTGTCCAATTGATCGATGATGTCAGCCAGTCGCGCTGCGATGTGGCGATGTTCGCCATCGGCATTACCGAAGCGCGCGCCAAAAGACTGCGTTTCACCCAGCCGCACCTGCGCAGCGATATCTATGCAATCACGACCCGCTTTAACCGGCGCATCCGGAGCTGGGACGATATCGACAAGCCTGGCGTAGTCGTCGCCGTGGCAAAGGGCACGTATCACGAGCCGGTGATGCGCGAAAAACTCAAGGCGGCAACCCTGGTGGCGCCGGATACGCCGTTTGCCCGCGAACAGGAAGTAGAGTCGGGCCGGGCCGATGTGTTCATGACGGATTATCCGTACAGCCAACGCATGCTGGCCATGTCCGACTGGGCGCGGCTGATCACGCCACCCAAGACTTATCACTTGACCTCGTATGCATACGCGGTGCGTCCGGGCGATGATCGCTGGCATGCGCGAGTCGAGGCATTCATGCGCGACATCAAGCGCGACGGCCGTCTGCTGGCGGCCGCCAGGCAGCACCGGCTGACGCCGATCGTGGTGGCTGAGTGATGCCCTCGCCCGAGCGCTTTCCATGCTGAGCCGAATGCGCACCTGGTTTGCCGGATGGGGCGCCGGCCTGTCGCTGCTGTTCGTGGCCGGCATCCTCGGCGGCACCTCGCTGTACCTGTCGCGTCTGCGCGCCGAGTCGATCGATGCGAATCTGACCATCAGCGCGATGTACGCGCACGCCTTTGAAGATTATCTGGGCCACTCCTTCAATGCGATCGACCTGACGCTGGCCAATGGGTTCGACGCGGATCAACTTCCCGCCGATCCGGCCGAAATATCCCGTCAAATGACGGCGGCGCTGCGCAATGCGCCCTATTTGCGTTCGTTGTCGCTGGTGGATGCGCAGGGCCGCATCGTGGCCAGTTCAAACGCTGGCAATCTGGGCCTGGCCATGAATTTCGACGACTTTCTGCCGCCGGCAAGCGGGACGCAGGAGTTTTTGCGCATCGGGCGACCGTGGGCCGGACGCGATTTCGGCGTCGGCCATCCGATGAACGTCGCAACCCGCGACGGTTTCGACGGTCTCAGCTTCATTCCGGTGATGAAGGCGATCCGCCGGCAGCAGCCGGTTACCCTGCTGGCTGCCGTCAACCCCGATTACTTCCTGAATAATTTCAGCCACATGCTCCAGGCGAATCAGGGCGTGGTCGAAGTGTTGCGCTATGACGGCATCATGCTGATGTCGACCCATGAGGCAATTGCGCCCGGGTCTCCGCATATCGAGTCCTGGCTGCCCGATAATCTGTCCGAGGCAGAAGTCGGCAGTTACGAGCAGGATGCCAGCGAATATGGCGTGCCGATGTTGACGGCATATCGTGCTTCGCGTCTGTTTCCGTTTCTGGTGGTGACACACCTCGACCGTGATCGCGTGCTGCTGAAATGGCAGCAGGAAACCCGCATGATCCTGCTGATCGTGTTGCCCGCGCTGCTGGCGCTGGTGATTCTGGCCATCGTCATGCAGATGCGGCGTCGGCAAGCCAGCCAGCAGCAGGCCCAGGCGCAACAGGCATTGCGGGAGAGCGAGGAGCGCTGGAGCTTTGCGCTGGAGGGCTCCGGTGACGGAGTGTGGGACTGGGATCTGGTTGGCGACAAGGTATTCTTTTCGGCACGCTGGAAGCAAATGTTTGGTTACACCGAGCATGAGATCGGCGATATGCACAGCGAATGGGTCAGGCTGGTGTATCCGGAGGATTTGCCGCATGTGCAAGCTGCGCAGCGCGACTGCCTGGAGGGGCGAACCCGGCACTACACCTGCGAATACCGCATGCGCTGCAAGGATGGCAGCTGGAAATGGGTGCTGACGCGCGGCATGGTGGCGTCGCGTGACGCCGCTGGCAAGCCGCTGCGCATGGCCGGCACGCACACCGACCTGACCGAGCGCAAGCGGATCGAGGAAAAAATGCAGCTGGCCGCATCCGTGTACGAAGTGGCCGCGGAAGCGATTGTGGTCACGGATGCCGACAACCGCATCATTTCCATCAACCCGGCTTTTACCGGAATGACCGGCTACTCTGCCGAAGAAACGATCGGGCAGACGCCGGCGATGCTGAGCTCCGGCCGCAATGACGCGACGCTGTACCAGGATATGTGGCGCTCGCTGCACGAGACAGGGCAATGGAAGGGGGAGATCTGGAACCGCCGCAAGAATGGTGAAATCTACGCCGAATGGCTATCGATTAATACCCTGTTCGATGCACACGGTCAGGTCTTTCGCCGCATTGCGATGTTTTCCGATATCACGGGGAGGAAAAACGCCGAGGAGCTGATCTGGAAGCAGGCCAGCTACGATGTGTTGACCGGCTTGCCCAATCGTCGCCTGCTGTTCGATCGGCTGACGCAGGAAATGAACCGGACCAAGCGTGCCGGCCAGACAATGGCATTGTTCTTCATCGATCTGGATCACTTCAAGGAAGTCAACGATAGTCTCGGCCATGACTGCGGCGACCAGCTGCTGATCGAGGCCGCGCACCGCATCAGCAATTGCGTGCGTGCGTCCGACACAGTGGCGCGGCTGGGCGGGGATGAATTCGCGGTGGTGCTGCCAAACCTGGATAGCCCGGCTCGCGCCGAACAGGTCGCCGCCGCCATCATCGAGACGCTGGCAACCCCATTTTCATTGAATGAGCAGGATGCCTATGTCACGGGCAGCATCGGCATCAGCCTGTATCCGGACGATGGATTGGATATCGAGTCGTTGATGAAATATGCGGACCAGGCGATGTACGTTTCCAAAAATAACGGCCGTAGCTGCTTTAATTTTTTCACCGAGACCATGCAGCGTAATGCCCAGCAGCGTCAGCAACTGATCCGCGACTTGCATGGGGCGCTGGCGGCCGGCCAGTTCGAGGTGCATTTCCAGCCGATCGTCGAATTGCGCGATGGCGCTGTCAGCAAGGCCGAGGCGCTGCTGCGCTGGCATCATCCGCAACTGGGCATGGTCAGCCCGGCGCAATTCATTCCACTGGCTGAAGAGACCGGTCTGATCTGTGCGATCGGCGACTGGGTATTCTACCAAGCGGCGAACATGGCCAAGCGCTGGCAATCCGCCCTGGAGGCGGAGGGCATCCATGACAGGCCGATCCAGATCAGCGTCAACAAGTCGCCGCGCCAGTTCTATACCGGCGCCACCGAGGAAAGCTGGCTCAGGCATCTGCAGCAGCTTGGGCTGCCGGCCAACTGTATCGTGGTCGAGATTACCGAAGGCTTGATGATGGAGGAGCGTGCCAGCGTCGCCAGCAAGCTGCTGCAGCTGCGCGACAGCGGCATCATGGTCGCGCTCGACGATTTCGGCACCGGTTATTCCTCGATGTCTTACCTGCGCAAGTTCGATATCGATTTTCTCAAGATCGATCAATCATTCATTCGCGATATGGCGGACAATGCCAATGATCGGGTGATCGCCGAAGCGATGATCGCCATGGCTCACAAGCTGGGCATGCAAGTCATCGCCGAAGGCGTCGAAACCGAGCAGC
The DNA here is from genome assembly GCA_003537575.1 of Oxalobacteraceae bacterium. Lineage (GTDB taxonomy): Bacteria > Pseudomonadota > Gammaproteobacteria > Burkholderiales > Burkholderiaceae_D > Paucimonas. The sequence goes on from DPRS01000047.1 coordinate 34,822, forward strand.
AGCGCCGCATGCTGGCCGAGGCTGGCTGTAATTTCGGCCAGGGTTACCTGTTCTCAAAGCCCTTGCCGGCAGATGAATTCCTGGCCCGGTTCCAACCGGTAGCACAGCCGGCTTGATATTGTGGAAAACATAGGCACATGCCTGATGTATCGGATCATGTGCCTTTGCGCGCATGCTTCTTGCAAGCTGTTTAGTTGAGGATGCACCCCCATTGCGCAAGGAGGCGAACATGGCCGATTCCCTGTTTTCTATCAGCAGCCGCACATGGCCAGCCCGACAATCCCGGTATCGAGGATTGCTGTATCTGCTGTGCATGACCTTGCCTGCCGCCGCCCAGACTGGTACGGCCGGCAATCCCGTCGTCGAGGTGCTGGCGCGCGGTCTCGAGCATCCCTGGGCGCTCGCATTCATCGATCAGGGCCGCATGCTGGTGACGGAACGCCCCGGCCGCCTGCGCCTGGTGCAGCGGGATGGCAAGTTGGGCGCGCCGATCGCCGGTGTGCCGGAAGTCGACGCCGGCGGCCAGGGCGGCTTGCATGACGTGGTGGCCGACAGCGGCTTTGCCGAAAACCGCACGATTTACCTGTGTTACGCTGAACCCGGAGCGGGCGGCAATTCGACCGCGCTGGCCTCGGCGCGCCTGTCGGCCGATGGCACGCGACTGGAGCAGGTGAAGGTGTTGTTCAGTCAGCGCCCGAAGGTGCGCAGCAGCGCGCACTTCGGCTGCCGCATCGTCGAGACAAGGGAGGGCAAGCTGTTCCTGACTCTGGGCGACCGCTTCAGCCGCAAGGAAGATGCGCAAACCCTGAATAACCATCTCGGCAAGATCGTCCACGTGAAAAAGGATGGCGGTATTCCACCGGACAATCCCTTTGCTGACTCGGACAAGCCTGCCGGCGCCCTGCCCGAGATCTGGAGCTATGGTCACCGCAACATCCAGGGCGCCGCGCTCGGTCCCGACGGCAAGCTATGGGTCGTGGAACACGGCCCGCAAGGCGGCGATGAACTCAACCGCATCGAGCCCGGCAGGAATTACGGCTGGCCGGTGATCACTTACGGCGAAAATTATGGCGGCGGCAAGATCGGCGCCGGCATCACCGCCAAGGCCGGCATGGAACAGCCGCTGCACCACTGGACGCCGTCAATCGCGCCTTCCGGTATGGTTTTCCTGCACAGCGGAAAATACGGCAAGGACTGGCAACGTAACCTGCTGACCGGATCGCTCAAGTTTTCCTACCTGGCGCGGCTGGAACTACGCGACGGCAAGGTCGTGCGTGAGGAAAAGCTCTTGCAAGACCTCGACCGGCGCATTCGCGATGTGCGCGAGGGACCTGATGGCCTGTTGTATATCCTCACCGACGAAAGCCGCGGCCAGCTGATCCGCCTGCAACCTGCTTCGTAATGCGTGAGACGGCAAGCGGGCTGCTGAGCTACCTGGCATCCAGCCTGCATTCCTGCCCTGCACTTCTGCCCTGTGGGTCAGAACGAGCGGCTGTACTGCACGCTGAGGATATCCACCTTGTTGCGGTAGCTGCCGGTTTGCCTGCCGGCGCCAGCCTCGGCTTTGTTGATCGGCGCATCCTTGATGAAGATATGCGCATAGCCGATGTCCCAGGCTTCCTGCGGCGATGGCTTGAATTGCGCACCCAGGCTCAGCCAGGTGCGGTCGGCATCGGGAATGCGGGCGGTGCGGAATTCATCCCTGACCGGCGTCGGATCGTAGGCGACGCCGAGGCGCACCTTCCAGGCATCGTTGTAACGGTAATTCGCCGCGACTGCGTAGCGCACGGTATTTTGCCACCGCTCCGGCGTTACATTGTCGGCTGCGCCATTGGCGAAGCGGATGCGCAGTTCATTGAAGCGGTTCCAGCGCATCCAGCTGATATCACCCATGATCGTCCATTTCCGATCGAACTCCATGTAGCCGCTGACGATAATCGATTCCGGCAGGGTCAGATCGGCGCTGGCGGCGGTGTTGGTGAAGGCTGGTGCAGTCGCCAGCGCCGCCGGCAGGTCGGCCGGCTTCTCATAGGTGGCATGGCCGGACACCTTGTGCTTGATCTGCGAACGGTAGGCGATGCCGATGCGGGTCGATTCGGTGGGCGTCAGCAGCACGCCCAGGTTGAAGCCAAAGCCCCAGTCGTCACCCTCGACGGTGGCCTTGCCATCCCGGGTCAGCGGCAGTATGCCGTTGCCAAGGCAGGGAATCACCCCCAGCGTGGCGAGGCAGATGGTGCCGAAGTCAAGCGCCTTGGATAGCTCGACGTCGGCGTATTGCGCGCTGATGCCGGCGCCCAGCGCGATCTTGTCGTTGAGCTTGTAGGAAAGCGAGGGATTGATGTTGACGGTGATGAGTTCCGAGGTCAGCGCCTGGTAGCGGCCGATCCAGCCTTCGTCATATTCGGTCTTCAGGCCGAAGGGTGATTGCAGACCGATGCCGAAGCGCATTTGCGGCGTAAGATCCATCGCAAAATACATTGCCGGCACCAGCGCCCAGCCCCCTGCGTCGCCACCGGTTTGCGTGGGGCTGGCCGTGGCGCTGGAACCGATGTTGCTGAATTCCGACGATGGCCGGATGACCGATCCGACCACCATGAATTGTTTGCCCGACATGCGCGCGAGCCCGGCCGGATTGTAATAGATCGTGCCGAGGTCCTCGGCGGCGGCAGCGTTGCCGGCATGCGCATTGCCGACGCTAGCAGCACTCATTTCATTCAGTGAAAAGCCGCTGGCAAAGGCGGCGCATGATGGCGCCAGTGCGGCAATGCCGATCAGCGGCAAGGTGATGAATTTCTGGATTGAGCGCCGGACAAACTGCGGAGTTTTTCTCATGGGGCTTCTTCAAGACAGAGGCGGGATGAAGGTCGAAATGTAACTTTCCAGCCTTGCATTCCTCTTGATGAAGCACAATAGTCGGGGCGTTGTATTGGAGAGTGGCTTTTATATATCCCGGTGGACAAGATTCAATGGAAATTTTTTGAAAGCAGCCGGCTGCAGATGCCGGCTGCCCTGCTGCGCTTTAGAACGAGCGGCTGTACTGCACGCTGAGGATATCCACCTTGTTCTTGTAATTGCCGGTTTGCCTGCCGGCGCCGGCCTCGGTCTTGTTGATCGGCCCATCCTTGATGAAGATATGCGCATAGCCGATGTCCCAGGCTTCCTGCGGCGACGGCTTGAATTGCGCACCCAGGCTCAGCCAGGTGCGGTCGGCGTCGGGAACGCGGGCGGTGCGGAACTCGTCCTTGAGCGGCGTCGGATCGTAGGCGACGCCGAGGCGTACTTTCCAGGCATCGTTGTAACGGTAATTCGTTGCGACTGAGTAGCGCACGGTATTGCGCCACCGCTCCGGCGTCACACTGTCGGCTGCGCCATTGGCGAAGCGGACCCGCAGTTCTTCGAAACGGCTCCAGCGCATCCAGCTGATATCACCCATGACTGTCCATTTCGGATCGATCTCCATATGGCCGCTGAGGCTGAGCGATTCCGGCAGGGTCAGGTCGGCGCTAGCGGCGGTATTGGTGAACGTCGCCGATGCTGCCAGCGGGGCCGGCAGGCCGGCCGGCTTGTCATAGGTGGCCTGGCCGGACAGCGTGTGCCTGATCTGCGAACGGTAGGCGATGCCGATGCGGGTCGATTCGGTGGGCGTCAGCAGTATGCCCAGGTTGAAGCCAAAGCCCCAGTCATCGCCCTTGACGGTCGCCACGCCATCCCGGGCTTGTGGCAGGAAGCCGCCGGGACCGCAGATGGCGGCCGCACCGGCGCCGAATGTGCCGAAGCAGATGGAGCCGAAGTCAATTGCCTTGGATAGCTTGACATCGACGTATTGCGCGCTGATGCCGGCGCCCAGCGCGACCTTGTCGTTGAGCTTGTAGGAAAGCGAGGGATTGATGTTGATGGTCTTCATGTCCGAGGTCAGCGCATGATAACGGCCAGACCAGCCTGCATCGTATTCAGTCTTCAGGCCGAAGGGCGATTGCAGGCCGATGCCGAAGCGCAGTCGCGGCGTGAGATCCATTGCAAAATACATTGCAGGCACCAGTGCCAAGCCTCCCGCATCGCCGCCATTGCCGCCAGTCATAGGGGTGCCCGCTGCAGAAATGGAGCCGCTATTGCTGAATTTGGAAGATGGCCGGATGGCTGACCCGACCACCATGAATTGTTTTCCCGACATGCGCGCGAGCCCTGCCGGGTTGTAATAGATCGTGCCGATATCTTCGGCGGCCGCAGCGCCGCCTGCAAGAGCGTTACCAACGCTGGCGGCGCTCATTTCATTTAATGAAAAACCGCTGGCATAGACGGCGTTCGATAGCGATAGCGTGGCAATGCTGAACAAGGATAAGGCGGCACATTTTTGCAGCGAACAACGGACGGGACGTGACGTATGTTTCATGTTCTCCTCCATGCGTTTTTGAGCGTCGACCCAAAGGGTTTTTATTAGACGTTTATTGATAATGCACAACGATTATGTCGCCACCTTTAAAAGATTGCACCAATTTCGAGCAGTTTCTGAAGCGTATGCCGTGAATGTGCAACAACGCTTAAAAAATGAAAACAATTGCTTGATTGCTTCTTGTTTGCGATTGGTTCAACCCCATCAAACTATTTCAATTGCTTCTTTTCTTAAAGCAAGATCAATTTATTTCAGCCTGTCGCAAAGCCTCCTACAAATGTCTTCCCTTCCGGGCATTTCCGGCGGGGTTTTTCTGACAGTCAAAAACCGCTTATCTACCGCAATTGCAGGCCTCTTGAGCCATTTTGCCCGCCATGTTGGTATTTGGAAACTTCTTCTCTCCTCCCTTAAGCGTGTAGGGAATTCCTGAACGATTCATAGGTTTCCTTACCCGACGTTTCAGCGACCGCCTGATTTTCGTCAACTCTGGAAATTTTCATAATTCAACCCATCGATTGCTGCAATGCAAAGAACAGCAAGGAACAGCTCTCCCCCGAATAAATTTTTCTAATGGGAAATCATCATGATCAACACACCAATGTCTGATATCAGGTCCAATTCCACTACTGTGCGCAACGTTTCTGCTGCGGTGCAGCGTCAAGGCAAACTGTGGTCCAACCTGAACGAGGTGTGCGATTTGTTGCGCATCCCGGCTTCGCTTGGCGCTTTCCAGGATGATTTCCAGTTCCAGCACATGCAGTTCAAATCAGGCCAGCGCGTGCATACCATCGGGCAAGCGTTCGACATGCTGTACATCGTGTACTCCGGTTTTCTGAAATCGGTCATCATCGACGAATCCGGCAATGAGCAAGTGCTGGGTTTTCCGATGAAGGGAGACTTGTTCGGCATCGACGGCATCCATGGCAAGCAATACTCGACGGAAGCGGTGGCGCTGTCGAATTGCGAAATCATCCTGGTGCCGTTCAAGGCTTTTCTCTCGATCGGCCGCGCCAATGCCGAACTGGAGGCGGCAATTTACGGCGTCATGAGTCGCGAGTTGGTGCGCGAGCAAAGCCTGATCGGCACTCTTGGTTCGCTTTCGGCCGAAGCCCGCGTGGCGCGCTTCCTGGTGTCGCTGTCGGACCGTTTTTCCGACATGGGCTATTCGGGCAAACAGTTCAATCTGCGCATGACGCGCCAGGAAATCGGCAACTATCTCGGCCTGACCCTGGAAACCGTCAGCCGCACTTTCTCGGCATTCAACGCCATCGGCCTGATCTCGGTCGACCAGCGCGCCATCGTGCTGCACGATATCCAGGCGCTGAAGACGCTGCGCCGCCTGCCGCCCTCGCATGCGCGGGCCAAGGCCGAAGCGGCCAAGGCGCTGAAGCAGGCCAACGCTGCCAGCCAGGAAGAGCAGATCATCTGAGCATGGTGAGACTGCATCGGTGATACAGTAGGATCCTGCTCCAATGGAGCGGGACCTACAACCGAACCGCAGGCAGCGCCATGTCCAAGACCCTCAAAATCATCGCCATTGTCCTGGCCCTATTGGTGGGCATGGCGATCATCGCGGTGGGTATCTTTGCCGCCACTTTTGACCCCAACTATTACAAGCCGCAACTGATTCGCCTGGTGGCGGAGAAGAAACAGCGCACCCTGGCTATTCCAGGCGAAATCAAGCTGAGTTTTTTCCCCCGGCTGGGGGCGCAACTGGGCCCGGCCAGCCTGTCCGAACACAACGGCGAGGCCGAATTTGCTTCATTTAAAGAAGCGCGCGTTTCGCTGGCGCTCATGCCGCTTTTACGCAAGCAACTGGTGGTGGACCGCATCAGCATCGATGGTTTGCAGGCGCACATTCGGCGCAATGCTGATGGCACCACTAATTTCGATGACTTGCTGGCAAAGGAAACACCGGCAGAAGAAACGACGGAGCAGCCGGCAAGGGAGCCGTTCGCCTTCGACATTTCCGGTGTGGATATCAGTAAGGCCCATGTGCGGTTTGACGACCTGCAGGCAAAGCGCCACATTGAACTGACGAACCTGGACCTGGAAACCGGCAAGATCGCCAATGGCGTGCCCAGCCAGTTGCAGCTGGCCGCCGATGTGAAAAGCAGCGCGCCGGCTGTGGATGCCAGGGTGGCAGCGAAGAGCGGCTTCAGCTTTGATCTGGACAGTCAGCATTACATTCTGCGCGATGCCGATGCCGAGGTGAAGGGCAAGTTGCTGGATTTTACCGATGCCTTGTTGCGCTTTACCGGCAACGCCGATTTGCAGCCCGCTGCCAGGCGCTTCGCGCTGGATGGAGTAAAGCTCGACGCCAGCGGCAGGCTCAAGGCACAGTCACTGGAATTACGCATGGAAGCGCCGAAGCTGGCGCTTACCGACAAAGCGGCCAGCGGCGGCCAGCTCAAGGGTGAAGCCAGGCTGGTCGAAGGCGCGCGCAAGATTACCGCCAATTTTTCCGTGCCGGCGTTCGAAGGTTCGCCGCAAGCGTTCAAGCTGCCTTCTGTCGCGCTGGACGTCGCCATCAAGGAGGACAGGCTGGATGCCACGGCAAAGCTGGCCGGCAGCGTCAGCGGCGATATCGACAAGCTGCTGTTCCAGTCGCCGCAACTGAAGCTGGCGCTGGCAGGCAGGCAGGGCGATACCGCCATTGACGGCAACCTGACCACGCCCCTGAGCGCCGACTTGAAGACAAAGCGCATCGACCTGAGCAATATTGCCGCCGCCTTCTCCCTGCCCAACCCGGGCGGCGGCAGCATGAAGCTGAATGCCGCCGGCAGTGCCCGCGTCGACCTGGCCAAATCCAGCCTGACTACTGCACTCAAGGGCAAGCTCGATGAAAGCAGCTTCGATGCGAAGTTCGGCATGGCATCGTTCTCGCCGGCGGCGTACAGCTTCGACATCGATATCGATCGCATCGATGCCGACCGCTATCTCGCCAAGGCGGGAGACGCCTCTCCGGCCCAACAGACGGCAGGGAAACCGGCAAGAGGGAAATCGGCAGACGAGGCGGGCGCTGCGCCGGGCAAGCCGATCGACCTGTCGGCCTTGCGCGAGCTGCGCGCCAGGGGGACGCTCAAGGTCGGTGCGCTGACCATCCATAACATCAAGGCATCAAAGCTGCGCGCCACATTGCGTGCCGGCGACGGCAAGATCGAGATCAATCCGCTGGCGGCAAACCTGTATGGCGGCAGCGCCAGCGGTTCAATGTCTGCTACCGCCAGCAAGGCACCGCGCTTTGCGCTCAAGCAGAATCTGAGCGGCATCGACGTCGGCCCGCTGCTCAAGGATGCCATTGACAAGAATCCAATCGACGGGCGCGGCAACGTCGCGCTGGATGTGACCAGCGCCGGCGGCGGCTTCGAGCAGATCAAAAAAAGCCTGGACGGCAGCGCGCGCCTGGAATTGCGCAACGGCGCAGTGCATGGCGTGAACGTGGCGCAGGCGATTCGCCGGGCCAAGGCGAAGATCGGTGAATTGCGTGGACAGGCTGCGGCGGAAACCGGCACCGGCTCGGCGGCGGAAAAAACCGATTTCAGCGAGTTGAACGGCAGCTTCCGCATTACCGATGGCGTGGCACACAACGATGATTTGAGCATCAAGTCGCCCCTGCTGCGTGTCGGCGGTGCCGGTGATATCGACCTGGGGGCGGAACGGCTGGATTATCTCGCCAAGGTCACGGTGGTATCGACCTTGAAAGGCCAGGGCGGGGCGGAGCTGGAGTCGCTCAAAGGGGTGACGATTCCTGTGCGCTTGTCGGGGCCGTTTACGGCAATCGGCTGGCGCATCGATTTCGCCGGGCTGGTCAGGGAAGCTGCCAAGGAAAAGATCGAAGAGAAAAAATCCGAGATCAGGGAAAAGGCGCGCGAGAAACTGCAGGAAGAGCTGAAGGGTTTGTTCGGCAGATAATGTTGCTTGCTCAGGCCAGTGCGCGCAAGGCGGCCTGGTAGCCCCACCAGGAGGCTTCCTCGAACAACGAGAAGCCCGACAGGTCGGCATGGGCGAAGAGGATGGCGCCATCTGCCGCGCGCAGCGCCTGCAGGCCGGCATTGGCCAGGAAGCCGGGGCGCGGCGTGGCCATGGCGTGCGCGCGCAGGGTCAGGTCGGCGCGCTCAACCTGGCCGGCAAAACGCTTGCCGTAGGCGGCCGTCAGGTCGCTCATGGCCAGCGCCAGCAAGTCTTGCGGATGGGCGTCCTGCAGCCAGCGCCGCGCGGCCTGCGGTTCCTGTGCCGACAAGTCAATATAGGCGGTCAGCACGGTTTTTTGCGGTGGCGTGACCCGCACATCCTGGTGCGTCGAGACGACGTAACCCAATCCCTTGCCGCCATAGACGACGTTGTCCCAGGAGAGCGGCGCTTGCGGCAATTCCTGCGGAAAGCCTTTCACCAGGAAGTTGGCCACCAGCCAGGGCGCATACGATGGCAGGTGACGGGCGGGGTCGAAGCCGTAGCTGCTCATGTTCTGCACTACCCTCGCCGCGACGAACAGCGGCATGGCGCAGATGGCCTTGCGCGCACGTATGAGATAACTGTGCGGCCGGCCGTTCTTCAACTCGACGCAGAGCGCCTGCACGCCCCTGGCGGTTTTCTCCAGCGAGACTGCCGTGCCCGTCCGGCGCCGGGCGCCGGCGGCGCGGTCCAGGCCGGTGGCCAGCGGAGCAAGGCCGCCGGGCCAGGTGAGCCAGGCGCCGTCGGCGGCGTTTTCCGCCTGGCCGCCGCGGCTGCAGAAATAGTGCAATCCGGCCCAGGCCGAGACCTTGTCGTAGCCGGCGCCATAATCGTCGCGGCAGCAGTAATCGGCATACCAGTGCAGGGTCGGCGCGCGAAAACGGTTTTGCTCCAGCCATGTGCGAAAGCTGATGCCGTCGAGCGCGCGCCAGGCCGGATCATGCGAGGACAAAGCGCTGGGCAGGATGAACAGGCGGCGGCCCTCGGCGCCGCGCAACGCATGGATACGTTCCATTTCGGCATGGAAGCGCTGTTGCTCTTCCAGTTCCCAGGCCGGCACGCCCTCTTTCGGTAGCACGCCTTCCTGCCAGCGGTCTTGGAACAGGATGCGTTCCTGCGGTTCGTGCAGCAAAAAACGCTCGTCGTAATAAGGCTTGGCCGCCGCTGGATTGCGCAGCAGGATGCCGAGGTCATGCAGGATTTCGCGCACATGGAAGGCGTCGGTGGACGGCAGCGGCAGGTAATGCGCGCCGGTCGGGCAGGCGTAGCCGTCAAGGCTGGCGCTGGCGGCGTTGCCGTAGGCTTCGGGGCCGTCGATGACGAGGAAGTCGCGCTTCCCTTCCTTCTGCAGCTTCCAGGCCGCCGTCAGGCCGGCGATACCCGAGCCGAGGATGACGATATCGGTATCGATCTGCGCCGAGGGCGGCGGCAACGCGTGGCGATCATGCAAATCGCGCAGGAAGTGACCTTCCGCCCGCCCTGGCTTGCGGATATCCGGCGTGATTTCCTGCCAGCGCCGGTAACCGGCGGCGCCGGCGGCGGCCAGCATGCCGGCACCGCCGGCACCCAGCAGGAAGCTGCGTCTGTCCATAGGCTCGCTCGTCCCCTTAGCGCATTACTCGCCGCCAGTCCTGCTCGAACTCGTGCACCAGCGACTGGGTATTCAGGCGGTTCGGCGCCATCTGCAGCCGCTGCATGTCGGGCGGGAAGCTGAACATGGCGCGCGTGGTGTCGGCATTCAGGTAGCGCAGCGGCAGGCGGTAACTGGTGGGAGGCGCATAGGGCAATTGCGGCGACGCCAGCACGAAGCCCCATTCGCCGAAGGAAGGCACGTACAGGTGGTAGGGCCAGGTCGACAGGCCGGCTTCGCGCAGGGTGGCGTCGATGGTCCAGTAGGCGTGCGGGGCGAAGAAGGGGGAAGTCGATTGCACCGCGATCAGGCCGTTGGCGGCGACGTGGCGCTTGAGCAGCGTGTAGAACGGCACCGAGTACAGCTTGCCCAGCGCGAAGCTGGAAGGGTCGGGAAAGTCGACGATGGCGGCGTCGAATACCTGCTCGCTGTTTTGCAGCCAGATGGCGGCGTCGGCATTCACCACGGTCACGCGCGGGTCCTTGAGCGAACCGCGATTGAGCTGCACCAGGTCGGGCCGGCTGGCGAAGGCGCGCGTCATTTCCGGGTCGAGGTCGACCAGTGTCACGTGCTGGATGTTCGGATAGCGCAGGACTTCGCGCAGGGCCAGGCCGTCGCCGCCGCCCAGCACCAGCACCGAGCGTGCCCATGGCAGCGCTTCCAGCGCCGGGTGCACCAGCGCTTCGTGGTAGCGGTATTCGTCGCGCGAGGAAAACTGCAGGTTGCCGTTGATGTACAGACGCAAATCATCCTTCCAGCGCGTCAGCAGCAGGCGCTGGTAGGGCGTGGCGGTGGAAAACACGATCTGGTCGCCGGACATGGCTTGCTCGCCCCAGCGCACCAGGCGGTCCGAGGCGATGAAGCCGGCCACGAGCACCGACATGACGGCGGCGGCACGCAGCACGCGTCCGGTAGCGTAGGCCAGTTCGGCGCGGAAGGTATAGATGGTCCACAGTCCCACGCCGACGTTGAGCATGCCGAACAAAAAGGCGGTGCGCACCAGCCCCAGCTGCGGCGCCAGCACCAGCGGAAACAGCATCGACACCGCCAGCGCGCCGAGGTAGTCGAAGGTCAGCACCTTGCTGACCAGTTCGGAAAACGCGGTCTGGCGCGCATTCAGCGCGCGCATCACCAGCGGGATTTCCATGCCGACCATGGCGCCCACCAGGAACACCAGCACGTACAGTATGGTGCGGAACGGCGCACCGCTCCAGGCGAAGGTGAGAAACAGGATGGACGCCGACAGGCCGCCGACCAGGCCCACCGCCAGTTCGATGTCGACGAAGCGCGCCAGCACGTCGTCGTCCTTCACGTACTTAGACAGGTGGGCGCCGACGCCCATGGCAAACAGGTAGCAGCCGATGATGGTGGAAAACTGGAAGACGGAATCGCCCAGCAGGTAGCTCGACAGGGCGCCGGCCACCAGTTCGTAGGCCAGGCCGCAGGAAGCGACGACGAAGACGGAAAAGATCAGGATGTGGCGGGTCATCGATGGTGTTTTTGCCTGGGCGCCGCTTGTGAAATTATTACGACAGCAATGAAGACAAGGGCGCGCCAGGGTGAAATTTTAGATTAGTATAGTGGCAATTTATATCTGGAATGCCATTCATGAACTCATTGCCAGCTTTCGCCAATTACCTGATCTACCTTGCGCTTGCCGGTGTCTTGCTGACGGTTTTTTTCGTGATTTACACCCGGGTGACGCCCTTCGACGAAGTGCTGCTAATTCGGCAAGGTAACACCGCGGCGGCATTTTCGCTAGGTGGCGCGATCATCGGTTTTTCCCTGACGGTAGTGTCTGCCATCATGCATACCACGGGCTATGTGCAATTCCTTGCCTGGGCCGCCGCCGCGCTGGTGGTGCAACTGACCGCTTACCTGGTGATGGATCGCTGCATCAAGATGTCCAGGGAGCATATCGAATCCGGCAATGTCGCCTACGGCGGGCTGTTGGGGGCGATCGCCGTGTCGGTCGGCGCCATCAACGCCGCCTGCATTTCCTGAACTTCCACGCCGCTCAACCCGAGAGAGGAACATCATGAGCTTGTTCGATTTCGTCAAGAAGCAGTTTATCGACGTTCTGCAATGGAACGAGGAGTCCGAGGGCGTGCTGTCATGGCGCTATCCGATGGCCGACTTTGAAATCCAGAACGGCGCCACGCTGACCGTGCGCGAGTCGCAGATGGCGATGTTCGTCGACGAGGGCCGGGTGGCCGACATCTTCGGCCCGGGCAACTACACGCTGACCACCCGCACCCTGCCCATCCTGACCAACCTGAAAAACTGGGACAAGCTGTTCGCCTCGCCTTTCAAGTCGGACGTGTATTTCTTTTCGACCCGCATCCAGACCGGCCGCAAATGGGGCACGCCGCAGCCGATCACGATCCGCGACAAGGATTTCGACGCCATCCGCATCCGCGCCTTCGGCATGTTTTCCTACCGCGTGGCCGATCCGAAGCTATTCTTCACCGAGCTGTCCGGCACCCGCGAAGCGTACACGCGCGACGATGTCGAGGCACAGCTGCAGGGCATCATGCTGGCGTCCATGGCCAATTCGCTCGGCGCTTCCCAGATCCCCTTCCTCGACATGGCGGGCAACCAGACCCTGATGGCGCAGCAGGTCAAGGGCGACCTGGCGCTGGCGTTCGGACGCTATGGCCTTTCGCTGGACGAATTCAATGTCGGCACGATCAGCCTGCCGGAGCAGTTGCAGCAGGCGCTGGACGCGCGCATCGGCGCCGGCATGAAAGGCGGCCTCTCCGCCGACAAGCTGGCCGGCTACACGCGTTTCCAGACCGCCGAGGCGATCCCGCTGGCGGCGCAGAACGAAGGGGGACTTGCCGGCATCGGCGCCGGGCTGTCGACCGGCATGGTCATGGGCCAGGCCATGGCGCAAGGGCTGGGCCTGGGCGCCGGTGTGCCCGGTGCGGGAGCCATTCCCGGCGCGGTGGTGCCGCAGCCGACCGCCGGCGCTCCCGAGCATGCCGTTGTTCCCCAGCCTGCCCCCGCCGCCACACCTGCCGCGCCTGCGGTCGATTCTCCCGAAGCCCGGCTGGCGCAGCTGAAGGGCTTGCTCGACAAGGGCCTGATCTCGCAGGCCGACTATGACGACGCCAAGGCCAAGGTATTGCAAAAACTGATTGGCTAGAAAGCGTCTTTCATGCAGAAAGTTACCTGCCCGAGTTGCGGCGCGCCGGTCGATTTCAAGTCGCATGCCTCGGTCATGGCGGTATGCGGCTACTGCAAGAGCACCTTGTTCAAGGATGCCGACAGCGTGCGCGACATGGGCAAGATGTCGGCGGTGCTGGAGGATTACTCGCCGCTGCAGGTCGGCACTTCGGGCAGCTTCGGCGGCCAGGAGTTTTCGGTGGTCGGGCGCATCCAGCTGCGCTATGACGCCGGCCTGTGGAACGAGTGGCATGTGCTGTATGCCGACGGCCGCGCCGCCTGGCTGTCGGAATCCGGCGGGCAGTACACCCTGACCGAGGAAACGGAAGCCAGGGCGGAACTGCCGCGCTTCGACAAGATCCGCATCGGCGCGACCTACGGCATCCTCGGCATGCTCTGCACCGCCGCCGACGTGCGCACGGCGCAATGCACCGGCGGCGAAGGCGAGTTGCCGTTCCAGGTCGGCGCCGGCTGGCAAGCCAGGGTAGCCGATCTGCGCAGCGGCCGCAGCTTCGTGACGCTGGATTATTCCGAGGGTGAAGCCCCGAAACTCTATGCCGGCCAGGCCGTCACGCTGGAACAGCTGAAGTGCCAGCTGCTGCGTGACGATGACATCGTCAAGGACAGCGCCGCCAAGTACACCAGAAAAGTGGAGGCACTGGCCTGTCCTTCCTGCGGCGGCAGCCTGAACTGGGTGCCGGGGGTGACCAGGCAGATCGTTTGTCCGAGCTGCCGCTCGCAGGTGGATACCACTGCCGATGTCGCCACCGTGATGGCGGCCGGGGAGCGCATGGATCGGCTCAAGACGACCCTTGAGCTGGGCGCCAAGGCGACCATCAGCGGCCGCGTCTACCAGGTGATCGGCGCCATGCAGCGGCGCGACGACGAGGGCGAGGAGTGGACCGAATACCAGCTGTACAGCCCGCGCGCAGGCTTCTTGTGGCTGATCGAAACCGCCGAGGGCTGGCAGCGCGCGAAGGTGCAGGATGAGTGGCCGGTGTGGAACCGCAGCGAAACCGTCAAGCTGGGCAGTCTTACTTTTCGCAAGCTGTATGAATACGAAGCGACGGTGGTCAGCGCGGTGGGCGCCTTCAACTGGCAGGTGCGGGCGGGCGATACCGCACAGGTGACCGAGTTCGAGGCTGGCAAGAACCGCCTGGCGGCGGAACAGACAGTGGATGAGCTGAGCTGGTCCTGGTCGACTCCGGTGGGCTCCGATCAGATGCGCGCGTGGTTCGGCATCGCGGTGCCGGATGCCGCGCTGGCGCCCAAGGCTGACATCATGAAGGTCACCGAGTATTTTTTGTACGGGATCGCCGGCTTCAACTTCATTCCTCTAACCACGGCATTCGACGATACCTGGCATTACTCCGCGCTTGCCGCCGCCGCCATCTGGCTACCGGCGAAAATCATCAGCCTGATGCAGGATTAATACAAGAATAATTCGATTACATGAACGGCAAATTCATCGTCTATGCGCTGATCGTGGCCTTTATCAGCGTCGTCGCCAGCTGGGGCGAATTGCTGTCGCCGGGCCAGGGGACGGGCAGCTATCGTTCCGGCAGCAGCTGGAGTTCCAATTCGGGCGGCGGCTCCTGGGGCGGCGGGGGACACAAGTGACCGCCGCGGCGCTGCGCCATTCCGGCACGCACCTGATTGCCGACCTGCATGGCGTTGCGCGCGGCAAGCTGTGCGATGCCGGTGCCATCGATGCCCTCTTGCGGCAGGCTGCCGCGGCCGCCGGCGCCACTATCGTCTATAGCCACTTCCATGCCTTCGGGCCCGGCCAGGGCATTACCGGCGTGGTGCTGCTGGCCGAATCGCATATCTCCATTCATACCTGGCCGGAACTCGGCTTCGCCGCGCTGGACATTTTCATGTGCGGCCAGGCAGAGCCGCGGCGGGCGCTGGCGCTGATCGAGGCATCATTGGCGCCGGTGTCGAGCGCGATCCAGGAGCTGCCGCGCGGGTATTCGGTGGCGGCGCAATAGGCATGCATTGCCGCCTTCGTCGTCTTCACTCGCGCAATGTGGCGCTCAATTCGTAGCGATTTCTGCCGGCCTGCTTGGCCTGGTACATAGCGTGATCCGCCTTGCGGATCAACTCATCGGCCGCCATTCCCGGCTCATGAAATGCGATACCGATGCTGGTGCTGACTTGCAAGGCTTTTTCCCCAACTTGAAACACTGGTTGCATGGCTTCGATCAGTTTTTGGGCAACGGTTTCGGCAGCTTTTCTGGATGACAGGGCTTCCACAATCAGGCAAAACTCGTCGCCGCCAAGGCGTCCGACAATATCGATTTCGCGGACAGTATCCTTGACTCTCTTTGCAAACAGAGCGATCACCAAGTCGCCGATATCATGCCCATAGGTGTCGTTGATCTGCTTGAATTTGTCGATATCGAAATACATTAACGCCAGGATGGAATTGTGCCGCTTGCTCCTGCAAATCGCCTGCTTCAGTTGATCGTAGAAATATGCGCGATTAGGCAAACCGGTCAGGCTATCGTAATGCGCCATTTGCTCGAGTTTTTGTTCGAGATGCTTGCGTTCGGTAATGTCCTCATACATTCCCAAAACGCCGATGGTCTTCCCCCCGACATCCTTTAACGGGATCTTGCTGGTTCGTAGCCAGGTTTTCGTTCCATCCTGCTGCTGCAGAGGTTCCTCGTCATTGATCCTGGCTTTTCCGCTTTGCATCGTTTCCAGGTCAACTTGCCTGTACTTTTCAGCCTGATCTTTCCAGACAAGATCAAAATCGCTTTTTCCTGCAATTTCGTCTGCTTGCAACAATCCCGCATCTTTAGAAAACGCATTATTACAACCGAGATAAACGAGTTCGGTATTTTTCCAGAAGACGCGCTGTGGAATATTATTGATCACGAGTTGCAGCATTTGCCGGGATTCCTGCAGCTTCCATTCGGCCTGCCTTTGTTCCGTAATGTTTTGCGCGATACCGAGCACACTGCTTATTTCCCCCTCGGTAGTGACAGGTATCAGCACGACGCTGACATCAAGGCGCTTGCCAGTGCCCGTGATAATGGCGTTATCGTAGGTTACCGCGTTTCCTTTCAAGACTTCCTCAAACAGTTTTTCTACTTTCGCCGCATTTTCAGGAACCACAAACTGCACAGGGGTTGAAAGCATCAGCTTGTCTTTGCTGACTTCCAGCAGTGCGAGCGCTTTGGCATTAGCGTTGATAAAACGCCGCTGCAAATCCAGAGAATAGACTGCGGAAGGATGGTTCTCGAACACTGCCTGAAAACGTTGACCATGTTCAAGCTGCAAACGCTTGGCATGCTGATGACGCTGCCATTTCCATGTCAGAAACGACAGGACAATGGAGAGCAATACTCCGGAAAAAAGAATGAGCCAGTCATGGTGATTTGCTCGTGTTTCAAAATAAACCGGCTTGGGATAAAAGTGGAGCAACCAGTTCCTGCCGGCGAAATCCACATTTGCCTGATGCACGCTTAAATAAGCGTCTCGCTTTAGAGCATGCGGTTGGCTATCGCCGTCATAAACAATCTGTTGGCTGCCGACTGTGCCATTGTAGATCTCCAGGTCGAACATGTCCTTGAACTCGCGCCCCATGACGCGTTCGATCATTTCTTCGACGACGAAAGTAGACACGATGAATCCGGTAAGTGCGGTGCGCCGCTGTGCAATCGTTTCGATCGGTTTGCCGGATTCATAAATCGGCGTAAAAATGGAAATGATATTTTTATGATCCGGGTTTTTTAAGTACGCGTGTTTTTCGGTGGCGATGGATCTGCCTTGATCGCGCGCTTGTTGCATGGCTTCCCAGCGTTCCGGAAGAGTGGAAATATCCAGGCCGCTAATTTTCCTGACGCCTTCGTCATACGGAAAACTATAGAGTAATGGGTAAGCGGCATCGGAATGCGGACTCATGCCGTGGATTTGGTAGGAAGGAAATTCCCGCCGCGCCTTTGCTTCAAACTCGGCAGCGTCGCTGCTGGCAATGCGTGGAATATATCCAATGTAACCAAGTCCCGGATGCGTTTCCAGCGCTTTTACACTGCTCAGGTACGCATTAAATTCCCTGGCCGTTACATTGTCGGAAGCGGCAAAAAAACCAGCGACATCGCGATTCAAGTGTATGTACGCGGTGGCGCCGCCATTAAGCATGCGCTGATATTCAATAGCGTCATGGGTGGCGAGTTTGATAATGTTTTGATGATCTCTCTGGTGCTGATAAAAAATACTGAAAAAAGTGAAGAGCACGCTCAAAGCGAACACGCCGAAAACCGGCCAACTCCGCAAAGGCTTTGTATCGACTGATGAGAGTAGATCGTTTTTCATTTCTTTACGGGTAAACGCGCCGATGGCGATGTTGAAGCCATATTTGAATTTGCCTTCTGCAGTAAGGTTTGCAGCAGAGCGTTAGAGAAAATGATTGTATCAGTGGGGCAGTATGTTTATTGCCGTTGAGGAAGACGTTCAGCCGCATTTTCTCAATGGGATTAATTTGTTTTTTACTATCCATTTTTCTGGAAAGTTAATCAAGCCAGGGGAAGCATGGCTACGTTGCGACTGACAGAATGGCACCGATCAGGCCAGGGAATAAGATACAGGCTGACAGGCCGGTCAGCCCGCATTGACTCCGTTTACCGGCCTGACGGGCTAAAATGTGAAGCATGGCTCGAGAATGGCCCCTGCACCGGTAAAGGTTGACTCTTGCATCGGGCGCATGCATGGTGCTTTTCTGGAGATGTTGCGACTGCGTGAGCACACCCCAGAAATTTCTCATTAAAAAAGAAAATTCACTATAAGAATGGGGCTCGAGTCTGAAAGTTCATTGAAGACCACAGAACAACATGGATAATTCGACTCCTACTTTCCGGGGCTGTGTCCTGCCTGACGGCCAGAGCTTCGATGCCCAGCCCGAACAAAGCCTGCTCGATTCAATAACACAGGGCGGCATTTACTGGCCTTCATCATGCCGCTCCGGCACTTGCCGAACCTGCATGGGACAGTTACTGGAAGGCCAGGTGCGTTATGAGATGGAATGGCCCGGCCTCAGCGCCGAAGAGAAGCAGGAAGGCTGGATCCTTCCCTGCGTGGCCCGTCCGCTGTGCGATGTGGTGCTGAAAGACCCGCTGTGCGATTGACGCGCGATTGACGCGCAATCGTTTGCGTTGCTAGTGCGTGCCTTTTTCTTGTCCGGCGTCGGCGCTGTTCGTATTTTCCCGTGTGGCTTCCAGCTCTTTCGCCTGGAGTTCTTGCCATTGCTCTTCTGTCAGCCCATGGCTGCCATCGCAGTATTCGCGACGGCCGCAACCGCAGCGGCCGATATCTTCCGGATTGTTCAGAACTCGCATGTGATCTTTCAATGAAAAACAATCGATTATGCCCGGAAGCCGGCTCTTCTGCAGGATGAGCCTTCGCTCATGAATTGCTTTCCCATCCGCCGCCGAGCGACTTGTAAAGATTGATGGTCGCGGTGAAGCGGGCCAGATCGGCTTGCACGCGGCTGTCTTCCGCCTGCAGTTGCGTGCGCTGGCTGTCGAGCAGCGTCAGCAAATCTTGCGATCCGGCCTGGTATTTCACATTGGCGATGCGATACGCTTCCTGCGCTTCGCGCGCGGCCTGTGTCAGCAACTGCTGACGGGATTGCGTCGTCGTCACCGAGCCGAGGCTGTCTTGCACTTCCTTCAGGCTGACCAGCACGCTTTGCAGGTATTGCTCGACCAGCTCTTCTCGCTGTGCTTGCGACAAGGCCACTTGCCCGCGCAGGCGGCCGCCGTCGAACAGCGACTGGCTGAGCGACGCGATCAGCGAACCGAGCGTGCTGGAGCCGGCCGTCAGTACGCCGCCGGCGATCGCGGTGGCCGACAGCCGGATATTCGGATACAGCGCGGCGCGGGCAGTTGCGATATCGGCATTGGCTGCCACCAGTTGCGCTTCGGCGCGCTTGATGTCGGGGCGGCGCTCCAGCAGGGATGTCGGCTGGTACGTCGCCACTGCAGGCACTTGCATGTCAGCCAATGTGGCGCCTTGCACTGCAAAGCCTTGCGGCGCCCGGCCGAGCAGGACCGCCAGCGCGGTTTGCGTGGTGCGCAAATCCTGCTCAAGCTGCGGAATCTGCGCTTCGATATTCAGCACCGAAGTGCGCTGCTGCGACACTTCCAGCCCGGTTGTGGCGCCCTTGTTGTAGCGTACTTCCACCAGCGACAGGACATTGCGCGCTGCGTCCAGATTTTTGCGGGCAATCGCCAGTCGGTCTTTCAGCGCCAGCGCCTGGAAATAATTTGAGGCGACTTCCGCCTGCAATATCAGCGCGATCGCATCGCGGTCATGGATGCTGGAATCCACCCGCGCATAGGCAGCCTGCGACTCGGCAGCCTTGCCACCCCACAGGTCAAGTTCGTAGGAAACCGTCACGCCCAGTTGCGATTGCTCGCTGGTGCCGGATTGCTTGCTGTGGCTGCGCGTCGCGCTGGACGACAGATCGGCAGCAGGCAGCCGCCCGGCTGCAGCAATGCCGGCAGAGGCGCGCGCCTGGCGGATGCGGCTCACCGCAGCGGCTAGATCGTGGTTGGCTGCCAGTGCCTGCTCCATCAGTTGATCAAGCTCGGCATTGCCGAATTGCTTCCACCAGTCCGCTGTCACCGTCGCAGCGCTTGCAGCATTGGCCTTCGCCGTGCCTTCCCATGTGGCCGGCATGGCCACATCCGGGTGCTGGTAGGGCGTGCCGACGGCGCAGCCTGCGAGTGTCGAGGCCAGCATGATGCCAATGACGGAGGATTTCAACAGGGTTTGCATGGAGTGCTTCCTTATTCCGAAGAGAGGGCGACGACAGGGTCAAGATTGGCCGCCTTGCGCGCCGGCAGATAACCGAACAACAAGCCGGTCGCGAATGCCGAGAAAAATGCCAGGATCGCCGGCGCCGCGGTAAACGCCACCTTCATGCCGAGCGCTTCGGCCAGCCAGCCCGATGCAAAGCCGAGCGCGACGCCAATCAGGCCGCCGATGCCGCACACGACCAGCGCCTCGGTATTGAATTGCAGGAGGATGTTGGCGGCGCGTGCGCCGGTAGCCATCCGCACGCCGATCTCGCGGGTGCGTTCGGTGACNNGTGCGCTCGGTGACGGAGACGAGCATGATGTTCATCACGCCGATGCCGCCGACCAGCAGCGAAATGGCGGCGACGGACGCCAGCAGCACGGTCAGGGCATTCTGCGTTTCGGTGGCGGCTTCCATCAGCGAAGAAGTGCTGCGCACCTGGAAATCTTCCTTGCCATGGCGCTGCAGCAATAGACTTTCGATCGCCGCCTGGGTCGCTTCGATCTGTTCGCCGTTTTCCACCTTGATGCGGAGCGTGTTCAGAAATTGCTTGCCGAAGAGGCGCATGTAGCCGGTCGACAGCGGCACCAGCGCGGTATTGTCCATGTCCGAGCCGAAGGCGCTGGCGCCTTTTCCGGCCAGTACGCCGACCACCTCAAACGGCACGCTTTTTACCAGCACATAGCGGCCCACCGGATCTTCGCCATCCGGGAACAGGCTTTTCGCCACCGTCTGACCCAATACGATTACCGGCGCATAACCCCGCACATCGGCCTGGCTGATGAAGCTGCCCGAGGCCATGGTCCAGTTCTGCGTGGCGGCGTAATCCGGCCACACGCCAGTCACGCTGGTCTGGAAGTCGAGGTTGCCATACCTTACCGTCGCGCGCATATTGCGCTCCGGCGAAACGGCGCTGACGTTCGGCAGCTCTTTCAAGGCGTCCGCATCTGCCGTCACCAGCGTGGCGATATCGCCGCTGGGGCGGGTGCCCGGCGCGCCGGGCGACACCAGCAACAGGTTGCTGCCCATCGATTCGATGCGCCGGATCACGTCCTGCTTGCTGCCGTTGCCGATAGCCAGCATGGCCACCACGGCCGCCACGCCGATCACCACGCCGAGCAAGGTCAGCGCGCTGCGAAACAGGTTGCCGCGAAGGGAACGCAGCGCCATCTTGACCGCTTCGCCGAGGTCGGGCAGCCAGGCAGCGTCGGCATTGGGCTGGCGCTGGACTCTCCGGCGATCGGTTGCGGCGGCCACCACGCCGGTATCGCTGACGATGCGACCGTCGGCAATATTGATGATGCGCTGGGCGTTGTCGGCGACCTTCGGATCATGGGTGATCAGGATGATCGTGTGGCCATCCGCATGCAATTGCTTCAGCAGCCGCAGCACTTCTTCGCCGCTCTTGCTATCCAGCGCGCCGGTCGGCTCGTCGGCCAGGATGACTTCGGCGCCATTCATCAGGGCGCGGGCAATCGATACGCGCTGCTGCTGGCCGCCGGACAGCTCGGTCGGCCGGTGCTGCACCCGCTCGCCGAGGCCCAGCTTGTCGAGCAGCGCATGCGCGCGCTCGATGCGCTCGCGCTTGGCGCTGCCGGCGTAGATTGCCGGGAGCTCGACGTTTTCCGCGGCGGTGACCGAGGGCAGCAGGTTATAGCGCTGGAACACAAAGCCGAAGGTGTCGCGCCGCAAGGAGGCCAGTTCATCCTTCGACAGGGTGGTGACATCGCGGCCTTCGACACGATAACTGCCGCCGCTCGGCCGGTCCAGGCAGCCGATGATATTCATCAGGCTGGATTTGCCGGAACCGGACTGCCCCATGATGGCGACGAACTCGCCAGGGTAGATTTTCAGCGAGACGCCGTCGAGCGCCCGCACCACTGCATCACCCGTCGCATAGGTGCGGCTGATGTCCTGCAAGTCGAGCAAGGGTTGGGTGATGGTCATGATAGCCTCGCTCATTGCTTAAAGCCGCGGCCCCATGTTGCGCATGCCCTGCCGGCCGCCCGTGTTGCCGGCATTGCGGCCGGCGCCAGCCTGGGCCGGACCAGTCTGCGCCACCACGACCTTGTCGCCGGCGCTCAGGCCGGAGACGACCGCAGCGGTGGTGCGGTTGGCGATGCCGATCTTTACCGTGCGCTCGGCGACGCCGTCGGCCGTGGCCACGCGCGCGCGGTACAGCGCGCGGTCTTTCCCCGGCACACGCTGCAAGGCGGCCAGCGGCACCAGCACCGCGTCGCGGACTTCGTCGAGCACGAAGAACACCTGCACGGTCATATCGGTCATCAATTCCTGCTGGCGGTTGTCGACATCGACCAGTACGTTGTACAGCACCACATCGTTGACAGTCTCGGGCGTGGGCATCACCTGGCGCACCGTGCCTTTCCAGCGGCGCTCCGAGTTACCTAGGGTAGTGAAGTAGGCGGGCGCACCAGCCTTGATCCTGGTGATGTCGGCTTCGGCAACCTGCGCCCACACGGTCATGGTGTCCAGGTTGGCCACGCGCACGATCACCGGCGCGGCCTGATTGGCATTGACCGTCTGGCCTTGCAGCGTGGTTTGCGACACCACGGTGCCGGCCATCGGCGCATAGATCTTGGTATAGCCGAGATTGGCGATATCGCCGTCCAGCGTGGCTTGCGCCGCCTTGATCTGCGCCTGGGTTGCAGCGACCCTGGCCTTGGCGACCTTCAGCGCCGACTGGTTCGCTTCCACGGTTTCCTGGCTGATCGCGCGCTCCTTCAGCAAATCCCGGTTGCGGTTGTATTGCTGCTGTGCCAGATCGGCTTCAGCCTGCTGCTGGATCAGTTGCGCGCGCAGGTTCTCGAGATTGGCGCGGCCGGTGCGGATCTTGGTCTCATACACGGTGGCATCAATCTCGGCGATCAGCTCGCCTTTGTTGATACGGTCGCCGATGGCGACCTGCACTTTTTTCAATTGGCCGGATACCTGGGTGCCGACATCGACATAGTCTTTCGGCTTGAGCTTGCCCAGGGAGGTGACGGTCTTTTCAATATCGCCTTGCGTGACTTCGACGGTCTGCAGCGGCGCGGCATTCTTCCTGGCGAAATAGCTGTTGGCGGCGATGCCGCAGCCGACCAGGGCGAATACGACCAGGCCGATGACGATGAGCTTGCGCGGACGCAGCAGGCTGGCGGCACGAGAGGAGCTTGTTTTTCCCGACATCTTGCATTCCTTTCAAAAAGACGGTGCACGGCGGCGCGCCGCTCATCCTTTTTTCGATGGAGCCATCATGCCTGCCAAATGTGAAGAAAATTTGAAGATTGGTGCAGGCGCGGTTTTCGCCGGAAGCCCGCCCCTATAATGGTGGCTCGATCCTTTGCATATCAGGCAAATGCCCATCCGACCCGGCATCACATCGAAGCTGTTTTTCGCCATCCTGCTGACCTGCGTGGTGATCGCGCTGGCGATGGCTGCGGCCATGCGCACCAGTTTCAACCAGGGATTCCTCGGCTATCTCAACGAGCAGGAAGAGCAGCGGCTGGAAACCCTGCGTCCGACGCTGGCGAGCGCCTATGCGCAGCATGGCAACTGGGATTTTCTTCGTCACAATCCACGCCGCTGGTTTTCCCTGATTCGCCCGCCGGGCATGCCGGCATCCGAGGGCAGCCCGGGCAGGCAACGCCCGGCGCCGCCGGAATCCGATTTGACGGGTTTGAGCCTGCGGGTAAGCCTGCTCGATGCGCAAAAAAATCTCGTCATCGGCAATCCGCGCCTGAGTCCGGATGCGAAACTGAAGACGATTGAAGTCGACGGCCAAACGGTCGGTTGGGTAGCGCTCGTGCCGTTCCAGCAAGTGAGCACCGGCGCCGCGTTGCGCTTCCAGGCGCAGCAACTGAAATCCAGTTACCTCATTGGCGGGATTGCCATCCTGCTGGCGGCGCTGGTGGCCTGGCTGCTGGCGCGCATGTTCCTTGCTCCGCTCAGGCATATCGCCGCGGCCACTCACCGGCTGACCACCGGCGATTATGCCACCCGGGTTGAGGTGGCCAGCCGCGACGAGCTCGGCCAGCTTGCCGAAGACTTCAACCACCTGGCCCTGACGCTGGGCAAAAACGAAAAACTGCGGCGCGCATTCATGGCCGATGTATCGCACGAATTGCGCACGCCGCTGGCCGTGCTGAAGGGCGAACTGGAAGCGCTGCAGGATGGCGTGCGGCCTTTGACGCCTGCGGCAATCCTGTCATTGCAATCCGAAGTCGCTACGCTCGGCAAGCTGATCGACGATTTGTATGAGCTGTCGCTGTCGGATGCCGGCGCCTTGAGTTACCGAAAATCGCAGACCGATATTCTTGACGTGCTGCGCATGGCGGCCGATGCCTTCCGGGAGCGGTTCGCGCAGCGCGAGATTGCGCTGGAGATGGACATTCCCACGCGGCAGGCGGCGTTCTGCCATGCCGATCCGGATCGCCTGCGCCAGCTGTTTGCCAACCTGCTGGAAAACGCTGCCCGCTATACCGACGCCGGCGGCAAGCTGGTGATTACCGCCGCGCTTGAACAGCGCACCATCAAGCTGGAATTCCAGGACACCAAGCCAGGTGTTCCGGATGACATGCTGCCGCACTTGTTCGAGCGATTCTTTCGCGGCGAACAATCGCGCAGCCGCAGTACCGGCGGCGCCGGGCTGGGGCTGGCGATCTGCCGCAACATCGTCGAATCCCATCAGGGCACGATAGCGGCAAGCGCGTCGCCGCTGGGCGGCTTGCGCATCACGGTCACGCTGCCGCTGGCAAATGGAGTTACCTCATGAGTGATCACGCTGCGACAAATTCCGCCTGCATCATGATCGTCGAAGACGAGCCCAAGCTGGCTGCGCTGCTGGCCGACTATCTGCACGTCGGCGGCTATCAGACGTCCATCATCGCCAATGGCCTGGATGCCATACCGGCGATAAAGAAGTCGGTACCGGACCTGGTACTGCTCGATTTAATGCTTCCCGGCAAGAATGGCATCGATATCTGTCGCGAACTGCGTAGCTTCAGCCATGTGCCGGTCATCATGGTCACCGCCAAAGTGGAAGAGATTGATCGGCTGCTGGGACTGCAAATCGGCGCCGACGATTATATTTGCAAGCCTTTCAGCCCGCGTGAAGTTGTGGCGCGGGTGCAGGCCATACTGCGGCGCGCCGGCTATGCCAGCGACAAGCCGATGCCGCCGGCCGGCCTCCTCATGGATGAATCGAAGCATGAAGCCACCCTCAATGGCCAGACCCTGGATTTGACGCCGGTGGAGTTCCGTTTGCTGAAAACCCTCTGCGACAATGAAGGCCGGGTGCTTTCCCGCGATCAGCTGATGAACAAGGTTTATCCGGACTATCGTGTCGTCACGGATCGCACAGTCGATACTCACATCAAGAACCTGCGCCGCAAGCTGGACCATGCCTCGCCGGATCGTGAATTGATCCATTCAATTTACGGGCTGGGTTATCGCTTCGAGAAATAGACGGCTCTCACAATCTTGCTTTCCACCATGCTTGCATGAGTAGAACTGGCCGAACGGCTAGTCGCTTTGATACCGTAAAAATACGGTATCCGCGGTCGGCCGAATGCCATTGCATGAATAATATCTCCCGTCCGAATACCAGATATTCGGTCCATGAATAAGGCCGTAGAGCCAATAAAAACATAGCTGCGCTGTACTACATCGCAACCAATCAAAAGGAGAAACTCGGAATGCGTATGAATTACAAGACAATCGCTGTTTCACTCATGCTCGGCGCTCTGTCGGCATCTGCATATGCACTTACCCCCGGCAGCGGTACCTGGGTCAAGGAAACCACGCTGTTCGGCCTGCAGGATGCCTATACTTACGTGCCCAAGAATACCGCGCCCGCCACGATCGGCAAGGGCCGCGCATTGATGCTCACCCTGCACGGCTGCGGCATGACCGCAGCCGGCAACGTCATCAACCGCAAATACAACTGGGAAGACACCGCCGAAAAATACGGCATGGTCGTGATCGCTCCCACGGTTCCGGCTGGCACCACCACGACCCGCAAGTATGCCGGCTGCTGGGACTGGTTCGGCGCCGGCCACAGCCGCAGCACCCGCGACGAAGCCATTCTGCTCAAGCTGATCGATGCGGTCAAAGCGCGCCCCGAACTGGACATCGACCCGAAACAGATCTACGTTACCGGCCTTTCCGCCGGCGGCGGCCTGGTCGTCGACCTGGGTTGCGTCGCGCCGGATTACTTTGCCGGCATGGGCATCAACGCCGGGCCGGCGCTCAATACGCCTGCTACCGCGGGGGTCGGCTCCAAGTCGACTCGCACGCCGCAACAGGTGGCTGCCGACTGCAAGGCCTACGCAGGCAATTACAGCACAGCCTTGAATACCCAGATCACCTCGGTCGTCAACGGCTCGACCGATTCGGTCGTCGATCCCACCCATGACTGGACCAACCGTGACGGCATGAAGCTCGCCTATGGCGCCACCACCAGCGCCGGCACCATCACCGAGGTGAAGAGCACCGGTACCTTGTGGAAGGACAGTGCCAGCAATATCCGCGTTTCCTATATCGAAGCGACCGGCATGGGTCATGCGTGGCCGGCCGGCGCCGGCGGCAGCGGCGGCGGACTTTATGTCGATTACACCCACGTCAACTATCCGGCTTATGTGACGAAGTTCTTCTTCGATAACAACTTGCGTGTCGAGCGCGGGAATCCGGATCCTGTCGTCACCAGCTGCAAGGCGACAGTTGCATCGAGCACCGCCACAGCCGTCACTATCAGCGGCACTGCCACCGACAATGATCCGATCACTGGCTATCAGGTGACGATCAACGGCCCGACACCTGTCTACGACAACGCGGCAGGTAGCGGCACCAGCTTCAGCAAGCTGTACACGGGGCTGTCCAACGGCAGTTACAACGTGATCGTGACCGCCAGCGACAATGTCGACAGCGGATCCAATGTGTCGCCAGCGCCCTGCACTACCTCGTTCCAGATCGGTCCGGTAGTGCTGGTGCCGCCGTCCAATGTGAGCGCACCGCCATCGTCCATCACCGCCAGCGAAATCGGCCTGACCTGGAGCAACGTCACCGGCGCCACCAGCTATAAGGTCACCCGCACTGGCGGCCCGACTGGTACGGTGGTCTTGTCGGTTCCGGCGGCAAGCGGCACGGTGACCAGCCATACCGCAACCGGCCTGACTGAACAGACGCAGTACACCTTCACCGTGCAGTCGGTCAATGCGGATGGTGAAAGTGCCGCATCGCCGCCCGTGACGGTGGCTACCAAGTCTGCGTTCATCTGCACCGCAACGACGTCCAGCAATTATGCGCATGTCACGGGAGGACGCGCGTACGCCTCCGGCGGCTACGCGTATGCAAAGGGTTCCAATACCAGGATGGGCTTGTACAACACGTTCTATACCAGCACCCTGGCACAGACGGCACCCGGTTATTACAACGTTGGCAACTGCCCTTAACCGCAATCGCAATGAAGCTACTGTTTAAGCCACTGTTTCGGTGAAATTCTGAAACTGGTCAGGCTTGACTGACAAAAGGCGGACCGCATGGTCCGCCTTTTCTTTTCAATTTTCTATTTCCCTTATGCAGCCTGAGCATAAGCATAGAAAATAATAATTCTTGTGCTGACAATAATAGCTGGCTAACCTTCAAGCTCTAGCCAAGTCTTCTATAATGCCGGGCTTACCCGGTGTCTTTTGGTTTCCAATGAAACTATCATTTAATAATATTACAAAGAATTTTGCCGATTTGCAGGTTGTCGAACACTTCAGTTCTGAAATGCAAACCGGTGAGCTGGTGGCACTGGTTGGCCCCTCTGGGTGCGGCAAGTCGACGCTGCTGCACATTGCCGCCGGCCTGGAAAAACCGAGTGCAGGCAGTATCCTGGCCGACGGCAAACCGGTGACCGGGCCGCATCCGGAACGCATGCTGATGTTCCAGGAAAACGCCCTCTATCCCTGGCTGACCCTGGTGCAGAACGTCGCGATGGCGCTGGAATTGCAGAAAGCTCCCAAGGCCGAAGCGCGCAAGCAGGCAGTGGCGTGGCTGGCCAAGGTCAAGCTGCAGGGCTTTGAAGAGTATTACCCGCACCAGGTCTCGGGTGGCATGCGGCAGCGTTGCGCGCTGGCGCGCGCCTTCGTCTCGCAACCCAAAGTATTGTTGCTCGATGAACCATTCGGCGCGCTCGATGCCCTGACGCGCATGACACTGCAAGATGCCCTGCGCGATCTGATCCGCGAAGTGCGGCCGACGGTACTGCTGGTGACGCACGATGTGGATGAAGCGCTGTTCCTGGCTGATCGCATTCTGGTGTTCAGCCATCGCCCGGCCACGGTGCTCAAGGAATTCAACCTGGCGCACCACGAGAAGAGCCACGATCTGTCGGAATTTGCCGCCATGCGGCGCGAGATCCTCAGCTTGCTCGGCATTCATGCCGAGCAGGAAGTAGTCAACCCATTGGAAGGAGTGGAAGTATGAAATTGTTTTCCAAGTTTTCTCGCCTGATGCTGGCCGCGGTGGCGACGCTGGCACTGTCCGGCCAGGCATTGGCCGCCGATAAGTTCAAGGTCGGCTACATCCGCGTGATGGACGATGCGCAAGCCATCGCCGCGCAAGAAGGCGGCTTTTACAAAAAGCATGGCCTGGATGTAGAACTGGTTGAATTCAAGTCCGGCACCGACCTGATCAAGGCGATCGTCGGCGGCCAGCTCGACACCGGCGTGCTTGGCTTCACCAATGCGGTGGCCTGGGCTTCCAAGGGCGCCGACCTGAAGGTAGTGAGCGGCGCGCAGCATGGTTACCATGCCATCCTGGTGCGTGAAGATGCCGGCGTCAACAAGGTGGCCGACCTGAAGGGCAAGACCCTGGCTTCGCAAGCCGAAGGCAGCACCGCCGATACGGTGCTGAAAGGCGTGGTCCTGAAGAATGCCGGCCTGAAGATCGACGACGTCAATGTGATGGGCGTCTCGCCGCAGGTGGCGGTGCAGTCGCTGGTCGGCAAGCGCGTTGACGCTGCCTTCTTGTTCGAGCCGCAAGCCAGCATCGCGCAGCTGATCGCGCCGGTCAAGCAAATCTATGAAATCGGCGAAGTCTGGCCCTTCCCCTGCATGGTGGTGATCACTTCGGGCGAGACCCTGAAGAAGCGCCGCGCCGAGGTGTGGAAGTCGCTTGATGCGCAGAAGGAAGCCATCGACCTGCTGCAGAAGAAGCCGGCCGAAGCATCCAAGCTGATCGCCAACTATTTCATTTCCGAGCCGACCCTGAAAACCCTGAAGAAGGGTGACGTGCCGCGTGAGGAAGTGATTACTTCCGCCATCAAGAGCCAGACCTTCAGCGCAGTGCTAACGTCCAAGGAAGAGGCACGCATGCAGGAAATCGCCAATATCATGCAGGAGCAGGGCGCGCTGAAGACCCGTGACGGCAAGGCTTTCGACGTCAAGTCGATCCTCGATCTCTCCTGGCAAAAGGAACGCAAGCTGTAAGTGGTAATTGCTATTGATACTACGGCTTTCGCAGGTAAATGATGGCCGGCCCACTGCCGGCCATCTTGTTTTGAAATTGACATGAGTACCCAGATCCGTCTTTCCGGTTTTCATAAAAAAATCGCCTTCACCCTGGCCGTCTTCCTGATCCTGCTCGGCTGGCAAATCGCCGCCTGGATCCTGCCGGATTTCCTGATGCCGGATGTGCCGGTAGTAATGATGCGGCTGTGGGAGGAAATCCAGACCGAATCGTTTCGCGCCGCGTTGTGGGGCAGCCTGATCCGACTGGGCAGCGGCTACGGCGCCGCCCTGCTGTTCGGCATTGGATTCGGCCTGATCGGCGCAGTGCTGTTCTTCTTCCGCGAAGTGCTGAAGTCCGCCATCATTATCCTGCAATCGATTCCGTCGATCGCCTGGGTGCCGCTGTTTTTGATCATGATGGGCTTCGGTAACATGCCGATGATCGTGGTGGTGGCGATCGCCGCTTTCTTCCCGGCCGCGCTGTCGGTGATGAACGCCACCGAAAGCGTGCAGAAGGTGCATGTGGCGGCCGCCCGCGTGATGGGGGCGTCGCGCTGGGATATGCTGCGCCGCGTCTATCTGCCGGCGGTGATGCCGGAACTGATCACCGGCGCCCAGCTCGCCTTCGGCAATGCCTGGCGCGCGCTGATCTCGTGCGAAATGCTGATCGGCTTCGGCAAGGGGCTGGGAAGGTCCTTGTCGTATGCCGGCGAAACCGCCGACATGGTGGGCGTGATGACCAGCATCCTGGCGATTGCCATCCTGGCGCCGCTGATCGACCAGCTGCTGCTGGAAAACCTCAAGCATCGCGTGCTGCGTTACCAGTACGTCTGAGTATTCATCATGAAATCGCTGCCATCCCCGCGCTCGATTTTGCTGCCCCGTTTGCCCCGGGCGGGCGCGGCAGCGGGTGCGCTGGCGGTTGCTATTGCCGGCATGACGCCGGTGGCATCGGCAGCATCAGCGGTCGATGCGCTGACAGCAATCCGCCAGCGCGGCGAGCTGAGAGTGGGCATGCAGTACGTCGCGCCGGAATACGTCGCGGGCAGCAAGTTCCGCACGCCTGAAGGGATCGAGCACGTGCTGGCGCAAGACCTGGCGCAACGCCTGCAAGTCAAGGCGGTGGCAGTGCAGGCTGGCGCTGTGAAGAACAAAGACAAGCTGTCGACGGCACGCAAGGAGGAGGTGCTGCTGACAGTGGCGCCGGCAAGCCAATCCCCGCGCGCCGGCGCCGTACCGACCGGCTATGTCGCCGCGCCGATGGCCATCATGCGCAGCGATACCACGATCAGGAGCTGGGAGCAGTTGAAGGGCCGCAGCGTTTGCGTGGCGCAAGGCGGACGTTACGCCGGCCTGGCGGCGCGCTACGGGGCCGTTGAAAAGCCGTACAAGGCAGCGGCCGATGCCTTGCTGGCGCTGCGCGTCGGCGCATGCGACGCCACCATTCACGACGCCGCCCTGCTGGAAGAATTGCTCAAGCTGCCGGAGTGGAAAAAGTTTTCCGCGCGGTTGACGCCCGGCGCCGGCGCGCCGCTCGACATCGTGCTGTCGCCGGGCGACGACAAGGCGCGCGCCTACTTTCAGCAAGTAACCAGGGAGTGGCAGGCCAGCGGCTATCTGCAGCAGCAACTGCGGCTCATGGCGCGCAATATTGCCTTTGAAGTCTATCTCGACCAGGATGTGCCGGACTGCCATTGAGCGTGGCAGCGCCTGAAGCGCACGGCCGCGCATGGCGGGCGCGATTTCCCTTATTCCAGGTATTGCGCATTCCAGCGCCGATACATCTCATATGCTGCCGCCTTCATCGCATACTTGTCGGCGTAATCCTTCGGATCGAGCGGATCGTACACATAGAAGTTGGCGCGGTTGTTGACTGCGGTGGCCATGTGGCGGATCTTGTCCGGCAGAGTCCAGGGCGGCTGCCATTCGAAATCGTCCTGCGCCTCGTAATGCAGGAATACCGGCAGGATCGGGATGCCGGTGCGCATGGAGACTTCGAACGCGCCCGATTTAAATTCGTTGTGCAGCCGCCTCCCCTTACAGCCGCCTTCCGGGTACAGCGCGATGTTTTGCCCGGCCTCGACTGCATCGGCCATGGTCTGGATCGATTGCTGGCGCGATTGCGGATCGTCGCGATCCACATACAGCGTGCCGGCGGCGCGGCTGATGCGGCCGACGATGAACCAGTCCTGCACCTGCAGCTTGGCCAGCGAGATGACGTTGAATAAGGCCGGGATGCCGATATCCTCGAAGGCACTGGGATGGTTGGCGATCAGGATGTAGCGCTGCGGCAGGGCTTTAAGGTTTTTCTGGTGCAGATGCAGGTCGACGTCGAGCGCGCGCACGAAGGCGCGGCACCAGGCATGGAACAGATGGGCCACCGGATGCTTACCGCGCCACGGCAGCCAGGACAGCAGATACAGCAGCGCAGTGAATACGATGAAATCGATCCAGCCGATGGTTTTGCGCAAGAGGCGCAGCATTGGTAGCATCCGGTCTCCCCTGTCTTGTACCGGTGCAATAATACATGAGCGTCAATGAACAAGAGAATGAAAAGCGGTCCTATTTTCTTATTTCCTGTCGCAATTCCTCTGCAAGCAGTTGCCGCTTTTCCAGCGTGAGAAAGCGCCCCACCTGCACCGCACATTTCCCGGACTCCAGGCAGATGAGATCGCCATAGCGCTTCGGCGGAACGACCCGGAGCCACTGCGGTTCCAGGCGAATTTGCCTAACCCTTTCCGCTTCGATGCATTCCACCAGCAAGGCGTCGTCGGCCAGCACGATATGCTCATGGTCGCAGGCATGGCGCGCGTAATGCAGAAAGGCTGCCGCCAGGGCTGCCGCTTCCAGGATAGCGAAAGCCAGCACCATCCAGGCACCGTACAGAAAAACAAAAGGCAGGGAAAAAACGATCAGCCCAAGACAAAGTCCGCTCATGGCCACGACAAACTGACGCGGAGACAATGAGCAGTTGCGTTTTAACAGCCATTCGCGCTGGTGCATTGCAGGCGCCTCACTATGCAGAAAGCGATACCATTCCCTGCAGGTAAAGAAGAAAACTTGCTGTTTTGTGCCGCAAACATATGACTTGGCAACGCAAAAGCTTCCAGCTATAGACCGACTTTCAGCGAAATAATTTCAAATATACCTACATCAACCTCCCGGTCGGGGCGTGGAACTTAACAGGGGGACCTCTTCCCTATCTGAATCCAGTTCAAAGCGAAGGAAACACCATGCCGAAACCACCCTTCAAAAAATTGAATGAGCAGGTCATCGTCCTTGTCGGTGCCACCAGCGGTATTGGCTTGACGACCGCGCGCAAGGCCGCCAGGACAGGCGCCAGGCTGGTGCTGGCGGCACGCAACGAGCAAGCCTTGCAGCAAATCTGCGATGAAGTGAATAGCCGGGGCGCTGAGGCTTGTTATGTCGTTGCCGACGTCGGCAGCGAGGAGCAGGTGAAAAACATTGCCACGGTGGCGATGCAGCGCTTCGGCGGCTTCGATACCTGGGTCAATATCGCCGGCGTCGGCGTTTTCGGCCGTAACGAAGAAGTGTCCATTGAAGACATGCGGCGTTTGTTCGAAACCAATTTCTGGGGTGTCGTCTACGGTTCGCTCACGGCGGTCCGGCACCTTAAGGTGCATGGCGGTGCGCTGATCAACATCGGCAGTGAAGTATCGGACTGCGCTGTGCCGCTGCAGGGAATCTACTCCGCTTCGAAGCACGCGGTCAAAGGCTTCACTGATTCGCTGCGGGTCGAACTCGAGGAACAAGACGCTCCCGTGTCAGTTACCCTGATCAAGCCGGCCGCGGTCGACACGATGTTCGTTGCGCATGCAAAGAATTACATGGAAGTCGAGCCGAGGTTGCCGCCGCCTATTTATGCCCCGGAGATCGTGACGAATGGGATTTTGCATGCTGCCACGCATCCGATAAGAGATATCTATATCGGCGGCGTCGCCAAGCTCAACGGCGCCGGCGCCTATTACATGCCGCGATTGCTCGACTGGTACATGCGGCGCTTTATGTTTCGCCAGCATAAAACCAATCGTCCTGCGCAAGACCGCGAACATCACAGCCTCTATACCTACCAGGATGATCTGCTGGAACGAGGGGGCGTCGGCGGTCGTCCTCACGAGCGCAGCTTGTATACCAGCGCGGCAATGCATCGCGGTATTACAGCCAGCGTGATCTTCGGACTGGGACTGGCATTAGTAGCGTTGTTGCGCGGACGACGCAACGGGGGGCGGGAAAAGAGTATGTCTTTTCAGCGCTTATGATCCAGGTCGCTCCTCTCATGTCTATGAGATGGCACATGGTATGTTTCAGGTATACCATCTTGCTAAGAGCGCCTATCAAAATACCGCTTGCAGCGTTGCGCCGCCTTGCCGTACATCTTGTACTGTCTTCGTCGGCGCGCCTTGCCATCGGCATTTTGATAGGCGCTCTAAATAGATGTAAGCATTTCCGGCGCAGGTATTATAGTTGTCGTAAAAAAATTCCATGTTTGATCGCGTGGTGCGGGGCTCTGCAGCATAGCGGAATCGAAAGGCTAATTGATCATGACTACCGGCACAATCCGACTTCATCGCGTGCTCCGTGCTAGCCCGGAGCGTGTCTATCGGGCGTTCGTGGATGCTGACGCAATGGCAAAGTGGCTTCCTCCCTACGGCTTCACCTGTAAAGTTCACCATATGGAGGCCAAAGTCGGCGGCACTTATAAAATGTCGTTCACGAACTTCACGAACGGTCAGGGCCAATCCTTTGGCGGCGAGTATCGTGAGTTGGTCCCATTCGAAAAGATCCGCTATACGGACAAGTTCGATGATCCGAATCTTCCAGGGGAAATGCAGACGACCGTAACCCTCAATCAAGTATCGTGTGGAACCGAGCTCAACATAGTGCAAGAAGGGCTGCCGGAAGCCATTCCTGTAGAGATGTGCTATCTCGGCTGGCAAGAGTCGCTCGCACAACTTGCGAAGCTCGTCGAACCTGAAATTCCAGACTGACAAAGTGATGTCTGACTCATCGCTTGACCTCAGTCTCACTTCGAATGCGCCTAATTCAGATTCTTCTGCCCTTGTACGACAACGCCGGGCGGTCTTTTCCAAAATGTCTCGTGGACCAGGTTCGACGGGAGCTTACCGACACTTTCGGCGGTGTTACGCTTTACCTGCGCTCCCCCGCTGTTGGCGCCTGGGAAAGTGAGTCTGGCGCTGTCTGCCGGGACGACGTGATACTGGTCGAGGTGATGGTCGAAGCCGCCGACGCAACCTGGTGGAGCACGTACCGACAGGAACTGGAACGGCGCTTCAGTCAAGACAAGATCGTCATCCGCGCAAGCGATGTGGATATTTTGTAGTCGCGCACGCAAGAGGGCGATCCAGATGAAACGCTGCATGGTGCTCGAAAAATTTTCACCTTGGTGGATGATCGGATCGTGGGGCATTTTTGAAATCTTCGAACTTGCAGATCAGCCTGGCTCGGCATTGCACGTCAACGCCTGCGGCGCGGATGAACGTAGTCGTTAAGCTCATCAGGAGATAATTTTGAGTTGGATAATCACCAAATACTTACTTACAGCAGCCGTTGTGGTGTTCGTCTCCGAGATGGCAAAGCGCAGCGACAAGCTTGGCGGATTCATCGCGGCGCTTCCCATTGTCACCGTCCTGACGCTTATCTGGCTCTATGTCGAGAAACAACCTCAAGCCAGAATATCTAACCACGCCTGGTACACGTTTTGGTACGTGGTGCCAACACTTCCCATGTTCCTCGCGTTTCCGCTTCTCCTGCCGCGGCTCGGATTCTGGCTCACCATGCTTTCCAGCATAGGTATCACTGTTGTATGTTTCGGCTTATTTGCCCTATTCCTACGCCATTTCGGTATTCAGCTGTTGCCATAAAAGGTCTGGCAAACGTCTTCGGAAAAAACTTTCCTGGGAATGAAAGATTGGTTTTTGTCGCTGCACAGATGATGGTAGGCAGAGCATTCCAGGCAGGTAAGCGCAACACTCCCGCAATACTGTTATTGCATACAGTATAATCCGCAGGATCATGATGCCTGCGACCATAGCCGCCCCCTTCGGGAAGCGCTCCTTTTCTCATGAAGCGTGATTCCCGCCGCATTGCCCACCTGGACATGGATGCGTTTTACGCTTCCGTGGAATTGCTGCGCTATCCGGAGCTGCGCGGGCAAGCGGTCGTGATCGGCGGCCGCTCGGTGGACCGGCCAACGCTGCAGCCGGACGGCAGCCGGCGCTTTGCCCGGCTGCGCGATTACGCCGGCCGCGGCGTCGTGACGACATCGACTTACGAAGCGCGCGCCCTCGGCGTCTTCTCCGCGATGGGGTTGATGAAATCGGCGCAGCTGGCGCCGGATGCCATCCTCTTGCCGGTGGACTTCGACGCCTATCGCCATTATTCCCGGCTGTTCAAGAATGCCGTCGCCGGCATTGCGCCGCACATCGAAGACCGGGGCATCGATGAAATCTTTATCGATCTGAGCGATCTGCCGGAGGATACGCGGCCGCTGGCCCTGCGCATCAAGCAGGCGGTGCGGGAGGCGACCGGCTTGTCCTGCTCCATCGGCGTGGCGCCCAACAAGCTGCTGGCGAAGATCTGCTCCGACCTTGAAAAACCGGATGGCCTGACCCTCCTTGCTCATGCCGACATACCGGGCCGGATCTGGCCTTTGCCGGTACGGAAAATCAATGGCATCGGCCCCAAGGCGGGACAAAAGCTGGAAGCGCTCGGCATCCGCACGATCGGGGAACTGGCCAGGGCGACACCCGGCCTGCTGCAGGATCATTTCGGCCGCAGCTATGCCGCCTGGCTGCTCGATGCGGCGCAAGGCATCGATGAGCGCCCTGTCGTCACCCGCTCCGAGCCCAAGTCGATCAGCCGCGAGACGACGTTTGAGCGGGACCTGCATGCCCGCCAGGATCGCGAAAGCCTGTCGGGCATCTTTACCGCGCTATGCGCGCGGGTGGCCGAAGACTTGCGCCGCAAGGGCTATGTCGGCCGTACCATCGGCATCAAGTTGCGCTACGCGGATTTCCGCATCGTGACCCGCGATCTGAGCTTGCCGGTGCCAACCGCCGATGCCGCCACGATCCGTCGCGCAGCCGGCGAGTGCTTGCGCCGGGTGCCGCTGGATCAGCGCTTCCGGCTGCTTGGCGTGCGCGTGGGCGCGCTGTCGCGGCCTGATGCCACGCAGAGCGGCACGCTGTTTTACCAGGAGCAGTTGCCATTTGCGGAATGAGTTCGCGCAGGTCAAGGCGCTGCATCCGGGCAGATTTTTCACCAACGGTTGTCAACGTCGGTTATCCTTGCCCGATGCATATCTGTCACTTGCCTGCAGCATGAACCCTCCGCAAACCGCAAAAGACCGTCTGTTCGCCCAGGCCCAGCATGATTATCAGCCTGAACTCGTCGCCATCGATGCCGAGGCGATTGCCCGCCTGCCGGCTCGCGCCGACCGCTTCAGCAATATGATCGTCGGCTTGTCCGGCAAGCCGGCCGGGCGCACGCCCGAAGGCGCGGCAGCGTACAGCATTGCCCTCAACAGTTTGAATTTCATGTTCTGGACGCCGACCGCGGATGGCGTGGCGCGTTACCACTGGGGCAAGGAGGGCGGCGCGCACGGCCTGCAGGCGGCGCTCGACCATGTCTGGGGCGACGAGTCGACGCCGGTGCGCTTGCGCGAACGCCTGGGGGCGGGCGAGGAACCGGCGGTGGTCGATGCGCTGGGCGACATTTCCCTGCCGCGGCGGCGCGCGCAGTTTCTGCGCGAAGTGCTGTCCGGAGATGCGCTGGAGCAGGCGGCGGCCGGGCTTGTCGCCGCAGGCCAGTCCGGTCGGCTGACTTCCGACGATGCCGAAGGTCTGGCCAATCGCTTTCCGATGGCCTATGGCCAGGATGCCTATCTCATGCGGGCACAACTGGCGGTCATGTGGTACGCCGGCTATCTGCTCGAACAGGGCATCCATGTCGACTGCGACATCACGGTCGCCGCCAGCTACCAGATGCCGCGCGTGATGCGTTCCATCAAGGTGCTGCGCTTCGCGCCGGAGCTGGCGGCAAAGATCGACAGCCACACGCTCCTCATGCGCAACAGCGCCGAGGAACGCGCGATCCGTTCGGCGACGGTGCTGGGCGCGCAGGCGATGGCGCGGCATCTGGAGGTGTCGGAACATGCCATGGTCAACGTGCTCTGGCAAAACCGGCATGCCTGCGGCACGGTGCCGTATCACCTGACCGTCACCACCGATTACTAAGCACTGCGATTCAACGCTTGCCGGGGCGGGCGGCCGCGGTTTTTACGGCATCACTTCACCTTGATCTTGAAATAATCCGGATTGGGCGGCGGGTAGGCCAGCTTCATGTCTTGCATAGTCTCGCCCATGACCGAGGCGATCGCCAGGTTGCGGTGAGTTTTGCTATCGGCCGGTATCACGTACCAGGGCGCGTGGTCGGCATCGGTTTCATCGATCGCCTTTTCATACAGGCGCTGGTAATCTTCCCAGTACTTGCGCTCTTCCAGGTCGTTCAGGTCGACTTTCCAGTGCTTTTCCGGGTCGGCCAGCCGTTCTTCCAGGCGCTGCCGCTGTTCGTCGCGCGAGATGTGCAGGAAGAATTTCAGCAGCACGGTGCCGGTTTCGCTCAGCATGCGTTCGAATTCGCGGATCTGGCGGTAGCGGCGCTTGCATTCCTTCGCATCGATCTGGCCATGCACCGCCGGCCACAGCACGTCTTCATAGTGGCTGCGGTTGAAGACCACCATCTCGCGCTGGGCCGGCACTTCGCGGTGCACGCGCCAGAGATAGTCGCGTTCGCGCTCGGCTACGCTTGGCGCGCGGAAGGAGGTCGTGCGCACGCCCAGCGGATCAAGACGGTGGAACACGCCGCGCACGGTGCCATCCTTGCCGCTGGTATCCATGCCCTGCAGGATGATGAGCAGCTTGCGGCGGTTTTCGGCATAGAAGATATCCTGCCAGGCCGAAATTTCTTCTGCCAGTTCGGCGGTGCGGGCCTGGTCGGCGAGCTTGTCGCCGATGGAAAGCGGCTTGTCGTTGGCTGCATCGTCCTTCAGCTTGAG
The DNA here is from genome assembly GCA_003537575.1 of Oxalobacteraceae bacterium. Classification (GTDB taxonomy): domain Bacteria; phylum Pseudomonadota; class Gammaproteobacteria; order Burkholderiales; family Burkholderiaceae_D; genus Paucimonas. The sequence goes on from DPRS01000047.1 coordinate 73,359, forward strand.
TGGAGATTTGGCGCGGAAAAGTTCTTGTGCATTCACGCTGCTGCCCTTTCCTTTCGATGGGTTGGGATGGCCTGTGCAGCACAGCATAGCGCGCCGCGCACCGCTTGTGTTGACCGCAAGCGGACCCTGTCGCCGCTGTATGCTTCAGGCGCCTTCGAGCGACAGTGAAGTCTTGCTCATCACGCGCCGCAGCACGAAGCTGGAATGCACGCCGGTGACGCCTTCGATGCGGGTGATCTTGTTGAGCAGCAGCTCCTGGTAGGCATCCATGTCGCGCACCACCACCTTCAGCTGGTAGTCGGCATCCTGCCCGGTGATCAGGAGGCATTCGAGCACTTCCGGCAGGGCCGCCACGGTGCTTTCGAAATGCGCAAAGCGCTCGGGCGTGTGGCGGTCCATCGAGATATGCACCAGCGCCATCAGGGTGAGGCCGAGCACCTTGGCGTCGAGCAGAGCGCGGTAGCCGAGGATCAGGCCGCTTTCTTCCAGCGTGCGCAGGCGGCGCAGGCAGGAAGACGGCGACAGGTTGATGCGGTCGGCAAGGTCCTGGTTGCTGATGCGGCCATCCTGTTGCAGGACTTCGAGCAGATGGCGGTCGTAACGGTCGAGTTGCATGTCATTGGCAGATATCGGGGATTGTTGGATAAATATCCCACAATTTTACATATTCATGCAATTAAATTCGAAATAAATCCGAATCATGCCAATCTTTGCAAGCAAATTGCAGGATCAATGCGTTAACATTTCACCATCCGTTACCCACGGTAATAATTGAAAGAAAAAACATGAAAGCCTTTGACCACCGCAAATACCGTGCAACTCCCGCCATCAACTTGCCGAACCGCCAGTGGCCGAGCCGCAGCATTACGCGCGCGCCGCGCTGGGCCAGCGTCGATCTGCGCGATGGCAACCAGGCCTTGCTGGAACCGATGAATGTCGGCCAGAAGCGCCGGCTGTGGGCTTTGCTGGTCAAGCTGGGTTTCAAGGAAATCGAGATCGGTTTTCCATCGGCGTCGCAGCCGGACTACGATTTCGCGCGCTGGCTGATCGAGGCCAAGCAGATTCCGGACGATGTCACGGTGCAGGTGCTGGTGCAGGCGCGCGAGGATTTGATCGTGCGCACTTTCGAAGCGCTGAAGGGCGCCAAGCGCGCCATCGTCCACGTTTATAACTCAACGTCGACCGTGCAGCGCGAGCGCGTGTTCGGCCTCGACCGCGCCGGTATCGTGAAGATTGCGCGCCAGGGCGCGGAGATGGTCAAGCGCGAAGCCGGCAAGCATCCAGAGTGCGAATGGACTTTCGAATATTCGCCGGAGAGCTTTTCCAATACCGAGATGGATTTCGCCGTCGAGGTGTGCGAAGCGGTGATGGATGTGTGGCAGCCGAGCGCGGCCAGGCCCTGCATCATCAACCTGCCCTCGACCGTCGAGAGCAGCACGCCGAACGTGTATGCCGACCAGATCGAATACTTTGCCACCCACATCAGCCGGCGCGAGGCCCTGATCCTGTCGGTGCACACGCATAACGACCGCGGCTGCGGCGTGGCGGCCGCCGAACTGGCAGTGCTGGCCGGCGCCGACCGCGTCGAAGGCACCCTGCTCGGCAATGGCGAACGTACCGGCAACATGGACATCACCACCATGGCGATGAACCTGTACAGCCAGGGCATCGACCCCGAGCTCGATCTGTCCAACCCGGACGAGATCATCGCTGTCGCTGCCGAATGCACCGGCATCGCCCTGCACCCGCGCCATCCGTGGTTCGGCGAACTGGTTTATACGGCGTTTTCCGGCAGCCACCAGGATGCCATCCGCAAGTGCCTGCACCAGCAGAAGGAGGAAGAGCCTTGGCAAGTGGCGTATCTGCCGATCGACCCGAAGGACCTGGGCCGCGATTACCAGGCGGTGATCCGCGTCAATAGCCAGTCGGGCAAGGGCGGCGTCGCCTTCGTGCTGGAGCGCGACTATGGCCTGGTGCTGCCGCGCTGGTTGCAGGTGGATCTCGCGCAGGTGGTGCAGAAGGCCAGCGAAGTGAAAAGTGGCGAGATCGACAGCGCCAGCATCCATGCCCTATTCCGGCAGAATTTCGTGGTCGACCACGGCGCTGTCTCGCTGCAGGGCTACCAGATTCGCCATGACGGCGGCCATGACGTGGTCGACGCCACCGTCAGCGAGAATGGCGCCACTTGCCAGTTGCACGGCGAAGGCGAGGGCGCCCTGTCGGCCTTCGTCAATGCCCTGATGAACTACAGCGGCCGGCAGATCAACGTGGTCGATTACAGCGAGCATGCGATTGGCGCCGGCACCGGCGCCGAGGCTGCGGCTTACGTGCAGCTGAATATCAATGGCCAGCGCTATTCCGGCGCCGGCTTCGATCATGACACGGTGAGCGCCTCGCTGAAGGCGGTGCTGTCGGCATTGAACCGGGCGCGGGCGTCGGCGGACGAAGCACGGGCGGCGTGAAGCGAGGACTTGCAGCGCCGGCTTGAAACCGGCGGTACGCAAAAATGAAAGGCTCCGCACGGCATGCGGGGCCTTTTTTCAATCCGCTGCCTTAGTTATGCAGCCCCACCACGCTCGAAATGCGCTGCGCCGCCGCCTGCAGCGGGCCGAGAAATGCCTTCACCATCTGCTTGGCCGATTTGCGCTGGGCATTGCCGCTGATGTTGACCGCGGCAATGATCCGGCCCTGGCGATTTCTGATCGGCGCCGAGAGCGAAATCAATCCCTGCTCCAGTTCCTGGTCGACCACCGCCCATCCCTGTTCGCGGACTACGGCAATCTCTTTGCGCAAGTCGCCGGGGTCGGTCAGCGTGCGCGGCGTATGCGCGCGCAAGTCCGATTCCGCCAGCGCGGCATCCAGCTGCGCTTCGTCCAGGCCTGACAGCAGGACTCTTCCCATCGAGGTGCAGTAAGCCGGCAGCCGGCTGCCGATCGACAGGTTGATGGCCATGATCTTCTGAGTCGGCACCCGCACGACGTAGACGATTTCGGTGCGGTCGAGCACCGCTGCGGAACTGCTTTCGTGGACTTGCGCGACCAGATCTTCCATTACCGGTCCGGCGCTGTTCCAGAGCGGCATCGAAGTCAGGTAGGCGAAACCCAGGTCAAGGATCTTCGGCGTGAGCCGGAACAGGCGCCCTTCCGCTTCAACATAACCCAACGTCTGCAGGGTCAGCAGGATGCGGCGTGCGCCGGCGCGCGACAGGCCGGTGGCGGCGGCGACATCGGAAAGGGTCTGCTCGGGACGGCGGGCATTGAAGGAACGGATCACGGCAAGGCCGCGCGCGAACGAAAGCACGTAGGAATCGCCCGGACGGTCGGTGGTTTCGTCGCCGGCAGGGGGGGTAACGGAAAAAGCGTCGCTCATGGACAGATATGCAGGATGTTGTGCGCGAAATGAAAAGTCTGCCGTGCGCGCCGAACTGTTTGCAGTCGCTGGCAGCGGGGAAGAGGCGGATTATACCAACCGGCGCTGACTTGCATGGCGAAATTGTCAATAGTGATGCTTGGCTTCCAAGTATGAAAACGCATGATATTGGTAGCAAATAGTCGTGAAAACCATGCCTTTTTACTCATTTTCGAGAATTATGACAGTCTCTTGACAGTCGATTTTTTCCCGCCTAGAATCCGGGTGCATGTTCGCTTAATGAACAAACGTTCGATAAGCGAACATGCAACAGTGATTATACCGCCCAATTTCAGGTCCCGGGAATGCCCGCGAATCCTCTTCAAGGCAAAAAATGATTAATAAAATCGTTTCTTCCATGGCAGCAGCGGTTGCCGATATCCATGACGGGGCGACCGTCATGATTGGCGGCTTCGGCACGGCAGGCATGCCATCCGAACTGATCGACGCGCTGATCGAGCAAGGCTCCCGCGAGCTCACCATCATCAACAACAACGCCGGCAACGGCGAAACCGGCCTGGCCGCGCTGCTGAAGGCAAGGCGCGTGCGCAAGATGGTTTGCTCGTTTCCGCGCCAGGCCGATTCGCACCATTTCGACGCCCTCTACCGTGCCGGCGAAATCGAACTGGAGCTGGTTCCGCAAGGCAATCTGGCCGAGCGCATCCGCGCCGCCGGCGCCGGCATCGGCGGTTTCTTCACGCCGACCGGTTACGGCACCCTGCTGGCCGAAGGCAAGGAAACCCGCGAAATCAATGGCCGCCAGTATGTCTTCGAGACGCCTTTGCATGCCGACTTCGCCTTGATCAAGGCGCTGGCCGGCGATCGCTGGGGCAACCTGGTGTACCGCAAGACCGCGCGCAACTTCGGCCCAATCATGGCCATGGCTGCCAAAACCGCCATTGTTCAGGTGGAGCGCGTGGTGGATCTCGGCGAACTCGACCCGGAAGCGATCGTCACCCCGGGCATTTTCGTGCAGCGCGTGGTCGCCACCGGCGCAGCCGCAAAAAAGGAGGCGGCGTAATGAAACGATTGACCCGCGATGAAATGGCGCAGAAAGTCGCCCGCGATATTCCGGAAGGCGCCTACGTCAACCTCGGCATCGGCGTGCCCACCCTGGTCGCCAACCATATCGGCAGCGACAAGGAAATCATCCTGCACAGCGAAAACGGCGTGATTGGCATGGGCCCGGCGCCGGCCGCCGGCCAGGAAGATCACGAACTCATCAACGCCGGCAAGCAGTACGTCACCCTGCTGCCCGGCGGCGCTTACTTTCATCATGCCGATTCCTTCGCGATGATGCGCGGCGGTCATCTCGACTTCTGCGTGCTGGGCGCTTTCCAGGTTTCAGAAAAGGGCGACCTGGCCAACTGGCACACCGGCGCACCGGACGCGATTCCCGCCGTCGGCGGCGCCATGGACCTGGCGCTGGGCGCCAAAAGGGTGTTCGTCATGATGGACCACCTGACCAAACAGGGCGAGAGCAAGATCGTCAAGGCTTGCAGCTATCCGCTCACCGGTCAGGCCTGCGTGAACCGCATCTATACCGACCTGGCGGCGATCGACGTCACCAAAGATGGCCTGGTCGTGCGTGAAATCTATACCGACCTGGAATTCGATGCGCTGGTCGAGCTCACCGGCGTGCCGATGAAAGACGGCACCCGGCAATAAACGCGAAACCATAACCAAACGCCTGGAGACAAGAAATGAAAGACGTATTCATCTGCGACGCCATCCGCACACCGATCGGCCGCTATGCCGGCGCCCTGTCCTCGGTGCGTGCCGACGATCTTGGCGCCGTGCCGATTCGCGCACTGATCGAACGCAATCCTCAGGTCGACTGGAAAGCCGTCGATGAAGTGATCTACGGCTGCGCCAACCAGGCCGGCGAAGACAACCGCAACGTTGCCCGCATGGTAGCGCTGCTGGCTGGCCTGCCGCAGGAAGTGGCCGGCAGCACCATCAACCGGCTGTGCGGTTCGGGCATGGACGCCATCGGCACGGCCGCGCGCGCCATCAAAGCCGGCGAAGCATCGCTGATCATTGCGGGCGGCGTCGAGAGCATGAGTCGCGCGCCCTTCGTCATGGGCAAGGCCGATACGGCTTTCTCACGAGCGGCGAAGATCGAAGACACGACCATCGGCTGGCGCTTCGTCAATCCGCTGATGAAGAAGATGTACGGCGTCGATTCGATGCCGGAAACCGCGGAAAACGTCGCCGATGACTACAAGGTCAGCCGCGCCGACCAGGATGCCTTTGCCCTGCGCAGCCAGCAGAAGGCCGCGCGCGCGCAGCGCGACGGCACGCTGGCGCAGGAAATCGTGGCGATCAACGTGCCGCAGAAAAAAGGCGAGGCCATCAAGGTCGAGCAGGATGAACATCCGCGCGAAACCACGCTGGAAGCGCTGACCAGGCTCAAGCCGATCGTGCGTCCGGACGGCACTGTCACTGCTGGCAACGCTTCCGGCGTCAACGATGGCGCCTGCGCCGTGTTGCTGGCCGATGAAGAAGCCGTGAAGCGCTACAAGCTGACGCCGCGCGCACGCATCCTTGGTATGGCGACCGCCGGTGTGGCGCCACGCATCATGGGCATCGGCCCGGCGCCGGCCACCAAGAAACTGCTGGCACAACTGGGCATGAGCATCGACCAGTTCGACGTGATCGAACTGAATGAGGCATTCGCTTCGCAAGGCCTGGCAGTGCTGCGCGAACTCGGCGTGGCCGACGATGATGCGCGGGTCAACCCGAATGGCGGCGCGATTGCGCTCGGCCATCCGCTCGGCATGAGCGGTGCGCGCCTGGTCACCGCCGCGACCTATGAACTGCAGCGCAAGCAGGGGCGCTATGCGCTGTGCACGATGTGCATCGGCGTCGGCCAGGGCATTGCGTTGGCCATCGAGCGCGTGTGAAAGGTTTTTCGAGAAAGTAGCAGGCAGTACCCGATTTGCATCCCATAACCAACTTAGCAATAAGTCATCAAGAAGCAAAACCAATAGAAAAAACTGGAGAGATCATGAATACCAAATTCGCCAAACTATGCCGCCGCCCTCTCGCTGCCGCGATTGCCACCCTTGCACTGGGCGGCATGAGCAGCGCCGCGATGGCGCAAGCCAAACCGGCCATTTCCGATGACGTCGTCAAGATCGGCCTGCTGCTCGACCTGTCGGGCGTGTACGCCGACATCGCCGGCCAGGGCACTGCCACCGCCGTGCAGATGGCCATCGATGACTTCGGCGGCAAGGTCAACGGCAAGAAAATCGAACTGGTGTTCGCCGATCATAACAACAAGGCCGACATCGCTGCCGCCAAGGCGCGCGAATGGTTCGACGTCGCCAAGGTCGATGCCGTGCTGGACGTGGCCGGTTCCGCCACCGCCCTGTCGGCGCTGGAAGTCGCCCGCTCCAAGCACAAGATCATGTTCTTCAACGGGCCCGGTGTGCAGCGCATCACCACCGACCTGTGCGCACCGACCGCCGTTCACTATGCCTACGACACTTATTCGCTGGCCAACGTGACCGCCAAAGCCATGGCCAAGCGCGGCGGCGATACCTGGTACTTCATGACGGTTGACTGGGCCTTCGGCGTCTCGCTGCAAAAGGCGGCGGAAGACGTGGTCAAGGACGCCGGCGGCAAGATGCTGGGCGCCATCAAGCATCCGAGCAGCGCTCCTGACTTCTCCTCTTATGTGCTGCAGGCGCAATCGAGCGGTGCCAAGGTCATCGGCCTGGCCAACTCCGGCGCCGACACGGTCAATTCCATCAAGGCTGCGCAAGAATTCGGCCTGATGAAATCCGGCAAGCAGAAGCTGGCTGGCCTGCTGCTGTTCATCAACGACATCCACGCCATCGGCTTGCCGACTGCACAAGGCCTGATCCTGTCTGAAGCTTTCTACTGGGACCTGAATCCGGAAACCCGCGCCTGGTCGAAGCGGTATTTTGAAAAGACCAAGCGCATGCCGAACATGATCCAGGCGGGCGCTTACTCGTCGGCGATGCATTACCTGAAAGCGATCAAGGCGACCGGCACCGATGACACCGATACCGTCATGAAGAAACTGAAAGCCACACCAATCAACGACTTCTTCGCCAAGAACGGCAAGATCCGCGAAGACGGCCGCATGATCCATGACATGTACCTGTTCGAGGTCAAGAAGCCGTCCGAGTCGAAGACGCCGTGGGATTATTACAAGGTGCTGGGCACCGTTCCGGGCGACCAGGCATTCATGCCGTTGTCGAAATCGACTTGCCCGCTGGTCAAGAAATAATCGCCGGCAGCGGCTGCGTTCCGTCCGTGCAAGAATAGGCGGAACGCGGCCGCCCCCATTTTTAAGACTGACCGGTCAAGGCTGACCGGTCAAGCAACGAAAGGAGCATCATGCTATACCTCGCACATATGCAAGTGAACATCCCCGACACCGTCCCGGCCGAGCGCGCCGCCCAGCTGAAGGCCGATGAAAAGGCGCTGGCCCAGGAGCTGCAGAAGAGCGGCAAGTGGCGCCACCTGTGGCGCGTCGCCGGCCAGTACGCCAACTACAGCGTGTTCGACGTCGAATCCAACGACGAGCTGCACAACATCCTCATGAGCCTGCCGCTGTATCCGTTCATGAAAATCGAAATCACCCCGCTGGCGCAGCACCCCTCGGCCATCGCCAAGAACTGAGCGAAAGACGCAGCATGCCGTTCATGATCGAAACCTGGGACAAGCCGAACCGCCAGGAATTGCGCCAGCAGACCCGCGCCGAGCACCTCGCCTACCTTGATGTGCATGCCGCGAAATTGCTGGCCTGTGGCGCCAAGCTCAACGACGACGGCAGCGACGCCGGCGGCGGCATCTATATCGTCGATGTGGACACCCGCGCCGAAGCCGAGCGATTCATCGCCGCCGACCCGTTTTCCCAGGTCGGCCTGTTCCGCGAAGTACGCATTACGCGCTGGCGGAAAGCCTACCTGGCCGGCGAGTGCTGCCTGTAACGCATCGTCCCATCTACTTAAGAGGTAATCATGCCCCAAGCCAAGCTCGCCGACGTCAGCATTCATTACCAGCTCGACGGCGATGAAAAGAATCCCGTGCTGGTGATGTCCAACTCGCTCGGCACCACGCTCGACATGTGGGCGCCGCAGGTCGAGGCGCTCTCGTCACGTTTTCGCCTGCTGCGTTACGACACCCGCGGCCACGGCCAGTCGCAGGTCACGCCCGGCCCCTATTCGATCCCGCAACTGGGCGGCGATGTGCTTGGCCTGCTCGACCATCTCGGCATCAAGAAGGCGCATTTTTGCGGCCTGTCGATGGGCGGCATCACCGGCATGTGGCTGGCTTCCGCGCATCCGCAACGCATCGAGCGCCTGGTGCTCTCCAATACCGCCGCGCTGATCGGCCCGCCGGACGCCTGGACCACCCGCGCCGCCAAGGTGCAGCAGGAAGGCATGGCGTCGATCGCCTCCGCCGTGGTATCGCGCTGGCTGACGCCCGACTACGCTGAAAAGCATGCCGAGCAAGTTGCGTATCTGGAAAACATGCTGAAAGCTACGCCGGCCGAAGGCTATGCCGCCAACTGCATCGCCGTGCGCGACGCCGATTACCGCGAGGCCGTCAAGAAAATCACCGCGCCGACCCTGGTGATCGCCGGCGCCGGCGACATTCCGACGCCGCCATCCGACGGCCGCTACCTGGCCGAATCTATCCTCGGCGCGAAGTATGTCGAACTGGCGGGCGCGCACCTGTCGAACCAGCAGGAACCGCAGCGTTACTCTGCTGCCGTACTGGAATTCCTGCAAGACTGAAGCGATTTACCCCCTTCTTCCTTGCCTTGCCAGGAAGTTTACATGCCCTTGCGTCTAGCGACGACAAGGGCATTTTTTTATGGCAGCGACAGTGCCGCCAGCGCTTGCCTGCGCTGAGATCAAGGCAAGGGGCAATTCATTTTCACGGCGCCGGTACCGGCACCGTCGAATGTTGTTGCGTTGGCGAACTTCCGCGGCCCGCACCGGCAGGCGCGGGGCTATTGCCGCCAAAGAAACGATTCCATAAATTGCGGATCGGATCGCTCTCTTCCATGCCGACCGTGCGCACCGCGCCTTGGCCGGCGAATTCCTGGTAAGCCCAGTCGCCATCGGCTTGCACCAGCCCGTCAGGCAGCGGGCGCTGACTGTCCGGCTTGCCGCGCAAGGCCACCCGCATGTAATCGACCCAGATCGGCAGCGCCAGCGTGCTGCCGAATTCGCGATTGCCGAGCGACTTGGGCGTGTCGTATCCCAGCCAGGCCACTGCCACCACATTGCCGCCATAGCCGGCGAACCAGCCATCCATGGCATCGTCGGTGGTGCCGGTCTTGCCGGCCAGATCGGCGCGGCCGAGCTTCTGGCCGGCTGCGGCGGCGGTGCCGGAACGGGCGACGTCGCGCAGCATGCTGTCCATGATCCAGGCGTTGCGCACGTCGAGCACGCGTTCGCTGTCGTTGGGAGCGGCGGGTTTCTCCGCCAGCACATTGCCGCGCGCATCGGTGATCCTGGCGATCAGATAGGGCTGGCGCTGATAGCCGCCATTGGCGAACACGGCATAGGCGGACGCCATTTGCAAGGGCGTCACCGATCCGGTGCCGAGGGCCAGGGTCAGATTATCCGGGTGCTTGTCCGGCGTGAAGCCGAAGCGGCCCAGGTAATTCTGCGCATAGTTCGGCGTGATCTGCTGCAGGATGCGAATCGACACCAGGTTCTTGGAGCGCTTCAGGCCGTAGCGCATCGACACCGGGCCATCATGGCTGCCATTGTCGTTTTGCGGGGTCCACGAGCGGCCGCTGCCGTCGGTCATTTCCAGCGGCGCGTCGTTGATCATGGTGGCCGGCGTCAAGCCTTTTTCCAGCGCCGCCGAATAGACGAAGGGCTTGATGGTCGAGCCCGGCTGGCGCCAGGCCTGGCTGACATGGTCGAACTGGCTGATGCCGAAGTCGAAGCCGCCGACCAGGGCGCGGTACGAGCCGTCATGGGCATTCAGGGCGACGAAAGCAGCCGCCACTTCCGGCAATTGCGCAATCGCCCATTTCTGCTTGCTGTCGCGCACCACGCGGATCACGGCGCCGGCGCGCACACCATTACTTGCCTTGGAGGCGAGTTTGGCGGCGGCGAAACGCAAGCCCTCGCCGGTGACGGTGATTTCCTCACCGGAGAGCAGTTGCGCGCGCACCGTCTTCGAGGAAGCCGCCAGCACCACTGCCGACTGCAGCTCGCCGCTGTCCGGATGTTTCAGCAAGGCTTCGGCGATTTCCTGGTCGCGTTCTTCCTCGTCGCCGGGCAGCTTGATGAAGGCTTCCGGCCCGCGGTAGCCGTGGCGGCGCTCATAATCCAGCACGCCGCGCCGCAGCGCCGCGTAGGCCGCATCCTGGTCGGCCTTGAGCAGGGTCGTGGTGACGTTGAAGCCGCGCGTGTAGGTCTCTTCCTTGAATTGCGAATACATGAACTTGCGCACCTGCTCGGCGGCGTATTCCGCGTGCGTGCCGTAGCGCTGCGCGTTGCCGCGCACCACCAGCTTTTGCTCGACCGCCTGGCGATGCTGGGCTTCGCTGATGAAATTCAGTTCGCGCATGCGTTTCAGGATATGCAGCTGGCGCTGGCGGGCGCGCTTGGGATTGACCACCGGATTCATGGTCGAGGGTGCTTTCGGCAGTCCGGCCAGCATCGCCGCTTCGGCCACGCTGATGTCGCGGATGGGCTTGCCGAAATAGGTATAGGAAGCGGCGGCAAAGCCGTAGGCGCGCTCGCCGAGGTAAATCTGGTTCATGTACAGCTCGAGGATCTGGTCCTTGGACAGTTCCTTTTCGATCTTGTAGGCCAGCAGGACTTCGTTGATCTTGCGCGAATAGGATTTTTCCCGCGTCAGGAAGAAATTGCGCGCCACCTGCATGGTGATGGTCGAGGCGCCCTGGCCGTTGCCGCCGCTGACGAGGTTGGACAAGGCGGCGCGCAGCACGCCCTTGTAATCGACGCCGTCGTGGCGGAAAAAATTTTCATCCTCGATCGCCAGCAGGGCGCGCGTCATCAGCGGAGGCATTTGCTTGATCGGCACAAATTCGCGCCGCTCTTCGCCGAATTCGCCGATCAAGACATTATCGGCGGTATAGACCCGTAGCGGAATCTTCGGGCGGTAATCGGTCAGCGCATCGAGCTTGGGCAGGTTGGGCACCACCAGCACCAGGGCGTAGGTCGCCAGCAGGCCGCCGACCAGCAGCAGTACCAGCAGCGCCGCCAGCATGAAGCCGCCCAGGCGCCAGCGCCATGAGCGCGCGCCGGAACCGGACCTGGCGGCTTTGGCCTGTGGCGAGGATTTCGATGTTGAAGACGGTTTGGAAGATTTCGATGATTTCATAAATGATGAAAGAAATTGCAGCGGAACTGCAGCACTGCAAGCTCCTGCGCGCCTTGGCAAGCCAGGCGATTGCAAATTTGCAAATAATAAAACCGGCTATTACTTTAACAGGCATCCCATCCAGGCAGCATTTTCATTACTTTTTGTAACGAAGGAAGAGAAGAATTGCAGTGATTTTGAGAAATGATGATGACTTTAGGCAAGAATTTCCTTGAAAAGTTGCCCTTGGACCATGGAATATTTATCGCCAGACCGGGAATGCGGCGATAGCGCCGGCTCTTTCGCCTGCCTTTTGTCGTTCTATGATTAAATGCCGTCTTTGCAGCATCGCCTGATGTTGCCGGCGACAGCCGCCACCTGAACACGCTTGGAATTCATGTCACTTTCCCCCTCCGTTTCCGACCACGCCGCCGATGGCGCCACCAGCCAGCCGCCGCAACTATGCTGGAGCGAGGCGGGCGAAACCCGCTGCGCGCTCTGGCGCAGCGAGGGCGGGGCATCGCCGCCGAAGCGCGTGGTGATTGGCGACGATACATTGGCCGCCGATACCGCTTACCGGCTGGCCTGCGAAGGCACGGCGATCCTGTGGCGCGGCGATTTCCAGAATGCGCGGCAATTGCTGCAGGCGCTGGCGCGACGCGCCGACGGCAAGGGCCGCAAGGCAGACACGAAACCCAAATCCGGCAAGAAGGCCAAGCCCGCCGTCAGTCCGGTGGAGGCTTTTCATCTGCACCGCCAGGCGCAGGCGCAGCGCGCCCGCGTGCTAGGTATGCTGTTGCTGCCCTTCGACGCCGATTACGGCATTCCACTGCGACGCGCGCCCGACGTGCGGCAAGCCTGTCGCGAAGCATATGGCGACAATGATCTGCCTTTCGTGGCCTCGCTGCGCGAGCTGCAGGGCATCATCGGCGCGCATGAATGGCGCAAGAAAGGCGTCGAGATTGCGGCGCTGGATGCGCGCATCCATCCACACTACGGCGTGTTTTCGCCGGTGCGCGGCGAATATCTCGACCTGGTCGCCAGGGCGCCCTTGCCGGCAAATCCGCTGCCGCTGGCTTTCGACATCGGCACCGGCACCGGCGTGCTGGCGGCGCTGCTGGCGCGCCGCGGCGTCGGCCACGTAGTGGCGACCGATTGCGCGCCGCGCGCCCTCGCTTGCGCACGCGACAATCTGGCGCGCTTGCCGCTATCCGGGCGCGTCGAGGTGGTCGAGGCCGACCTGTTTCCGGAAGGACGCGCGCCGCTGCTGGTGTGCAATCCACCCTGGTTGCCGGCGCGCCCCAGTTCCGCGCTCGAACAGGCCGTGTACGACCCGGACAGCCGCATGCTGCGCGGATTTCTGAGTGGTGCTTCAGCGCACTTGGCGCCGGGCGGCGAAGCCTGGCTGATCCTGTCCGACCTCGCCGAACATCTCGGCCTGCGCTCGCGCGAGGAATTGCTGGCGCTGATCGACGCCGCCGGCCTGACGGTGGCCGGCCGGCTGGATGCGCGGCCGACGCATCCGAAGGCAAGCGACGCCGACGATCCGCTGCACGCGGCGCGCATGGCGGAAGTCACTTCGCTGTGGCGCCTGCAGCCTAAACAAGCGGCTGCCTGACCACCGGCATGGACGCCTGTTTAATGATTGCGCGGTTTGCCGCCGAAGATGCGGCGCCACCAGCCGCGCGGACCCGATGGCGGACGGCGCCGCTCTTTTCCGCCAGGTACGTCGGGGCTGGCATGCATTGATGCCGCCGCAGTCTGGCCAGCCGGAGGCATTGTGGCGGCAGCTCCGGCCGGTGCGACCGGCGAAGCAGGCGCCTCGGCCGCGGCAGATGCTGCCGTTGCCACCGGTGTCGCTGGTGTCGCTGGTGCCGCCCGATGGACGGATGTGTCCGATGCGGGCTGCTCTGGTTCCAGGGTCGGTACCTGGCGCGTCTGCTGCGTTTGCCTGTCATATTCGAGGAACAGGATTTTGTTTTCGAGGATCTTGATCAGGTGATCCTTGTCGGCCAGCCGCGCCCGCAATTCGGTTGTTACCTGATCTTTCACGCGCCGCAGCTCGGCTTCCAGCACGATGACCCTCTCCAGCGAACGTATACGCTCTTCCAGCAGTGCGATCCTGGTCTTGTCGGCCGATGTCCTGCCTGATTCCCTGGGTTTGGGCGCCGCTTGCGGGCTGTGCAGGCGGCCGTAAGCGCGCACCAGTTCCGTCGTGTCGATGCGGACATCGCCATCCTGCAGGACAGTCTTGGTCAGACGGCCGTTTTCAATATCGCGCATCAGTGTGGTGCGCGCCTTGCGGACCAGCTTTGCGGCATCGGTAAGGGTAACGAGCGCCATATCCTGGATGATTGCCAATTCAATAATTGGCCATGCTAAGCCAGAAGGATTCTTCCGGCTCAGGGATATATCAGAGGTCGGAAGGGCTGGCCGGACAAATGAATTTTGCGAAATGACTAATGTGGAAATGTGCCGGCGCCGGCATTGTATATTTTGCAATATATGTGGCACAAGCAACACGTATTTCTCTGTAAGCCCGAAAAACGACTTGTTCTCTGCTTCAGCTTGACGGCGATAGTGATAATCTGCAAAAGTTCCGCCAGGAAATTGACAATTATTAACAAATGTCCGGAGCTGGCGGGAGCGCGTGGCAGGTCTTACCTTTTGAGGCAGCATGGATAACTTCACCATATTTACCAAAACAGCCAAGGGCCTGGGGGAAGCCCTCGGCAAGACCAAGAACCTGTCACGCGAACAGCGCAAGATTCTCAAGGAAATCGATGGCAAGGCAAGCATGGGCGACCTGCTTGCGCAACTCGGCATGGGCGAAATCAAGCTGCAAGTCGCCATCGGTAAATTGCTTGCGGAGGATTACATCCGCGAATTTGGTTCTTCCGCGCCGCCGGGCGCCCATGTGGACGGTGAAACCGTGTTCGGCTTGACCGTTCCAGCCAAGATCGAAGCCGCCAACAGCCAGCTGACCATCGGCGATTTTTTCCGCGCCATGGAACAACCGCAGTCACAGTCTCAAGGCGCCAGCCTTAACTTCAAGAATTTGCCATCACTGGACGCCGACGCCGCACGCAAGGCGCGCGAGGAAGAAGCGGCGCAAGTGGAACAGGCGCGCCGCGCCATCGAGGAAGAAGCTCGCCGCATCACCGAGCGCGCGCAACAGCAGGCCGCCGAAATGGCGCGCCGCCAGGCTGAACAGGAAGCGCGCCAGGCCGCCGAGCAGGCCCGGCTGGAGGCCGAAGCAAAGGCCAGGCAGGAAGCAGAACTGGCTCGCCAGCGGGCCGCCGAACAGGCGCGGCTGCAAGCCGAAGAACAAGCCAGGCTGCAAGAGCAGGCGCGCGCGAAACAGGAAGCGGAAGTAAAAGCGCGTCGCGAAGCGGAGGAGCGCGCCCGCAAGGAAGCGGCCGAAGCAGAACGACAAGCCCGCATCAGGGCGGAACAGGAAGCGCGCCGGCTTGCGGAAGAAGCGGCCCGGCGCGCAGCCGAAGAGCGCGAAAGAGAACGTGAGAAGGAACGTGAGAAGGAGCTCGCCCGCAAGGAAGCGGAAGAGCTGGCACGGCGCCAGGCCGAGGAGCTAGCCAGAAAACAGGCGGAGGAACAGGCTCGCCTCAAGGCTGAAGAAGAAGCGCGGCTGGCGGCTGAAGCGCGCGCACGCGAGGAAGTCGAAGAGCTGGCCCGCGTACAGGCGGAGCAGGCGCGACTCGCAGCCGAGGCACGCGCGCGGGAAGAGGCTGAAGCGCAAGCCAGGCGCGAAGTCGAGGAGCAGGCGCGCAAGATCGCTGAAGAGCAGGCGCAAAAGGCAGCGCAGGAACAGACGCGCGCCAAGGCATGGGAAGCTGCGCGCCGGGCCGCCGAGGAACTGGCGCAGCGCGAGGCTGAAGCAAAGGCAAAAGCCGAAGCCGAGCTGCAGGAACGCCTGCGCGCCGAGGAAGAAGCGCGGCGGGCGGCCGAAGAGCAGGCCCGCCGTCAAGCCGAAGAAGACGCGCGCCGGCAGGCCGAGGAACAGGCTCGTCGCAAGGCAGAAGAGCAGGCGCGCCTGCAAGCGGAAGAACAAGCGCGCCTGGCTGCCGAGGAGCAGGCGCGCCGGGAAGCGGAGGCGCAGGCGGAAAGGGAGGCACGCGAGCGCGCCAGACAGGAAGCCGAAGAAGCCGCCCGCCTGAAGACCGAAGAAAAGGCGCGGCAAAAGGCGGAAGCCAAAGCCAGGAAGGAAGCCGAAGCGCAAGCGAAGCGGGAGGCCCGTGAACAGGCCCGGCGCGAGGTGGAAGAAAAAGCCCGGCTGGAAGCGGAACAAAAGGCGCAGCAGGCGGCCGAGGCCAAAGCCAGGAAAGAGGCCGAGCAGCAGGCGAAGCGCGAGGCCAGGGAAAAGGAACGGCAGGCTGCGGAAGAGGCGGCGCGCCTGAAAGCCGAAGAAGCCGCGCGCGCGAAAGCCGAAAAGGCAGCAAGCAAGGCGGCGCAGCAGGCGGCGGCCAGTGCGGCAAAGGACGCGGCCGCAAGCGCGGCGGAACAGCTGGCGCTGCAGGAAGCGCCGGAAGCAATGCCGGAAGAAAGCACGGCGCCGCCGGTGTCCGATGGCGGCATGCGCCTGGCGCTGTCGGTAAACTTCGGCAAGCTGGTCCGCCTGGGGGCGCTGGCGATGGTGGTGCTGGCTGCCGCGGGCCTGGCCTTGCTGCACGTGGTGCCGTTCAACGGCCGCCTGACGCAACTGGAACAGGATGCCGGCGCGCAGTTCGGCCAGCCGGTCAAGATCGGCGCCTTGAACCTGTCATTGTTCCCGCATCCGCACTGGCGCCTGCAGCAGGTGGCCATCGGCGACCAGGGGCAGATCGCTATGCCGCGGGTCAACGCCGGCGTCGAGCTGGGCAGCCTGTTTTCCGGGACGATGCAATTCAAGTCGATGGAATTGGTATCGCCGGTCGTCAATGACGAGGGGCTGGGCTGGATCCTGTTCGGACGCTCGTCCAACGCCGCATGGCAGTCGGCATCGCTGAGCGCCACCGATGTCAGGTTGCGTTCGCGGCATATGCAACTGCCGGCTTTCGATGCCAGCGCCGAACTCGACGGTGAAAGCAGCTGGCGCAAGATCATGCTGAGGGCGTCGGCTGAAAAGCTCCACATCGATTTGCAGCGCGCCGCCGGCGCATTACGTTTCGAATTGATAGCCAATGACATCGTCTTGCCCTTCGGCGGTTCGCTGGCGTTTGACACCTTCAATGCCAGCGGCACCGTCGCGCCCGATGCGCTGGAAATCGGCAAATTCACCGGCGTCGTCCACGACGGCACGGTCAGCGGCGCCGGGGTTTTGCGCTGGAAGGATGGCTGGAGCCTGACGGGCGAGGCGCAGGCGCGCCAGCTCACGCCGGCAAAGCTGGCGCCAGCCTTGCTGCAGAGCGGCGCGCTGGATGGCAGTTTCAAATACGCGATGCAGGCAACCGAAGCCGGCACGCTGTTCGCTTCGCCGCAAATCCGCGGCAGCTTCAGCATCGGCAATGGCGTCTTGCTGGGCGTGGACATGGCCAGCCAGGTGATGGGCCAGGCCGGCAGCGGCAAAACTTCATTCAATGAAATCAGCGGCGATTTCACGCTGGCTGGCGGAAAACTCCAGTTGTCCAGGATGCGCCTGACGGCAGGCCTGTTGTCGGCTGCCGGCGATGCCGCCAGCGATACTGACGTCGACGGCAAGCTGAGCGGCCGCTTCATGATCGACTTGCGCACCGCAAGCCGGCAGGCGCACAGCAGCCTGAACCTGGCCGGCACGCCGGCGGCGCCGCAATTCAGTCGCTAAGCCGCGCGGCGCTTGACCGCGACGGCAGGCGCTTGACGGAGCCGGAGCGGATTACGATGCCACGCCGAACAGCTTGCGCAAGGGGGCGAAGAGTCCGCCTGCCGGCGCCTCCTTGCCGGAAAGCCGATCGACATAATCGCGCACCAGGGCGCGGTCGGCGGGATTCATGCCGATGAACTGGACGCCGAAGGAATCGCCCAGAACGTGGCGGATGCGGCCGCGCGCGCTGAAATGCCGGGCGACCGGCGCCGGCAGATAAATGATGATCGAAGCCGGCAAGTCGACATGGCAACCGGCGAAGCGATGCTTGACGCTGATGCGGATGCCGCCCTCACTGATATCGACGGCATTGGTGACTTCGATGAAGCCATCGCCATTGATGTGCACGCGCACCGGCGCATGGCGATCGGGGACGACGCGCATGAATTCGCGCCGGTTTGCCGCTGGCATACTGGTCTTGTCAGGCATGGGTGGTCTCCCCTTTTTAATCCAGTGTACGAACAGAAATTTCCACTGTCTATTTGCAGCGCCGCAAAGCGCTCGTGGCGACACAGTCTTTAACAAACTGTGGCATAACAGGCGGGGTGCTTCAGCGCAGGCGGGCAGAAAAAGCCGGAACTTTGTTGAACAAAGTAGTTTCAATAATGTCCTACCGGCTATAAATCATGAACGCTGAATCTACAATGGAACCTACACGGGAAGAAATACTGGCCAGTCTGGCCAAGGATGTATTCAATAAGCGCCAACGCTTGCTACAAGCGGTGCAGGCTAGCGCGCAAATACAGGACGGCGATGCGGCACCGGCGCTGGAAGCCGAATACCGCGCAGCCGAAGAGGAGTACAGCCTGGCCAGGGCCGCCTTCGCGCGCGCCATGAAAATGGACAAGCCGGCCGTCGGCTAGCGGACGGCGCCGCGACGACAAGGAGAAAACCATGTCCCCATGCCCAGCCTGTGTCGCCCTGGAGGGCGCGCCCGTCACCACCGCTCCGCACGCCAATCTGCTGCTATATACCGAAACCGGAATCAATTTCTGGGAAAAAGCTACAGGACTGGCCGACTATTACCTCTGCCATGAATGTGGCACCGCCTGGGAACGGGATCTCGCGCGCAGCGAGCCGAACGCCGTATGGAAGCATGCGACAAGGCCGCTGGAAGGCGAAGACACCGTCAAGGATATCGTGCGCAGGCACGATCTTTGATGGTCATTGAGCTGTCTTCGCCGCCACCTTAGCGGCGCGAAGACAGCACGATGCCGCCGACGATCAGCAGGAAGGCGGCACCGTGGTACGTCTGCGGCAGTTCGCCGAGGATGGCGGAAGACATCAGCGCGGTAAACAGCGGGATCAGGTTGGTGAAAAAGGCCGCAATGTTTGGCCCGACACGCGCGACGCCGGCGCTCCAGAAGCCGAGCGCAACGATGGCCGGCAAGGTCGACACATACAGCAGCCCCAGCCCCAGCGTCCAGCCCCACTCGAACTTCACCTCGCCCAGCGCCCATTCGCCGCCGGCGAAGGCTGCCGACCAGGCGGCGCCGAACATGACCTGCGCCAGCAGGAAGCCGCTCCAGTTCTTGCGAATCGACGCAGGCTCGGTGGGATGTGCCAGCAGCCAGCTATAGATCGACCAGACGATGGTGGCGATGATCATGATGATGTCGCCCGGGACCAGATGCAGTTTCAGCAGCGCGTGCCAGTCGCCGCGGCACAGCACCAGCAACACGCCGACGATCGACAGCAGGGCGCCGGCGATCTGCTTGCCGGAAAAGCGCACACCGAAAAACACGCGGCCGATTGCCATCATGAAGATCGGCATGCTGGCGCCGACCAGGGTGACGTTGATCGGCGAAGAGGTATGCAGCGACAGGTACAGCAAGCCGTTATACAGACCAGTGCCCAGCAGGCCCAGCACGGCGAAGCGCTTCCAGTGCGGCCACAGGCCGCTGTCCCGGCGCAGCACCGCGCGGCCGAGCGGCAGCAGAATCAGCAAGGCGACTCCCCAGCGCACGGAATTGACGAGAAACGGTGATGCCAGGGTGCTCATCATGCGCCCGGCGATGGCATTGCCGGCCCAGAGGAACGGCGGAATGAGCAGCATCAGGACGGTAGAAAAGGTCAGCGGATGATTCATACGACAGGGAAATTGGAACAGAAGCAGTTTGGCGCCTGCGCAAAATCACGCAAATGCAGGCTGGCGAGGATGAAAGGATACTCCATTTCAAGAATAGCTGTGAGGCAATGACATGTCTTGAGCGGACTGTGAAGCAGCCGGCTTCCACGCCGCCAGCAGCAGTGCCAGCAAGGTGGCGGCGGGCGCTACCCATGCATCCGGCGCGTCCATGGTGAACAGCGTCGCTCCGCTGATGGCACACCACAAGAGCGGCACGGGCAACAGCAGCGCCGGCGCGCGGGAGGCAAATGACAGCAGGCCCAGTGTCGCGACCGCGGTCGGGTCTGGCGCCAGGCCGAACATCTCCAGTTGCTGCCATGGCCGTCCGCTGATGGCGGCAAGCAGCGGATAGACAAACAGCCCGAAAACGGCGATGCCGAAAGCAGCACGGGCCATCAAATTGCGTAATGGCGGGAAGACGAGCCGGCCGCGTACCGTGCCCAGCCAAAGCAGCAGCAAGGCCTCGGCACCGAAGCCATACGCAAAGTAATCTGCCGCCCAGTTGACCGGCGCATAACGCTTGAAAAGGAACGCCCAGGCGACCCACAGCCAGCATGCCGCCAGCAAGCCGGCGGCAATCCTTGCGCTTGCCGCTCGCCGTCGCAAAGCGCAGGCAAGGATAGCAATGCCCATTGCAGCGGCGGCCAGGTGGCCGGGCCAGATTGCAGCGTTATACAGTTCGAACAGGCGATAGTAGGTACGCGGCGAAAACATCAGCAAGTCCGCCAGCGAATATGTTGACCATGTCTCCCATGCCGCCCGCCAGCTGCTCATGCCAGCTTCTCGACATGGTCGATCATGCGCCGGCGCATAGCCGGATCTGGCAGGCGACCGCGGGCGGCACCCATGTTTTCGCGCACGTGCGCCACATTCGAGGTGGCCGGAATCGCGCAGGTGATGTCCGGGTGCGAGACGATGAACTTGAGCAGGAATTGCGCCCAGTTGGCGCAATCGATCTCGACGGCCCAGGCCGGCAGCGGATGGCGCTTGACGGCATCGATCAGCGCGCCCTGGCGGAAAGGCCGGTTGGCGATCACCGCCATGCCGCGCTCGCGCGCCAGCGGCAGGATGCGGTTTTCCACTTCGCGGTCGAGGATGTTGTAGGTGACTTGCACGAAATCGAGCGGCTGACTTTGCATGATGCGCTCGAACTCGGCATGGCGTCGTCCTTCGGAAGTGGTGATGCCGGCATAACGCAAGCGCCCTGCCTTCTTCATCGCCAGCAGCATCGGCACGTGTTCTTCCCAGGACAGGAGATTATGCACCTGCAGCAGGTCGAATTTCCCAATGCCCCAGTGGCGGCGCGAAGTTTCGATCTGTTCCGGACCGCGCTCGTCCGAGGCGGTCCAGACCTTGTCCGCCGCAAATAGCTGTTTCGGCATGCCGAGCTTTTGCAAGCTCTCACCGATCACTTCCTGCGCCGAGCCATACATCGGCGAAGAATCGATCATGCGCCCGCCCGCTGCGAAAAAATTGCGCATGACATCCGTGCAGGCGGCGCGGGCGGCGGGGTCGTTGCCGACATTGAAGGTGATCCAACTGCCCAGACCGATGGCGGGCAAGGCTTCGCCGGAAGACGGGACCGCCCGAGTCAGGATGGCTTGCGGCTGCGCCGGCTGGGCATGCGCCGCGGGCAAGAGCGGCGCGGCGCCCAGTGCGAGCATCGATTGCAGCAGCTGGCGGCGGCGCAAGGAAAGGGATTTCCGCATGCAAATACTCCCGAAAGCGTGCATGGCCATTTCCGGCCAGATGTGGCAGCTGACAGGGCCGCTGACAGAGCAGCTGACAGGCGCGGCCTTCAGTATAAAAATCCAGTATAAAGAAGAAAGCGCCGGCACCAAGCCTGACTGCTTTTGTCCAAGCAGCCGGGAAGTCCGGCAGCTGCATGGCAAGAAGCAACAGACATCAGCATGAATGCACGCATTCTTTCTTCAGTCAGCATGGCAATCCTGTTGCTCGGTTCTGCTTGCCTTGCGCCGGCAAGCCCACCAGCCGGCGTTCGCTGGCTGGGCGAGATGGAAATTGCCTCAGGCCGCGGCGAAAAGGGGCCGTGGCAGCAGAACGATTCGCGCTACGACTATGTCGATGATCCGAGTGTGGCGATCCATGCTTCCGGCGATATCGACGTGGCCTGGGTCGCGCAGAAGACCAAGGATGTGTTCTTTCAAACTATTTCCGCGGATGGCGCGAGGCAAGGTGAGCCCGTCAACGTTTCGCGCAACCCGGCGACTTTTTCCTGGCTGCCGCGACTGGTGATCTCGCCCAAAAATCCGAAAAAGATCTATATTCTCTGGCAGGAAATCATCTTCTCCGGCGGCTCGCATGGCGGCGATATTCTCTTCGCCTATTCGGAAGATGGCGGCGCGACGTTTTCCGCGCCACGCAACCTGTCGTCCTCGATGGGCGGCGACGGCAAGGGGCGGCTGACCCGCGACATCTGGTCGAATGGCAGCCTTGATCTGGCGCTTGATAACAAGGGCGCGCTGTACGCCGCCTGGACCGAGTACGAGGGCATGCTGTGGCTGGCGCGCTCGTCCGATGGCGGCAAGAGTTTTTCACTCCCGCGCAGGATCGCCGGCGACAAGCGGCTGCCTGCGCGCGCGCCGTCGCTGGCCACCGGCCCCGGGAACACCATTTACCTTGCCTGGACCGTCGGCGAAGACCCGGCCGCCGCCATCCGCGTGGCCAGGTCGGACGATGGCGGCGATACCTTCGGCAAGCCGCAACTGGTAGGCGCCGGGCAGGGCCATGCGGATGCGCCGAAGCTGGCGCTGGATGCCGGCGGCGTGCTGCACCTGGCCTATGCGCAAAGCACCGGCGGGCCGCTCGGCCGCTATCTTGTCCGCCATGCGCGTTCGCTTGACGGCGGTAAAAGCTTTGAGGCGCCGCGGACGATTTCGACGCCATCGCCAGATGTGCCGACTGGCGCCGCTTACCCAGCCCTGACGAGCGATGCGCAAGGCCGCCTTCTCATGCTCTGGGAAGCGTATCCAGATCCGGCATCGGCGCCGCGCGGCCTGGCATTCGCCGTTTCTGCCGATGGCGGCAAGACGTTCACGCAGCCGGCCATGGTGCCCGGCAGCCGCGATCCCGCAGGCGGCGTCAATGGCAGCCAGCAGGGCATGCTGATGAAAAAGCTGGCAATGAATGGCAACGGCGCCATCGCCGTGGTCAACAGCAGCCTGGAGCCGGAGGAGCGCAGCCGGATATGGCTGATGCGCGGAACGTGGCCGCGTTAGCTGGTCTGATGAAAAATATCTGTCAAGCCAGCAGGCAGGCAAGCCGGTACAATCACTGATGTTTTCTTCAACCAGTGTTGGCCCTGCAGAGATGCCCGCCCAGACCCGTATGAAAATCCAGTTCGCCTCCGACCTGCATTACGAATTCCTCGAAAAGCAGTTCCCCGATTACCGCATCATCGAGCCGGCCGGCGCCGACGTGCTCGTGATCGCCGGCGACATCCATCGCGGCGCCATGGCGATCGAGACCTTCGCCGACTGGCCTGTGCCGGTGGTGTATGTGCACGGCAATCACGAGATGTACCGCCTGCAGTACGAAACCATACTGGCCGAACTCCAGGCAAAGGCGCAGGGTAGCAATGTGCATTTTCTGGAACAGGGCGAACTGATGCTGGATGGCGTGCGCTTTCTCGGCACCTGCCTGTGGACCGATTACCGGCTTGCGCCGTTTGAAGAAGCAGCGGCGATGCAGGCCGCTGAAGGGATGCTGCCCGACCACAAAGTGATCCGCTATGGCGAAGGCATATTTTCCGCCAAGGACGCGCAAGGCATCCACGTGCAATCGCGCGCCTGGCTGGAAGCAAAGCTGGACGAAGAATTCGCCGGCCCGACCGTGGTGGTAACTCACCACGGCCCGCACCCGAGTTCAGTGCATGAGCGTTTTGCTGGCTCCATCATCAACACCGCCTTCGTCAGCGACCTGACACCGCTGTTCGGTCGCGCCGACCTGTGGATCCACGGCCATGTGCACGACAGTTTCGATTATGAGATCAATGGCACTCGCGTGGTCACCAACCCGCGCGGCTATGCCACCAACCGGCTGGCGGCAGCTTCGCCGGAAGAGTTGGTCTGGGAAAATCCAGCGTTTGATGCCAGATGCGTGATTGCGCTGAGCTAGCGCCACCATGCTTGCAGCGCACTGCAAGATATCACGGGGTTCCCATAAAAGTGCATGGATAGAATGATTTTGGTGCGCATTGCGCGCGCCTTATCATCTTCATGTGCTTTTTCCCCAGTGCCGTGTGGCCGTGCCACGAAAAGGCTGGCATATCAATTGCTAATAGGAAAATTCCTTTAGTAATGAAAGTGCCATCAATGAAATTCCATCTTCATCCCCTTCTTGCTGCTCTTACCCTTGCCTTTGGCATATCCGCACCTGCCTTTGCCGCGGATGGGCATATGCATAAAAAACCCGTCAAGACCCCGGCAGCCGATGTTGCCTTTCCATTGCAACCCCTTGCAGAGCAACCTGGAGAAATTGCCGTGCCGGGCGCAAAGGATAAGGTGTTTTATGTGCCCTCGACCGTGGACACCATCATGTGGGGCTATTTGCCGAATGCCGCTGACAAGCCTGTGCTGACCGTGCCATCCGGTGCTACTGTCGTGTTTGATACGCTTTCCCATGAAGGATTGATTGAAGACCAGGGACGCAACCCGGTGCAGTACTTCACCAGCCAGGGTGTGCCTGCCAACATGATCCTGAAGGATGCAGTCGCCATCACGCAGTCGCGCGTGCCGCATGATTATGCCAAGGACGGTCCGCACATTGTCACCGGCCCTGTTGCCATTGAAGGCGCTGAGCCGGGCGACGTGCTGAAGGTCGAAGTGCTTTCGATTGTCCCGCGGGTTCCCTATGGCGTCGTCTCCAATCGTCATGGCAAGGGCGCGTTGCCGGGTGAATTTCCCGAGACGCCCAAGCCTGACGCCGACGCAAGCGCTGCGCAGCCGGAAAAGTTCCACAACGTTTCAGTGTTCACACCGATCCGTAAATCCCGGGATGGCTATTGGGAAGGCGTGATGAAGACCAGGGGTGGCAAGGAAGTGGCCTTCCCGACCGCGCCATTCATGGGCATCATGGGGGTGGCAGCAGCCACCACAGAACCAGTGCATTCCGTGCCACCCGGATTCTATGGCGGCAATATGGACATCAATGACCTGGGGGTTGGCAGCACGGTTTATTTGCCTGTGTTCGTCAAGGGCGCCAACTTCTATACCGGCGACCCGCATATGGTGCAGGGCGATGGAGAGGTGGCGCTGACTGCGCTGGAACACTCGCTGCGTCCCACTTTCCGTCTGACCCTGCTGAAGAAGGGCGACAAGCGCATTCCATCCGCTTCCGGTTCGCTGCAGCGTCCGTTTGGCGAAACCCGTGAGCACTGGATTGCCATCGGCCTGAATACCGACCTTGACGAGGCAATGAAGGATGCCGTGCGCGAATCGATCCGCTTCCTGACTGAAAAGCTCGACATGGACCGCGCCATTGCTTATGCCTATCTGTCTGCTGCAACCGATTATCAGGTTTCGCAGGTGGTCGACAAGACTAAAGGAATCCACGCAATGATCCGCAAGTCGGATTTCAAGAACGTAAGCGCTGCAAGCAAATAAGCCTGCATCCAGCCCGAATCGCCGCCCGCCTATCAGGTAGCATCAGCACATTCCCCCGGTTGCAGGGAATGTGCTTTTTTATTGGCAGCGGTGCGACGGCAGTGGCTGCCGGTTTTGTCCATCTCGCGAGCGGTGCGCCGGTCCAATCAGCATTCGCCTGTCACAGGAAGCGGTCGAGAATCCTGCGGCTGTGCTTGTCCAGTGCCAGCAGGTCGCGCACCAAAAACTGGATGCCATGGCTGTCGGTGATCAAGAGCGTATTGCTGCCGAGGCGGCGGATATCTTCCTCGCCGCGCAGGACGAAGCTGGTTTGTCCGCGATCGGTGAATACGCTCCAGGTGCAGGGCGTGGCGAAGCTGGTGACGGATTCGATGCGGGAAATCTCCGGCATGAATTCGCGCCCGGCCAGCTCTTCCTCGATCAGGCTGCGCGCTCCTTCGGACAGGTCGGCCAGGCGGTCGATCCATGCCACTTCGGCGCCATCGACGTTGACCATCGCAATGCCGTCATCCGGCGCCTGGATCGGGAAGGCCCGCACCGGCACCACGCCTTCATGGGCGACGCCATCCTCGCGCTTCAGCACCAGCCGGCCGAACGGGTTGCGGGTCAGTTCAAATCGGGTCGTTGTCATGTTCATTCCCCCTGCAACGCCATTTCGGCGGCATTGCGCGCCTGCGCCTGGTACAGGCGAAAGTACGCGCCTTCCTGCGCCATCAAATCCTCATGGCGGCCCTCTTCGACCACCTGGCCGCGGTCCAGCACCACCAGGCGGTCGGCGCGCTGCAAGGTCGAGAGCCGGTGCGCGATGGCGATCGTGGTGCGGCCCTGCACCAGGTTGTCGAGCGCCTTCTGGATTTCCTTTTCAGTTTCCGAATCCACCGAGGAGGTCGCCTCGTCCAGGATCAGGATGCGCGGGTTGATCAGCAGCGCCCGCGCAATCGAGATGCGCTGGCGCTCGCCGCCGGAGAGTCCCTGGCCACGCTCGCCCACCATCGAGTCGTAACCCTGCGGCAGGCGCAGGATGAATTCGTGCGCGTGCGCCGCCCTTGCCGCCGCCATGATCTCGGCGCGGGTGGCGTCCGGCTTGCCATAGGCGATGTTCTCGGCAATCGTGCCGAAGAACAGGAAGGGTTCCTGCAGCACCAGGCCGATGTTGCGGCGGTAATCGGCCAGGCCATAGGAGCGGATATCCACGCCGTCAACCTTGATCGCGCCTTCGGCCACATCATAAAAACGGCAGATCAGGTTGACCAGGGTGCTCTTGCCCGAGCCGCTGTGGCCGACCAGGCCGACCATTTCGCCCGGCTTGATGGAGAGGTTGATGCCGCGGTTGACCGCGCGGTTGCCGTAGCGGAAACCGACATCGACGATATCGATGCCGCCCTGCACTTCCTTCAAGGGCACCGGGTTGGCCGGTTCCGGCACGCTGGAAACGTGGTCGAGAATATCGAAGATCCGCTTGGCGGCCGAAGCCGATTTTTGCGTCACCGAGACGATGCGGCTCATCGAATCCAGGCGGCCGTAGAAGCGGCTGATGTAGGCGATGAAGGCGGTCAGCACGCCTACCGTGATGTCGCCCTTGGAGACCTGCCAGATGCCGAAGCCCCATACCACCAGCAAGCCCAGTTCGGTCAGGAACGACACGGTGGGCGAAAACAGCGACCAGGTCTTGTTCAGGCGGTCGTTGACGGCAAGGTTATGCTTGTTGGCTTCGCGGAAGCGGTTGGCTTCGCGCTGTTCCTGGGCGAAGGCTTTCACCACCCGTACGCCGGGGATGGTGTCGGCCAGCACGTTGGTCACTTCGCCCCAGACGCGGTCGATCTTTTCGAAGCCGGTGCGCAGCTTGTCGCGCACCACGTGGATCATCCAGGCGATGATCGGCAACGGCAGCAGGGTCACCAGCGCCAGCCACGGGTTGATCGAGAACAGGATCACCGACGTCATGGTCAGCATCAGCACATCGGTGGCGAAATCCAGCAGGTGCAGCGAGAGGAACACGCAGATGCGGTCGCTTTCGCTGCCGATGCGCGAGATCAGGTCGCCGGTGCGTTTTCCCCCGAAGTATTCCAGCGACATCTTCAGCAGATGCTCGTAAGTGGTGGTGCGCAGGTCGGCGCCGATGCGCTCGGACACCAGCGCCAGGATATAGGTCTTGGCCCAGGACAGGCCCCAGGCCAGCACCGCCGCGCCGAACAGTCCAGCCAGGTACAACGCCACCAGCTGCGGATCGATCTGCTTGCCGTTCTGATACGGGATCAGCACGTTATCCATCAGCGGCATGGTGAGGTAAGGCGGCACCATCGATGCGGCCGTGCCCAAGAGCGTCAGGATGAAGCCGAGCAGCAGCTGTCCCTTGTAGGGATGGGCGAAGCGCCACAGGCGCAACAGCGTCCAGGTCGAGGGCGGCGTATGGATGACGCGCGTGCACACCGGGCAGACATCCTGGTCCGGTTCCAGCGGCGCCTTGCAGCTCGGGCAGACATTGCCGTCCGGTTCGCTCACCGGCTCGCCGGAGACGTGGCTGGCCTGCAGCAGGTCGAACTGGTCGACCAAGCGGATCGCCTGCAAATTTTGCCCCAGGGTGAAGCGCCAGGACGCCCGCAAGCCCGCTGGATCGACCAGTTCCAGGTGGCCGACGCCGGCATGGTCATGATGGCGCAATGCCAGCCCGTCCTGGAACGGCCAGCTGCTCCAGCCGGATTCGCCGGGTGCCTGGGTAAGCAGACGGCGCTCGGTCAGGGCCAGCAAGCCTTTTTTGAAGTGCAGGCGCTGGTCAAGGTCAACCTGAACCCAGGCAACAACGTTTTCTCCTGGAGCGAGCTGCGTCGCCAGTCGGGTTTGCCATTCGGCTGGAAGATCGTTGCGGGAAAGGTCGTTTGCGGGAGATGGGCTTGTCATTCTGGTATTGCTTGCGTAGGTGCCGGCTGTGATAGGGGCGAGTAAGTGCGAGTAAGAGCAAGTAAGCGCGATGAAGAACGATTAATGGTGAAAATGAGACAGAGAACGGGCCGGCAAAAGTCCGGTCAGCACTATAAACGCATCAGTCGGCAACTGGTTGAACCGGAAGGCATTTTTTTCTGGAAAGCGAGCAACATGAAATTTTGTCAATGCTCGTCTTTTGTTTCCCTTTAGTCATCAATCAAGAAAAATCCAAAAATTTTTTGCTTGTAGCTTAAGCGAAACTTAGGGAAATGGCTAATAATGCGAAGCCAGCGCTGCCTGCTAACAAGTATCAAGACATGAGCAAACAAGACATCCAATTCCTGCGCGTGACTCACCTGCGCGGACCGAATATCTGGACTTACCGTCCGGTGATTGAAGCCTGGGTCGATATCGGCGCCCTGGAAGATTCCCCCTCCAATACCATTCCCGGCCTGTACGAGCGGCTGACGGCGTGGCTGCCGGGCCTGATCGAGCATCGCTGCGGCGTCGGCACGCGCGGCGGCTTCCTCGAGCGCCTGCGCGACGGCACCTGGGCTGGCCATATCCTCGAGCACGTCACGCTGGAATTGCAGACCATGGCCGGCATGAAGACCGGCTTCGGCAAGGCGCGCGAAACCGGCGTGCGCGGCGTCTACAAGGTGGTGTTCCGCACCCGCCAGGAGGAAGTCGGCCGCGCCGCCCTCGCCGCCGCGCGTGAACTGCTGCTGGCCGCCATTAACGACACGTCGTACGACGTCGGCGCCGCCGTTGCCGAGCTGGCCGACATGGTCGATTCGCTGTGCCTGGGGCCCAGCACCTCGCATATCGTCGAAGCCGCCACCGCGCGCAACATTCCCTCGATCCGCCTGACCGACGGCAACCTGGTGCAGCTTGGCTACGGCAGCGCCCAGCGCCGCATCTGGACCGCCGAGACCGATTGCACCGGTGCTATCGCCGAAGGCATCGCCAGCGACAAGGACATGACCAAGTCGCTGCTGCAATCCTGCGGCGTGCCGGTGCCGCAAGGCGTCATCGTCGACAACGCCGAAGCCGCCTGGGAAGAGGCTCAGGATATCGGCTTACCGGTGGTGCTGAAGCCGCAGGACGGCAACCACGGCCGCGGCGTTTCGCTCGACCTGAAGACCCGCGAGGAAGTCCTGGGCGCGTTCGAGCTGGCGGCGAAAGAAGGCGACGGCAACGTCATCGTCGAGCAATTCATCACCGGTAACGAGCATCGCCTGCTGGTGGTCGGCAATCGCGTGGTGGCCGTCGCCCGCGGCGAAACCGCTTCGGTTATCGGCGATGGCGTCCAGACTGTCACGCAACTGGTGGATAGCCAGTTGAACACCGATCCGCGCCGCGGCGATAGCGAGGAATTTCCCTTAAGCCTGATCAAGCCGTCGGAGTGGGGCGAGATCCTGCTGGAATTGCAGCGCCAGGGCCTGACGCCGGATTCCGTGCCGGCCGCCGGGCAAAAGGTGCTGATCCAGCGTAACGGCAACGTCGCCTTCGACGTCACCGATGAAGTCCACCCCGAAGTCGCGGCGCGCGCCACCCTGGCCGCGCGCGTGGTCGGACTGGATATCGCCGGCATCGACCTGGTCGCCGAAGACATCGGCCGCCCGCTGGAAGCGCAGCGCGGCGCCATCATCGAAGTCAACGCCAGCCCGGGCCTGCTGGCCCACATCAAGCCGGCCAGCGGCAAGCCGCGCGAAGTCGGCGCCGCCATCGTCGAGCACCTGTTCGGCGCCGACCTGGATGGCCGCATGCCGGTCATCGGCATCGCCGGCAGCCGCGACACGGCGCTGATCGGCCGCCTGGCGGCCTGGATGATGTATGCCGGCGGCCGCCATGTCGGCTTCGCCAGCGGCACCGACGTCTACATCAACGGCCGCAAGATCCAGCGCGGCGTTTGCTCCAGCTTCGAAGCCGGCCAACGCCTCTTGATCAATCGCGCCATGGAAACCGCCGTGTTCGACAACGACGCCCGCATGATCCTCGCCGAAGGCCTGCCCTACGACAAGTGCCAGGTCGGCGTGGTCACCGATGTCACGGTCACGCCGGATCTGGCCGAGTTCTATGTCACCGAGCCGCAGCAGGCGTATGCGGTCATGCGCACCCAGGTTGACGTGGTGCTGCCGTCCGGCGTGGCGGTGCTGAACGCGGCCGACCCGCTGGTAGCCGAGATGGCCGACCTGTGCGACGGCAGCGTGCTGTTCTACGCCTCGGATGAAGATACCGCGGCGCTGGCCGCGCATCGCCAGGATGGCGGGCGCGCAGTGTTCCTGCGTCACGATGCGGTGGTGCTGGCGCAAGGCGAAAACGAGCTGGCGCAACTGCCGCTGCCGCCGTTCGCGGCTGGCGCCGCGCCGGAAACCGTGGCGGCTGCGGTGGCGACCGCCTGGGCCGCCGGCGTCGAGCCGCAACTGCTCAGCGCGGGCTTGCGCACCTTCGCTTTCCAGTCCGGCAAATCCGCTTATTGAGGCGATCGCCGACCATCGAGACACAACAGGACCTAGCCCAACATGCAAGTTTCACGCATCCGCGCCTTGCGCGGCCCCAATCTCTGGACCCACCATACCGCCATCGAGGCGGTGGTCGCCTGCAGCGAAAGCAAGATCGCCATCGGCAGCATTCCCGGTTTCGAGGAGCGGCTGCGCGCGCGCTTCCCGCAATTGCCGCCATTTCAGCCGGCCGGCCATAACGCCATCGTCTCGATCGCCCAGGTGCTGGAACTGGCGACGCTGGCGCTACAGGCCGAAGCCGGTTGCCCGGTGACCTTCAGCCGCACTACCCCGACCCTCGAGGCGGGCGTGTTCCAGGTGGTGGTGGAGTACAGCGAGGAAGCGGTCGGCCGCCTGGCGCTGGAGCTGGCGCAGGCGCTGTGCCGCGCCGCCGACGAGGACCGGCCTTTCGACCTGGAAGATGCGCTGGTGAAGTTGCGCGAACTGGATGAAGACGTGCGCCTGGGGCCCAGCACCGGCTCTATCGTCAATGCCGCCATCGCCCGCAACATTCCTTATCGCCGCCTGACCGAAGGCAGCATGGTGATGTTCGGCTGGGGCAGCCGTCAGCGCCGCATCCAGGCCGCCGAGACCGACAGCACCAGCGCCATCGCCGAATCGATTGCGCAAGACAAGGAATTGACCAAGAAACTGCTGGCCGCGGCCGGCGTGCCAGTGCCGCACGGACGCGTGGCGGCCAACGCCGCGGACGCCTGGGAAGCCGCCTGCGAAATCGGCTTGCCGGTGGTGGTCAAGCCGAGGGACGGCAACCAGGGCAAGGGCGTCACCGTCAACATCACCACCCGCGAACAGGTCGAGGCCGCTTTCGCCGCCGCCGAAGCTTACCGCGACGACGTCATCGTCGAGCGCTATCTGCCGGGCCATGATTTCCGCCTGCTGGTGGTGGGCGACAAGCTGATCGCCGCCGCCCGGCGCGAGCCGCCGCTGGTGATCGGCGACGGCGTCCACACGGTGCGCCAGCTGGTCGACATCGTCAACAGCGACCCGCGCCGCGGCAGCGGCCACGCCACCTCTCTGACCAAGATCCGCTTCGACGACATCGCTCTGGCACGCCTGGCGGAACAGGGCATGGACGCCAACAGCGTGCCGGCGCGCGGCCAGCGCGTGCTGCTGCGCAATAACGCCAACCTCTCCACCGGCGGCACCGCCACCGACGTTACCGACGACGTCCATCCGGATGTGGCCGCCTGCGCGGTGGCGGCGGCGCAGATGGTCGGCCTCGACATCTGCGGCGTCGACCTGGTGTGTGACAGCGTCCTGAAGCCGATCGAAGATCAGAACGGCGGTATCGTCGAAGTCAACGCCGCGCCCGGCTTGCGCATGCACCTGTCGCCTTCCTACGGCAAGGGGCGCGCAGTGGGCGAAGCGATCGTCAATGAAATGTTCCCGGATGGCGACGACGGCCGTATTCCCGTGGTGGCGGTGACCGGCACCAACGGCAAGACGACCACGGTGCGCGTGATCGCCCACATCTTTGCCCAGGATGGTTTGCGCGTCGGCATGACCAATACCGACGGCGTCTACGTCGAGGGGCGCCAGATCGACAGCGGCGACTGCAGCGGCCCGCGCAGCGCCCGCAACATCCTGCTGCACCCGGATGTGGATGCCGCGGTGTTCGAAACCGCGCGCGGCGGCATCCTGCGCGAAGGCCTGGCCTTCGACCGCTGCCAGGTCGGCGTCATCACCAACATCGGCAGCGGCGACCATCTCGGCCTGAACTACATCACCACGGTCGAGGATCTGGCGGTGCTGAAGCGCGTGATCGTGCAGAACGTCGCCGACGACGGCATGGCGGTATTGAACGCCGCCGACCCGATCGTCGCCGGCATGGCCGTGAAGTGCCGCAGCGCGGTCACCTTTTTCGCCGCTGACGGCCAGCACCCGCTCTTGGCCAGGCATCGTGCCCACGGCAACCGCGTCGTCTTCGTCGAAAACGGCGCGCTGGTGGCGGCCGAAGGCGCCTTCGAGCAAAGGATTGCGCTCGCCGAGGTGCCGATCACGGCCAACGGCGCCATCGGCTTCCAGGTCGAGAACGTGATGGCGGCCCTGGCCGCCGCCTGGGGCGCCGGCGCCGGCTGGGATGCCATCCGCAAGGGCCTGGCCACCTTCGCCAACGACAGCCACAATGCGCCCGGCCGTTTCAACATGTTCGATTACCGCGGCGCCACCGTGATCGCCGACTACGGCCACAACCCGGACGCCATCACCGCGCTGGTGCAAGCGGTCGAGTCGATGCCGGCGAAGCGCCGCTCGGTGGTCATCAGCGGCGCCGGCGACCGCCGCGACGAGGATATCAGCGACCAGACCCGTATCCTGGGC
The DNA here is from genome assembly GCA_003537575.1 of Oxalobacteraceae bacterium. Classification (GTDB taxonomy): domain Bacteria; phylum Pseudomonadota; class Gammaproteobacteria; order Burkholderiales; family Burkholderiaceae_D; genus Paucimonas. The sequence continues at coordinate 106,455 of DPRS01000047.1, forward strand.
AAGGCTTTCGACGACGTCGTGCTGTACCAGGACCAGTGCCAGCGCGGCCGCGCCGACGGCGAAGTGATCGCCCTGCTTCGCCAGGGCCTGCAAGGCGCCACCCGCACCAGCCACGTCGAGGAAATCACCGGCGAATTCATTGCCATCGACCGCGCACTGGCGCGCCTGCAGCCAGGCGACCTGTGCCTGATCTTGGTTGACCAGGTAGAGGAAGCGCTGGCGCACATCGCCGGACGTGTCGCCGGGGCGTCATAAGCCGTACCTGGCAGCAACTTGTCACTCCAGCCATCCGGACGCGCCGGCCCCCAGGCCGGCGCACGCCATCCCTGCGGCATCACGCCGGCCCGTGCATGCGTTTCTGCGTCGCAAGGATGCAGTGGCGCAACAGAAATGTTAATAATCTTTACTCGCCCCTCCATGGGCAAAATGATGCTGCTAATATGAGTCGCCATGGTTTAGCAAAAATCATCGATCAATAAGGTACGCCATGCGCTGCCTGCCTGCTCGCAAACCTGAGGCTCATGGTAAACGTCGATACCCCCAAACTGCTGCGATCGCTGGCCAAGCTGATCGAGAAGCCGGAAATCAAGGCGCTGCAAGTCTCGCTGGTGCAGACGCTGGAGCAATTGATCGATGCCGAATCGGTGGCCTTGTACGATATCCGTACCCTGAAGCAGGTCGATGCCGAGCAAGCCGAGGATTTCCTGATCCGGGTCGGCATCGACGACAGTTTCGATGATGACGGCGCGCCCCTGATTTTGTTGCGTGAAGAGCCCCAGTTCCTGGAATGCTATCGCAGCCAGCACCTGGTCATCGTGCCGAGCGGCGTCGCCGGCGCGCCGCTGCGCTTCATCCATCCGATCCTGGGAATGAAAGGCGTCACCGGTTTCCTGGTGATCGAAGCGGCCGACCATGTCGAGCGCGACCAGGAAATGGCGGCAATCTTCCTCGGCTTCATCCGCAATTACATCCTGCTGCTCAACGATAACCAGCGCGACCATCTGACCGGGCTTCTGAACCGCAAGTCTTTCGATGACAAGGTCATGAAAATGATCCTGTCTCTCGGCAACGTCAACAAGCGCGATGCCGACAAGGTGTGCTACTGCCTGGCGGTGCTCGACATCGATCATTTCAAGCGGGTCAACGACAACTACGGCCACCTGATGGGCGATGAAGTGCTGCTGCACTTCGCCCAGTGCATGAATGAAACCTTCCGCGAATATGACTTACTGTTCCGCGTCGGCGGCGAGGAATTCGTGGTCGTGCTGCGCAACGTCGATGCCGGGCGCGCGCAGGTGGTGATGGAACGTTTCCGCAAGGTGGTCGAAACCCACTACTTCCCGCAAGTCGGGCAAATCACCGCCAGCATCGGCGTGACCTTCATCGGCCCGCACGACTTGCCCGGCCTGGTCATCGATCGGGCCGACCAGGCTTTGTACTATGTGAAGGAGCACGGGCGCAACCAGGTTGCCTTTTACGAGCACCTGGTTGAGCAAGGCAAGCTGTCGCAAAAACAGGTGGAAAGCGATATCGAGCTGTTTTGACTGAAAGTAGATTAACGTAAAGCAGAGTCTTTTCATTGAAGAATTCTTGGCGCTGAAGCTCTTTTCGCGCCATTTCCCGCTTTATCCTCTTTGGGCCGTCTTTTGCCCACCTATCGGCATCCCATTGCCGCTTTTCCGGCTTGACCTGAATCCATTCCGTTCCAGAATCGCATCGCGTGTCATGCAGCCTACACAGACATGCGCTAAAATAAACCCAAGCTATTGATTATTCAAGAGGCGATTGAAATTGACTATCAACATCATGCAGATTATTCATTTCACAGCGAGTCCGATAGTCGATAAGATTTGATTCATGCAGTTCTGATCAACCAACAGAGGAGTTAAACAATGTCCCAGATTAACAGCCAAGTTAAGCCCTTCAACGCCACCGCTTTTCACAATGGCAAATTCGTTCCGGTCTCTGATGCCGACCTGAAAGGCAAGTGGTCCGTGGTGTTCTTCTACCCGGCCGACTTCACCTTCGTCTGCCCGACCGAACTGGGCGACCTGGCCGACAACTATGCCGAATTCAAGAAACTGGGCGTGGAAATCTACTCGGTTTCGACCGACACCCACTTCACCCACAAGGCATGGCACGATTCGTCGGACACCATCAAGAAGATCGAGTATCCGATGGTGGGCGACCCGACTGGCGTCATCAGCCGCAACTTCGACGTCATGATCGAAGCTGACGGCCTGGCTGATCGCGGCACCTTCGTGATCGACCCGGAAGGCAAGATCCAGATCGTCGAAATCAACGCCGGCGGCGTTGGCCGTGACGCTTCGGAACTGCTGCGCAAGATCAAGGCAGCCCAGTACGTTGCAGCACACCCGGGCGAAGTCTGCCCGGCCAAGTGGAAGGAAGGCGACAAGACCCTGGCACCGTCGCTGGACCTCGTCGGCAAGATCTAATCAGGCAGCGCGCGCCGCGATTGAAGCCGGCGCGCCCATCTTGCCCACTTGCCGGATGCAATCCCGCATCCGGCAGGTCCACCCCCAAATAAGCTTGATTGGGGAAAGAGTCTTGCTCATTGCGGGACAGAGTTAAGCGAAGCGGTACTCTGTCCACAACTGATTAAGGTGAGAGCGGTACTCTGTCCTCAACCGTATATAACTGATATCCGGGAGCCACAAGCTCATCCGGCGGTGGTTTTGCACCCATACAAAACGCAATAACACACTTTAGAAAGAGAGGACATCATGCTGGATACCAACCTCAAAACCCAACTCAAAGCCTATCTCGAAAAGCTCACCCTGCCCATCGAGATCAGTGCCAACGTCGACGGCAGCGAAGCCTCGCGCGAAATGCAGGGCCTGCTGAACGACATCATCGAGCTCTCCGACAAGATCACGCTGAAGGAAACCAGCGATGCTGCGGTGCGCGCGCCCTCGTTTGCGCTCAACCGCGTCGGCGGCAACATGGATATCCGCTTCGCCGGCATCCCGATGGGTCACGAATTCACCTCGCTGGTGCTGGCGCTCTTGCAGGTCGGTGGCCATCCGCCCAAGCTCGACGCCGACGTCATCGAGCAGATCCGCGGCCTGGAAGGCGAATTCCTGTTCGAGACCTATATCTCGCTGTCTTGCCAGAACTGCCCGGAAGTCGTGCAGTCGCTGAACCTGATGGCCGTGCTGAACCCCAACATCCGCCACGTCATGATCGATGGCGCGCTGTACCAGGATGAAGTCGAAAAGCGCGAAATCATGGCGGTGCCGACGGTGTTTCTGAATGGCGCAGTGTTCGGCCAGGGCCGCATGGGCGTCGAGGAAATCCTCGCGAAGATCGATACCGGCGCATCCGCGCGTGCCGCCGAAAAGCTGGCGCAAAAGGATGTGTTCGACGTGCTGGTGGTGGGCGGCGGCCCGGCCGGCGCGGCGGCCGCCGTGTATGCCGCGCGCAAGGGCATCAACACCGGCGTGGTGGCCGAGCGCTTCGGCGGCCAGGTGCTCGACACCATGGCCATCGAGAACTTCATCTCGGTCAAGGAAACCGAAGGGCCCAAGCTGGCTGTGGCGCTGGAGCAGCACGTCAAGGAATACGAAGTCGACGTCATGAACGTGCAGCGCGCCGAGAAGCTGATCCCCGGCGACGTCATCGAGGTGCAACTGGCCAGCGGCGCCAGCCTGAAAGCCAGAAGCGTCATCCTGGCCACCGGCGCGCGCTGGAGGCAGATGAACGTGCCGGGCGAAGACCAGTACCGCAACAAGGGCGTGGCCTACTGCCCGCACTGCGACGGCCCGCTCTTCAAGGGCAAGCGCGTGTCGGTGGTCGGCGGCGGCAACTCCGGCGTGGAAGCGGCGATCGACCTGGCCGGCATCGTCGCTCACGTGACCCTGCTGGAATTCGGCAGCGAGCTGCGCGCCGATGCGGTCCTGCAGCGCAAGCTGCGCAGCCTGCCCAACGTCAGGGTGATCACCGATGCCCAGACCACCGAAGTGACCGGCGACGGCAGCAAGGTCAACGGCCTGGTCTACACCGACCGCAAGAGCGGCGCCTCGCACACCATCGAGCTCGAAGGCATCTTCGTGCAGATCGGCCTGCTGCCCAATACCGAATGGCTGAAGGGCACGGTCGCCCTGTCGAACCGCGGCGAAATCGAAGTCGATGCGCGCGGCCAGACTTCTGTGCCCGGGGTGTTCGCCGCCGGCGACGCCACCACGGTGCCGTACAAGCAGATCATCATCGCCATGGGTGACGGGGCGAAGGCTTCGCTGAGCGCTTTCGACCATCTGATCCGCACCTCCGCCCCGGCAGAGGAAAAGAAGGCGGCCTGAGCTTCATCCGTCACGCCACAGCAAAAACGCCGGCACTGCGCCGGCGTTTTTCATTCCAGCTGGTTGTCGTCAATATGTTTCCAAAATGAAACTACTTGATCCAAATCAAATAACCCTTATTCCAGCAAGGGCATATTGAAACTTTACAACCTCAGTGAGTGACGGCCATGAAATTGTTAATTGACCTCTTTTCGACCGACTATGGCTTGATGAGCATTACCGGGATTGCAATCATGCTAGGGATGGGTGTGTTTTTCATCCGTTACTTCCTGCGCAAGATGGAAGAAGACACGCGCGCCAACGAAGGGAAATAGGCGCCGCGCCAGTTTTCTCGTCAACGGCTATGCCAAGGGCATGGTCATGGCTCGTGAGCGGCCACTATGTGCAAGCGCCTATTCTGCCATCAGCATGCGGCGCTGGCGTTCCTCTTCTTCTTTTTCCGCCAGGTGGATCGCCTGCATCACCGCGCCGACATCGGCCGGCCGCTGATTTTCCTTGATCCGCCCGGTGAGGATTGTATCGGGCTTGAGCAAACCCGCCTGGTACAAGCCCCAGATTTCCTTGCCGTATTTTGACGTGGAAAGTTGTGGGGCAAAGCGGCTGAAATAAGCGGCGAGATTGTCGACGTCGCGCTCCAGCATGGTGCCGGCATTGTTGTTGCCTGCCGCATCGACGGCCTGCGGCAGATCGATGATCACCGGCCCCAGCGCATCAACCAGGATATTGTATTCGGACAGGTCGCCATGCACGACGCCGGCGCACAGCATCAGCACCACCTGGCGTAGCAGTTGCGCATGGTAGTCGAGCGCGGTTGCCTCGGTCAGTTCAACATCGTTCAGGCGCGGCGCCGCATTGCCCTCGGCATCCGTCACCAGTTCCATCAGCAGCACGCCCTCGAAGCAGATAAAGGGTTTGGGCACGCGCACGCCGGCCGCAGCCAGCCGGTACAGCGCATCGACTTCGGCATTCTGCCAGGCTTCTTCCGCCATCTGGCGGCCGTAACGGCTGCCCTTTTCCATGGCGCGGGCCTGGCGGCTATTCTTCACGCGCCGGCCTTCCTGGTACGACACCGCCTGATGAAAGCTGCGCTGCGTGGCTTCCTTGTAGACCTTGGCGCAACGCACCTCGTCGCCGCAGCGCACGACGTACACGGTCGCTTCCTTGCCGCTCATGAGCTGGCGCAGCACCGTGTCCACCATGCCTTCGTCGATCAGGGGCTGCAGGCGTTTGGGCGGTTTCATGGGTGGAGTGCCCGATGTTGTGCGATGGCGTCGGTCAGATCATTCCTTGCCGAGCGCGTAAGTGACATCTTCGCTTTCGACCATGTCCAGGACTTCGTTCAGGAAGTCTTCGTCATCCGTGCTGGTCCAGGTTTCTTCAGGATCCGCGGCCAGCAAGGGTTCAAACGTCAGGTCGAGGAATTGATTGTTCGGCAGCTTGATTACATCCACGCCGGTGGAAGTTTTCACGAGTTCCCAATCGTCGGGAATGGACATTTCCAGCTTCATGGTGACGGAGAGTTTTTTCATTGGGCGGCTTTCTATTGCTGATTTGGTGAAGTGAGGGGTGACAGGGTACTACAGCTCAGGATTTTCCGAGCAGCTTAGGCTGAGATTGCAATTGTTGCGCCTCCAGGTCGCTGGCATGTTGATAAGCTAAAGCCGATATCTGCAATTTATAAGCAGAAGCCGATTTTCCGGATTACAGGCCAGTACTTGTAAATTCACATAATTTAATTTACCAAAAGTAACTATCAAATAGTAATATTCCATAGCGTCCAAGAGAAAATTATGGCAACACTCATCCCTGCAATCGGCGCATGCAAGTCCCGCATGACTGGCGGCGAAAAGCGTCTGGCCGAGCGGATCGACGACAAGCCTTCGCTTCAATTGTTTGATTTTCTTGCAATGAAGTCCTGGTACCACTAGCGATCCGTAATCGATGCATAACCGCACAAACACAGTTCATAATTCATGTCGGGTCATTGTCCCACCTCAGCTGGCGTTGCTGCCACTCGTCAGGAATTTTATGTACGGCGGTTTCGACTCTCTTAACGTTCATCTGCCGGCGAGCGCCGACCCACAGCTTGTGATCTATCTGAGCGGTGAGGGCATATTGTTACGGGATAAAGGCCAAACCAATAAGCTTCCGCTGGCGTTTGTTACCGGGCCATTGCTTGCGCCGCGCCGGTTTCGAGTGGCACCTGGAAGCTTCTTCATTTCCGCCACCTTCCGACCGTCCGGATTTCTTCGATGCTTTGGCATACCAGTGAACTTCCTGGGTCCGGACGCAGTGCCGCTTGAGGACCTGCTGCCCCCGCTAGACGTTGTCCCGCTTCTGGAGCGACTGCACGAGGCGAAGCATATCCAGAATTTGGTTGAGACACTGGAGGCTTTCCTTCTGCAGAAACGAATGCTGCGTGAGCGCGAGCCGCCATTTCTGCCTGCAATGCCTGTTGAGCGTCTACTGCAGCCGACCAGCGAACTTGCGGCTCACCTTGAGCTGAGTACGCGACAGCTTGAGCGACGATTCCTGATGCATCACGGAGTGCCGCTGCGCGACTATCGCAGGCTAGCCCGGTTTTCAATAGTGCTTCCTATGCTAATGGGTAGTCAGCCGGCCACAAGCATGCTGTCTGCAGCTGCACTGGAGGCAGGCTACGTGGACCAGCCGCACTTTACCCGTGATTTCCGGCAGTTCGTCGGGGATACGCCTGCAAGTTTCCTCAGGAGACGGTTCGACAGCGAGTCGGGCTACGGATTCTGGCAATTCAATAAAAAGGAGTTGCAGGCGTTTGTCAGCTAGGTTCGGTAGTGCAGACTATCGGCGATGTCGTGTCGGTACAAGACACGCCTTCCGCATCGGCGTATCGTCGCAGGCACTTAAATGGGAGCATGCGATGAAAGACACTGCACTGGAAGGCCAAAGTTATCTGCTTACGAATGTGGATACCCTGCTAGCCCAAGCGCGCAGCAACAGTATCTGGTATCTATCCTTTGGCCTGGCTTGCTGCGCGGTGGAGATGATGCATGCCGCCGCGTCGCGTTATGACATGGACCGTTTTGGGATCATGCCGCGCGCCAGCCCTCGGCAGGCCGACCTGATGATCGTCGCCGGCACGCTTACGAACAAAATGGCGGTCGCTCTCCGCAAAGTGTATGACCAGATGCCAGATCCGAAATACGTAATTTCGATGGGCTCCTGCGCGAATGGCGGTGGGTATTACCATTACTCGTATTCCGTGGTGAGAGGCTGCGACCGGATCATTCCCGTTGATGTGTACATCCCTGGTTGCCCGCCCACGGCAGAGGCACTGATCTATGGAATTGTGCAGTTGCAGAAAAAACTGCAGCGCCGGCGCAGCTTCGAGCGTTGAGGCATGCGGAGTTTTTACGTGCATGGTTAATGGACGGCTTTTAGATCGAGACACCTTACTCACACTACTCACACGGTTTGGAGCCGGCCGCTGCTCATGCCTGACTGCTGCGACCGACGTCAGGTCGACTCCTCTCGATTCTCTGGGATGTTTCTTCTGTTCCCCTGCAACTTCCCTCAACGCCCTTGATCAATTTGAAAGGGGCTGAGCCAAGTTCGTTACCGGAGGTGAAACTTATGGTCCATCAAATGATTAATGGAACGTATCGTCAAACCAATCTGCCGAACGAGTCGCCAGAATATCTGGCAAAGCGCGAGGAACTGCGATTGGCAGAAATTGAATTGATGAGGCAACGCGAGCGATGCGCAGAACTGAGGCTGGCACAAACTGCGTCTGTTGAGCGCCGGCGACAGCACTTTTAAGTACGATCTCGGCAGCGAGGATCGCGAAGGAAATCAAGATTCGACCATTTCGGTTTTCACTAGAGACAGTGAGGGCACGTTGCGACATTTTTACAGTGTCCATCCATGGCTGGCCGAAGACATCGAAGAGCGCGGCATCGATGAGTTCAACCCTATTTGGAATGTACTGGACCTGACGCCGCAGGGACGCGGGGATTGGGCGGCATCGCTTGAATACGGGACAAGGGTCCAGGCGCCGTGCGGCTGAGGAAGTGGCGGCTTTCGATGGCTCCTGTCAGCAGCACGGCGACCTGACTTGCTTGTGCCAAGCGAACCATGACAATACTTCAATGTCGAATTGGCTTTTAGGCCAAATGACAACGGAGATTAATATGCTTGGAAGAATTTTGACTGTTGCAGCAGTAGCCGCCGGTGGCGTGATCCTGTCAAAAGCCATGAAGCGAAGCCGCTCAGGAGAACTGTCCACCGTGACAGAATCGATTGAAGTCAATGTGCCGGTCAGCACTGCCTATAACCAGTTTACGCAGTTCGAAGAATTTCCTCAATTCATGAGCAGCGTGCAGGAAATAAGGCAGCTGACTGATACCAGACTCCACTGGCGCGCGACCGTGGCAGGCATGGAAAAGGAATGGGATGCCGAGATCACTGAACAAATCCCGGATCGGCGTATCGCATGGCGCAGCATCTCGGGTGTGGCCAATGAAGGCATCGTCACTTTCGACCCGGTGTCGGACGACCGTACCCGCATCACGCTGCAGATGAGCTACCTGCCTGAGAGCATGACGGAGGAAGTCGGCGACTCCTTCGGTGCGGTGAAGCTACAGGCCAAGGAAAACCTGCGCAAGTTCAAGAAGCTGCTGGAGAATCGCGGCGTCGAGACCGGAGCATGGCGCGGTACCGTGGCGCACTGAGCATTTTCTCCTGGAAGCCGTCACGCCGGGACGGCGTAATCCTTGAAGCTTTCCGATTCAGCTGACGCAATTCGGAAAGCTTTGTCATCTGTAGGCATGACATGCAAGCTGCTAACCAACCCGGGAGGCGAACACTCGCATAAAAATCCCGCCTTGCTTTAACTTGGTGGCCACCAGAGGTTCGAATGTGCTAAAAAATAAGTAATAATCGGGGATCGCAAAATTTCAACTGAATATCAAAGACATCCCCCATGACCACCTTCAAGAAAACCATCCTCTACACCGACACCGACGGCCGCGCCAGATTCCGCGAAGAAGACCTGCCGCTGCCCGAAGGCACGCCGCAAACCATGCTCTCCGCCCTGTACCCCTCTTCCGGCTACCAGCTGCGCCATAGCCCGGTCGGCTTCCGCAGCCAGTTCCATTGCACCACCTCGCCGCAATGGCTGTTCGTCCTGAGCGGCCAGATGGAAATCGGCCTGCAGGATGGCACTTCGCGTATCTTCGGCCCCGGCGAGCATTTTTACTCGGACGATACCTTGCCCGCAGGCGCGACCTTCGATCCCGCCGTGCACGGCCACTGGAGCCGGCAGGTGGGCGACAACCCGCTGGTGACCCTGTTCGTCCGCACCTAGAATCAAGCTGCCGCATAAACCAGGCCGCCGTGCCGCTATCTGTCCCTTCTGCTGCCGCGCCTGCGCACGGCGGCATTCTGCGCCTGCAGCATCGCATCGACCCGGTCCGACGCCGCGCGCGCCAGTTCATGCGCCAGTTCGCCGTCGGGAAAATGTTCCGGAATGCGGAAACTCAGCCAGGCATAGGCGGAATACATGCGGCAGGTATCCTCGACTTCCTGCAGGTTCTGCCGCACCAGGTCATACGGATCGCGCTGCAGCGTGCAGGTTTTTCTCTTGGCCAGGGCGCGCGCCCAGTTTTCCCATACGCTGTGCAGGGAGGGAATCCGGGACGAGATGGGCACCAGCGACAGGGTGAATTTTTCCGCCACTGACAGCGCCAGCGTATCGAGCCACAAGGCGCGCTCCATCTGTTCGTCGGTGATGCGCGGATAGAAGAAACCGTCGGGTACGTCGATATTGTGCACGAAGCGCTTGAACAGGCGCGTCAGCGATTGCTCGCCGGTGACGGAAGATATCCGGTGCAGGTGCTCGATCGACGGCGCCACGGCAAAGCCGCTTGCCGGCACCGGCGGAATCTTTTCCTTCATCAGGGAACGCATGACCTGATGGGTATCGTCGTCGAAGCCGGCGACGAAGCCTTCCTCGTGCACGCCGAAGCGTCCGGCCCGCCCGACGATCTGCCGGGCCAGCGCGATCGGCACTTCTTCCTCTTCCACGCCATTGAATTTCACATAGGTGGTCATCACCACGCGCTCTATCGGCAGGTTCAATCCCATCGCAATCGCATCGGTGCCGACCACGATATCGGCGCTGCCATCGCGAAAGCGCGCCGCCTGGGCCTGGCGCACTTCGGGCGAGAGGTTGCCGTAGATGGTGGCCACCGAATGCCCCTGCTCGGCGATCATGTCGCGCCACATCAGCACATCGCGTCGCGAAAAGGCGATCACAGCGTCGCCGCGCCGCAGGTTGCGCAATTTCCTGACCGGCCCCGCTTCCATTGCGAGCGGCGCCTTGCGTTTCAGGACATGCACTTCCAGCGGACATTCCAGTCGCTCGGCCAGCGCTTCGACCGCGCGCCGCGCTTCCAGCGAACCAACCAGATACACCACGTTGGCCGGCGCGCCGCACACTGCCGCCGTCCAGGCCGCGCCGCGGTCGCGGTCGGCCAGCATCTGGATCTCGTCGATGACTGCCACGTCCACGCGCATGTTCGGGGCGAGCATCTCCACCGTGCTGGCCACGTGGGTGGCGTCTTCCATGATGCGGCGCTCTTCGCCGGTGATCAGGTTGACCTTGAGTTCCCGGCCATGCGGTTTCGCTTCCAGCAGGCGCTCGTAGTTTTCCAGCGCCAGCAGGCGCAAAGGCGCCAGGTAGATGCCGCTTTTGGCCTTGGCCAGCGCTTCCATCGCCTGGTGTGTCTTGCCGGAATTGGTCGGCCCCAGCAGGGCGATGAAGCGGCGCGGCATGCGTCGCGCCATCTCGAAGGAAGCCGGATATTCGGCCAGGTTGATGCTCTCGCGCGTCAGCGCCGCGTGCCGCTCTTCCTGTTGCCGTTCGACAGCGTGCGCCAGGCGCTGCTCGATACGCTCGAACACCTGCGGCGCCGGCACCGAAGACGGGCCTTCCGCCAGCGTGCCGAGAAAGGCCATGGTGTCCAGGCCGGCATCCTCGGCTTCCGCGGCGATCCTGCCGACGAAGGCGACGACGTTATGGCGCAATTCCTCCATGGCTGCGGGATGCACGCGTTCCCGCACCAGTTCGAGCTGTCCTTCAGGTCCGAGCCGGCGCCACTTGGATGGCTTGGCCAGCACGCCGCGACCTGGCACCAGCGCATACGGCACCCGCAAGGCGCCCAGTTCGGCCACGCCGGAAAAGCGCACGACCACGGCGCCTTCCAGCTTGAGCAATTCGGCGCCGAGCTGTTGCGCAAGCAGTTCTGGCGTTTCGGCAGCCGCCATGGCTGTCTCGGCAGGAAGAGGGTTGATGGCGGAAAAATTGGTCGGCATTTTCAATATGGCAGATCAAAAGACCGAAGCCGGTTCCTGCCTTCGCTTGCAGCGGAACCGTCCTCCTGATGGCTAGGCTACACCCGGTCTGCGGATTAGTCTCCTGTTTTCCGGATTGGCACTTCTAAACTTTTTGCCAAAAAACGTGCCTTAAGTTATTTACGGCATTTCTGGATTCATGGGATTCATATGAGCAGATTAGGTCCATCCGTCAGCTGCATGGATCTGGAGGGAGTCTTGAATGCCTCTCCATTTCCATACGTTATCCTTTCAACTGATCATGTAATCCTTGGCGCCAATAAGGCTTATCTTCGCTTGTCCGGCCGTCCGCGGGAAGAGTTGGTGGCGCGCAATATGTTTGATGCCTTTCCGCCCGACCCGGACAATCCGGACCATACAAGTCTGGAAATGTTGCGTGCATCGTTCAACCGGGCGATCGCCATGCGTCAGCCAGATTATCTCGGCATGGTTCATTACAATATCGCACGCTCAACACCGAACGGCCCGATCTACGAGGAACGCTACTGGAGCATCATCCATACTCCGGTGCTCGATGAGCAGGGCGAGGTGGCTTTCCTGTTTCAGAATGCGATCGACGTGACCGAACTGGTCAAGCTGGAACGGCAGGGACATGGCAGGCCGGCGCAGGATAACGTTGCCTATCAGATCGCCGGTAGCGTATACAGCCGTGCGCAGGCGCTTGAGGAGACGAACCGTCTGCTGGACAAGGAGCGCGAGCACATGCGCAACATGTTCCGCCAGGCGCCCGGCTTCGTCGGCATCACCTACGGCCCACAGCATACGATCGACATGGCCAACGAGGCGTTCTACCAGCTCGTTGGCCATCGCGACATCATCGGCAAGCCGGTGTTAAGTGGCCTGCCGGAGCTGAATGTGCAGGGTTACGGCCGCCTGCTGGACCAGGTGTACCAGACCGGCAAGGCCTTTGTTGGCCGGCAGATGAAAATCGTGTTTCAGCAGCAGCCCGGTGCGCCGCCGAGCGAGCGCTATGTGGACTTCGTGTACCAGCCTATTACCGGCATCCGGAACGAGATTGTAGGCATATTCATCCAGGGGCACGACGTCACCGAACAAAAGCTTGCGCAGAATGAGCTCGAAATCACCAGTGAGCGCTGGAAGCTGGCGGTGGAAGGCACCGGTGATGGCGTCTGGGACTGGGACATGCGTACCGGCACGACGGTGCATTCAAGCCGTGTCTGGAAAATGTTCGGTTACAGCGAGGAAGAATTCCCGGATCGCCTTGATGCCTGGATGAACCGCGTGCATCCGGACGATTTGCCGGGCGTTTTGGCTACTATCGAAACCGGCGCCGGCACCAGCGAGCCGATCGTCGCTGAATACCGTTTCCTTTGTCATGACGGCAGCTGGAAGTGGGTGCGTTCTCGCGGTGTCGTGGTCGGTCGCGACGAGAATGGCAAGCCATCGCGCTTGACCGGCACGATCAGCGACATCTCCGAGCAAAGGAAATCGGAGGAACGCATTTGGTATCAGGCCAATTTCGATGCGCTGACCGGCTTGCCGAACCGGCGGCTGTTTCGCGACAGGCTGGACCAGGAAGTCAGGAAGGCGCCGCGTTCGGGACACTCCTTATGCCTGATGTTCATCGACCTGGACCGTTTCAAGGAAGTCAACGATTTGATGGGACACGATGCCGGCGACCAGCTTCTCGCGGAAGCTGCCAAACGCCTCACGCATTGCGTCAGATATTCCGACACGGTGGCACGCCTGGGTGGTGATGAATTCACGGTCATCCTGACCGAACTGACCGGCCTGGCGCATGTCGAGGACGTTGCGCAAAAAATACTGCAAACCCTGGGAGAGCCTTTTGTTCTGGGCACGCAAACCGCCTATGTTTCCGGCAGCGTCGGCATCACCTTGTACGATACCGACGCCTCTACCGTCGAGCAGCTCATCAGCAATGCGGATCAGGCAATGTACGCCGCCAAGAATGCCGGCCGCAACCAGTTCCGCTACTTCACGCCGTCCATGCAGGAAAGGGCATATCACCGCTTGAGACTGGCAAACGACTTGCGCAAGGCGTTGAAGGCAGGCCAGCTGGAAGTGTATTACCAGCCGGTGGTGGAAATGACGACAGGAAGAATCGCCAAGGCCGAAGCCCTGTTGCGCTGGAATCACCCCAAGCTTGGCCAGGTTGAGCCCTCCCAGTTCATCCCGATCGCCGAAGAGACCGGCCTCATCAGGGAGATCGGCGACTGGGTATTCAGGCAGGCGGTCGAATGCTCGAAGAAATGGCAGGCGCAGTCGGGAAATCCCCTGCAAGTCAGCGTCAACGTATCGCCCGTCCAGATCCGCGCGACAGAATTGGGCGTGAACTGGCTGGCGCATCTGAAAAAGCTTGGCTTGCTGGGTAGCAGTCTTGTCGTCGAAATTACCGAAGGCTTGCTGCTGAATGCGTCAGCGGCGGTTGCCGACAAGCTGTTCGAGTACCGCGATGCCGGTGTCCAGGTTGCCATAGACGACTTTGGCACGGGATATTCATCGATACAGTATTTGAAGAAATTCGATATCGATTATCTGAAAATCGACAAATCCTTCGTGCACGACATGGTTACCGATGCCAGCGACCGCACGATTGTCAAATCGGTCATCGTGATGGCCCATGAGCTGGGATTGCAGGTCATCGCCGAAGGGATTGAAACCGATGAGCAGAGAGAATTGCTGAGCGCGGCCGGCTGCGATTATGCCCAGGGCTTCCTGTTCTCGAAAGCCGTCACGGCGGAAAGCTTCGAGCGATTGTTGGCGCAGCCGGTCCACGGCTGATCCTGCTGCATGTCTCGTTGTATGTCCCGCCGCATGCCATTCCCCGCCATTTTCGCGTGCCGGCATGCGCGGTTTTTTGCCTTCCTGCCATCATCGCCGCAAAATACCGGTTGTGCGAAACCCGGATGCGCTGTAACATTCGCTCCCTCAGACGCGGGGTGGAGCAGTCTGGCAGCTCGTCGGGCTCATAACCCGAAGGTCACAGGTTCAAATCCTGTCCCCGCAACCATATTTCGCATGAGCCCGACGCAGCCAGTCGGGCTTTTTGCTTTTTGCGGCCGGCTTCCGCCCTTGCCGGTCTGCTAGACTGTCTTACCCACCTACCGGGAAGCCCCCATGAATGACACCGCATTTGCCAGCCTGCCGCTGGCGCCGGCCCTGTTGGCCAATCTGGAATCGCTCGGCTACCGCGAGATGACGCCGATCCAGGCGCACAGCCTGCCGGTGGCGCTTGCCGGCCGCGACCTGATCGCCCAGGCCAAGACTGGCAGCGGCAAGACCGCCGCCTTCGGCATCGGCATCCTGCATAAACTCAATCCGGCCTGGTTCGCGATCCAGGCACTGGTGCTGTGCCCCACGCGCGAGCTGGCCGACCAGGTGGCGAACGAATTGCGCCGGCTGGCCCGCTTTACCGAAAACATCAAGGTGCTCACGCTGTGCGGCGGCGCGCCGATGCGCCCGCAAATGGCTTCCCTCGAACATGGCGCGCATATCGTGGTCGGCACGCCCGGCCGCATCCGCGACCATCTCGGCCGCGGCAGCATCGATCTTTCGCACGTGCAGACGCTGGTGCTGGACGAAGCCGACCGCATGGTCGACATGGGCTTTTACGAAGAAATCGCCGGTATCGTCAGCGCCTGTCCGGCGCGCCGCCAGACCCTGCTGTTTTCCGCCACCTACCCGGACGATATCCGCAAGCTGAGCAGTCCCTTCCTGCGCGACCCGGCCGAAGTCTCGGCCGAGGTGCGGCATGAGACGGGACAGATCGAGCAGCGTTTTTACGAGATTGGCTATGAAGAGCGCGACCAGGCGGTGGCGCGCCTGCTGCGCCACTACCAGCCGGCATCGACCATCGCTTTCTGCAATACCAAGATCCATTGCCGCGAACTGGCCGAAGAGCTGCAGGCGCAAGGCATTTCCGCGCTGGCGCTGCATGGCGACCTGGAGCAGCGCGAGCGCGACGAGATCCTGGTGCTGTTTGCCAACCGCAGCTGCTCGGTGCTAGTGGCGACCGACGTCGCCGCGCGCGGGCTGGATATCCAAAGCTTGAGCGCGGTAATCAATGTCGATGTCTCCCGCGATACGGAAGTGCACGTGCACCGCATCGGCCGCACCGGCCGTGGCCAGGAAAAGGGCATGGCGCTGTCGCTGTGCGCGCCGAATGAAAAGAAATGGGTCAAACTGATCGAGGAATACCAGGGTCAGCCGGCCGAATGGTATGAACTGGACTCGCTCGAAGCCGGCCAGGGCAAGCCGCTGCAGGCACCGATGGTGACGCTGTGCATCCAGGGCGGCAAGAAAGACAAGCTGCGTCCCGGCGATTTGCTGGGCGCCCTGACCGGCGACGCTGGCCTCGCCAAGGAACAGGTCGGAAAAATCAACGTGTTCGAATTCGTCACTTACGTGGCGCTGGAACGGCGCGTTGCCGAGCTGGCATACGAGCGTCTTTCCAGGGGTAATATCAAGGGTCGTAATTTCAGGATGCGCTTCATGACAATCTAGCGCCGGATGGGGCGATGGTAAAAAGCAAGACAGAAAATTCCCAGCGCATGCTGCTATGGCTGGTGGCGATCGGTTTCTTCATGCAGACACTCGACGGCACCATCGTCAATACGGCCTTGCCGGCGATGGCGCAAAGCCTGGGTGAAAGCCCCTTGCGCATGCAGTCGGTCATCGTCGCCTATACGCTGACCATGGCGATGCTGATTCCCGCCTCCGGCTGGATTGCCGACCGTTTCGGCACCCGCCGCGTCTTTCTCGCTGCGCTGGCAGTGTTTACCCTCGGTTCGCTGTTGTGCGCCTATGCGCCGACGCTGACCTTGCTGACGGCGGCACGCGCCATCCAAGGCGCGGGAGGTGCCATGCTGTTGCCAGTTGGCCGCCTGGCAGTGCTGCGCGCTTTTCCCCAGGAGAAGTTCATGCCGGCCATGACGATGGTCGCCATCCCCGGCCTGATCGGGCCGCTTCTGGGGCCGACGCTGGGCGGCTGGCTGGTTGAGTACGCGTCCTGGCACTGGATCTTCCTGATCAATATCCCCATCGGCGTGCTGGGCTGCCTGGCGACGGTCGCCCTGATGCCGGATTTTCGCGGCAAGGACATCGAACGCTTCGATATCGCCGGATACGCGCTGCTGGCGGCGAGCATGGTCATGATCTCGGTGGCGCTGGACGGCCTGGGGGATCCGGGCATGCGTCACGCGGTCGTGCTGGTGCTGATCATCTTTGGGCTGATTTGCCTGGCGGCGTACTGGCTGCGCGCTTCGCGCCATCCGGCGCCGCTGTTTTCGCTATCCTTGTTCAAGGTCGGCTCGTTTTCCGTCGGCGCGTGCGGCAACCTGTTCGCGCGCATCGGCAACGCCAGCATGCCGTTTACGATCCCCTTGCTGCTGCAGGTTAACCTGGGGTATTCCGCCTCGCATGCCGGGATGATGATGATCCCGGCGGCGCTGGGCGGCATGCTGGTCAAACGCATCGTCACTCCCCTGGTCCGGCGCGCCGGTTACCGCAAGGTCCTGATCGTCAATACCCTCCTGGTGGGAGCCTGCATCGCCAGCTTCGCGCTGTTTTCGCTCGCCATGCCATTCTGGCTGCGGCTCCTGCAGCTGGGCATTTTCGGCGCGCTCAACTCGCTGCAGTTTTCTGCCATGAATGCCGTAACGCTGAAGGATTTGCCGCCGCCGCTGGCCAGCAGCGGCAACAGCCTGCATTCCATGGTGCAGATGCTGGCCATGAGCTTGGGCGTGGCGGTCGCCGGCGGCTTGCTGGCGACTTTCAACAGCTTGCTGGCGCAGCCTCCGGCCAGCGCGACGCCGCTGGCCTTCCAGGCAACCTTCCTCTGCATGGGCCTGATTACGGCATGTTCGGCCTGGATCTTCTGGCAGTTGCCGCNNGTCGCGGGCAACCGGGACGGCGCCTGGCACAGGGCGCCGCTCGTGCGCCAGGCGATCATCCATCTGGCCCATGTAAGCCGCCATGGTATTGCTGGCGTCCTGCATGGATCCGCGCACCGAATCGTCCAGCCTGTCCATCTTCGCCAGCAGCGCATTGTGCATATCCGCCTCGCGGGCCGTGCGCGCATTTAATTCGGACTCGATAAACGTGCGCAATTCGGTAAAGCGCGAAGCNNGCCCAGCGGCGCGGTCACCGCAGTAAAGCCGAGCGAAAGTGTGGTCGGCTGGTTAAATGCCGGCCAGTTCAGCGCGGCAAAGATACCGATCAGCGCCAGCGCAAGCAGCATAAAAAAAGTGCCGATCTTCATTGTGTTCTCCTAAAGAAAGCATTTGGGTCATCCTGCACTTTTTCCTTCGTCTATTGCGCAGGTGGCATTGCTAAAGACCATGGTATTGATCAGCCGTTCATCTTCTTCGACCAGATATGCCGCTGCTTTATGACAGATATAAGCCGCTATCAACAAATTTCTTCTGCACAGAAACTATTTCCGATGAGCAGATATCAGATGGGCTTTCCCAGAAACATAATTGCCCTCGATAAAAATGCACATTACTGCACCTGCTCAAACACGACAGTTTTCCTTACCGCAAATTCAAGCGTTTGCGCTGCCGACGATTTTTATTCTGTTTGGTTTTATCGGCGGTTCCTGGACTGGCCGTATTCCTGCCATCCAGGCAAACTTGCATATCCCGCATTCCGCTTTGTCCATGGTTTTGCTGTGCGGCGGCATCGGTGCTGTCGTTTCCTATCCGGTGTCGTCATGGATGATGGCCAGGCTCGGCGGCCGCAAGACTGTGCTCATAGCCGGCCTGGCATTGCTGGCAGCGCTGGTCGGCATTGGCCTGGCGCAAAGCGTCGCGGCACTGATGGCTGCGGTGTTCTTGCTGGGTATTCCTTCCGGCTGCGTGAATGTCGGCATCAATGCCGTGGCGACGAGCGTCGAAAAGAAATCCGGCAAATCGATGATGGCCAGGCTGCATGCCGGCTGCTGCGTCGGCGGCTTGGCGGGCGCCATGCTGGGTGGCCTGATGGCCAGCATGGAAATTGCGCCGGCACGCCACTTTCTCATGGTGGCCATGCCGTTGGCGGCATTGCTGTGGCTGGCGTGCCATCTGCTCAAGGCTACCGACGCCGATGACGAAGCTGCCAAAGCAAATACCCATGCCAGCGAAGGTGCCGGCAAGAAGATGTTTGCTCTGCCGCGCGGCCCGCTGGCGCTGCTCGGTGCGCTGGTCTTCCTCGGTGCGATGTCGGAGGGCAGCATCGCAGACTGGAGCGGCGTGTTTTTGAAAGAGCATTTTGGTGTGACTGACGGCTTTGCACCGATGGGTTTCGCCGCTTTCTCGATGACGATGCTGCTGGCGCGCCTCTCCGGCGATCGCTTGAAGGGCAAGCATGGCGCGCGCCGCCTGGTTTCCTGTGGTGCCGCGCTGGCCGCCGTCGGCCTGCTGTTTGCGGTGCTGATCACGGACCCCTATCTGGCGCTGGCCGGGTTTGCCGTCGCCGGTCTGGGACTGGCGCTGGTGTTCCCGTTCGTCTTCAGCGCGGCCGGCAGCCAGGGGCCCGTCGCGTTGGCAGGCGTCGCCACCATGGCGTACAGCGGCAGCCTGATGGGCCCACCGGTGATCGGCGCGCTGGCGCACGGCTTCGGCATGCAAGTGGCCATCGGCTTCATCGGCGTGCTGGCTGCGACGATCGCCGTGGTGGCTGCGCGCGCCAACATGCTCAAGTAAGCATGCGTCTGCCGGGCCAAGGCATCCGGCATCGGCAAGTCAGGTCAGGCCGAATCCGCTCTAAAGCCCGTGTATCGATACGCGGGCTTTTTATTTTGCCGGCTTGGGCCTGTTTTCGGCAGAGCGCGTCACGGCGCGGCCGTAAGGAGAGAGTGGATTGGCATCGTCCGGGTCATCCGGGCGGCCCGCATTCGGATCGCCGAACAAGGTGTCTTCCTCGATATGCGCACTTTCATCGATGGCGCCGTCGCGGTCGAGGCCGCCGGCGCTCCGATGCGGTGCTGCATTATTTTCTATCTCGCAAAACGTTTGATAGAAGGCGAGATCGGTGTGCGACAGGTTGTGGGTCCCGCCATCGCCTTCCACCTGCTGCTGCAGTCGGCGGCACTCATCGGTCTGGCTGGATTGCGAAGGAATGGTCGTCATGGAATGCCCCTGGTGGCTTCAGGCATGGCGGTGTTGCAGCGTACTTCAAGCTGCCGGAACCATACCTGACCGTTGATTGGCAAAACTTCTACCGGATTGGACAATCCATCGTCGGGTTTTGTTTAACGACCTTCCCATGTCTGCGCAAGGAACGATGGTTTCCTGCACATTTCGCTGCGCTTGCCCGGTCAATCCGGCCCGCATAAGGATCGGGAAAATGGCGTGCCAGCGTCGACCTGGGCGCCTGACGCGAGATTTAGCGCGCGGCGGCCTGCTTGCCACCGTTCGTCTTGCCTGGCGGTGGCGCCACCGGCTTTTTCTGCGCCTGCGCCAGGAGACTGGCGCAAGGACTATCCTCGTCCGGCCCCGGATTGATCAGCGCCAGCAACGCTGCCAGCGGCGTGGCCACGGTGCCCAGCACGGTCGCCGCGCCCGCCTTCAGCGCCACCGTTCCCTTGTCCACGCCGACATCGGGATTCTTGAAGCTGCCGCGCACGTAGAGCGGCGAACGCAGCGAGATGATGCGCAGCCCCTTGCTTTCCGGGCGGATCGTCAGTCCCAGCTCTTCGGTGGCAAGATTGATCTTGCCATCGATCCCGATGATGGCGTCTTCGGTATCGACCACGAAGGTACGGGTCTGCATCAGCCCGTCCTTGACGGCAAAGTCGCTTGCCAGGCAATTGAGCTGCACCTGGCGGTCGCCGAACAGCTGGGTCAGGATGACGCTGCCGAGGTTCAGGCCCATCGCTTCCAGGATGAACTTGCTGATGGTGCCCTGAGTGACGAAAGCCTTGAATTCACCATTGGCCGAAGCGGCCAGCGCCGCCAGGGAATTGCCGGTGGCGGAAAGATCGGCATTGGCATGGATCTGTCCCACGCTGGCGCGCATCGATTCCACCTGTGGGAACAGCTTGTTGAGCTTCAGGCCGCGCGCCGTGATTTTCATCCGGGCACTGGCCGGCTCGCGTTTGCCTTCGATGCGCAGTTCGGTAACGAACTTGCCGTTGGCAACGCCGAAGTTCAGCGGCGCCAGCGACAGCACGCCGTTATCCAGCCGTATCCTCGTGGAGAGATCATCGATCGGAATGTCTTCGCCGCGGATGATCTTCTTGCCGGTAAACTGCACATCGGTATCGATCTTGTCCCAGCGCTCGGTGCGGAATGGCGCAACCGGCAAGACCTTGTCAGGCGGCTGCCTGGTCTTGTCGCCGCGCTTTTTCTTTTCTTCCGGGCTATCGGTGCCGACCAGCGCGGCGAGATCGTTCAGGTTCAGGAAATTCGACACTACCTCACCGCGCAATAGCGCGCGAGGTTCCCTGCGCAGGTATTCCAGCGTGCCGCCGATGTCGCTGTCGCCTACCTTGCCGGTGAATTTCTCGTAGCGCAGATGGAAATCGTCGCGCGCCAGCGAACCGACCACCCGTCCCAAAGTGGAGAAATGCGGCGTGTCGGGCAAGACCAGGCCGGAAAACGGGAACAGCTGCGACATGCTGGCGCCGCTGATCTTGAGGTTCACATCGAGCGCGTTGACGCTCCTCGGATTGGTCAGCGTGCCGCGCGCGGAAACTTCGGTCTTTCCCACCTTGAGTTCGGCTTCCACCGGATACTTCGTGCCACGCTCCTGCAACGACAGCAGCGCGCCGGCCTTACCGCCTCCGGATACCGCATCCCGGTCGAGCGTGCCGCTGATTTTCCAGACGATGCTGCCGTCCTCCCGCGTATCGATGCGTGTGGTGACATCGGCCTTCCTGACCGGATCGACCAGCCGCACCGTGCCTTCGTTCAGATCCAGGTCATGCAGGACGAGCTGCCATGGCGACGGCGCCGCGTTCTCCTCCCTTTGCTTGAAGGTCCAGTTGTTCTGGCCGTTCTTGCCGATTTCCAGCGCCAGGTCCGGCTCGGTCAGGATCAGTTTCGATACGCTGATTTTCTTGCCGAACAGCGCCAGTGGACTCAGGGTGAAATCGACTTGCGGCACGCTTGCCATGGTCGGCCCGGTGGTGGCCCAGGACGGGTTGCCCAATACCAGCTCGTGTGCCCGTAAATGCGGCCACGGCACCAGGCGGCGCCAGCCGACTTCGGTTTGCGCCGGTTTCCGCCAGCTCAGCGACAGATCGCCATTGATGGCAAACGACCTGCCGGTGGCTTCGCTGACGCGCTGGGAAATCCAGGGCTTGGCAAAATTCCAGTCGATGATGCTCAGCAGCAAGGGAACAATCACCAGCAGCGCGGCGATACCGATCGCGCTTCCTGCAAGGATTTTTTTTCTTGAGGGCATACCGGCTGGCGTGACCGCAGATGTAGTCGCTGATGAGGTCGCTTTATTTGCCGGGTTTTCTCGGTTGCGCCGGTCCGAGATGGTCCGGATTCAAGCCCTTATGATTCGGATTGACTTGTCTGATCGGTGGCTCCTGCGGTGGCTGGGAATCTTGGCCGTCTGCGCGCCGTTTTTGTGGATTGTCCGTGGGAGTTCTGGACGGGGCATCGTTGCGCCTGTTGCTGTTCGCCATCGTTGTCTCCTGTGCCACGCATGGGAATGTTCTCCATTCTATAGAGCATGGAAATCGGCGAAAGTTTGCAGGGATTGCAAGAAAATCGCAGCGTTCAAGCCAGCCGCGCGGGGTCGTACGCCAGCATGCTCCAGCTCACGCCCAGCCGCACATCGGTTTTGAGCGCCACCAACTGGCGCGACAAATCGAGCTGAGCGCGCTCCTTGCGCAATCTTTCCCCCAGCGGATTCATGAGGATGCCGGCGCCCGCCAGCACCTGCTCCAGGCTGCCGTAGCTCTGCAGGAGTCTGGCTGCGGTCTTGGCGCCGACTTTGGACACGCCGGGGATATTGTCCGAGGCATCGCCCGCCAGCGCCAGCAGCTCGGGCAAGCGCTCCGGCGCCACGCCGTATTTCCGCTCGACCCATACCCGGTCGTGCCATTCGCCCTTGAAGTGTTCCCACACCAGGGCGCCCTGGGCGATCAGGCCATGCAGATCCTTGTCGGTGGAAGCGATGATCGCCTCGCCGCGATTTTCCTGAAGCCAGCGCAGGACAGCCGTGCCGATCACGTCCTTGGCCGCCACTTCGGGTACCGAGATGACTTTTAGCCCAAGCGATGCCAGCTGATCGTAAAAGGCCGGCAGGCGTTCGCGCAATTCTTCCGGCAGCGGCCCATGGTTTTCACGGTAGCGGGGATAAAGCTCATGGCGCCAGGTGTGGCCGCCGAAATCGAAGGCGCACAGCACGTGCGTCGGCTGATGGGTCGCCAGCAGGCGCCGGAACGAGGACAGGGCATGCCGCAACGCTTCCTGAGCCTTTGCCGCAGGCTCCGGCTCGTCGTTGGCTTCGTAGATGCGGCGCACGATGTGCATGCCGTCGATGGCGAGGAGTTTACCCATGGATATTCAGTTCATGCAAATTTTGCAACATATTGTGTCTGGCTGAACATTGTAGATTTTTGGTTGGGCCGCCCCTGTTTTGTGCGGTATACTTTCCGTTACAAAATTAAAACATACACCGAACCCAGATAGCGCTCTTTGAGCATTATTCCTATATCTTGGTTGCTATCAGATTTTGCAATATTAGTTTGCATTTGCATCATCTGATTCTCTCAGCCCTTCAGTTTCACTCATCATGCCTGTAGCAAAATCCGAATTTACAGCCAAACTCAGCAAGAGTCTGGTCTCAATGCATCGGTGGACAAAAATTGCACTGATGCTTGCAATGGATTTCGCCGCCATACCGCTTTGCTTTTTGATGGCGATGCTGCTGCGGCTGGGCGACTTCGAGACTGCCCTGAGTTACGGCGCTACGCCGTACGTCGTGGTCGGTTTCATTACCGTGGGCGTCTTTATCCTGTCCGATCTATATCGGGCTGTCATCCGCTTTATCGACCAAACTTTGCTTCGTGCCACAGGTATCGGCCTGGCACTAGCGGTGGTTGGCGCTTATGCGATTTCCTTTTTCTGGCAGGGCCAGGCGCTGCCGCGCAGCGCATTGATTATTTACTGGTTCGTCGCTTTTTCCTACGTGGTGGGATCCCGCCTGGCAGTGCGCACTTTCCTGCGCAAGCACCTCGCAAGGCGAATGCCGCACAAGAATCTGATTGCCATTTATGGTGCCGGCAAAACCGGTGCACAGCTTGCGCAGGCGATCCGTTTCAGCGACAAGTATCGCGCTGTTTGCTTTTTTGACGAAAAAGCGTCGCTGACTTACCACAACGTCGCCGGGTTAAAAGTGTTCCATGCCAGCCGCATGGCGGAGCTGGCAAGAGAGGTGGGCATCGCCATGGTTGTGCTGGCAATTCCCAATGCCAGCGCCGAGCGCCGTCGGCAAATCATGCACGAGGCGCACGAAGCAGATCTTGAAGTCAAGATGCTGCGCAGCGTGGTCGAGCTTGCCGATGACGAGGCGATTTCGGCACGTTCGATTCGGGAAATCAAGCTGGAAGACTTGCTCGGTCGGGAGTCGGTGCCGCCTCAGCTTGACCTGTTCGCCAGGTGTGTGCGTGGCAAAAATGTCTTGGTTACAGGTGCCGGCGGTTCCATCGGTAGCGAATTGTGCCGCCAGATCATGGCGCAGCAACCGGCTGTGCTGTATTTGCTGGATCATTCAGAGTACGCGCTATACACGATCGAACAAGAGCTGCGTATTCGCTTTCCGGCAATGGAAATTTATCCCTGCCTGGGGTCGGTATGTAATGCACCGTTCGTCGAGCGCATCATGCAGGAAAGCAGAATTGCTACGGTCTATCATGCGGCGGCTTACAAGCATGTGCCGCTGGTCGAAGCCAACATGGCCGAGGGGATCCGCAATAACGTGGTCGGCGCCCAAGTCGTAGCCGCCGCTGCCGCCAAGTTCCGAGTACAAACCTGCGTGCTGATTTCCACCGACAAGGCCGTGCGCCCCACCAATATCATGGGCGCCAGCAAGCGTATTGCCGAGCTGGTTTTCCAGGCGGCGGCCCTGCAGCCTGGCAATGCTACGACGTTTTGCATGGTCCGCTTCGGCAATGTGCTCGGTTCTTCCGGTTCCGTTGTCCCCCTTTTCAGGAAACAAATCGAAGAGGGAGGGCCGATCACCGTCACTCATCCCGAAATCATGCGTTATTTCATGTTAATCCCAGAAGCTGCGCAACTGGTGATCCAGGCCGGTGCGATGGCGAAGGGAGGCGAAGTGTTCGTGCTCGACATGGGTGAGCCCATCAAGATCGTCGACTTGGCCAGGACCATGATTGATTTGGCGGGACTGGAAGAAAAGACGCCGGATAACCCGAATGGAAACATCGAAATTCGCTATGTCGGGCTGCGGCCAGGAGAAAAACTGTATGAGGAGCTCCTGATCGGTGATGCAGTGGAAAGCAGCGAGCATCCGCGTATCATGCGCACGACCGAATATTCGCTGGAACAGCCGGTTCTGGATCGATTGCTCGGAAAATTGATGAGTGCATGCGAAACGCGGGAAAGTGGAGCGATCAAGACTGCGATGCGAGAACTTGTAAGAGAGTACACTTTCTCAGAACCGTCATTTGCTGACGAGCCAGCTGTGGCTGTAACAGAATTTTGCAAGAGCTAATATATTGCAGTTATAAATAATTCATATCTTAGCGTGGGATACTCACCCAGTCATACGAAGCGGCCCCCTGGCGCTGACGCCCACTGACAGTCTCGTCCAGCCCATCTCCCTGTCGTAGCAGCTAATTGTGCAACGGCCTGAAGCTGTATCTGCCCGGTTACGCAGAACGGTTGCTCGCCCACTTTTTAGGCCGCCCAGTTCCTGATCCTTCAGCATATTTCTCCGATCGGAGGCTACTGGTTTGCCCACATTCCATGCGGATGGAAGAGCGAATAGCTAAAGTAACCAAAGTTAATAAAAATAAAATATTTTATTTTGGTAAAAATAATTGTGTTTTTCTATTAATGCTTGAAAAAAACAAAGCCGCCATCTTAAGATGCTCAAAGTTCAGATGTATGTGTCAAATAGTTAACAAAAAGAAACGCAATGATGATTTGACTTGGTTCCGAGTTGGTCGTCTTCGAATAAGGAGGCCGCACATCCAATCGGCATAAAGACAACTGAAATCTTAAAAAATTGACAAATAGATGATGTGCGGCTTCTCTTTATTCAGAGTTTGGCAAAAAAAATTTCCTAATGCCACATCTGTATGGCACAATCCGTTCGCCCAGTGAACGCGGTTTGTCATGCAATCTTGTTCTGGGCTTTCCTCGGTTACTATGCTCGTGCTTGCTGATTCAAATCCGGCAGGGCGGTAGCTTTTTTGTGTTTTTGATTACCCATGTAATCCATGCCAAGTAGGCGAACTTCACTGCAGGACGATATTCAATTCCAAGTGCTGAGGCGTCTGCACGAAACTCCGGATCTCAGCCAGCGCATGTTGGCCAAAGAACTCGGCATTAGTCTTGGAAGTATTAATTATTGCTTCCAGGCACTCATGGAAAAAGGATGGCTAAAAGTACAGAATTTCAGTCAGAGTGGCCATAAACTGGGCTATGTTTATCTGCTTACTCCGTCTGGAGCCGCAGAAAAATCAAAGCTGACGGCTCGTTTTCTGAAACGCAAGATAAAAGAGTATGAGGCGTTACGCGAGGAGATTGACCAGCTGAAGGAAGAAGTTGCACCTTCGCAATCAAGCGAAAGTGCGATGAAATCATCGCTATGAACATTTTACTGACCAAGAGCGTTACATTGGCAGTTACACAGCAGAATGGGAATGCAACGTGCTGGACGTTATCCGAACTTGCGAGTTCGGGAGCGGCTATTCCACCCCTAAGATCTCCCCATGTCGTTCAGGTGACATATCGCAGAGTTATGCAAATCCGGACAATGCTGTTCGCCTGTGTGGATACATCTCTTCTTTCTAATTGATGGCATCTCTCATGATTACCCCAGTTATTCTCTGCGGCGGTTCTGGTACGCGCCTGTGGCCCTTGTCGCGGAAGAGCTTTCCTAAGCAGTTTGTACCACTGATTGGCGACAAAAGCCTGCTACAGATGACGCTTGAACGCGTTGCTGGATTCAGGATGCCCCCGCTTATCGTGGCTGCAGAAGACCATCGATTCATGGTGGCAGATGCCTTGCAGGCCGTACAATTGAGCGGCGAAGTAATTCTCGAGCCGGTAGCCCGCAACACTGCTGCCGCCATGGCACTGGCGGCTTTGCATGCAGCTAATCTAGATCGGGATCTTCTTCTCTTTTGTCCGGCTGATCACCACATTCCGGATGTTGATGCATTTGCCAAGACAATTGAGCATGGTGTTGCTGCTGCTTCCAGCGGGGCTATCGTGACTTTTGGCGTGCTGCCAAGTTTTCCGAGCACCGCGTATGGCTATATCCAGCAGGGCGAGGTGAAGGGCGATGGCAGTTATAGAGTTGAGCGCTTTATTGAGAAGCCGGATGCTGAAAAAGCTCGGCAGTTGCTCCTCGCGGGCAATACCTTGTGGAACGCTGGAATTTTTCTGTGCCGCGCTAGCGTTCTTATTGCGGCAATGGAACGACATGCTCCAGATATCTTGAATGCCTGTCGTGATGCGATGGCCAAAGTTGCCAGCGAAACTACGCCAGGCGGGCAGATCTTTGTTCGCCCTGATGCTCATGCTTTTTCTGGCTGCAGGTCACAAAGTATCGATTACGCAGTGATGGAATCCCACGACAGGGTCGCCGTCGTGCCTTTCGCCGGGCTTTGGAGTGATGTCGGTAGCTGGAATGCCGTGGCTGATCTCACAGTTCCCGGCACTAACGGAAATCGCATTCAAGGCCAAGGGCTCACTCACCGATCCAGCAACACTTTTATTCATGCTCCCTATCGACCTGTAGTTGCATTAGGTACGGAAGATCTACTGGTCATTGATACACTGGATGCTGTTCTGGTTGTTCATCGGGACTGTGCCGAGCATGTCAAGGATGTCGTGGCTCAGCTGGAACAGGCGCAATATACCCAGGCAGTTATCCATAGAAAAGTTGCTCGCCCATGGGGATGGTATGACAGTCTGGATGTTGGGGAGCGGTTTCAGGTAAAGCGGATAGGCGTCAAGCCAGGGGCATCCCTGAGTTTGCAAAAACATCACCACCGCGCTGAACACTGGGTGGTTGTGAAAGGTACGGCCGAAGTAACGAGGGGTACCGAGACCTTTTTACTTACCGAGAACCAGTCAACTTATATTCCAATTGGTGAAACTCACCGGTTGAAGAATCCAGGTAAGGTCGAATTGGAAATCATTGAAATTCAGTCGGGCTCCTATCTTGGGGAGGACGATATTGTGAGATTTGAAGATACATACGGACGACACAAATGACAAAAATTGCTCTCATTACCGGCGTTACAGGCCAAGACGGCGCTTATCTTGCGGAGTTTCTTCTTTCGAAGGGTTACGTGGTGCATGGGATAAAAAGGCGGACCTCCCTGTTCAATACTGATCGTATTGATCACCTCTTCCAAGACCCTCATCACTCGGATGGCCGCTTTATTCTGCATCATGGCGATATGACAGATTCGTCGAGTCTGACTCATATTATTCAAAGGGTCCAGCCTGATGAGATCTACAACTTGGCGGCTCAAAGCCATGTTGCAGTCAGTTTCGAGGAGCCCGAATATACTGCCAACTCAGATGCCCTCGGGGCTCTCCGCATACTGGAGGCCATAAGGATTCTTGGCCTCAGCAAAAAGACACGTTTTTACCAGGCCAGCACATCCGAACTGTATGGATTAGTGCAGGAGACTCCGCAGAGAGAGACGACCCCTTTCTATCCTCGCAGTCCATATGCAGTCGCAAAGCTTTATGCGTACTGGATTACGGTTAATTATCGCGAAGCCTACGGCATCTATGCCTGTAACGGCATACTTTTTAATCATGAAAGCCCGATTCGAGGCGAGACTTTTGTAACTCGAAAAATTACACGAGCACTGGCGCGGATCAAACTTGGCCTGCAGGACTGCGTGTATCTAGGCAACCTCGATGCCAAACGCGACTGGGGCCATGCGCGCGACTATGTCGAGATGCAATGGTTAATGCTGCAACAAGAACAGCCGGAAGATTTTGTAATTGCAACCGGTGTCCAATTCAGCGTGCGTGATTTTGTCAACGCTGCAGCAAATGAGCTGGGCATGCAACTTCGCTGGGAAGGGCATGGGGTCGACGAACGCGCATTCTGGATTGGACGCAGTGATGGCGGCTCAGAATCTTCGCCTGTTGTGGCGGTAGATCCAAGATATTTTCGCCCGACGGAAGTCGAAACCCTTCTTGGCGACCCTTCAAAAGCCAAGGCTAAGTTGGGCTGGACTCCCCAAACCAGCTTTGCAGAACTGGTTGCCGAAATGGTGCGAGAGGACTTGAAGGCCGCTGAACGTGACGAGTTGGTCAAAGCACACGGATTCAAAGCCTTTAATCGTTCCGAATAAGTGGTTTTTCAAGCGAGAGTTAATAAGGCAGAATATCCATGCGTATCTTCTTGACTGGCGCCAGCGGCATGGTTGGGCGCAATTTCCTGGAGCACGGCGCCGCCATAGGGTATGAAATCCTCCAGCCTGGCAGTCGTGAACTTGACCTGCGTGATTACGCAGCAGTTTATGATTGGATGAAACGAAATAAGCCCGATGTAGTGGTTCACGCTGCCGGCAAGGTTGGTGGAATTCAAGCCAATATGCGGGAACCTGTGAATTTTCTTTTAGATAACTTGGATATTGGGCGAAACATAGTTATTGCGTCTAGAAATCTTGGTATCAACAAGTTACTGAATCTGGGCAGTTCATGCATGTACCCTAGAAATGCCATGAACCCTCTTCAAGAAGAAATGGTGCTGCAAGGAGAGCTTGAGCCCACCAATGAAGGTTACGCAATTGCCAAGATTACTGTTGCGCGTCTATGTGAATACATCATGCGTGAGAATGCAGGGTATCAATACAAGACCCTAATTCCTTGCAATATCTATGGCCGACACGACAAGTTTGATCCAGCCAAGTCCCACATGGTGCCCGCAATTATTCATAAATTGCACAAGGCAAAAGTCGAAGGACTGGATAGCGTCGATATTTGGGGAGATGGATATGCCCGGAGAGAGTTCATGTATGCGCAAGATCTCGCCGACTGCATGTGGCGTGCAATTGAACAGTTCGATTCGCTCCCCCACACCATGAATGTTGGGTTGGGAGATGATCTTTCAGTAAACGAATACTACAAAGTTGCTGCAAAAGTAATCGGATACAAAGGCAAGTTTTGCCACGACCTCAGTAAGCCGGCAGGAATGAAGCAGAAACTTGTCAGCATTGATAAAGCCACTGCCTGGGGGTGGCATGCCTCCACCTCGCTTGAGGCAGGAATCTCCCTTACATATCAGTACTATCTTGAAGAATGCAAATCATGAGCAATATTACATATCCTCTGGCAACTGCAACTTGGGATCAGGCAGAGTATGAGGCCATCGAGCGGGTGATCGATTCCGGGATGTTTACCATGGGTTCGAACGTCCTCGCATTCGAGCAGCAGTTCGCAAAATATGTCGGCAGTCGCTACTGCGTGATGGTAAACAGCGGCAGTTCGGCGAACCTTGTCATGGTAGCAGCGCTGCGTTACCGTCGCGACGGAACTGCGCTTGCGCCGGGCGCGGAAGTGATTGTACCCGCGGTATCCTGGAGCACGACTTACTATCCGCTCTATCAGTACGGGTTGAAGCTGCGGTTTGTCGACATCGATCCTCACACGCTCAATTATGATCTGGATGCACTGCAGCGCGCCATAACGCCCGACACACGAGCAATCATGGCAGTTAACCTGCTTGGCAACCCCAATGATTTTGAGCGGATCCACGAAATCGCCCAAGCTCACAATCTTACTCTGCTGGAGGACAATTGCGAGTCCATGGGGGCGACTTTCCACGGGAAGCAGTGTGGTACGTTTGGGTTGATGGGGAGCTTTAGTGCGTTTTTCAGCCATCACATCTCCACCATGGAAGGCGGCATGGTTGTCACCGATGACGAGGAGCTGTATCACATCATGCTCTCGCTCAGGGCGCACGGCTGGACGCGGAATCTTCCACGAGACAACCGGATTTGTGCCAAGCGGGATGATCCTTTCGAGGAAAGCTTTCGATTCGTGCTGCCTGGTTATAATTTGCGTCCGCTGGAAATGAGCGGAGCGATCGGACTGGAGCAAGTAAAAAAGCTGCCCGAAATGATCGAGGCGCGTCGCGCCAATGCCACACGGTTTGCTGAAGTGATGTCTGAGTTCAGCTGGATTCGCATTCAGCGTGAAATTGGTGCAAGCAGCTGGTTTGGTTTTTCCATGCTAATGGAAGACAATGCCCCGGTACAGCGACGCGAACTGGCGAATGCGTTAATGGCTGCGCAAATTGACTGCAGGCCGATTGTGGCGGGAAATTTCGCGAAAAACAGCGAAGTGCTGAAGTGGATGCCCCATAGCGTTGCCGGCACACTGTCTAATGCTGAACGTGTTGATCAGAGAGGTCTGTTTATCGGCAATCATCATTACCCGCTACTGCAAGAATTTGAACATCTTGCCAGCACTCTTCGCAAGGTCGCTGGTAAATCACGCGTATGACACAGTCTTATTCTACGACAACCATTATTAAGCCTCAATCTGAGCAAAAACTCAGTGACGGGATGCGAGAATTATGGCAATTTCGGGAGTTGCTATGGACGTTTGCAATCCGCAATGTCGGTGTGCGTTACAAACAAACAGTGCTCGGCATAGCTTGGGTAGTCTTGCAGCCTTTGCTGACGACGGCAATCTTCACCTTGGTCTTCAGCCATATGGCGCGCATTCCATCACAAGACGCCCCTTATCCCGTCTTCGTTTTTTCTGGCCTGCTGCTTTGGCAGTATTTTAGCCGTTGCGTGTTGGACGGTGCTGGCAGCCTTCAGGCTAACAGCGGCATGCTCTCGAAAGTCTATTTCCCGCGCATGCTGATGCCTATGGTCGCTCCGCTTTCCAGCGCAATCGATTTTGCGATATCGTTCATGGTCCTGCTGGCGCTCATGTTCTACTATAAAGTGGTGCCGGGGTTTTCGGTATTTGCCGTTCCACTGCTGTTGATCGCTGCGGGAATGCTTGGATTCGGTATTTCGCTGGTGCTGGCGCCCTTGAATGCGCTACGCCGGGATATTGCGATCGCTCTGCCATTTGTATTGCAAATGGCGATGTACTTAACGCCAATTATTTATCCGATCACTTTTGTCCCTGAACGATTTCAATGGCTGTTCTTGCTGAACCCGATGGCGACTTTGCTGGACGGCATGCGATGGGCACTACTAGGAGCAACTGCGCCGCCAGTATCTGCATGGGCAGTATTCGCAGGAATGTTGGTGTTATTGCTTGCCGCTGGACGCTGGTTGTTTCGCCGGACGGAAGCGACCTTGGTGGACGCATTATGACAAACAATGCTGTTGTAGCTACTGGATTGGGCAAGCGCTATAGTCGCCCTGTAGCGGGGAACCCGCGTGCCAGGGAAACATTTTGGGCTTTGCAGGACGTTAACTTCACTATTCCCGAAGGTGAAGTAACAGGGATAATCGGCCGTAACGGTGCTGGGAAGAGCACGCTATTGAAACTACTTTCGCGCATCACCTCCCCTACCGCTGGGCAAATTAGGCTGCATGGGCGCGTAGGTTCGTTACTGGAGGTCGGCACGGGATTTCATCCAGAAATGTCAGGACGCGAGAATGTATTCATGAATGGCGCAATCCTGGGCATGCGCAGTGCTGAAATCCGCCGCAAGTTCGATGCGATTGTCGATTTCTCGGGAATTGAGCCGTTCATTGACATGCCTGTCAAGCATTATTCAAGCGGAATGTATACGCGCCTGGCATTCGCCGTAGCGGCACATTTGGAGCCCGAGATTCTTATTGTGGACGAGGTGCTCGCAGTTGGTGATGCCGACTTTCAGAAAAAATGTTTGGGGAAAATGGAGGACGTTTCTCGAGCAGGACGCACAGTTCTATTCGTAAGCCACAATATGAGCGCCGTTCGGCAACTCTGTCGTAATGTGCTATGGCTTGATGGCGGACGGTTACGTGCAGACAGCAAAGATGTAGATGAAATGATCCGTACATACATGTTCGGACAGGGGGATGCTCCGCGCAGTGAATGGCTGGTGCCGCCTGACGCACCCTTGGAAAACAGTTACTTTACGTTGCATCGTTTTGCAATCGTTCACGCGGATGGTAGTGCTGTTCGAAGCAGTGAGCCAAACGATGAAACATTGCGAGTAGAGATCGAGGTAACAATTCACAAGCTGCATCCAGCGCTGAATTTTGGTTATGTCGTATTTGACTCAGAGGGGCGCGAGATATACTGGACAGTGACAACCGACACCGCTGAACCAGATTGGCCGCGTTTGCGTGCAGGTCGTGTGAAGCTGCAAAGTAACTTCCCCACAAGGTTGCTAAACGAGGGGATATATAGGCTTGACCTGTTTGCAAGCCTGCATGCACAAAGCTATCTCTCCGAGCCCGGCAAGACTTTGCATAGCGTAATGTTACGTATTGAAGGTGGGTTGAGCGACTCACTTTATTGGCGCAACATACGCCCCGGCGTGATTGCCCCTGTGATTCCATGGCATGTCGTTTAGTCAGCACCCTGTCAGATAGTTACCGACGATTTTCGGAATGTCGCAGGTCAGCCGACACTGGACTTTGTTCGACGGGACACAATAACAGAGCGAATCACAGGCATTGCATCGATCAACTAAAACACTGTAGATAATACTTCCGAAAGTTGAGTATCCATGTCAGTACAAAAAATCCCCGGCCCACTGCGCCGTGTTGGCCGGCCTGTTCGATTGTTGCTTGGGCCAGTTATTGGCCCAATACTGCGTGACATTGGCAAGCGCATGCAAGGCCTCGCCGATCATTGTGCGCCCATCTTGCCGCCGCCTTTGTCAGAGCGCGAACTGCTTAAGCAGCGCTGGGATGAAGACCTTGGCGACAAAGAGTTGCGTCAAGAGTATTCGCTCACTTCGAATGAAGTGGTGCTGGATATCGGTGGCTACGAAGGGCAATGGGCAAGCGACATAGTTGCACGTTACGGTTGTCGTGTGCATGTGTTTGAGCCTGTGCCGGAGTTCGCCCAGCGCATTGCAAAGCGCTTTGCGAGCAATACATTGGTGACTGTACACGCAGCGGGGGCAGGGCCAACTGACGACAAAATGGAAATGCGGATTGCCGCAGATGCTTCCTCGCAGTTTGGTGAGGGAGGAGCCCATATAACCGTTCCTGTAATTGGATTACCTGAACTCATGTTGCGGGAAAATATGCAAGAAATCAGCCTGATGAAGGTCAACATCGAAGGCGGGGAATATGCCCTCCTTGAAGGGTTGCTCGATGCAGGGATGATGCCGCGTATCCGAGAATTACAGGTCCAGTTCCATGATTTTGCTCCTGATGCTGAGGCGCGTATGAAAGCCATACAAGCACGACTGGCACAAACACACGAAGTCACATATCAATACCGCTTCATCTGGGAAAATTGGCGACGTAGGGATCACGCATGATTATTGCCAAGCCTATAGGCGGACTGGGTAACCAGATGTTTGCTTACGCAGCAGGGCTTGCGCTTGCAAGGCGGACGGGAGCAGACCTGCGCATTGACGCAAGTGCATATGAGACTTATAAGACATGGCCATATCATCTTGATAAGCTGTGCATCCCACAGAACATGGCACCAAAGGCGCGTGCCTCTCGGCTAGCGCTCCTCGTAAAGCTGGCGGAACCGCTACGACGCTTCCTTCCGCGTCTCTTTTCCGGGAT
This sequence comes from Oxalobacteraceae bacterium, assembly GCA_003537575.1. Lineage (GTDB taxonomy): Bacteria > Pseudomonadota > Gammaproteobacteria > Burkholderiales > Burkholderiaceae_D > Paucimonas. The sequence goes on from DPRS01000047.1 coordinate 141,027, forward strand.
GCCGACCTATCGCGAACCACACTTTCATTATGATCCTAATTTTGAAAAGTTGACCAGCCCAGTAGCTTTGGAAGGATATTTTCAAAGTTGCCGCTATTTCACCTGTGTGGAGGAGGAGTTGCGCGAGCAATTTCAACCAAGTGAGGCATTGAGTGAGGCGGCGCAGAAAACGGCGAACCTTATAGAACAGGCACCATGCGCCGTGTCGCTGCATGTTCGGCGCGGAGACTATCTGAGTGCGCAGGCAAATGGCGTCCACGGCGTGCTAGGACTGGATTATTATCGTCGTGCTATAGCACATATGCAGGCACAGCATGGAGCTGCTATTTTCTTTCTTTTCTCCGACGATCCGGACTGGGTGAAAGCTCATATCGGAGCGGGCATAGCGTGTGAGCTGGTCCATGGCGATCCAAGCCGTCCATGGGAAGACATGGCGCTGATGGCCCGCTGCGACCATCACATCATTGCTAACTCCAGCTTCAGTTGGTGGGGAGCCTGGCTTAATCCTTCGCCAAATAAGTTAGTAATCGCGCCGCGTCGCTGGTTCGCGACCGATAGCTTGCGCACTGACGATCTGATACCGAAGTCGTGGGTGCTGTTGTGACCAATCTGTTTGCCCGTCCGAATTCTAATTATGTCGTCGGCGAGGATATCCTTGATGCGATCCTGGCCGACGATGCAAACCCACTTGGGAATATTGCGGCAATCATCAACCAAGGTTCGTCGGTGCTGGATATCGGTGCCGGCAACGGATTGCTGGGGCGTGTCTTGGCGAGGGCTGGCAAAGATGTGGCTATCGATGCGATCGAGCCGAATCCATTCGCGGCATCGCTGATCCCCACTTGCTATCGGCAGGTGTATCAAGGCTACTTGCAAGAATTCCATGATCAAATCAGGGCAAGGAACTATGACTATATCGTCATGGCCGATGTCATTGAGCATTTTGCCGATCCTCAACCGGTGCTTCAGGAACTTTTGAAGTGTCTGAAACCGGACGTCAAACTTTTAATATCCTTGCCAAATGTGGCCTTTGGCGGAGTGCGGCTGTCATTGATGCGCGGGAATTTTGTCTATACAGATTCAGGGATTCTCGAACGCACTCATTTGCGATTTTACACGCTTGAATTGGCACGTCAGCTATTTGCAAAGCTTGATTTGAGTGAGCATGCAATTTATTTTCTGCAAAGACGATTTACTCATACCGAGTTCAATTCTGATGTGCGTTCAGCTGGTTTCATTAATCGCGTTCGCCTCGCCTTCGATCCTACAGCTCGTGCATATCAATATCTTTTTATAGTGGGATATGGCAGATTGCCTAAGTCCTCGGTAGTTAAGAGAGGTGAGGGTTGCTACGGTGCGGTAGTTGACGCCACATTGTTCGGGCGTGCGATCGATAGGCTATTTCGAAAACTTCTAACAATTCGTTCTCGTTTTAAATGAATCGCGACCTGCCGATGGAATCATGCCCTCGTGTTTCCGTGCTCACTCCTGTGCGCAATGGCGCCAAGTATCTGGAGTCGGCTTTAAACAGCATACTTGGGCAAACCTTTGATGATTTTGAGCTTGTGATCGTAGACGACGGATCGTCGGACTCGACTCCAGAAATACTGCAATCTCACAGCCTGCGGGACTCGCGAATACGGATCGTCAGCAACACTGGCGCTGCTGGCGTGGCCAATGCACTGAATCTCGGTCTCAATTTGTGCCGGGGCGAATACATTGCGCGCCATGATGCGGATGATTTGTCGTTTCCGGAACGCTTGGCGCGCCAGGTGGAATATCTGGATATGCACCCCGATATTGCAATCGTCGGATCCCAGATCCAGATGATAAATGAGGCCGGCGAGGTGATACGGCAGCATGGCGAGCCGACGAGCGCTGCAGCGGTTCGCTTTCATGCATTGTTCGGTACGCCTTTTGCTCATCCATCCGTCATGTTCCGCCGTGATGCCTTGGGAAAGGCACAATTGTGCTATCGCGAAATACCCGCGCAAGATTACGACCTCTGGACCCGCATGCTTGACTTGGGACTGCGTGGAGCCAACATGGCAGAGACATTAGTTGGATACAGGGTATTTCAAGCGTCTGACAGTCACGTTCGAGCCGGAGCGCACGCAAAAGTGGCAGACGAGCTCGCGAAGGCACAATTGCAGTGTGTGCTAGGTGTTAATGCATCCCTGGAACGCTTTTCACACGATCGATGCAGGCAAATCGCGCATGCTCTTATCTGTGAAGATTCATTCCAATTCTGTGCAGGCGATGAAGCTCATGGGGACGCAGTGATCGAGATCGGTCGGTCGGCGACTGCAATTTCCGGGGTTGCTCCTGAAGAGATGTCTGCATTCATCGAGAGAATGGAGCATTACTGGTACTCGGTCCGATCGACTTTGGCAGTGCAGTCTCAGCTTAATCGTCGTCCGGGGCGCATAAAACAAGCGGCTTCATTGGCTGTAAGGTATTTTATATCCAAGATAAAGCGCCCTACTCAGGCCGAGCGTGAAGCTTTTGCGGCGCGCATCCCTATTATTATTAACGCGCGCGATCGCGTTTCCGAGCTTCGCCAACTTATTGCGTGGCTAAAAAATGCCGGTCACCAGCGCATCATTATTCTTGACAACGGTTCCACCTACGGCCCGATGATTGAGTTTCTCGCCGATTTTGATGGCGAAGTAATCAGGCTTGGAAAAAATCTTGGTCACACCGCGTTATGGCAGACGCCCCAGTTGGCAGACATAATCCGGCGCGACTGGTTTGTATATTCTGACCCGGACGTTGTCCCGCTGGCTGATTGCCCTTCCGACGCCGTGTCATATCTCTACGACTTGCTGTTGCGTTTTCCTCGATTTGAAAAAGCAGGACTCGGCTTGAAAATCGATGATCTTCCGGATTGCTTTGGCATGAAGAAGAAAGTGATCCAATGGGAATCGAAACAATACCGGCGCGAAGTGGCGCCCGGTGTCTTCGACGCTGACATTGATACGACTTTCGCTTTGTACCGACCGAACACACCTTATTGCTATGGGCCTGCACTGCGCACTCTGGGCGCATACCAGGCACGTCATATGCCATGGTATGCGGACAGTCGTAACCCAACGGAAGAGGAACAATACTACAGCAAGCGCGCACTGAAAAATGTAACTACTTGGAGCGGCGATGGCTCCAGTGCTCACCGATTGGAAGTGCAGAATGGCTAAAGTCTCGATTTGCATTCCGGCCTACAAACAGATCCATTATCTTGAAAAGGCGCTGAATTCAGTCATTCAGCAACGCTACCAGGACTACGAAGTCGTCATTACCGACGACTCTCCTGACGATTCAGTATGGAAGCTTTTGGATAATTTCGATTTTGAAGGTCGGTTGCGTTACGAGCGAAATCAAGTTAGGCAAGGGTCGCCGGAAAACTGGAATCATGCCATCAGCATGGCTGGCGGCGATTACATAAAAATCCTCCACCATGATGATTGGTTGGTTGACGAGCACTCGCTTGAGAAGTTTGTTGAATTGCTGGAAAGAGACCCTTCGGCCTGTTTTGCCTTTTCCGGCAGTTTGGTGATCGATGACATTACAGGCCAAGAAAGATCTCACGTTTGCAGCGAACAGGCTCTCGAACGGCTTCGCGTCATGCCTGAGTCGCTATTGCGGGGTAACGTGGTAGGCGCACCAAGCGCGACTATCTTTCGTCGCGCCGCTTGCCCGGGTCGATTTGATCCAAAGCTGAAATGGCTGGTCGATATCGACTTTTATATTGCTTGCATGAAAAGCTCGTCGCATTTCGCCATGACGAATGAATGCTTGGTCGCTACGCCGACTAACGCGGGACATCAAGTAACCGAAATTTGTCGCAACGATGCGGCAGTCGAGCTTTTCGAGTATCAGTATGTGTTCAACAAATACGCTACTCAATTGGAAAATGATCCGATGACTCGTATTTTCCTGCGCAACCTTTTCGAGCGTTTTCGCATACGAACGGTGGATGACCTGGAAAATTTCGGTGTTGAACTTATTCTTGACCCGAATTTTTTTAACTCACTTGAAATTCGATATTGGCCGATCGCCAAAATCATGAATAAGCTGTCGCGCGTTCACAATACTATTGTGTCTGCAATACCTCTGCTCAGCAGGTCTCGGACGTACCAAAGCCGGTGATCGGCAGTAACCATATTTGGGAAATAGCGATGTCCTCTCCAATTGTTTCTGTATTGATCCCAGTTTATAACGGCGGCCCATTGCTGGCCGACGCGTTGAGATCCGTTTACGCACAAGAAATCGACGGCCTTGAGATAATTGTGTTGGATGACGGTTCTTCTGACGGATCATCCGAACTCGTCGCGCAGATGCCAGACCCACGCTGTATCTGCGTGCGCCACCCAAACCGAGGTTTGGCAGCCACCCTGAATCGTGGCATTGCATTGGCGCGAGGCCGTTATATTGCACGCCAGGACCAGGATGATATCGTGTTGCCGGGACGTCTGGCGCACCAACTTGCGTTTCTCGAAGCACACCCCGAGATTGGGATGGTCGGCACTTGGTCGCAAATTTACGAAGGCGATCGGCCTTCGCCACGCCAACACCGCCATCCTTCCTCAAATGCTGCCCTGCAGCTTGAACTTTTATTCGACAACCCGTTCGTGCATTCTTCGATGATGATCCGTGCTGAGGTATTGCGCGAGCTCGGAGGCTATTGTGAGGATAAATCGCGCCAGCCGCCGGAGGACTATGAATTGTGGTCTCGCATCGCTCGTCGGCATAAAGTGGCGAATCTTCCCGAGGTGCTAACCATCTATCGCGAGCTTCCGGGAAGTATGTCGCGCGCCGGAGAGAGCCCCTTTTTGGAAAAACTGGTGCTTATAGGTTCTGAAAACCTTGCGCATGTACTGCCTGATTCCCCTGCAGAGCAGCTCAGGGCTCTCGCCGAGTTGTACCATTGCGGAGGGCGTTCAGGCTTCCGCCCGGCTATTAAGAGAGTGGCGGCTTGCAATTTGTTTGAACAGGCGGCGTGCGCCATCGGCGGACCAGCTGTGCAGTGGTCTGCCGAGTTTCGGGCCTCATACCAGCGCATGCGCAAGCACATCGAGGGGCGATATATGCGGCAACGCGTTCCTGCACGCCTGCTTGCCATGGCTCGGGGGATCAAGCATCGCCTGAAATATTGTGTACGAGCCAAACAAGGTTAACATGGGCGCGAAACAACTCACCACTTTAGTGGTCGGCGGGGCAGGCTTTATCGGCAGCCGCTTGGTTGAGCTCCTTGTGGCTAGCTCGGCAAGAGAAGTCTGGGTGCTGGGTCGCAGCGCGCTGCCTCGACAAGCTTTGCCTGACGGCGTGCGCTACATCCAGGGCGATGCTAGCGATTCCCGGTGTATGCAGGCGTTGCTCGCCACCTGTGACGAAGTGATCGATCTCGCTTACGCAACGGTGCCGAAAAGCAGCTTCGACGATCCGGTGCATGACTTGATGAGCAATCTGCCGCCAACTGTCAATCTTTTGCAAGAGGCGTGCCGTCACCGCCTGCGGAGGTTCCTGCTAGTTTCATCAGGGGGCACGGTGTACGGCCCCGCTTTTAGTTTGCCGATTACGGAATCTCATCCGACTAACCCTATTTCTCCCTACGGAATAACAAAGCTAGCGCTTGAAAAATATGCATTGATGTTTCATCGACTGGAGGGGCTGCCTGTTGTCATCGCCCGCCCCGGCAACCCGTTTGGCCCTGCTCAGGTAGGCAATCAAGGTCAGGGCTTTATCGGCGCGGCAATTTGGGCCACGCTGCGACGTCAGCCAGTTTGCATTTTTGGCGAACGGGGTACCGTGCGAGATTACCTGCATGTCGACGACTTGGCCGAAGGGCTGCTTGCTGCACTTGATCATGGTGCGATTGGCGCCACCTACAACATCGGAACCGGTCAGGGCTTGGACAATCGTGAGGTGCTTGACCAGCTCATGCCCCTTGCACAGGCCGCTAATTACGAAATCGCACTAAAACATCTACCTGCACGTGTTTTTGACGTGTCCGCCAACGTGCTGTGTTCAGCCAGTTTGACGGAGCTTTCTGGCTGGCGCCCGCGTCAAAGCTTTTCATCTGCTCTGGCGCGAACTTGGGAAGCGGCCTTGCGTGCCGGGAGTGCAGCATGAAACTGTTATTTTGTGTCGAATTTTATTATCCGAGTGTGGGCGGCGCCCAGGAAGTAATGAGGCAGATTGCCGAGCGCATGGCACGCCGCGGTCATGATGTAACGGTAGCTACTACGCGGATTCCTGCGCGCGCTTCGAAAACGCATAATGGAGTCAAGATAGTGGAGTTTGCGGTTGTCGGTAATCGCGTCGGCGGAATGCAGGGGGAAGTCGCAAATTATCAAGAATTCCTGACCCTAGGTGACTTCGACGTAATGTTTATCTATGCAGCGCAACAATGGACTTTTGATGCTGCATGGTCAGTGTTCACCACTATACGGGCTCGTAAGGTGTTCGTACCGTGTGGCTATTCAGGACTTTTTTTGGACGCATTCCGGCAGTACTTCGAAGAATTGCCGACGATACTCAAATCCATGGATGCGCTGGTTTATCATGCGGAGACCTATCGCGATGTCGATTTTGCGCAAAAACATGGCCTCACTAATGGTGTGACCATTCCGAATGGCGCAGACCGCTGCGAATTTGACCTGCCAGTGAGTGAGGATTTCCGCGGTTCGCTGGGGATAGGTAAAGATGCGTTATTGTTGCTAACGGTCGGAAGCATGACTGGCATGAAGGGGCATCTGGAATTGGTGCAGGCCTTCGAACAAGCCGATTTCGGAAGTCGGCCTGCGGTGCTGATATTAAATGGTAACAAATTGCTAGGTGCTGCCAATCATGGCTCACTCTTGCGGCGTTTATACGGCATGGCGCGTCAGCATGGGATATGGTCTGCCTTGCGCCGCGGAATAAAGACGCTTCTAGTCTCTCGTGGATTCATCGTTGCTCGTTCCTCTGCCATAGAGGAATACCAAACACGCATAAACCGTGATCAGGGCGCAACCAAGAAAGTGCTCATCGTCGATCTTCCCCGGAACCAGTTGATTCAAGCTTTTCTGAACGCTGACTTGTTCGTGTTCGCTTCGAACGTCGAATATTCGCCGCTTGTTTTGTATGAGGCATGCGCTGCGGGATTGCCGTATTTGACTGTACCTGTAGGGAATTCGGAAGAAATCGTGCGATGGACAGGCGGAGGCGTGATTTGTGAGGCGCCTGTCGACGCGCAGGGCTACACTAGGGTAAATCCAACGCAACTCGCCCGAAGCATCGAGGCGCTCGCCCGCAATCCTGAAAAGCGCAGACAACTTGGTGAGCAAGGAAAATTGGCCAGCCGCCAGCGTTATAATTGGGACAGTTTATGTGATGAATACGAGTGCCTGTTTCAGCGGTTGCTGAATGCGTAATTGCAGCCCCCAATCTGTGCTCAAGAAATTTGTGTGATGATGCCTTTTGTACCGAATAAGTCGTTCCCTACGCTCTCGGTCGTCCTGTGCGTAAATCGCAGTAATCCTTGGTTGGGTAAAGCTATCGCGAGCGTGTTATGTCAGGATGATGCGGATTTCGAATTTCTGATTGCCGCCAATGCCTGCACGGATACTTTGTGGGAGGAGCTTCATGCGCTGACTGCAGGAGATCCCAGGGTCCGCCTATACCGCACATCTATCGGGCAATTGGCATTCAATCTGAATTTCCTTGCCGCACAATCCAGCGCTGAATATCTCGTGCGGATGGATGCAGATGATATGTGCGAACCACATCGCATTCGGTCTCTCCGCAAGTCACTGGCTGACAATTCCTTTGACGTGCTTGGGTCGGCGGCCTACCTGATAGATGAACATGACCAAGTGATTGGCCGGATGGATTTGCCTTCGACTTCTGACGAAATAACTCGTTCTCTTCCAACGCGAACTGCGTTTTGCCATCCCACAGTGGCGATCCGGCGCGAATTTCTTATCTCGATGCGAGGGTATCTCGGCGGATTCGTTTCGGAAGATACTGATTTATGGTTGAGGGCAAGACGTGCAGGCGCCACGCTCGGCAATTTACAGGAACCGCTGCTTCGTTACCGAGTACATGAATCGCAAAGTATCGCATCACGGCAGGGCTACGCAGAAGTGGCAGCCCACTGGCTGCGAGAGCTTTTGATTGCGCCGAACGTATTTACTTTTAAGGGGTTTTTTGTGGCCCTTTCTAAGGCTCTTTTGGTTCCTTGGTTACCGCGTATTAGGCGTTACCAAGGCAGACAGAATATTTCAGTGGACAGGACTTCTGGCAGTGAAGGATAAGCGTTCTAAAATTCTTTTCTTTGTGGCGGAAGACTGGTTTTTTTGCTCTCACTTCATGGATCGTGCTTTGGCTGCACGTGATGCTGGCTATGAGGTATTGGTCCTCGTTCCAGCAGGAGCTGAAATTGAGCGTATCAGGAAAGCAGGCTTGCGCCCAATACTTCTTAAGATTCAGCGTCGAAGTTTGAATCCTTTGAAAGCCTTTTTAAACATATGGCATGTCGTAAGCATCTATCGGCGTGAAAGGCCAGACCTCGTTCATCACGTCGCGTTAAAACCCATTTTAATTGGAACCATGGCTGCAAGACTTTCCGAAATAAGCCGTGTCGTGAATGCAGTCGTAGGTATGGGATTTGTTTTTACTTCGCAAAGCGTGACAGCGAGAGTATTGCGGCCAAGCTTACGTCTGGCCATACGAATGCTTCTTAATCCGCAAGGTAGCAAGGTGGTATTTGAGAACGGAGATGATCTTTCTGCTTTCATAGCCAGACGCAAGGTGCGTCCGGAAGCAGCAATTTTGATCCGTGGCGCTGGAGTTGATCCAGCAAAATTTCAAATTGCGAACTCTGATAGCAATGTTCCTATTGTTGCGCTGATTTCACGTATGCTGTGGGATAAAGGGATTGGCGAATTTGTGGAGGCAGCTCGGATACTTAGAGCAAAGGGTATCCCTGGACGATTCGTTCTGGTGGGGGATGTCGACCCAGGTAATCATGCATCTATCGACCGCTCTATTCTTGAGCAATGGAATGAAGAGGGCGTCGTCGAATGGTGGGGGTTCAGGTCTGACATTGCTGCTGTATTGAAGCAGGCGCATATCGCCTGCCTCCCTTCTTACCGTGAGGGTTTGCCAAAGTCACTGCTTGAGGCAATGGCGGCATCCCTTCCTTGTGTGGCCACGGATGTGCCAGGTTGCCGGGAGGCTGTCAAGGATGGTGATAATGGCCTCTTAATACCTGCTCGCGATGCATTGGCTTTATCTATTGCATTAGAAAAATTGATTTTGGATTCTGAGCTAAGACGCCGCATGGGACTGCGTGGACGTGAGCGAGTAGTGACAGACTTTTCGACAGACCATGTTGTTGCTCAGACCTTAGCCCTTTATAAAGAAATGTTGAGCGCATGAAAGTACTAGTTTCAGGGGCTAATGGGCTGGTTGGGCGCGCACTATGCCCACTTTTAGAACAGGCTGGTCATGAGGTTCGGCGGGTCGTTCGCTCCTCTGCAACTTCACAGGAAGTGGAAATCGGAGAGATCAATGCAAGCACTGACTGGAGTGTCCTACTGACTCAAGGAATTGAAGCGGTAGTTCACTTGGCCGCTCGAGTGCACGTTATGCATACAGAGTCTATAGACGCATACAAGCTGTATCGGGATGTCAATACGCTAGGAACATTGAAACTTGCCCAACAGTGTGCTGCAAGTGGTGTTAAACGCTTTGTATTTGTCAGCACAGTGAAAGTACATGGTGAAGGGCGCGCGGCGCCATATCAATCTAGCGACTCTCCCGTTCCTGAAGGTGCATATGCGATTTCGAAATGGGAAGCTGAACAAGGCTTGCAAGAAATCGCCGCGCAGACGGGTATGGAAGTGGTTATCCTGAGACCGCCGTTGGTATACGGGCCTGGTGTGGGCGCCAATTTACTGCGCTTGATACGAGCTATTGATCTCGGATTCCCTCTGCCACTGGGGGCAGTTGCAAACCGCCGAAGTCTGATTTATTTGGGGAATCTGATCGAAGCGATTTCTGTCTGCCTAACACATCCCATCGCTGCTGGAAAAACCTACCTGCTGAGCGATGGCGAAGATGTATCGACGCCACAATTGGTGCAACAAATCGCTGCAGCATTAGGACGCCCAGCGAGATTGCTTCCGGTGTCGCTTGGCGTGATCAAATTCGTTGGCTGTCTGCTAGGTAAGAAAAAGGAGATGGAGCGCCTCTTGGGCAACCTCAGTGTAGATAGTTCGCCTATTCAGAATGAGCTTGCGTGGGCGCCACCATACACGATGCGAGCAGGTTTAACGTTGACAACTGAATGGTACAGCAAGGCAAAGTTCCTCATGAGGAGATAAATGAAGCGTATCTTTGATCTGGTTTTGGCCTTGTGTGCTGCGATGGCTTTACTCATACCGACGCTGCTCGTTGCGTTGCTTGTACGATTGACTTCGCCAGGCCCCGTCCTTTATTGGAGTGAGCGTGTAGGGCGTTGTAACCGTATTTTTAGGATGCCTAAATTTCGCAGTATGCGAGTCGACACGCCTGCAGTAGCCACGCATTTACTGACGAATCCGAAAGCTTATTTGACACCGATCGGTTCATTTCTGCGTCGATCCAGTTTGGATGAGTTGCCACAACTATGGAGCATTCTCAAGGGAGATATGAGCTTTGTGGGGCCGCGTCCAGCCTTGTTTAATCAATCTGACTTGATCGACTTGCGCACCCAAGCAGGTGTCCATGAGCTTGTCCCAGGTTTAACTGGATGGGCACAGGTCAATGGACGTGATGAGTTGTCGGTTCCGGAAAAGGTGAAATATGATGCTGAGTACCTGCGAAAGCGTTCGTTTTTTTTAGACTTAAGGATTCTGTGGCTCACCTTCGTCAATGTCGTGAGCCGGGACGGTGTATCGCATTGATGGAATAAGATAAAGAGGAGACGGCAGTACAGGCTACGGGAGCAGATTTTACGCTGCTTTAAGCGATTATCAAATCCTCAGGCATAAGATGGAACGCCCGTGGCCTGAATGCCAAATTCGCCGCAGCATCGCTATGGTCAAACGTCAGGTCCTGGTTCATGCGTTCAACCATGGTCACATTCCAATGCCGGTAACGAGGCACCCCCTGCAGCACCTGCACACTGACACGAAATGGCCACATCGGAACAGTCAGTATTCGTGGCGAAAGCCCCATTGCCATGAATACGCGCCTCACCATTTCAAGATAGGTAATCGTTTCGCCGCCGGAAATATTGTAAGCCTGGAAATCAGACTTGGAGCTATGCAAGGCTGCCAGACAAGCTGCGGCGACATCATCGGCATGAATGGGCTGACGCAACCCTTCAGCTTTGCCTAACACCGGAAAAAAACCAAATCGTCGAATGAAGCGTGCTATCTCGGCGATATTCTTGTCGCGTCCCCACCCATAGATCAGGGTGGGCCGTAGAACTACCAATTTCACCCCGCGTTTCGCAGCCCAATCCTGTATCACGCCTTCGGCTTGTGCAAGGCGACGAGCAACTTCCTGTTCTTTTGGATCTGAAGACTCCCTTTTGGTAAATCGACTGGTCGAGGACAGCGCAACGATATGCTTTGCGCCATGCGCTTCAAGTAAGGGAAACAAATCAGGAATCACCCAGATCGGCGCAACGCAAATCCATTTGTCGAGTACTTCAGTAGCGGTATCCGGTGTAATGCAAAGCTGACGCCAAACGACCGACTCGGTATCTGTAAATCCGGCTTTTCTGGAAAACGCAAAAGTTTTGTCGCCGGCTGCCGCCAATAGTGAAGTCAACCGCCAGCCGACCAGACTGGTGGCCCCGATCAATCCGACTGATTGCCTAGTCACGACGCAGTTTCAAGAATCGGGCAGCATTGCGAACGGAGTGGTAGGCAGCCGCCATGGAAAAACGTAGCCAGACGCCCAGACTGACCACCCACATCAAGAAATTGGGATATTGATGCTTAAAAAATTTGCGATAAAAGCGCATCATGCCGAGATGCTTGTGCCACTCTACAAAAACAGGACGGGCACGGCTGCAAACCCCTTTGTAATGCAGGATCCTGGCATCCGGCACAAACAGTATTTTTTTGCCGGAGTTGGTAAGGCGCATACACAAATCCAGGTCTTCACAATGCAGAAAATATGACTCATCCCAGAAACCGACATCGTCCAGAGTCGATTTCCTGACCAGCATGCATGCGCCGGAAATGGCTTCGACTTCGATGGGATGCTGTGGCAAAGGTTGATTGTGCAGATGGAAATCGAAAAACAGCTTGGGCCATCGATGCGCCAATCGCCCCAGGCCAAATGCCCGCACGAAAGAGCGCCAGGGAGTCGGTATCGCCCTGCGTCCGCCGCCTTGCTCGGTGCCGTCGGGATTGACCAGCAAGCCTCCCACCATGCCAATCTTCGTATCGGAGCGGAGCGCCTTGATCAGTTTGGCAGTAACGTCAGGGTCAAGCAGACAGTCGGGATTCAGAAAAAACAGATGGTTTCCCGTTGCGTGAGAAGCGCCTATATTGCATGCCGCAGCAAACCCCAGGTTTTTTTTGTTACGGATGATATGTAACCCATGCCGGGGCGAAAAGTTTTGCTCAAGGAGTTGAAGGCTCGCATCGGAAGACGCGTTATCGACCACAATGATTTCGTCACACTGATCCATGACGGATTGGATGCAGCCTAAAAGATAAGCACCTGCGTTGTAATTAACGACGACGGCCGAGAGCGAGCAGCGGCTTTCAATGTCAGGTACAGCAAGCTTGATATTTTTCGTCACGCGCTACCCCTCGCTATTTCCAGCGTTTTCCACAAAGCGAATGTCTTTGTGCCTGAATCAATTGGGAGCTATCGATCTTTGCTGTAAAAAAATAACAAGAAAAATACTAGCGCTGAATAAGCAAATAAAGTCTTGTATCTGGCGTGCTCACTGATGTCGGTCAAGTCGTTGTGGTTCTCGCAGGACAATGGTGATGATCAAGGCTGTGCAAAATTTTTGCACACTCACTTCAATACGGTTTTTGATTGATGAAGCTCAACGAGAGGCATCTCCCTTCTACTCGTTAATAATTAACAACTTTATAATCCGCTTAAGGCAAAACATTGCCAGTGAAGTGGCTGAAAACGACAGGACTTGAAAGTCGTTTGTTCGGAAGAAACCTTCTACCGGAATACATGCTCAATGCCGTGCAGCTGGAAAAGCTGGCCCGGCCGCTTGCCAGGAATGACTACGGCATTATCTACAACGTATAAGCAAGGAGACGGTGTATTGATGACAGCCTCACAGCTCGCCATTCCTGAAGTCATCTGCCTGGAACATGAAGTGTCCGGTGATAAGGCAGCGGAGCAATTCTCATGATCTCTGTTCTTCAAACAATCAATCCCCACGCGAGCCACTCCATCTCGCCGCTTGCACTGGCGCGCAGCATATGGCGCAACCGCTATCTCATCATGCAAATGATCAGGCGTGAAGTGGTGGGACGATACAAGGGCTCCGTGATGGGGTTGGCCTGGTCATTCTTCAATCCCGTATTCATGCTTGTCGTGTACACATTCGTCTTTTCCGAAATCTTCAGGATCCGATGGGGCGGCGTTGGAGGGGATGAAAGCAAAACACAATTCGCATTGATTCTTTTTGTCGGCATGATCGTGCTTAGCCTTTTCAGCGAGGTATTGGGACGCGCGCCGGCATTGATCGTTTCTAATGTTAACTATGTCAAAAAAGTTGTATTCCCGCTGGAGATACTGCCCATCATCGCAGTTGGCGCAGCACTGTTCCACAGCTTCGTCAGCGTCGTCGTATTGGTGGCCGCTTTTTCACTAATTAATGGCCATGTGCACAGCACAGCGATGCTGTTGCCGTTCGTGTTTCTCCCTCTGGTAATTCTTTCTACGGGCCTCGGCTGGATCATGGCATCCCTGGGGGTGTTTCTGCGTGACGTTGGCCAAACCATTGGCATCATCGTTACTGTGCTGACGTTTCTTTCTCCAGTCTTTTATCCGGTAACAGCTGTTCCGGAAAAATTTCGCGGCTTCATCATGGCCAACCCGCTCACCTTCATTATCGAGCAGGCCCGCGAGGTGCTGATCTGGGGACATGCACCGAACTGGCTGGGGCTTGGCATATACATATTGGTGGCGACCGTATTTGCCTGGGCTGCTTATGCATGGTTTCAGAAAACCAGAAAGGGGTTCGCCGATGTCCTCTGACGATTTCGCCATTCGCGTCACAAATATCGGGAAACGCTACGAAATTTATGGAGCTCCACGCGATCGGCTCAAGCAATTCATTTTCCCCAGGCTGCAACGACTGGCTGGAAAAGCGCGCAAACAATATTTTCATGAATTCTGGGCGCTGAGCGGAATTTCCTTCGAAGCCAAAAAAGGAGAAACCATCGGCATTATTGGACGCAATGGCAGCGGAAAATCCACCCTGTTGCAGATAATTTGCGGCACGCTCACGCCGACAAGCGGGAGCATTCAAACGCATGGCCGCATTGCCGCACTGCTCGAGTTGGGATCGGGGTTCAATCCGGAATTTACCGGGCGTGAGAACGTGTATATGAATGCCGCTGTATTGGGATTGAGCAAAGAGGAAATTGACCTAAGGTTCGATCGCATTGCCGCTTTCGCCGATATCGGACAGTTTATCGAGCAACCGGTCAAGACCTATTCCAGCGGCATGTATGTTCGCCTTGCCTTTGCTGTGATTGCACATGTGGATGCAGATATTCTGGTGGTCGATGAAGCTTTATCCGTGGGCGATGCGGTGTTTACCCAGAAATGCATGCGTTTCATCCGTGATTTTCAAAAGAATGGCACGCTGATTTTTGTCAGCCATGACATTTCATCCGTGCAAGGTCTTTGCAAGTCCGGCATCTGGCTCAAGGATGGAAAAATTGCGCAAACCGGAACTGCGAAAACAGTATCGGAAGCGTATTTGCAGTACACGTTGCAGGAAGTCTACGGGGACGAGGCAAGGCTGAACTCCATGGAACGCGCCGGCGACGGCGATGACTCCGTTCCTGAGGATCGGATGCCCGGGATGAGCGCGCCGTTGGCAATCGACTATGGCGCGGTTGCCTCGGTATGCGACAACATTCACGCGGCCACAGGCTGGAAAACCGGCTGCGCAGAAATTATTTCGGTATCGCTTACACGGATTTCACCCGGCCAGGACGGGATATTTACAGGCGGCGAACTGGTGCGCATGACAGTGCGTGCCAAAGCCCATGAGCCGCTGCGACGGCCGATTCTCGGCTTTCTGGTGCGCGATCGCCTGGGCCAGGATTTGTTTGGAGAGAACACATTGCCTTTTACGGATCGCACGCCGCGGCCAGTGGACGCAGGCGTGACATTTGAAGGCAATTTTGACTTCAGGCTGCCAATGCTGCCCAATGGGCAATACGCGGTGATGACCTCCGTTGCCGACGGCGACCGCTACGACAATGTCCAGCATCACTGGATGCATGACGCGCTGATCATTCATGTGGTCTCCAGCAAAATACGGTACGGACTGGTCGGCATTCCGTTCGAACGCGTGGAACTGGAGGTGATCGATGATTAAAGAATCACTTCAACTACTGTACGCTGAACACGCCGGGAAAGTATCCGACAAGTGGTCTTTGTATTTGCGCGAATATAACCGCTTGTTTGAGCCTTGGCGGGATGCGCCCGTGCGCTTGCTCGAGATCGGCATCCAGAATGGCGGCTCGCTCGAGATATGGTCAAAGTACTTCAGCAATGCGTCATGCCTGGTCGGTTGCGATATCAATGCGGATTGCGGAAACCTCGGTTATGACGACCCGCGTATTGGCATCGTTATAGGCGATGCCAACGAGTCGGAGACGCGTGAAAAGGTAATTCAGCGTTCTTCCCAATTCGATATCGTCATCGATGACGGTTCGCACCGGTCAAGCGATATAGTCAAGTCGTTCGCGCTGTATTTCCCACATGTGGCAGAAGGGGGCATCTTTGTCGCCGAGGATTTGCATTGCAGCTATTGGAATCAATTTGAAGGAGGATTGTTCGATCCTTATTCCTCCATTTCATTTTTCAAGCGGCTTGCAGATGTTGTCAACTATGAGCATTGGGGCATAGAGAAGGCGCGAACCGATATCTTGCAGGGCTTTTGCACAAAATACGGTTGCGAAATCGACGCAAAGGTGCTGGCCCAGATACATTCGGTCGAGTTCATCAATTCCATGTGCGTGATCCGCAAGGCTTTTCCCGCCATGGAGCGTGGACTGGGTTGCCGTTTTATCGCAGGCACGATCGAACTGGTGGTTTCCGGACATCGTGATCTGCACAATAAACCCTATCAGTTTGACGAGGCATTCGAGCAGTCCGGCAACCCGTGGACTGCAATGGCAATGCCGCCTGATGAAGCTTTTCAGCCCACGATTCAGGAGCTCGGAATCGCACGGCAAGAGAACGCTGCATTGGCGCAGCAGCATGCGACACTGGAACAGCAGAACGCGATATTGCAGCAGCGGAACACGGCACTCGAGCAGAAGAGCGCGACATTAGAGCAGAGCAATTCAGCATTGGCACAGCGAAATTCAGCGCTGGAGCAGCAGAATCTCATGCTGAAACAACAGTTCAATGTGCAGGAGCGTCAGGTTGGCGAATTGAATCATGTGATCGCTGGCCTGCGCAATTCCACCAGCTGGCGTATTACTGCACCGTTACGGCGAGCTGCTACAGGTGTAAAAACGATTACTGATTTTCTGCTGCAAGGTGGCGGCTTGTCCGCTCCCGCAGCTGCGACAGCAGTCACATCGGCAAGCACTGTTCTCGGGAGCGGAATGCCGGCTGCCGCCGCTAGAGACACGAGCCTGCGCAAGATGATAGTGCAGCACGGGCATGGCTTTTATCGCAGCCATATGAAACACACCCGGCTGGGCAGGATGATCGGCCAGCAGATTCTCAGGCGAGGTTTGATAAATCCAACCGAATTGCAAATTTCCGCGCTTTCGCATGACAGCCTGGTGGTCCAGCGCGCGCAGGATGCCGATGCCGACAAGCTTGAAACTGATGTGAGCTTGTCCGGATTCCATCTGAGTCTGCCGCTGAATCTGCAGGTCTCGGAAGCACTTGTGGTTCGCCCGCGAATCAATGTGCTGCTGCCCAGCTTGCAGCTCAAGAACATGTCCGGCGGACCGAATACGGCACTGTTGCTTGCGGCCTTGCTGGCTGAAAAAGGTGAGTTGATCCGCCTGATCGCTTGTGATATCGCGATGGAGGGCGAGGCGGCGGCGTTACTGTTCTCGCATATGGACGGCTTGTTGCAGCGCCCAGTTGCGCGTGAACGAATCGAGCTGGTGGATGCCTGTGATCGTGCACGGCCGATCGCAATCGGCGCACATGACTTGTTTTTTGCGACTGCGTGGTGGACGGCGCAGATTGCAAAATATGCTGTCAAAAAGACGGCATGCAAAACCTTTATCTACCTGATTCAGGATTTCGAGCCGATTTTGCATGAAGGGTCGACTTATCAGGCGCGAGCGCTGGAAACTTACGACCTGCCGCATATCCCCGTGATCAATACGCGACTTTTGCTCGATCACCTGGTGAGGGAACGGGCAGGCAGCTATGCTGACCATCGATTTGCCGAACAAGCGCTCTGGTTCGAGCCAGCCCTTGATCGCAATTATTATTTTTCCGATGCGGATCAAAAGAAATCCGGCGGCAAAAAGGTATTGCTCTTTTACGCAAGGCCGACTGTCGCCCGTCGCAATCTGTTCGAAGTCGGCCTGGTTGCGCTGCGTCTGGCCGTTGCCTCAGGAGCGATCGACAAGGAAACGTGGGAAGTGTGGGCAATGGGCGAAAGGCTTTCGCCTGTAGCTTTGGGAAATGGCATGTTTCTCAATCCTTTGCCATGGATGAGTTTTGATGACTACGCCCGACGTGTTCGTACGGCGGATCTCATGCTTTCCCTGATGCTCTCGCCGCACCCTAGTTATCCCCCGCTGGAAATGGCCGCCTCCGGCAAACTAGTCGTGACGAATAGCTTTTCGGTAAAAACCGCCGAACGCATAAGGGAAATTTCACCCAACATTCTTGTTGCCGCGCCCACCGCAGAAAGCGTTGCCGCCGCGCTGGAGAATGCCGCGGGACGCATAAACGCCGGCTTGCAAAGCCCTGACCCTTCAGGCCGCATCACACTTCCATGCAACTGGGATGAAAGCCTGGGCGCTGTCGTTCCAGAAATTCTCCAAAGAATTGCGATCTTACGCAAAGCGCCCCCTGAGCCGGGAATACCGTTTTCCTCCGGATTTCCCGCTACTCCGAAAAACGCTTACGAGAATTATCGCAGGGATTGCCTGACGCGCCGGCGCAATGCAGCAAATTATGCACAGAAGCCCGGACTGCTGTCCTTTGTCACCTCTGCCTACAATACCGATCCGGCATTTCTTGAGGCGCTGGGAAGTAGCGTCTTCCTGCAGGATGGCGGCGTGCAGTTTGAATGGCTGATCCTGGACAACGGTTCAAGCAGCCAAGGTACGCGCCTTATGCTGCAGGAGCTTGCGCGCCACCCAGCCGTCAGGCTGGAGCGCGTGGAGCAAAATCTCGGCATCATCGGCGGGATGCGATTTTGCCTCGAGCATGCGCGAGGTCGTTACATATTGCCGCTGGATTCGGATGACCTCATCGAACCGGATTGCGTGCATGTCCTCACCCGTTTTATCGAGGAGAATGGTTACCCGCCCCTGCTCTATACCGACGAAGACAAGCTTGGTGACGGGCGTTTCGGCTCACCCTATTTCAAGCCGGATTGGGATCCGGTGCTGTTTCTGCACTCATGCTACATAGCGCATCTGTGCGCCATCGACCGCGGCCTGGCTCTGCAGCTCGGACTCTACACCGACAAGACGTCGGAAGGCTGTCATGACTGGGACAGTTTCATTCGCTTCATGAACGCAGGACATGTGCCGCGACATATTCCGGAGGCGCTTTACAGCTGGCGGGTCCACAGCCAGTCGACCTCAGGAAACATCGCATCAAAATCCTATATCACTGATTCGCATCGCAGCACATTGGAGCGATTCCTGAATCGCTTGCAGCTCTCCGATATCGAGCTGACTGACAGTCCATTATTCAATTACAACGTCGACTGGTGGTTCCGGCGCAAGCGCACCAATCCACGTTCAATGCGGACGATTATTGTCGGGGTCAATAATGTCTCCGGCGCGGCAATGACGCCGGACGATAATTCGATGCGGCCTCCCCTGGCGCTCAGGCCGGGGAGCGGAATAAAGGAATTGTTCAGCCTGATCGAAGCCGATGACAGTGAACTGATTCACCTTCTCTGGCACGATGTCTTGCCGGATGATGATGAATGGCGGTGGGATGCGATGGCGCTGCTGGAGTTGTTTGCCGACGCCGTGATGGTCGGCGGCATGCTTCACGACGGAACCAGGATAGTCGACGGGCCGCGGGTGTTTGGCTTTGGGGATGGTTTTGATTCTCCCGAGGCCGGCCGGCCATTGGCGGACCCGGGATATGGCGCCAACATGTGGAAGCCGCGTACCGTTTCGGCAATATCTCCGGCGCATTGCGTCATCAAGGCAAGTTTTCTCAGGAAATGCAAAGACGAGCTGCTTGGTGAGGGAGTGCCGATAGCAATGCTTGGCCTATGGCTGGGGGGCCAGGCGCTGGAGTCGGGAAGCCGGGTCGTCTATTCCCCATTCATGCGCGCCCGCAGCAGCGTTCGCGTCGACGCCGCCGCCTCTGCTTGCGCCAAAGAGCATTTCCTGTCGCGTTTCTGGGCCAGAATTCCTGATTCGCGCGTTTACTCTCCAAGGCTGGCGCTGGACCCTTCCAGGCCTTACGAGGAAGCAGATCCGGATGAAACCCGGCGGCATCTTTTCCGCCTGCAGTCGAAACTTCTATCTTATCCGCAATGGCTGGACATGCACTTGCGGCAGCGGGCAGCATCGTATCCGCTTCCCGAGCGTCCGTCTGCGATCACGCTCATTACTACAGTATACGAGAAAACGAATTTGAGCCTTCTCGACATATTGGGAGAGTCGGTGATCGGACAGACGGTGAAGGCGGCGCAATGGATCATCGTCGCGCATGGCCCCATCTCCGCTGAAAACCTGCGCCATATTGCAAGCCGCAGCACCGCGCGCTGGAATGCCAGTCTTATTGTCGAGCCGCAAACATTGGGAATCATGGGCGCCATGCGCCGAGGGCTGGAAAATGCAAGCAGCGACTATATCGTCCCCGTGGATGCGGACGACGTGCTTGCGGAGGATGCGATACAGATCCTGGCCAATGCCATAGCCCGGTTTGATAGTCCCGACATGATCTACTCGGATGAGGATCAGCTCGTAGACGGCACGCCCGCATTACCCTATCTCCGCTCCGGCTTCGATCCGGTGCTCAATCTTGACAGCTCGTATATCTGGCATCTCTGTGCCTTCAATCGCCGGCGGGCGCTGGCACTGGAACTGTACACCGACCCGGGCGCAACCTGGTGCCATGACTGGGATAGCGTCATGCGCGTCGCCAATGGCGGCGGGCGGATAGAGCATGTGCCGGAAGTCTTGTATCACTGGCGGCAGCATTCCGGCTCGACCACCAACAATGCTCAGGGAGATTCGCGTTCGCTGGACTCGGTCCGCCATGTCCTGGAGCGCCATATCGCCCGCACCGCAAATCCGCATCGCTTTCAAGTCGAGGACTGGCCGAAAAGCAGAGGCGCGCGCGAGCTATACATTGCGCGGCGCCCTGTTCCCTTGCCGCAGCTGGTGTGGATGGGGGACGTCGCCATGGCGCACGCTGCAGGCTGCGATGAGGATGCGATTCTCGTATTTTGCGGAAATGGAGTGATGATCGAATCGCAGCAGGTGTTTGCGGAGGCGGCTCGGCTGCTGGAGCTTCATCCGCATGTGGGCGCGATCGGCGGCCTGGTGACGGGAGGGGATGGGTTGGTGATAGACAGCTGTTACGTGCGCAATCAATCCGGCCAGCTGGAACGCCCCTGGATCGGGAAGTCTCCGTCGGATAGCGGCCCCTACGCGCTGGCGTTGAAGACGCAAAGTGTCGCCGTAACCGGGAATTCTCTGGGATTTTTTCGGGTGTCCGCATTCAGGCAGGCAGGAATGTGGCCTCTGGGCCAGGATGGAAACGCGTTCAATACGGCGGCATCGCTGTGCAGCCGGCTTGCCGCGAACGGCTGGACTGTCGCTTTCTCTCCCTTGATGCAAGCGCGCGCCGCATCTCTAGGCCACGGCAAGCACGATCGCTGCGGGCCGCCCGCCGGCATGCATGGCGAGAGGCATGCCTTGACGCGGTATGGCATTGCGCAAAATTACCGGGAATAACATTTCAGACTACTTAAAGTGCGACCGATCATGAATAAAACGGGCCCCAGAATCGGGTTGGTGTATCTGAACAGAAAAGCTGAAGGGGATGCCCCTGTTCGGCGCTTTATCGAATCCTATAAAAAACATGATTCAGGCATCAGGCATGAATTCATCACTATTTATAAAGGGTTTGACAGCGGCGAGAAGGATGCTGCCGCGCTTCTTTTTCATGGCATCGAGCATCGGCGCGTGGACGTCGATGATGGAATGACCGATATCGACTCCTATCTGATTGCTGCGGATTGTTTTGCTGACGTGGACGTGTTTTGTTTTCTGAACACTTTCAGCGAGATCGCCTGCGATAACTGGCTGGCCATTTTATTCAATGCCTTGGCCGGTGAAAACGTCGGCATCGCCGGCGCTACCGCATCCTATGAATCCCTTCTGGATTCATGCAGGCTGGTTTCCAAAGTGATCTGGCTCTGCGATAACGGCTTTTTGAAATACGACACTGAAATACATCTTCAATACAAAACGGTAATCGATAAACAGGTTCCGCGTTGGGCTGGGAAAAACACGGCTTTTCGACTGTTCTCGAAATTTTCAAGGAAGGCGCCAAAGCATGCGTCCCTGGATAGGTATGACGACATGTTTGAGAATTTCTGGGAATCGCTGACTGGCCCTGATGGCGTTTATCACTTTTTAAAGACTTACCCGCCTTTCCCGAACCCGCATATCCGCAGCAATGGATTTATCGTCAAAAGAACCCGGCTGACTCCCTTTTTGGGTGAGCGCGGCAGAATGAGCAAAAAAGACTCTTACCTGTTCGAGAGCGGCTCGGAGGGTTTAACCAGGCGGGTGCTCGACAATCACCTTCGCGCCGTCGTCGTAAACAATCGCGGTGAAGTTTTTGATGTCGGCGACTGGCTGCGCAGCGGGACGTTTAGGCTTGACAGTCAACAGGGATTGTTAATTCACGACAATCAAACACGTAATTTCCAGAGCTTCAATCCGGCTGAGCAGCGTGTCTATACGCGAATGACATGGGGCGATTCATCAGAACGCAATCGCGGACACGTGTGTACTTTCGGGATTCCGTTTGAGTTGGCCGGGAGCCAAATTCTGAAAAGGGGCGTTAAATATGAAAGCAATCATTTTAGCGGGCGGTTTGGGGACGCGCATCAGTGAAGAATCACATCTGCGGCCAAAACCCATGATCGAGATTGGCGGGAAGCCGATTCTTTGGCACATCATGAAAATGTATTCCCATCATGGCGTGAACGAGTTTGTGATTTGCCTCGGATACAAGGGCTACATGATCAAGGAGTACTTTTCAAACTACTTCCTGCATACATCCGATGTGACTTTCAATATGCACGACAACAAGATGGAAATCCATCAAAAATATGCCGAGCCGTGGAAGGTGACGCTGGTCGATACCGGCGAAAAAACCATGACCGGCGGCCGCCTCAAGCGGGTAGCACCATACATAGGCAATGATACGTTTTGCTTTACCTATGGAGACGGCGTTTCGGACATCGACATGTCGGGGTTGATCGCCTATCACAAATCGTCCGGGCGGCAAGCCACCGTCACGGCGATTCAGCCTCCCGGCCGCTACGGCGCCCTGCACGTCGATCGCGGCGCGGTCCTCCAGTTCCAGGAAAAGCCCGCTGGGGATGGCGCCTGGATCAATGGCGGGTTTTTCGTCCTCGAGCCAGCCGTACTTGACTATATCGATGGCGATGCCACGGTATGGGAGCAGCAGCCTTTGCAGCGCCTGGCGGCCAAGGGGCAACTTTCCGCCTATTCGCACGAGGGCTTCTGGCAGGCGATGGATACGCTGCGGGAGAAAAACCTCCTCGAGGATCTCTGGTCCTCGGGAAAAGCCCCCTGGAAGTGCTGGCAATGATGTTCGGTAACGCATATGACGGCCGCCGGGTGCTGCTGACCGGGCACACCGGTTTCAAGGGTAGCTGGCTGGTGATGTGGCTGCAGTCGCTGGGTGCCGAAGTGACGGCCATTTCCCTGCCGCCCGAGACGACGCCCAATCACTGGGAGCTGCTCAATCTCGATGCGAAGTCGTACTACATCGACATTCGCAACGAGGAGGCGCTGCGNNCTGGGCCAGCAATGTCATGGGCACCGCCAACCTGCTCGACGCCTGCCGCCAGGCAGAGGAGCTGGCGGCGATTGTCGTGGTGACGACCGACAAGTGCTATGAAAACAGGGAATGGGTGTGGGGATATCGCGAGATCGATCCCCTTGGCGGCCATGATCCGTATAGCGCATCCAAGGCCGGCAGCGAGCTGGTCGCCGCGAGTTACCGGCGCTCGTTCTTCCATACGCCGCAAAGCCCGCTGCTGGCAACTGCGCGGGCCGGCAATGTCATCGGCGGCGGCGACTGGTCGGAAGATCGCCTGCTTCCGGACCTGGTGCGTGCGGTAGCTGCGGGCAAGTCGCTGGAGATCCGTTCGCCAGCATCCACGCGCCCATGGCAGCATGTGCTGGAATGCCTGTCCGGCTATCTTGTCCTGGGACAACGGCTGCTGGAAGGCGACAGAAGCTGTGCGGAGGCATGGAACTTCGGTCCTGATCGCGAAGGAAACCGCCAGGTCGAGCAGGTGCTCGCCGCCTTGCAGACCGACTGGCCCGCGGTCCGCTGGCACTGCGGCAGCCAGCCGCAGCTCCATGAAGCGCAGCTGCTGCATCTGGACAGCGGCAAGGCGCGTGACAGGCTGGGCTGGCGTCCGGTGTTGAGTTTCGATGAAGGGGTGGCGGCAACTGCCGAGTGGTACCGCGCCTGGCTTGACTGCGGCGAGGTATCCAGCCCTGCGCAATTGCGGCGGTATATTGCACTGGCAAGGGAAAGGCGCTTGGCCTGGGCCGAAGGAGCAGCGGCATGAGTCATGCGGCCACTGAAATCAAGGGGGTTCTGGCGCTTAGCAGCGCGGCATTTCAGGATAGCCGCGGAGCGTTTTCCCGCCTGTTTTGCGCGAAGGAACTACAGGAATTTATCGGCGAGAGAACGATTGTGCAGATCAACCATTCGACGACCCATCATGTTGGCGCGGTAAGAGGCATGCATTATCAGCATGCGCCGCACGCGGAAATGAAGATCGTTCGCTGCCTCAAGGGCCGCGTGTTCGATGTGGCAGTCGATTTGCGCCGGGGATCTGCCACCTTCCTGCGGTGGACCGCGCTCGAATTGACGCCGGAAAGCGGCCATGCGCTGGTGATTCCGGAAGGCTGCGCCCATGGGTTTCAAGTGCTCGAAGCAGACAGCCAGTTACTGTATCTCCATACGGCTTTCTATACGCCGGCGGCAGAAGGCGGGATTCGCTTCGATGATCCTGAAATCAAGGTCAAGTGGCCGCTGGCGCCAACAGATATCTCTGCGCGAGACCAAAGCCATCCGTATCTCGATAAAAACTTTAAAGGAATCGCCGTATGAAATGCCGTCACTGCCAGGCTGAATCGGAGCATGTTTTTCTCGACCTTGGTTACGCGCCGCCTTCAAACGCCTACTTGCGTAAGGATGATTTGCGCGCGCCCGAACTCACTTATCCTTTGAAGCTGTTTGTCTGCGATCGCTGCTGGCTGGTGCAAACGGAAGATTATGCCGAGGCAGATGAGCTCTTCTCCGGCGATTACGCCTATTTCTCTTCAACGTCGCAAAGCTGGCTAAAGCATGCCGCCAACTATACGGAGATGATTACCCGGCACCTGGGGTTGAACAAAAACAGTTTTGTGATTGAAGTCGCCTCCAACGATGGCTATCTTCTTAAGAATTTTGTGGCAACGGGGATTCCATGCCTTGGTATCGAACCGACCGATAGCACCGCAGATGCCGCGGAAAAAATCGGCGTGCCGGTATTGCGGGAATTCTTTGGTGTAAAAACAGTGAGCGCGCTTGTCAGCGAAGGGAAGCAGGCGGACCTGATATGCGGTAACAACGTCTATGCGCACGTGCCGGATATCAATGACTTTACCAGGGGCTTGCAAATTGCCTTGAAAGCTGGAGGGACAATCAATCTGGAGTTTCCCCATCTGATGCGATTGATTGATCAGAACCAGTTTGATACTGTCTATCACGAGCATTTTTCTTATTTGTCGCTCACTGCTGTAATGCGCATTTTCAAGCAGGCGGGCCTGCGCGTCTTTGACATTGAAGAATTGCCGACACATGGCGGCAGCCTGCGTATCTATGGCTGCCATGCCGCTGATGCGCGGCCTTCCGGGGAGCGGGTTCGGGCAATGCTGGAAAAAGAGCGCGCGTTTGGATTACAGGATCTGGCGGTGTATCACGCATTCCAGAAAAAGGCCAATCAGGTCAAAAACGATTTCCTGGCTTTCCTGATCGAGCAAAAACGCGCCGGCAAGCGCATTGCGGCTTATGGCGCGGCAGCCAAGGGCAATACCTTGATGAATTACGCCGGCATCAGGCATGACTTGATTGATTTTGTTTGCGATGCCGCTCCCTCCAAGCAAGGTAAATACATGCCTGGCAGTCATATTCCCATTCGACCGCCTTCAGATCTTGCGCAATCCCGGCCGGATTGGGTCGTCATCCTGCCGTGGAATATCGCCGAGGAAGTCATGCAGCAACAGCAGCAGGTGCTGAGCTGGGGCGGAAAATTTNNTTCATGCAGTGCGATGTGCAAAAGGATTTCCAGGCGCTATTGAAGGTCAGGCCTTTGCCTGATGCAATCATTCATCTTGCCTGGTCCGGGCTTCCCAATTATCGGGATTTTTTTCATATCGATATCAATCTTCCGGCAGATCTGGCATTTCTGAAAGCCGCTGTAGAGGCAGGCATTTCGCAACTCGTGGTTGCCGGGACTTGCCTTGAGTATGGAATGCAGTACGGCCCCCTAGCTGAAGAGCAGGCAACCTGTCCCGCCACGCCCTACGGTTTTGCCAAGGATGCATTACGCAAGGCGCTTCAGGCGCTACAGAACAGTCATCCATTTACATTGCAGTGGATGCGCCTGTTTTACATGCATGGCGAGGGACAGAATAAAAACAGCCTGCTGGCGCAACTCGACCGGGCGATCGACGAAGGCCAGGCCGTTTTCAACATGTCGGCCGGCGATCAGCTCAGGGATTACCTTCCGATAGAAAAAGTGGCCGAGAATTTTGTCCGGGTATTGGAGACGCCTGCATGCCAGGGCGTGATCAATTGCTGCAGCGGCAATCCGGTTTCTGTGCGTAGCCTTGTGGAGCAACGCTGCAAGGAAAGAAATGCCGATATTCAGCTTAACCGGGGATGCTATCCCTATCCGGATTACGAGCCGCTAGCCTTCTGGGGAGTGCCGAAAAAGCTATCCGGATTATTGCAGAGTTAATCCTGTACCCATGCTGCAGCATCGGTAAATGACGTTGCCTGGCGGCTGGAAGAAAATTGGAAAGATTGCCAGTTCCATGATTGCAAATTAACGCTTGATTTGTCATTCACATGAATATTCGCTGCCATGGAAGCCGGCCGGGAGAGATCGCCCTGAATGTGGTAGCTGTGGTGGTGACTTTCAATCCCGAACCCGCCAGGCTTGTCGAGCTTCTTGCCGCCCTAGCTACGCAGGTGGACGCCATCATCGTCGTCGATAATGGCTCAACTATTGACGTGCTCGCGCACATAAAAAGCTCAAGCCTCCAGAACGTAGAGAGTATCGCTCTCAATAGCAATCTGGGGATCGCCGCAGCTCAGAATGTCGGCATTGCGCGAGCCAGGGAACTGGGGACAAATTACGTACTGCTTTCGGACCAGGATAGTATTCCCGGTCGCACCATGGTGCGCAACTTGTTTGATGCGGCAGAAAAAATTCGGGCAGCCGGGAAAAGGCTGGCTTGCGTCGGCCCCAGCTATCTGGATGAGCGGCAGCAGAATCCCCCTCCTTTCATTCGCGTGACAGGTTTTAGGCTCGAGCGCTGCTCGGTTCTTGCCGAGGATGCCGTAGTGCCTGTCGATTATCTCATCGCTTCCGGCTGCATGATCCCGATGCACGTTCTCGACCAGGTGGGAGGTATGCGCGAAGATCTTTTCATCGACTACGTCGACATCGAGTGGGGCTTGCGGGCGCGGCGGTGCGGATTCCAGAGTTACGGGATTTGCGCCGCCAAGATGCGCCATAGCCTGGGCGATCAGCCAATTGAATTTCTGGGTAAAAAACTGCCTTTGCATAGCCCGCTGAGGCATTACTATCATTTTCGTAATGCCGTGCTTCTATATAAGGAGCATTGGGTGCCCTACAACTGGAAACTAGTGGATGGCTGGCGCTTGTTGTTGAAATACGTTTTTTATTCGCTCTTTGCCAAGCCTCGCGTCATGCACTGGCGCATGATGACCGTCGGCCTCTGGCATGGCTTGTGCAGCCGGACAGGAAAACTTGATTGAAGTATCAGATCAGCGATCTCTGTGGAAATAATTCAGGCCCAAGAGGAATGCCATGAATCTTGAAAAAGTCATCTTCGCGTTCTTCATCGTCTTCGCCGCTACCCTTAATTTCGGTTTCTTCCTCGGGGACATCGACCGACCGGAGCTCCATAACATCTACGAGCTCTTCGCCGCCATCGTGATCAACATGATCGCCACCGTGCTCAAGTTCGGCGACCGCACGCAGATTGGCGCCGTGCTTCTCTCCACCAGCCTGGTGGCGGATCTGCAGTTGATTGGCGCAGCGCTGATCTGGGCGGTCGCCGTGCATGTGAACGGCTCCGGGATGACGCCGGATGTCACGGCGAGCGTGGTGTCGCTGTCCGGCGGCGCGCTGCTTGCCAATATCATTTCCGTCACCATGCTGATCGTTGAAACCGTGATGATGCGGCGCTAGCCATGAATAGCGTCTTTTTCCTGGTCCTGCGGCGCATGCGCGCGCCGATCATCGCGGTGATCGTGGCCTATGCGGTCGCGGTGCTGGGCTTGACCATTGTGCCTGGCGTTAATGAGGACGGCAGTCCGGCGCCGCCGATGAGTTTTTTTCATGCCTTTTATTTCATCAGCTACACCGCCACGACGATCGGTTTCGGCGAGATCCCGACGGCCTTCTCCAATGCGCAACGCCTGTGGGTCACGGTCTGTATCTACATGACGGTGATCGCCTGGTCCTATTCCATTCTGATCCTGCTGGCGCTGCTGCAGGACAAGGCGTTCCAGCATACGCTGGTGGCGTCGCGCTTCGCCCGCCGGGTGGCGCGCATGCATGCGCCTTTCTACCTGGTGTGCGGCTGCGGCGAAACCGGCAGCCTGATCTGCCGTTCGCTGGACCTTCTGGGCTTCGATTTCGTCATTCTGGAAAAGGATGCGCAGCGCGTGGAGGAGCTGGACCTCGAGGATTTCAAGACCAACGATCCCACGCTGGCCGCCGATGCAGCCCTGTCCGCCAACCTGTTGCTGGCCGGCTTGCGCCATCCCTACTGCAGGGGCGTGCTGGCGGTGACCAACGATGAACTAACCAACCTGGCGATTGCCATCAATACCCGCCTGCTTAATCCGGCCATTCCGGTGCTGGCGCGGGCGCGCAGCGGCGTCGTGGCCGCCAGCATGGCATCGTTCGGCACGCACCATATCGTCAATGCCTCCGAGCGCTTTGCCGAATACCTGGCGCTGGCAGTATCCTCGCCGGAACGCTATCGCCTCATCGAGATTCTCACCGGCCTGCCGGGAACGCGGCTGCCCGCAGTGCATCGTCCGCCGCATGGGCATTGGATCGTCTGCAGCTACGGCGATTTCGGCCAATCGATCGCGCATTACATGGCATTGCCCGGCATCGACATGACGGTGATCGACCCGGAAGGCGAAGGGCCGGAACACGGCCGCACCGTGCGCGGCATTGGCACTGAGGCAAGCGTGCTGGAAGCCGCCGGCATCATGGAGGCGGATGGCATCGTGGCCGGCAGCCCGAACGACATTAACAATCTGTCGATCGCCATGATGGCGAGGAAGCTCAACCCGGACATCTTCGTGGTGTCGCGCCAGAACCAGGCCGCCAATGATTTGCTGTTCGATACCTTCCGCGCCGATTTCAGCATGGTGCATACGCGCATCGTCGCGCAGGAATGCATCTCGATCATCACCACGCCGCTGCTGGCGCGGTTTCTGGCCGCCGTACGGCATGCCGACGAAGACTGGAGCAAGGCGCTGGGCGCGCGCCTGGAAATCCTGTGCAAGGGACGAGTCCCGGAAGTCTGGGGCGTGCGCATCGATGCGCACGGTGCCGCGGCAGCGCACAGGGCGGTGCTGGAGCACCTGCCGGTGAGCGCGGGCCTGCTGATGCGCGACGGCACCAACCGCGATGCCTTTCTGCCGGCGATTATCATGATGGTCGAGCGCAAGGGCGAAGCGATCCTGATGCCGGAGGCCGGTTTCCTGCTGCAGGATGACGATGCCGTGTTGATCGCGGGAATGCACTCTGCGCGTTCGGTGTTGAACCTGACGCTGCGTAATGCCAATGTGCTGCACTATCTTCTGACCGGCGAGGATCGGGGGCGAGGATGGGTGTGGCGGCATTTTTTTTCCAGGCGACAGGCGCGCCAGTCGCGCGAACTTGAAGCAGCATCCAGCCGTAATGAATAACTACGCAACTTTTGCTCTGTTTGCCATGGTTATGGCGGCCGTCAGTAAATAACTCCCGCATTGCCCATCAGGAGTGTAAGTTGCCAGCAATCGGCCCAGAATGTCTGGCACACGAGACAGTCCCTTGCGCAAACCGTTCACATACTTTACATTGACCTAATTGTCTTGCAGCAAGATAGCAACCGTCGGAAGAAACGGCTTTCCGGGTGTTGCAATAATTGATAGTTCTAAAACTCCGGACCATGTGTCCACCACTCTCTTAAACAAGCATCTCCGCGATGTCGTCCACCATTCTCAACCGCAACGATCCCTGTGCCTGCGGCAGCGGAAAAAAATACAAGAAATGCTGCTTAGTCACTGCTAGACCGGACATTTCTCCCATTGCACCGAATGGCCGGCAGGCAGAACAGATGCTCGATGCCGCGATCGCACACCAGAAGGCTGGCCGGCTGACCCAGGCTGAAGAACTCTATCGACAGCTGCAGCAGATACGGCCGGATCTTCCGGACCCGCCGCATCTGCTGGGCGTAATTGCGCATCTGAAGGGCGAGCATCGGCAGGCAGTCGAATTGATCGAAAAGGCAATCGCACTGCGTCCGACCGCCTCGATGTACGGCAATCTTGCCGCAGTAAATATCGCTTTGGGGAACCTGGAAGCTGCCGCTGATCTGCTCAGGCAGGGTCTGCAGCTCGATGCGAAACACGCCGATTGCCTGAATAATCTGGGCTATGTGCTGAAAAGTCAGGGTAAGCTTGCCGAAGCAATGGAGTGCTTTCTCGAAGCGATCGCCCATAAACCGGGCCATGCCGGCGCCTATTCGAATCTTGGGAATGCCGCTTTCGATATGGGGCATTTCGATGAGGCGATCAGATGCTACCGGGTAGCGCTGTCGATTAATCCTGAAGACTTCGCAACGCGCAATAGCTTGGGGGTCGCGCTCAAGGAAACAGGCGACATGCAGAGTGCGATCCAGGAGTTTGAGCAAGTGCTTGTATCTAACCCCCAATTCGGGCTCGCATACAATAATCTAGGGAATGTGGCCCGTGACCTGGGACAGCCGGAACTGGCGATTGAGTTTTTTAGGAGAACGCTGGAGCTTGATCCCAGCCAGAACAAACTTCATAGCAATTTGCTGTTCGCCATGCTGGTGGTGCCCAGCTATAGCCAGGATGAAATCTTTTCGGAACACCTGCGTTTTGCAGAGCAATTCGAAACCCCGCTCAAGCCATTCTGGCAGGCTCACGACAACCTGCGCGACAAACACAAGCGTCTCAAGGTCGGCTATGTGTCAGGCGATTTCCGCAGCCATGCAGTCGCTTATTTCATCGAACCTGTCCTGGCTACCCATGACAAGTCGCAAGTCGAAATATTTTGCTACTATAATAACCATCAGAACGATGACGTGACCCGCAGGTTTGCCGCTTTCAGCGATCACTGGATCTCCTGCGGCGGTTGGTCTGACGATACGCTGGCTGCGCGCATTCGCGAAGATGGCATCGATATCCTGATCGACCTGTCCGGGCATACAAGGCACAACCGCCTGCTGACCTTTGCTCGCAAGCCGGCACCCATTCAAATAACCTGGATTGGCTATCCAGCCACTACTGGTCTGGCAGCCATGGATTATCGCATTACCGATCGGCATTATGATCCGGAAGGTATGACCGAGCGTTATCATTCAGAAGCCCTGCTGCGTTTGCCTATGGCTGGTCTTTTCAAGCCAGAAGCGATAAGGCCTCCCATCAATGCTTTGCCGGCGTTGACCAAAGGCGTATTCACCTTCGCCTGTCTGAATAACCTAGCCAAAATCAGAGAAGAGAACATTGCACTGTGGGCGCAAATTTTGTTTGCCTTGCCGCATGCTCGGCTCATGCTCGGCAATGTTGATGATTTGGCCAAGCCAAGGCTGGTAGATATATTTGCCAAGTACGGAATTGGTGAAGAACGACTGGACATGCATCAGAAAATGCCGCTAGGGGACTTTCTCGCGCTGCACCACCAGATCGACCTGGCGCTCGATCCATTTCCCTATACCGGCGGCACTACCACCCTTCATGCGCTCTCGATGGGCGTGCCGGTCATTACGCTAGCTGGCAACTCGCCGGTTTCGCGCTGCGGCGCGGGGATCATGGGCAACGTCGGTCTGCCCGAATTTATCGCTGCTAGTCCTGAAGAGTATGTGAAACTCGCCATCGCGTTTGCCAGTAATTTGTCCAAGCTCGACCAAGTCCGGCAATCGCTGCGGGCTGGTAATGCGATTCAGTCTGAATCGGAGAAGAGTAGCTTTACTCACCATCTGGAACAAGTGCTCCGCCAAGTTTGGGGGAAGTGGTGCGACACAAAGCCAGAGGCACTATAAGCACATTAGTTTTGTTGCAAAAATTAAATATTTAGAACTGATTTCCTCAATACCGGTCTGCTCGCATTGCAGGCGGCATGGGGACTGAAATGGCGAGGCGGCAATTTCTACGGATGCACAATGGGCGGTATTGAGGACCTTGATAAAGAAAATCCTACTCTAAATAATTTTTCATTCATCTCGATCGGCAGCGTCCATTGGTACAAAAGACATGACTGTCTCAGTCCAGCTTTCAGTGTAATGCCGCAAGAACACTTGATAATCGCTTCTAATGCCGGTAACGAGATCGGGAATCTGCCATATATCTGACGGGCGGTGGTAAACCGCTATTGCCAACTTGGGATGATCTCTGAATATATGTCCTTTCGCTCCTTCGAGTGCATTGATCTCCCATCCCTCAAGATCCATTTTTATAAAAGTAACCTTTTCGGTAAGACTCTCATCGATCGTTGTTACTTCAATTTTATCTTTGCCGCTCGTAGAGACTGCGCTGGCAGAACCTGCATCCGAATTGAAATACAGAATTCCTGGCTCGTTGGAAACTCCCTTTTCTATGAAGTCGATTGAATGGAATGTCGCAAGGCGTTTTTTTGCCAACGAAATATTCTTGGCCGAAGGTTCAAATAAATAAACTTTTTGATAGGAGGGATACCTCAGACAAAACTGTTCAGTAGTATCGCCATTAAAACCGCCAGCATCAACGAATACCTCTTGGTCAAATTTCATGAAATCTTCAAAATATTGCTCCTGAGGTCGATAGGTGTAGCGGGCCAGAACATTCAGATCTGCAGTAAGTCTGTAATGCAAGACATCGTCAAAGACCTTCTTTGACTCACCATCAGACAGTCTTTCATATACCGACCTCCATTTATCCGGTCGCGCCACAATATCTTTTCTTGTATCAGCCACAAAATCCGGCAACGGTACCAAGTCTGGCAATGCTCGACACAAGTCCGAATAAGAAAGGATCCTTACGCATCCTGCTTGCTTGATCCGCTCTAATGCAGTTCGCGGTCGAGAGTTAATGACACAATTAACGACAACGGCATCTCTATTGATCTCATTTAATGAGAAAACCGGGCATCCATGCCAGGTCGAGCCTGGCGGCGCATAGTCATCTATGAAGCCATCTGCAGTGATTATCTTGTTCAGTTGAGCCGATAAATCGTTTCGGCCAAAAAAATAGCACCCTTGGCTTTTGTTTTTTGAGATTAGAGACTGCGCCAAGCAACGAATATCTTCTGCTACATCAAGCGAATAGTTGGAAATAATTTCCTTATAGTTAAGCATAACTAAAATCGCTTTCTCAAATGTTTCTCGATTAGCGCAGCCAATCCACCGATCGTACGAAACTCCTCGGATTCCATGTCCTCTGGCGCAATGTCGATACCAAACTCATTTTCCAGATCAAGGACAAATTTGATCAGTCCTATCGAATCGATGTGTCCAGAATCGATGTAATTGAACTGATCGATATTCTCGTTGGCAGGCAATCTGGATTTTTTTTCGATTGTCTTAAGGATGAAATCTCGAATACTGTCCTTGTCCAACATGACTACTCTCCTTGATTCATCTTTATTCCGGCGACATCGCACCATTTCCCTGTTTCAGCGGAAAGCGTCATCGCTTCAAGGAAGCGCAACCCTTCAAGCGCCAGCTCGGGGCCGAATACTTCTTCGGAATACGAGTCGCCGGTCTGTCTGTAAGACGATAGGCAGTCCGCAATATCCCTGTACAGATTTGCAAAGGCCTCGATGAAACCCGCCGGATGACCGGCCTTGAAACGGGCATAGCGCGCCATGTTGGCTACTTCGACACTGGCAGCACGATCGAGAATTTCTCGTTTGCCATTTCCGAAAGCCAGAATCAATTCTTCCGGATTGGCCTGGTACCATTCCGCCGAACCTTCGGATCCATAGATGCGCAGCCTCAAGCCGTTTCTGTGCCCCAGTGCAGACTTGGAAAACCAGAACTGACCTTGCACATTACCGCTGTAGCGCCCGAGGCACATCACGTTATCAATGATGCCGGAGAACCAGCCATTGCTTGCCTGGTCCGCCACGACGGCCAAAGGTTGCTGGCGAATCAGATAGAAGATGAGCTGGTGAAGATGGATGCCCAGATCGAGATGAATCGTCGGAACGTCCCCGTCGGACAAGCGCCACCACTGCGGTACTGGCTTATTCCCTTGCGCATCGACACGAATAAAACCTTCCTGCGGCATCTCGGCCTGGAAATGCAGGATTCTCCCCAGCCTTCCGGATGCGATGATTCTGCGCAGTTCGCGGACCATCGGGTAGCCCGAATAGTTGTAGGTCACTGCCAGAAAACCCTTGTTGGCGTCGCGCGCTGCAATAATCCTGCGGACCTCGTCACCGCTGATTGCCAGGGATTTTTCGCAGATGACGGGAATGCCTCTCTCCAGGCAGGCCGTCACCATTTTGCCATGCAATGGAGTCGGCGACAGGACCAGCACGGCGTCCAGCCGCTCTTTCTCCTGCACCAGCATGCTTGACCAGTCCCGGTAGGTGCGCGCTTCGCTTACACCATAAGCCTGCGCGGTCTCCCGATTCATCGTTTCATCGGTGCTGAAGCAGCCGGCCGCAATATCCCATCTGCCGTCCATCCCGCACGCGGCCGAATGCGCATAACCGACGGCCGAGCGCAGCGATCCGCCGATGAATCCCAGTGCCAGGGGCTTGCTCGCGGTGGCCTGAACAATTGCATTCATTGGTTAATATTTCCACACTGGGACTGCAACATGCTCTTCATGATTTTTCCCATCGGGTTCTTCGGCAAGGCATCCAGGATGAACCATTTCCTCGGTTGCTGATAATCTGCCAGGTGTCTGGCGCAATGCAGCCGCATTGCCTTTAAATTGAAGTCATCCGGATTCTTTGGCACCAGGGCGACCGCAATGATCTCTCCGAGCCGCTCGTCGGGCAGTGAAAATGCCGCCACTTCATGCGTCGTTCCGGTATCGGCAACAGTGGCCTCAATATCGGCGGGATAAACATTGATCCCGCCGGTGATGATTATCTCTTTTTTTCTACCAAGGAAGTAAAGGAACCCTTCGTCATCCACCCTTCCCAGATCGCCTGTGCGGAAGAATTCGCCCCACATTGCCGCCTGCGTCTGTTCGGGACGCCTGTAATAACCGCCAAATAGCATGGGCGTGCGGCAGACGATTTCGCCCGGCTCTCCGGCTGCCACCGGCTGATTGTCTGTGCCGATGATATTGATTTCCACGCCGGCGGCGGCCTTGCCAACTGATTTGAGCTTGCCTGCCGCGGCAGCCGCATCGAGGTTCGAGGCAATCGCGATCTCCGAGGCGCCGTAGCATTCATGGAAGTCGCAGCGGAGTTTCTCTACCAGGTCTTTCTTGACTGCGGTATCAAGCAGGGCCGATGAGGAAACGACACAGCGCAGGCTGACTAGCTGCGCTGCATTGCTTTTCTGTATCAGAGCGGCGATCTGGTTCAGCTGCGAAGAAACCGCGATGGTAAACGAGACGGCCTGGTCGGCGACTACCCGCATCCACTCCGCAGGCGAGAATCGCGACATCAACACAGCAGTGCCGCCTGTCAGCAACGGGATCAGCACCAGCCGCTCCGCCAGTGAATGATATAGCGGCGTGGCGGCGAGCGTTCTGTCGCCGGCAGTCACACCATACATCTCGACCGCTGCCGCAGCGCGATTGAGTTTGGTGCGCTGAGTCAGCACGATAGGTTTGGGGTCACCAGTCGATCCCGAAGTCATTGTCAGAATGTAGGGATCGCCGGTTTGTGCTGCGAATGCAGGTTCTGCATCGGGAGCTGCTCCGTCCAGCAACCTGGCAAGCGATTGCGCGCGACCTGCTCTGTCGCTTGCCACTTCGCCGACCGCAACCCACAGCCCGCCGGCGCCCGAGAAATCGGCGCCGGGCTCATCAAGGAGCGCGGCAATCACATGGCCTGCCGCGACCACGTGCTGCACATCCGATGCGTGGAATGCCTTGCTCACGGCGGCCGGCGGCAGTGACATGTTCAACGGCACCAGCACGGCGCCGATATCGGCCGCCGCCAGCATCAGAACCACGAACTCGGCCGAATTCGGCAGCAGGACGGCGATATGATCGCCGCGCACGACGTTATTTATGCGCAACATCGACGACCAGCGCGCGACGCAGGCGGCCAGGTCGCCGTAGGAGATGTCGGCTCCGTCGCACCAGAGCGCGACTTTCCCGGGCGTCGCGCGCGCTGCATTGAAAAAGCGATGGGAAATCGTGCTCATGTCTGAAGTATCTCCGAGCCGTTATTGTTTGAGGGCCGGACTGAATTTCAGGAAAGCCTTGCTGTTCAGCTTGAATTTCATGCCGGGCTCGGACAGATAGACTTCGCCATCCCCGGTGCTGCGGGAGATCAGTGTATTAGCGCCGATAAAATTCTGCTGCCCGATTCGTACCCCTTGTCCCAGGCAGGCATTCACGCCCCAGAAACCGTGCGAGCCGACTTCGCAGCCGCCGGCAATGGCAACGCCGGAATTGATCCAGTTCGCGTGCCCGATGCGGCAATCATGGCCAATATTGACGTTGCTTGATATGAAGGTACTGTGACCGATATGGCTGCCAGCATGAATCGACACGTGGTCGAGCACGATGGAATTTTCTTCGATCACCACGCCATCATGCATAAAAACGGATTCGTGCACATAAGATTCGAAACGGTAGCCTTTGGCCTTGGCCTCCAGGTACTTTCGTTCCCGAACTTCGTTCATTTCGGCATACCCGACCGCGACGATCATGGAGCAGGTCGAAGGGGAATGGTGTTTTTCGATTGCGCTGAACGGCACCAGCGGTAACCCGCAAAACACGTTCTGTCCGTCAGCGATGCAATGATCGTCAACGGTAAAGGCCGCCACACGCATCCGTCGCCGGGCAAAGGAAAACAGCAACCTGGCCATCGCCCCATTCCCATAAATTACCAGGTCTTTTACTTCATTTGCAGTCATTCAGTTCCTAACCAGGCTGGCAATGAATTCAACCTGCTCGATTGGCAAGGCTGGATAAATTGGCAGGCACAGCACTTGCGACGCTGCCTCATGTGCGACCGGAAGATTGGCTCGCTGTGCCGATGGCAAGCCGCGGTACATGGGAAATTCCGAGATCAGCGGATAGAAATAGCGGCGCGCATGCACGCCATGCTCGCGCAGCTTCCAGTAAAGGCCATCCCGGTCAATCTGATGGCCCGGGCCAACCATGATCGGGAAGTACGCGTAATTCGCACGTTCGACGGCTCGCTTCTCCAGGCAGCGAATCCCGGTGACGCCTTCCAGAAAATTGCGATATGCGCGGTCGATTTCCTGGCGCCTTGCCAGCGCCTCGTCGATATGCTTGAGCTGCAGCAGGCCAAAGGCTGCATTCACCTCGCTCATCTTGCCGTTGATGCCGGGCGCAACTACGGTGACTTCGTCGACAAAGCCAAAATTTTTCAGGTGGTTGATACGCTGCTTGGTCTTTGCATCCGGGCAGATAATTGCACCGCCCTCGAAGGTTTGAAAGACCTTGGTCGCATGGAAACTGAGCACGGACAAATCACCGTGGCGCAAAATGCTGCCGCTAGCATCACGCACTCCGAACGCATGGGCGGCATCGTAGAGCACACGCAAATTATAGTTATCCGCTATTTTCTGGATGGCGTCGACGTCGCATGGGTGGCCGTAGCAATGCACCGGCATGATGGCGGTCGTCTGCGGTGTGATCGCGGCCTCGATCTTGCGCGGATCGAGATTGAGCGTATCCGGATTGATGTCGACGAACACCGGTTTGATGCCGTTCCAAAGCAAGGAATGCGCTGTGGCGACAAAAGAATACGGCGTGGTGATCACTTCGCCAGTAATGCGCAACGCTTGCAGTGCGGTGACCAGAGCCAGCGTGCCGTTTGCGAACAGGGCGACATGTTCGACACCGAGGTATTCGCTTAAGGCTTGCTCGAATTCCTGGTGCATCGGACCACAATTCGTCAGTGTTTTGCTATCCCATATTTTTTGCAAATACGGAATGAATTCCTCAAGAGGGGGGAGATGAGGCTGGGTAACGTAGATTGGGGTCACAAGGACAATCCATTAAGTACGGGATAGTAAAACTCTGCCACAACCGTCACTCTTCTTAATTTAGGAATTGAGGCCGATTTTACCCGTAATACTTATGTCAGAGCGTATTCGGTATCTTTTTGACAATAGCGTTCGGAGTGCAGGGTACCGAAACGTTGTAGTTTGATGCGTTTGGCAATTTTGTCCTCGACGCTCAAAGTGATGCGCATGCCGGCAAAGATGCAATACTCTCCTGACCCTTGCTGTTGGTCTAAAAACACACTACCGCGCAATAATAACAGTAGCTCCGATATGCACCAGATCCGCCGACGTATTGTCGTTGTCCAGTGCCTGCACCAGCAGATCGCATACCTGCGCATGCCGCTGAATTATGGCTAATCACTGGAGGATCATGGCTTGGCGGTGGCGCGCTGGGACGACCTCCTGCAGTAAAAGAATTTACTGCTCCGAAGCGGATTGCTTTATTTCACTGCCGCCGCAACTTGTTATCTGCTTTGCACTCTCATGTTTTATGGTCCAAATGGTACCGTAAAGAGCCATATGCATGTCTTTAGGACATGTAAGGTACGTTCATTCATCTGACAAGATATCTGTAAGCAAAGGAAAAACCATGCAGCCCATTTCCGAAATCATGACGCATGACGTCACCGTCATTTCCCCTGACGACAACGTGCAGAAAGCGGCGCAACTGATGCGCGACTGGAATATCGGTTCGATTCCGGTCTGTAACGGCAAGCGCCTGGTTGGCATGATTACCGACCGCGACATCGCCATACGCGCCGTTGCTGCAGGCACGTCTCCTGCCGACGCCAAGGTCGCGGACATCATGACCGACCAGGTGTTGTGGTGCTATGAAGACCAGACCGCCGGCGAAGTACTGCAACAGATGGGCGACCAGCAGATCCGGCGCATTCCCGTGGTAAACCACAATAAGGAATTGACGGGCGTGGTATCTCTGGGCGACCTGGCAACCAGGATGGACGTGAATACGGAAAGCGCGTTGGAAGATATTTCTTCGCAAAGGGCGCAGGATCGTCCAAGCACCGGCAAGCAACCAAGCCGTCACTGACGGTATTTATTTGATGGCATAAGGGCTCATGACGTAAGAAAGTAAAAAAGAGATTGCAATACTCTTAACAAATCTGGATCGCTGGCTAGAAAATATGGCTCCTGCCCACTCTGCCGGCTGTTTGGCATGCCCCTGTCACTGCCCTCGGCGAAATCGGTTCGACGGCCACTTGATTGCATAATCAATAATTTTCCGGCAACATACTTTTGCCTGTATCTTCTAGTCTTTCAAGCGGCCAGTCTGGCCGCTTGGCTGCATGGGCAATAAAAATAAATTCCAAGGGGACCACGCATGAGTTTCAGCAATCGACGCGCACACCAACGACAATCCCTGACGGCAGAAGGCTGGATCGCAGTTGCGTCGGACGAGAACTGGAGCCCTATCAGTACGGTGGATGTCTCCAAAGGCGGCTTCGGCTTCATCAGCCGGGAAAAGATCGAGGCGGACGCCATCTGTCAGTTCCGCTTGCAACTGATGAACGATGCCGGATTGATGCATGTCTTGGGCCGAATTGCGCATTGTCTTGAACTGGCGGAAATCGGCCTCTACCGCATCGGCGTACAAACCATTAGCGTCGACGTGATCGATGTCGCAACGATGCTGGCCAACCCAGGCATGTCGCAGCCGGACGCCAGTTCACAGCCGTGATCGCGCTCGAGGCGCGCGGCAGGCAGATTGGGAGCGAGAATGGAAACGCCGGAAAGCATTCACGAATTCTGGTTCGGCACCCAAGCGGACGATGCTGCGGTGGCGGCGGAAAAATCCAGACTGTGGTGGGCGAAAGACGGCACCACCGATGCGCTGATGCTGCAGCGGTTCGAAAGTACGCTGGCCATGGCGGCAAGCGGGGCATTGGACCACTGGGGCAGCACGCTGCGGGGGCGGCTGGCGCTGATTCTGCTCACTGACCAATTCCCGCGCAATATGTATCGCCATTCCGCCAGGGCATTTGCCCATGATGAACTAGCGCGGGCATGGTGCAGGGAAGGACTGGAGCTTGGCGTGGACCGGCAGTTGCGGCCGATCGAGCGCGTGTTTCATTACATGCCGCTGGAGCATTCGGAAGTGCTGGAGGACCAGGATCGATGCGTGGCGCTATTCGAGCGGCTCGTGCAGGAAGTGCCGCCCGAGCAGCGGACGGTATTCGCAGGCTTTCATGACTTCGCCATGCGCCACCGCGTGATTATCGAGCGCTTCCACCGGTTCCCTCACCGCAATGCGATTCTTGGGAGGGCTTCCACTGCGGAAGAGCTCGTTTTTTTGCGGGAAAAGGGGTCGTCGTTTTAAGTTTCGGGTGTCGTCTCTACGGGGCTGCGATGAGCTTGCAAGCCGAAACCCTCGATCGCTCCTGCGGCCCGGCGCGCCGCTTCGCGTCACCCCGCCCCGCAGATTCTCCCGGCTTTGCGCTTGCAAGCGCAAAGCTTCGAATCCCCGGCGCGCATGCGCGCTTGGAGAAGCCAAAAAAAATGCCCCTGAAGGGGCGATTTTTTTTGGCGTCTCCACGGGGATTCGAACCCCGGTACTCACCGTGAAAGGGTGATGTCCTAGGCCTCTAGACGATGGAGACTTGTCTGGCGGAGCGGACGGGGCTCGAACCCGCGACCCCCGGCGTGACAGGCCGGTATTCTAACCAACTGAACTACCACTCCGCTGAAGTGCTGCTGCATACTACCTGCTGCAGGGCACGGATTCTACATTAAATTTGCTGAATACCAAAATTTTTCTTGGGCCGGGAGCACCGCGAACCCAGAACACGACAAGATCACGGTGCTTTCCTGTCAGGGAGTGCGCGGGGCGCAAAAAGTGGCTGAACGCATAACCAGGGGATTGCCTTGTACCCCGGCGCCCACCAGCCGGCGGGCCACGCCATTGATGATGGCCTCGTGCGCATGAAAAATTTCCATCGCATTGCTGTCGTCATGATCAATGGATTTCAGTTCGGCCAGTTTATGCAGCGCGTCGTGGGTAACGATGCATTCATGCGTGAGCGAATCGACATTGACTGTGAACGCTACGCCTTCCTGTGCCAGCTGTGGTTGGGTATTTATGGATTTCATGATGTACTCCTTACGATTCGGGCTCGTTTCCAGGCCGCTGAATTCAACTGCGGGCATGTTGCCGGTGACATGGATGCGTCATTGCCCATTGCACTATGTGCCTGGAAAAAGCGCAGAACTTAATTGAAATGAAGGGTGTTCCTACGAAGAACACTCATTGGGAGGGGAACTGTCCGCAGGAGGTCTTGCCAGAAAACAGCCGCACAGCATCACCATCACAAAATGTGCGCTGTATTGATCAGACATCAACTGTGGAAATAGGTTTAACCAGTTATCAAATAAATCATCAGTCTTGCTTCAAGCCTTTTCCTTTGCGGCACACACTGCCATCGGACGCAAGCTGGATGGCCCCTTTCTCGATTTCGACAAGTAGCGCCATCTCCCTGATTTTTCATCGTTCGAGCCGATTTATGGGGTCTTGCCTGATGCCTGTTGTGCACCGCTACTGGATTGCCTTGTATCTTTCTCCAGACGGGTCTTGCTCGGCGAAGTTCTCTTTGTATTCTTGAACTCGCTGTATTTCGTCCCGCTCTTGTCTGCGGGATATTTGTTTTTCGAATTGATCGCCATAATTTTCCTTTAATTAAATGTTTGGCAAGTGCCTCAGTTCTTAGTCAAATCGACTTGCATAAGGTTTCGCTGGCTTTGCTGTTTTTGGCGATAAACGATATCTATCCTCGGAATGAATCAGCCGTTTGACAGCAAATTCAAGGCAGAATATAGTTACCCTTGCTTATGATTACCCAGGATAACTATCTCGCGCCATGCAAGGTTTTTTCAGATACTACCTGTCGCTGTACCGGCCGC
Organism: Oxalobacteraceae bacterium; assembly: GCA_003537575.1. GTDB lineage: Bacteria > Pseudomonadota > Gammaproteobacteria > Burkholderiales > Burkholderiaceae_D > Paucimonas. Next base: position 183,305 of record DPRS01000047.1, read on the forward strand.
TCATCCAGTCCTTGAATGAGTTGTTGCAAGCTTATGAATTGTCTTATTCGCTTTGGCAAGTGATGGTGTATCTGCACGAGCACGAGCATGCTTCCCTGGTTGAAATCTCGACCTATTACGGCATAGAAAAGCCCAGCATCACCCGCCGGGTACAGCGCCTGGAAGAGCTGGGTTACCTGACAATGGCGCAAGGCAATGACCGCCGCGAAAAATCGATTGCCCTGAGCTGCCAGGGACGCAGCGTCTACACACAGTGCCGCCACAAGATCACCGCACTGGAGCGCCGCGCCACGGAGGGCATTGCTGCCGCCCCTCTGGAACAGACGGCGGCGGTTCTGCAGCAGATACGCGACAACATCAAATAGCATTCTTCTTACGGCATGATGCAACCGACGACACGACTCTGGACCCGCGACTTTCTGCTCGTCTCGGGCGTCAACTTTTTTCTGGGCCTGGTGTTCTACATGCTGATCGTGGTGATCGGCGCGTATGCCATCAGGGAATATGGTGCTTCGTTCAGCCAGGCGGGCCTGATCGCCGGGATTTTTGTCATCGGCATCTTCCTCGGACGGCTGGTGATCGGCCAGCTCGTCGATATAGTTGGCCAGAAAAAGACCATGATGATGGGCATGGCGGCTTTTGCGCTCACTTCGTGCTTGTATTTCTTGAGCAATTCCGTCCTGACGCTCCTGACCGTGCGTTTCGTGCACGGCCTGGCGCTGGGCGTGGCCAGCACGGCCGCCGCGACCGCGGTGGCGCATATCATTCCGCATGAGCGCAAGGCGGAAGGCATCGGTTACTTCAGCCTCAGCACCACGCTGGCTTCGGCCACCGGACCGTTCCTCGGCTTGTGGCTGCTGCAGCATATGAACTTCAACTGGATTTTCGCCGCCTGCCTGATCGTGGCGGTGCTCGGCCTGTTTGCGTCCATGCAGTTGCGGCTGCCCAGGGACACGGCGTCGCACGAGGGCCTGAAGAGCTTCGAATTCTCGTTCGGGAATCTGATGGAGCCCAAGGCGATTCCCATTGCCCTGGTCACCTTCCTGTGCGGCTTGTGCTATGCCAGCGTGCTCACATTTATCAATGCCTATGCCATCGAGCTCAATCTCGTCACCGCGGCGAGTTTCTTTTTTATCGTTTACTCGGGGGTGGTGCTGTTCTCGCGTCCCTTCACGGGAAAGCTGCTGGACCGGAAGGGCTCGAAATACGTGGTCTATCCATGCTGCGTGTTGCTGGCGCTCGGCATGGTCATGCTCGCCACCGCGCATAACGGGACGGCATTGCTGGTGGCGGGGGCATTGATCGGCCTGGGTTTCGGCAACCTGCAATCGGCCATGCAGGCAATTGCCATCAAGGTGGTGGCGCCCCAGCGCATGGGCCTGGCGTCATCGACCTTCTACATCTTCCTCGATGCCAGCCTGGGATTCGGCCCTTACCTGCTGGGTCTGGCGATCACGTTCATGGGCTACCGCAGCCTGTACTGGAGCATGGCGGCACTGGCAGCCGCGTGCATGCTGGCGTTCTACCTGCTGCACGGCCGCCATGTGGCGCGCTTGCGCATGCAGGCGGCGCTGGATGGGTAAGATCCAGCGCGCTGTACGCGTGCGCTTGCTGACGCCTGCAAGTGCGCGGCTTACTGTTTGGCCGGCAAGGGAGCGTACTCGACGGGCACCCAGGCGTAGCCCGGCTTGCTGTTGCGGACATGTCCTATGCCCGGGAACGGCAGGTGGGCGCCGGCAATCCAGAGTTGCTTGGTAGCGGCTTCGGCAAGGATTTTCTTGCGGCTGGCAATGGCTTGTTTGGCATCCGTGTCGAATTCTATCGATACTTCCGGCCGGCTGAACTGCACGGCATGGCTATGAATCACGTCGCCCCAGAGGAGCAATTGCTGTCCGCCCGAAGCAAGCAGATAGCCGCCATGGCCTGGCGTATGGCCGGTGAGCGGCACGGAAACGACGCCGGGCAGCAGCGTATCGCCGGCCTTGAATTCCTTCAGCTTGCCGGCGGCGACATACGGCGCCACGGAATCCTGCGCCGCCTTGAAGAAAGGCTGCGCGTCCTTCGGCGCCTTGGCGGCCATCTCCGGGTTCAGCCAGAATTTTGCTTCATCCTTCGAAACATACACCGTGGCATTCGGGAAGGCAGCCTTGCCGTCGGCGGCCGCAATGCCGCAGGCATGGTCGCCGTGCAAATGGGTCAGCAAGACGGTATCGATCTGCGCCACGTCATAGCCGGCGGCGCGGATATTGTCGCCGATGGCGCCCAGGGTCGGGCCGAAGCATTTGGCGGCGCCGGCATCCACCAGGATCAGGTTGCGCCCGGTATTGACCAGAAAGCCATTGACCGCGGTCTGGACGCCGTTTTTATCGGCAGGGACAAACATCCGCGCCAGCAGCTTCTGGATATCCGCGCCGGTCGCGCCTTTGAGCAGCTTGGCATCCAGCTTGATGTAGCCATCGTACAGGGCGTTCACTTCAACTTCGCCCAGCATCATGCGGTAATAACCGGGCGCCTGGCTTGCCTGCCTGGCTGGCGGCGCTGCGGAAGCAAGCTGCGGCAGCATCGCACAGGTGGCGAGCGCGGCGGCCAAGGTACTTAGCAGGGAATTCGACATCGTTTTATGCATGGATGGTTTCATCGGAACTTTCATCGGTTGTTGAGGGTTATTTGAAATGAAGGCATGATGGGTGCTTGTAATACTTGATCAAGTATACCGTTATTGCTTCAATATCGGCCAAAGAACCGGACTGACCCGCTTTGCCATCGCGCTGGTTGCGTTCTCTGCCTCCGCGCTTGCATCCGGAGGATGGCAACGAATATGAAGTAAGATAAGTCGCTGCAGCCACCGCATATTTAAAAGACAATTCATCGGTATACAAGGAGTAAAGAACATGGCAGGACCGACGGTCGATTTCTGGCAAACGCGATTCGAATCCGGCAATACGCCGTGGGATCGCGGCAGCGCCAACCCGCAGCTTGAGCAATGGCTAAAAGACGGCGTGATTAGCCCGGGAACCACGATGCTGGTGCCCGGATGCGGACGCGGCTGGGAAGTCGCGCTGCTTGCCGCGCATGGCGTCAAGGCCAGCGGGATCGACTATGCGCCCGGCGCGATTGCCGAAAGCCGCGCCCTGCTGCAATCGCGAGAGCTGGACGCCGAACTGGTGCAGGCCGACGTGCTGCGCTGGCAACCGGCCGCGCCGGTGGATGCGGTGTATGAACAAACCTGCCTGTGCGCATTGCATCCCGATCACTGGCGCGCCTATGCGGACCAGTTGCGCGCCTGGATACGCCCCGGCGGCAAGCTGTTTGCGCTATTCGTGCAATCGCTCTCGGAAGAATCCGCGCAAGGGTTTATCAAAGGCCCACCCTACCACTGCGATATCCATGCAATGCGTGCACTGTTCCCTGACCAATACTGGGAATGGCCGGCGCCGCCTTATCCTCGCCTGATGCAGCCACAAACCAGCTTCCAGGAACTCGCAATCGTGTTGACCCGCAAGGCCTGACCTGTTTTAGCTGTCATCAATTTGTCACTAGCCCGGTTGCGGCGGCATGTAGAATTCGACGGTCGAAAACAGAAGGATCACCATGCAGCTTGCGGAATTGCTACAGCTCATCTTGACCCTGGCCGGTGTATTCGTGCTGGCCTTCATGTTCGCCAAGGTCGAGATCCATATCGAAGGCGACAGCGGCTGGGCGGCAAGCTTGCCGACCTGGCGCATCGAAGAACACTGGCTGCTGGATATTTTCTGGGGCGGCCGCGCGATGACCGGTTACCATGCCTGGGCTTTCCCGTTCGTCGCGGTGTTTTTTCATTTCCCGCTGTTTTTCACGGGCGAATGGTCACTGCAGCTGGAAGCGCGGGTCCTTGCCTGCATCATGGCGTTCTGGATCGTGGAAGATTTTCTGTGGTTTATCCTGAATCCGGCCTATGGGTGGCAGCGATTTCACCGTGACCATGTCGCGTGGCACAAGAAATGGGTGGCGGGGGCGCCGGTCGAGTATTGGCTTTTTGCCGCCGTCAGCGTCCTGCTGTTCTGGTATTCGTACAAAGCGTAGAGAACATCAAGAGCGCTGGCTTTATGGTGCGGGCCTGACTATGCTGTCCTGATATGGAATTCCAATTTCTGGGCACCTCCTCCGGCACGCCCACGAAGACTAGAAACGTTTCCGCCCTGGCGCTCCGCGTGCAAAACGCGCGTCAATGGCATCTGGTGGATTGCGGCGAAGGAACGCAGTACAGAATCCTGTCGACCAATTTGTCGCTGGTAAATCTGGGCGCCATCTTTATCACGCACGTTCACGGCGACCATTGCTACGGCTTGCCCGGCTTGCTGGCTAGCGCCGGCATGCAAAACCGCACTGAACCGGTGGTCCTGGTGGGGCCACCAGCGATCAGGCGCTTCCTCGATGGCGTACTGCAGAGCACGCAATTAATGCTTCCCTATGACATCGTCTTTATCGATGTCGAAGCAAGTCCGGCGATATCGGTGCTTGCCGACTTCCAGGTACAAGCAACGGCCTTGTCGCATCGGGTGCCGACATATGCCTACAGTTTTTCCGAGAAAGCAGTCGAGGCCAGGCTCGATGTGACAAAACTGAATAGCGCGAACATTCCCGCAGGGCCGCTGTGGGGGAAAATCCAGCAAGGAGAAAATATCGTGCTGCCCGATGGCAGCGCCGTTCGGGCGGGCGATTACCTTCTGCCGCCACGCCAGCCGCGCAAGATCATCGTAGGCGGCGATAACGACACGCCGGGCTTGCTGGCGCACGAAGCCAAGACCGCGGATGTGCTGATTCACGAAGCCACTTATACGGAAGAAGTGTTGCGCAAGGTCGGCCCGGCGCCGCAACACAGTTCGGCAAAACGGGTGGCGCAGTTTGCCAGCGAAGCAAGGATCAGGAACCTCGTGCTGACCCATTTCAGTCCACGCTATAGGGACCGCAAGGAAGAAGCTCAGTCGAAGGGCGAACTTTCACTGTTCGATATCGAAGCCGAGGCAAGGGGATACTACAGCGGCCAGCTGTTTCTGGCTAATGACTTTGAACGCTATTGCCTGAATAAGGACGGAGCACTCCGTTTCAATGGGACGGGGTAGCGTCAATATCGCCAAGCGGCGATTTTTCGAGAATGGGAGGTAACGAAGGTTCGGCTTCCATCAGGCATATCTGGTCACGGCCATTGTGCTTGGCATGGTAAAGCGCCTTATCCGCAGCTTTGACCATCGCGTTGAGGTCAAAAGCCTGTGGACAGAAATGCGACACGCCAATCGACACGGTGAAGCGCACCTCTGCTTGCTGGTCAACCGGAATACGACATGCCGACAATGACTGACGCAATCGCTCTGCAACGTGTTGTGCCGCCGCCAGGGTGGTATCCGGCAGCAAAGCAGCGAATTCCTCGCCGCCGATCCGCGCCAGTAGGTCATGCTCGCGCAATTCGAGCTGGGCAGCCGTGCACAATGCCTGCAGGACCTTGTCGCCGATATCATGTCCATACGTATCATTGATCCGCTTGAAGTGATCGACATCAAACAAGAGCATGGATAGCGGCTGGCGATGCCGCTCTGCGCGGGCTACCTCGCGGTGTCCATGGATTTAAAAACACGGCGGTTGCTGGCGCCGGTAAGCATGTCGGTGTCGGCGAGCTTCTGAAGCTTGGCATTTGCTTCCGACAGGGCCTCATGCGTTATGTCATTCAGCATCGAGCGAAGGAATGCACGCCGCTTATCGAGTGTCGTGCTCCATGCAATGAAGAGGCTGAAAAACAGCACGGGCAGGTAAACCAGCAGAAATACCAGCATTTCTTCCATGTCGCCGTGCGAGGAATGGAAGACGCCACGGAGAATCACCAGGGAAATCAGGGACGAGGTCAGCACTGAGGGCAGGAAGCGCACCTGGATGCAGAGGTTGGCAAGAACAATGAAAATCAGCGAGGCGTACTGGTAACGTGATACGTTTGTGCTTGCACTGTGCTGCAACAGTTCGAGCCAGGCGAATGCCGCAAAAACGATGAGGGTAGGGAGAATGAGGTCCAGCAGTTGCACATTGTTTGTGCGGCGAATGATGATCAGTACTGGCGGCAGTGTCAGCAGCAGGATGGCGGTCCTCATCCCGATCGACACCGTTGCCACATCGGGAATGAGGATGAGATCGGCGAGGCCGTAGGAGAAATAGGCAGCCTGTCCTAGCAAATTGATGATGAGCAGGAACCTTCTGCAATGCTCGAGCTGATAAGCCTTGAACGCATTCTGCAAATCGCCAGGAATAGGCGACAGGGGATGCCGTAGCGCCCGCTCGATGGCGGAATGGTTGTCTGGTCTGGACACGAAATTCCCTGGATATCAGTGCAGTGGGAAGAGAATAGTCGCCTGTGTATGCACGATCGGGGTATCGACAGAGGCAAAGTGGGTAGCTACTCGCATGCCTTGAGAAAATTGCAGGCCGCTGGCTGCCGGAATACGAATTAGCAAAAGCGAGATGATACCGTTAGTTACCAATTTAAGGCAATTGATTTGATCGGATATGCGGTAACGATTTTCAAGGGGTACTTGATCGAATCGGGACTGCCGCCGTTTCCCGCAGGGTCGGCACTTGGTCAGAGCAGGCCAATCGATTTAATATCACCGATATAACCCCATTAAAAGGCGATCACCATGCTTGCTTCCACTGGATACGGCGCCACCAGCGCCAGCGAACCGCTCGGCAAAATGGATTTTCAGCGCCGCGATCCGCGGCCTGAAGACGTCCAGATCGATATCCTGTACTGCGGCGTTTGCCATTCCGACCTGCATACCGCTCGCAATGAATGGGGCAACACCGTGTATCCCGTCGTGCCCGGACATGAAATCATCGGCCGCGTGACGGCGGTCGGCAAGCAGGTGACGCGCTTCAAGGAAGGTGATCTTGTCGGCGTGGGCTGCCTGGTCGACTCCTGCCAGCATTGCAGCGCCTGTGCCGAAGGCCTGGAGCAATACTGTGAAAAAGGCTTCGTCGGCACCTACAACGGCGAGGAAATGCATAGCGGCGGCATGACCTACGGCGGTTATTCCAGCAACATCGTCGTGCGCGACAAGTTTGTGCTGCGGATTCCCGACGGCATGGACCCGGCCTGCGCCGCGCCCTTGTTGTGCGCCGGCATCACGACTTACTCGCCGCTGCGGCAATGGCAGGTCGGGCCCGGGCAAAAAGTGGGGATCGTCGGGCTGGGAGGACTCGGCCACATGGGTATCAAGCTGGCGCATGCGATGGGCGCGCATGTCGTGCTCTTCACCACCTCGGCGGGCAAGCGGGAAGACGCCAGGCGGCTCGGCGCCGATGAGGTGGTGGTATCAAAGAATGCCAGCGAGATGGCAGCGCAGCGCAATTCCTTCGACTTCATTCTGAATACCGTGGCCGCGCCGCATTCGCTCGATGCATTCCTCGAGCTGCTCAAGCGCGATGGCACCATGACGCTGGTCGGCGCGCCGGCCNNCACGGCATCGTGTCCGACATCGAGATGATCCGTATCCAGGATATCAATGCAGCCTATGAGCGCATGCTCAGGAGCGATGTGAAATACCGGTTTGTCATCGATATGGCGTCGCTCAGGCAGGAAGCCTGACGGCGCAAATTTCAGATCAGGAGGCGCCGCTTGCCGTGCCGTGCCCCTGCGCCAGCTGCTGGCCGAACAGTTCCTGAAGCGCATTGCGATAATCGTCTTCGCCCACGCGCATGCTGTTGCTGTGCGTGCCGCCGTCCACCAGCAGCAGCTTCTTCGGGCCCGAGGCAGCGGCATACAGTTTCTCGGACAGGTGGGAAGACACATAGTTGTCGCTGGAACCGTGCACGATCAGTTTCGGCACGTCGACGTGGCGGATCTTGTCGGCCGAATCGAACTTCTGCGACATGAGCAATTGCACCGGCAGCCAGGGATAGGTCATGCTGCGGGCGGTATCCGCCAGCGACGAGAACGACGATTCCACGATCAGGCCACCGGCTGCCGGCGCCTTGTCCGATTGCCCAAGGTGCGCCGCCAGATCGACCGCTACCGCGCCGCCAAGGGAATGGCCGTAGATGAAACGCTTGCCGGCGTCCGGCTGCAGGCGGGCGAGATGTTGCCATGCCACGCGCGCATCTTCGTACACCGTTTTTTCTGACGGATAGTCGCCGTCGCTCTTGCCAAAGCCGCGGTAATCGATGGCCAGCACGGAAAAGCCGAAGTCGCGCAGCTGCTCGAGGCGAAACACCTGGCCGGTCAGGTTCCAGCGCGCACCATGCAGATACAGCACCGCTGGCGCGTTCTTGTCGCGCGCAGGCCACCACCAGGTGTGGATATGCTGCGTGCGGCCGTCTTTTGTCGCGACCGGCAGGTCTGCTGCGACCAGGCCCTGCGGCAGCCCCTTGTACCAGCTGGCGATGCCAGGCTCGACACGGAAGGTCATCTCGCGTTCCTTTTCCACAAGCTGACCGCAACCGACAACGGTAAAGACTGGCACTAGGATAGAGGAAATGACAAGCGTGCGGGCGCGTCCGCGTACGCGATGTACAAGTGCAGAAAACAGGGACTTCAGGATCATTGTTGGCAAGCGTTATATCGGTTCGGAAAAAGGTGGACATGTGCCGGCATGCTTACCGGCATCAAGTTGGAGGTGGATTGGCGGAAAATGTTCCTGAGGGCAGGATCGGAAGATGGCTTGCCAAGGATGATCGTCTTAAAGATTCGCCAAATAATCCGCCATGATTATTTCATCGTATTAAAGGACAATGGCGCTTACCGAGGATAAGTACGGCGACGTCAAGTTCTGTATCATGGTCTTAACCACAGGTAACCCGCACTCAACCACCTGGACGGTCCGTGCGCGGATCGCCATTTTTGAGTTATGGAGGAGATGGCATGAAGATATCGGAAATCAAATACAACAAAGCCGCTGCATTTTCCGCGGGGCATACATCATGGTGGATTCTTGCATTGACGGCGCTGACGATGCTGGCATTTGCTGCGAACTCCCTGTTCACCCGGATGGCTTTGCAGACGACACCCATTGACCCGGCGTCTTTCACGGCCGTCAGGCTTGTCACGGGCGCGCTGACGCTGGCGATCATCGTCGGCCTCAGTCGCAAGAAGCCCGGCGTATCCAACATGGGGATGCTGTCGGCCGCGCTGCTGTTCATCTACGCGGCTGCCTTCTCCTTTGCCTATCGCGGCATGGACACGGGCGCGGGGGCGCTGGTGTTGTTCGCCTCGGCGCAGTTATTGATGATCGGCTACGGGTATGCCAGAGGCGAGAAGACAAATCTTCTGGGCGTTGCGCTGGCGCTGGCCGGTTTGATTATCTTTCTTGCGCCATCCGATTCGGCGCCGCCGCTGGGATCATCAGCCCTCATGGTGATGGCAGGCTTGGCCTGGGGTGGCTTTTCACTGCTCGGTCGAACCAGTGACTCTCCTGTCATTGGCACGGCGAGCAGTTTCATTTTGACCGTCCCGCTTGTGCTGGTGCTGCTGTGGTTCCAGCGGCATCAACTCCATCTCGATGCAACCGGGCTGATCTACGCCACGTTGTCAGGGAGCGTGACTTCCGCCATGGGGTATGCCGTCTGGTACTGGGTGCGGGTTCGCATGACTGCGATCAGCGCAGGAACGGTGCAACTGTCGGTTCCCGTATTGAGTGCGCTGCTCGGCCTTCTGGTGCTGGGCGAGGCGCTATCGGCCAGAAGCGCGATAGCGGCCGTCGTGGTGTTGGCCGGGGTGGCGCTGACAACCCTGTCGGCCCGTGCGCGTGCAAAGACCTGAGAAGCGGGGCGTATGCCGATACTATGCCCTGGCATGCTTGTGCCGCCTATTCCTCGGCCAGTTTCGTATATTTTTTTGCCGACCCATATGCCAGGCCGACAGGGTACTTCTGTTCATTCTTTTTCAGTTTCGCGGCTGCTGCATCCAGCAAATCGAAGCCGGCTTCATCCGCTACCAGCAAAAGGTACATCAGCACATCCGCGCATTCCTCCTGCAGCGCCTGCCGATATACCGGGTCGCTCTTCGCGGCCAGCATCTCGTCATCGGTTTTCCACTGCGTGAGTTCCAATAGCTCCGCGGCTTCGATGCTGACCGAGGCGATCAGGTTTTTCAGGGTATGGAATTGTTTCCAATTGCGGTCATCGCGGAATTTGAATAAGGCGCTCTGCAGGGCGGCAAGGTCGTTCATAAAAGGGCCGGTGGGTGTCGAAAAAATGGGTGGCAAGTATTTGCAATACATCTTAAACGACTTGGCTTCGTCATTCACATCGAAAGGTACGGTAGGACCGGGATAAACCTGAAGCATCGACATCTTTGATGACCATAGCGTGCCCGACCTGCCGGGAGGCATGCTGAAAGAAATCTTTGAGCAGATCAAAACCGAACATGGCAAGAGTTTGAGATGCTGGTCGGTGAAGCGTTTCGGCAGCAGGGTTATCAGGCCATGGAAAATGGTGGTAATGGTCCTGATGATGGAATCGATCTCATTCTGCGCAAAGGCGACGTGCTATTCCTGGTGCAATGCAAGCAATGGAAAGCGTTTCGAGTGAGTGTAGATGTGGTACGCGAGTCAAGTGCTTCGTCGCGCAGTCGCTGCGGCAGCCAGCGCCATGCCGACAAGGACGAGGCATAACCCTGTGGCAAAGAGTGGGGACAACTGATTACCCAGGATTAGTATCGAAGACAGGATGCCGACCAGCGGCACGCCCAGCGTGAAGTTGGACATGGCAAAGGTGCTGATGCGGCGGCCGTGCTCGGCAGAAATCACGAAGCATGCCGAAGTAGCCACTGGACCGATGAAAAACAGCAGTTCCAGGAGCCGCAGATCAAACGTGATCTCGGCTGGGGAACCCTCCAGTGCTAACGCGAAACCTGCGAGCGGGACAGTGGCAATCAGCATCTGCCAGGGCGCAAGTGACAACGGCGATGCTGTCCACCGGTGGCGCTTGATATGCAGGATCACCACCGACCAGCTGATGGCGCCGATCACCAGGAAGACCGCCCCCATGACGGCACCCGGTGCAGACCAGTCCATCTCCCAAGGCGAGCAAATCAGGCCAATACCAGTCAAGCCCACAGCCAGAGCTAGGAGCTGCCATCGCGTAGGAGCATTGCGAAGCAGTAACCAGCTGGCAATTACACCCCACAATGGCGTGGTGTAAGCCAGGAGCACCGCGCGGCTCGTGTCCACGTGCGTCATGGCGATCATGCCCAGGCCCGTGAACACCATCATCTGCAGCAGTCCCATGCTGGCGACGATGGGCCAGTCTGCCCGGAGCGGGAATGCCAGTGAACCGCGGACCGCGAGAAAGGCGAACAAACACAGTGCGGCGCTGCCAAATCGGATGGCAGCCAGCCACAGGGGCGGTACGGAATCCAGCGCAAGTTTTGTTGCGGGCCAGCTCAGCCCCCAAAGCAACACCATGATCCCGAGCCAAGCCAAAGTGCCGCCCCCGGCGAGAGGCGATAGTTCAGTCTGAGACGGGCCAAATGACGTTTTTGATATGTTCATGAGATGGGCGCGAAATTGCCTATTTTTCAGAATATATTACCCATAAATGTCAGAAATTAATTACCTATTTAACCGTATTTAATTCATAATTAGGTTAAATTTACCCAATTTAATTCAATCACAGGAGAAATTACTCTTGAGTCATGTGGGCCTAGATGAAGCCAGCCTCCGCATCCTGGATGAGCTGCAGCAGAATGCGGAACTGAGCAACGCCGAGTTAGCGGAACGGGTCGGCCTGTCAGCGTCGCCCTGCTGGCGTCGCGTGGTGGATTTGAAGCAAAGTGGCGTTCTCCGGGGCTCGGTTTCCCTGGTCGATCCGCTGAAGCTCGGGCTTGCGGTCAACGTCTTCGTCCATGTCACGCTCAAACAGCAAGACAAGGACTCTCTTGAAGTTTTTACGCGCGCCATCGCCATGCGGCCGGAAGTCATGGAGTGCTATCTTATGAGCGGGGAGGCAGACTTCATGCTGCGCGTGGTGATCGAAGACCTGATCAAGTACCAGACCCTGCTGCTGGAGTGCTTGACGCAGATACCAGGAGTCGCAAGCATCAGGAGTAGTTTTGCACTCAGTCAGGTCAAATACACCACGGCGCTACCTACCGGTCATTTGTGCAAAAGGTGATGCGGCCATCTCAAGGCTGTTGACGCTTAAGCAATAGGCGGAACGCAATATGGTGCTGTCCCATTTGCTATAGACGTCCCCTCAAACAAAAGAGGCCACCTCTTGGCAGCCCCTTTGGGGAAATCTAATTTTCTAGGAAAACTCTAGGTTTGGATGGGATCTGAGAGGGAAAGTAATTAATGACACTTCTTTTCCCTGCGAATCAACTACTTAGTCACTATTTCGAAAACTTTGATTTTATTTTAATCCAGAATTAATGACAAAACCATTAATCTGATCACGAAATGATGCTACAAAGCTTATTCATTTTCGTTTATTGGATATCACTTTCAAATCCGCTGACCTGCTATCAAGCGATATACAGCTCGAAGAGCTTTTTGTGCAGCTGCCGGAAGGTCAAGCCTAGCTCCTTACTCCCAGTAAGGGCAGTTCTTCGCGACTGATTCCATCGATCGCACCTTTGTCATCTGCGCACTCTAGTTTCTTATATATCGCAGCAAGTCATGCTAAATTTGCATTTTCGATATGAATCAAGTTGGGATCATGGGGTCGTCAAGCTCTGTACAAGAGTTCTATGCAGCACCTACTGGAACCTATGGCAATGCGTTGCTGAATTGGTCGGCGCATGCGCCAAGTGACGTACTTGCCTATGCTGCGAGCTACCAGGGAAGCGTATTCTATTCACGTTAATCAGTATCTCGTTGATCAGATTTCCCCCGTCTCTTCTATAAACGCAGCAAGCGCCCCTCGCTCAACGCCGTTATATCGCCATTCGTTCAGCGGGCGAACCATCGCAATAGCTTTCGACGACTGGCACACATCAAAGAACCGGATTGGCAGTTGTGCAGGATCTTTCATATGGTGCTTGGCATGTCGGCAAAACCCATAAATCCACATAGCGACTTCTAACGAACAATCCCACTTGTTCCAGTTTAGAGTACTGGCTAACGGTTGCTGCACGTTAGTCCGTGCCTTTTTCAAAGTCTTTAGCAATACGTCTATTTCTTTTCCTTGAGCACCGTAAGAGCTTCTGGAAAAGAGAAACGCCGCTATTTCGGTCACCCGCCCTTCACATGACCGTTTGAAGTTGACTGTCTTGGTAAGCAGCTTTTCGTTAAAATATGAATACAACTCTTTCATCCATATTCCGCAAAGCTCGTCTGGCGTTATCCGGCCCTCTTCCAGTAGTGGCGCAATCACTTCCCCAAACAGCCAAGGCTCAGACCATCCCAGCTCACGCATATGGCCTCGGAGGCTGTCAATGAGAAATTCTGCCTCGTTATCGGTTAACTTTAGTGGCAATGTACGATACAAGGCACTCCGAACAATACCAAAGCACTCGTTATCTTGGGACTTCGTTGCTAGACCACTTAGCAGCCAGCACAACGTCCGGATGACCTCTTGCCGATCCAATAAAGATAAGCGATCGACGGCCTTCTGAGCTCCTTCTAAGTCCTTGGATAACGCACGTAGACTTGCTAATCCCATCCACTTGAGAAGTCCATTTGCGCTTTGTAGAAGGCTCTCCCTTTGTTCATTTGTAATGCCAAAGTCGATTGAGAGCGACACCTCTCCAACAACCTGACTCAACAGGGATAGCTTGATTGCATCTTGATGGTGCGCCTCTTTGTCGAGCTGTAATGCATAACGCTCTGACAATCGCACCAACTTCTCTGGGGCGGCGCTCCACAGCATCCTGATTGCGTAGACGTCTGCCCACATCAAAGCATGATATTTAATCCGATGGTGGAAGTGTTCGTGTGAATACGAGGCGCGAAGAAAACCCTCCAGATCTTGCTGGAACAAATAGGGCGAGACTGATGCAAAAGAGGTATCGGGCGCTACGTCGCTGATCCGCAAGAACGCGCGCTCAAGCGAGCCTTCAAGGAAGTCGATGATCGCACTGTTCTGAGAACATGCATTGTTCCACGAAGAATCGCCATAAGGGGTATGTGCGAGTATCTCGGCAACGATCTCCCACTGCTCTTGAGAAGACTTATTGGAAGTGCTCAAGATACTTGCATAGGCATTGAGACCTGGAGTCCCTGGTAGACGTAAACGCTCACCCTCGAGAAAATTCAGCTCTACCAGTCGATCGCGCAGCTCCTCACCATTCAACCCTCGAAGCGAATCATCACCGGTCCATGTCGAAAGTACCGTTCCTGCAATCTCTTTTCCCAGAAACTCCAGTCGCTCCAGTTGCTTCCGAGTCGGCTGCTGCTGTCGCTTGGAGTCAAAAATCAGCTCAATGCCCTCTCCATCAGAGTGTGATCCCTTCGAAGCTCTTAATATCAATTGAGTCGTATACTTGAAAACCTCCTGTAACACATCCATGGGAATTGAGGTGATTAGCAGTGGATGTTTCTCGTTCGCCTTCTGAATCGAATTCGAAAGATTAAAACCTGTGACAGGAAGGCCCCGCCGATCTGCAACGAGCATGTAGCGATCATGCAGTGCTCCTGCCTTGACTCCAAAGATTTTGAGGTCAATCCGCTGTACCAAGGATTGGAGTTGCTTGCAGCTCGCCAGCAGGTTTTCGATACGCCCTGGTTCAAGATCAGCGTCCGTAGCAGATCCATGAGATTGAGCTACTGGTTCTTTTGGAGGAACAGTGGTGAAAACGACATACTCTCCCCTGTCAGACGCGTTGGGCACAAAGAGGCCTATCCCAGCATCTTCAAAGTATGGATCGAAGAATATGATATGGTGCTCTCGGTACTTCGCGAACTGCTGCTTTATCCACTCTACAAATTGCAGGCGCTCGGTGCCGTCGCCTTCGCTTAGCCGTCCAAAGAAACGTGCTTCAGATTTCGACGGATGTAGCACACTAAGTAATTCACTTACTTTTCGATTAGCCCCTACCCAAGCGTCCACCTGCCTTCCCCCAACGGTTGAGAAAAATCCGTCATCGCCATAGTTAACTGCTTGTGCTGCTTTCACCCTTGCCGACCCCAGCAGGTCCTTCTTTAACACTTTGTCCAACCATCCTAGCTTGACTTCAGCGCTTGAGTGCCCCACAACTTGGCCTGATATGGTGACTTCCCTGATGTGGTGAATTTTCCAATTGCAGCACAATGTGGCTACAGAATCTTCCTCCCTCATGCCATGAATTTCGACTTCTGCTGAATCGACGATGTCCCAAAGACATTCCGGCAATTCGAACCTGCACTCGATGTTATCTGTTCCTTCTTTGTGTACCGACATGATGCTGGAGAATATGCGCTCTCCATCATTAGTTATTTGGGCCTGGACGAAGAACTTCGAGAAGCCCGACAGTTGCATCGTGTTCAATTTAACTACAAGTGCTTTTCTCCCTCCTACCCACGACACATCCAACAGTTCGCGTTCGTGGTCATCCAGAGTTGGAAAAACGAGCAACTCTAAATCGCCAAATCGCGTTGCATCCTTGTCAGCAAAGTCCAAACCGGTTTCAGCGTTCATCCGTTTTACTAGGAAGCGCGCCATCTCTGGATCAAGCCCATGTGTCGTAGTGAACAAGTGCTCTTTAGTGACAGCAGTAATAGCGGCACTGAATGCTGAAGCACTACCGTGCGGGCTTTGCAGCCCTCGGCTATCGTACGCATCGCGATTCAAGAGCAAGGCTGCTGGCCTATAGACAAACTTTCCGTTCAGTTTGAAAGTTCCAATACGCCTCGCAAGTGGCTCTGAGAGCTTGAGATCGAGTGAGCTACTGACCTCATCAATATCGCTCCCACTTGCAAGCCTAACCAATAGTTCACCCGCTTGATCGCTACCAATGTAGAGCGTGACGCGAATGACTTGAGCGCGAAAGCTACCGACCATTTCAAATCTGTCGTCGCTAGGGGCACTCCATTCTTCCGAGACAAAACTATAAGGAAGGAGACGACCGTACACAAATCGGTTCTCTACTCCATCATCGTTTTTAATCTGGGCAATCCAAATTTGTAAAGCGCATGCTCGCTTAGATTTGGCAAACAGTCTCGCAAACCTAACGTCCTCTATAAAGTCCCTTAACTCGGTTGTCATCTTTTAATTTTTAGAAATGTATATAGATGCTAGACACCTTAAAACCACCCAGATATGAAGCTCTAAAGTAACAGCAAAATTTTCTTGTTAATCCAACGATGCATTGCATGGTGGACGAATAGCATATTTCATAGTTTTGGCACGCTCAGACTTTTAGCTCCGTTATACAAACTTGTTTCTCCCGTGCAAACCGGCTATGCTCCCTTTCATTGGTTGCTTTAAATGCAATAAGAATGCTAAACGTGCAGTCTTTGGGCAATATTCAGGGCGCAAAAAATGAAGACAATAAAAAAACTCGTGCTAAAAAACTTTAAGCGTTTTCGTGAGCTTGAACTTAATTTTGACAGTGAACTGAACATTCTTGTGGGTGGGAATGAGGCTGGTAAGAGCTCGGTGCTACAGGCACTCGACATCGTGATGAGCGCTAGCCGAAGTAAGGTCGAGGCGCTGGGGCTAGAAAACTTATTTAATCACGAATGCATTATCGAATACCTTGCCGGCGCGCGAGACGTTGCAGATCTACCCGAAATGTTCATTGAGGCCTACATGAGCGGGGTAGCGGATCCCGACTTTGACGGCCGTAATAACAGCAAAAATAGAGATGAAGTTGGCATCAAGCTTGTCTGCAAGCCAGTAGATAAATTTTCTGCACAAATCAAGGCCATTTTGAGCGAGGACCATGAAAGCTTCCCGTTTGAGTACTACACGATTCATTTCCAAACATTTACCGACGATCCAATTATTCCCCACAAAAAACCTTTAAAGCATGTTTTGCTCGACAGTGCTCAGATCAATAATGAATACGCAACAAACGCTTACACAAGAGCTATGTATGCAGCACATGCTAGTGTCGTAGAGCGCAATCTTCATGGTTTTGAATACCGTCGCGCAAAATCAAAATTTCGAGATGAGATCCTAAAGCCAATTAATGAAACGCTCGATACTTATAAATTCGACGTCCGCACGAGTCCAAGGGCCAGTCTTGAAACGGATATCATTATCACTGAGGACGACATCCCAATCGACAGAAAAGGGAAAGGGCGGCAATGCTTCATAAAAACCGAGTTTGCCCTACGTGATCGTGAACAAACCCTAGATGTTTTACTGTTAGAGGAACCAGAAAATCATTTGAGTCCCGTGCATATGAAGAAGCTGATCGAGCGCATCCGCTCCTCTAAACAAAAGCAGCTCTTTATAGCAACGCATAGCAGCTTTATCGCGACACGGCTCAACCTCAAAAAGGTTTTAATCCTGAGCGAAGAAAAGCCAACTGAGCCAGCGGTCCTAAAGGATTTGAGGAAGGATACAGCAGAATTTTTCATGAAGGCACCCGACAACAACATTCTAGAGCTTGTCCTCTGCAAGAAGGCTATGCTAGTTGAGGGAGATGCAGAGTTCATTCTGATAGATGCTCTTTATAAAAATGCGTTGCCTGGAGCCAGCACTGATGATGATGGTATTCATGTAATTTCTGTTGATGGAACAAGCTTTAAACGCTATTTGGAACTTGCGGAGCTTTTAGGAATACGCGTTGCAGCAATTCGTGACAATGACCATGATTATCAAACGAACTGCGTTGAGAACTATAAAGATTACGTTTCCAAGTCCATTAAAATCTTTTCTGATGAAGACAATTCCAGGCATACATTTGAAATATGCCTATATCAGGACAACAAACAGATCTGTGATCATGAGTTCTTAGGCGGAAGGGCAAAGCTAACCGTGCAAGAATTCATGATTAAGAATAAGACGGATGCCGCGTTCCAGTTACTGGAAAAACATGGTGGCAAGCTCACTCCTCCCGCCTATATCAAGAGGGCAGTCGAATGGATAAGAGCGTAATTTTCGCGGTTGCTGGATCGGGTAAAACGACAAAGATTGTTCTGAAATTGGACGAGAGGCGTCGCCATCTTCTCATCACCTATACAGAGGCCAATAGGGATAATCTACGCCGAAAAATCATAGAGCGCTTTGGTTACTTCCCAGAGAACATCACACTCTATACCTACTTCAAATTTCTCCATGGATTTTGCTACCGTCCATTTTTGCGCTCAAAGAAAGACACAAAGGGAATAACGTTTAAACTGCCACCACTTTTTCCTCGGTATCCTTCGACAAACGATCGCAGGTTTATCTCTCCTAGTCGAAGACTGTATTCCAATAGGCTAGCGAAGTTTCTTGAACAAACTGAAACGGTACCATTAGCCATTGCACGAATCGAGAAGTACTTTGACGCATTTTACGTTGATGAGGTCCAGGACTTTGCGGGTCATGATTTCAATCTACTCCTGAAACTAGCTGCAGCGAAGGTGGAATGCTTATTCGTTGGTGATTTTTACCAACACACTTACGACACGAGCCGCGACGGAAATGTAAATGCCCGACTATATGACGACTATGCTTCATATCAAAAGAAGTTCAAAAACGCAGGTGTGCGAGTAGATTGTGAAAGCCTGAAAGTAAGTAGAAGGTGCAGCAAGAGCGTTTGCGATTTTATTACCGAGAAAATTGGCGTCGCGATTGAGTCAGATGGAGAGCGCATCTCAGATGTCAGATTTGAGGATGATCCTGCTGTTGTGCAGGCCCTTTATGAGGATTCTTCCTTAGTAAAGCTGTTCTTGAAGGAGCATCACAAGTATTCTTGCCACTCGCAGAATTGGGGAGCATCCAAGGGAGTTGATCATTACCAAGACGTATGTGTTGTTCTGAACCCAGCAAATATTCAAGCTTGGAGGAAGGGTAGCTTCAGGGATATTAATGCGGAAACGAAAAACAAACTCTATGTAGCCTGTTCACGTGCGCGAGGAAATTTGACATTTGTCCCGGAAAATCTCCTAAAAATTTACAAGATGGATTGAGCGGTTATCTATGCAATAGTGCTCATCTGCTCAAGGACTTTCCTCGGATGCAGCTCGGATATGAGCTTTAGCTGCTAGAAGGCCTCACCAGACCCGACGAGGCAAACGATGAGAGCTAACAGGTAGGGTATGCCATACCACGCAATGCGGCTGCGTGCCCGTCAGCTACAACGCTAATCGTCCGCTTTCTGTCGGGACTCGACCTTTTGACTTTCTGCTATCGGACAAAAACGGAAGATCAGCACTTTTTTTGAAACGACCGCTTCAGACTGCTTGCGGTCAGTCGCTAATTGCCGCTGCCTCGGTGGCATCTAGCTGAGAGCCGCCGTCTCCGAGAGGCTGCGTCCGCTCATCCAATGCAATTCAAAGTCAGGTAACCAAACCCTGAAGGAAATCCGTGAGCGCCTTCTTCGGGTCGTCCTCATCCGAAACGATCATCTCGATTCCCCAATGGCTCAAGACTTCTTGGGCCACGGGGTTGGGACGATTCGTAAAGACATAGGACTTCGGCCTTGCCGACGCAAGTGTAGAACGTCCCCACATCTCAGTCAGGCGATAAAACAGGAGGCGAATGTTGAGATCATTCAGGCTGTAGCCGATAAAGAGAACCGAGCTGCCCAGCACGTCATTGCGGAGCTTGATGTCCAGTGGTGTATCGAAGTCCAACCGCTGGAAATAGCTGGTCTCGTCAAGGACAATCGATTCGTCTGCATCGAAGTCACCATGGAACTTAATGATCTGCCGGCAACCATCGGTGGTGGAGACAAGATCGGCCACACTGGCGATCTTGTCGTACTTCACACCAAATGCATCGTGGGCGTACTCCAGCCATCGGTCGTAGTTGGTAGTGTAGATCCGGGAAAAATTACCCTGTGTAATCAGCCGATGAATGTCAGACTTGGAGATGTCAGTTGTTGACTTATGCCATTCACGGTCCATCCAGCTTCGCAATGGCCCGAGCCCGCCCTTCTTCTTCTTGTAAAACTCTGCAAGGGCCAAGTGAGTACCGTAGGTAGAGAAGATCTTTGGGTCATAGCCAAGCTCTTTCGCGATGTGCGAGATCAAAGCGCCCCAACTCGGCAGGCCAAGGTTGGCAGACACTCCAGCGCCTACAAACAACATTAGCTTGCCGGTGCGATGCGCATCAAGCAGTTCATCTTTCATTTTGTGCCTTTCTTAGATTTGAGGTGAGCTGCAAACAGGTCAAGTGCTCTGCGGCGCATGGAGATGTCGTCCTTCGTTGCCCCCATCTCAGCGAATGTCTGAGTGCTGCCATCGGGGACAAAGACACAGTCCCATTGGAAATGAGTCGGACCGGCAGGTTTGCGGGGTACAGTCCCATCGATCGCCCCCTCGAACATATGGATTTCACGCCCATCGCAGTACCCAAGGATCGTCTTGGCAATAACCTTGGCGTCACCAAGGCCTGCAACGAGGTCAGCAAAGCGATCCGCCCCAAGCCTGTCCCAGAAAATCTGTGTCAAACCCGCCGGAAGTCCGTTGAGGCCGCTCAAGTACAAACCTGTGTGCTCGACGAACAACGGACGCCCGATGGCCTCAAACGCCTTGGTCAGCTTGTCTCGCACTAAGCTCTCGACGTCTTCGGTCTGGAGCTCCTCGATTTTTTTCGATACCGGCACGATGTCTACTCCTACGGGGGCGAGGATCCGCTGCACCTCAGAGATCTTGTGCTCGTTGCCTGACATGAATCGGATTTTCAATTTAGTCCTTTCATAAATGAGTAGCGCTTGGCTATTTCGTATTGCTGCCGCATGTCACTGATCGACAGGCCCTCGGCCATCGCGACGGCTTGGTCGTCCGAGAGGCCACGTTCGTGAATTCCGGGGTTATCCGAGCAAATGACAAACGGAACGCCATATCGCCGGAACTGTTGAAGCGGGTGAGCCTCGTTCGCAGGAACTGCGCCAGTGAGCCGATTGCTGATTGGACACACCTCAACGCAGACACCTCTAGCGGAAAGAAGCTCCAGCAGCTCTGGATCCTTACCAGCCGCTGTTCCATGGCCAATGCGATCTGCGGCGAACAGCTCCACGGCGGCCCGGACATTCTCCACGCGGCCTGTTTCACCTGCATGAATCGTGATCCCTAGCCCGAACCTGTCTTTAGCCTCCCGAAAGAGTGAGGGCAATTCCGTTGGATACGCCATTTCTTCATCTCCAGCTAGGTCGAGCCCAATCACATCCTTCGGCGCACCAAGGTCTTGGTAGGCCTGCAAGAGGGTAGATAGGCTGACTGCACTGTAGTCGCCACGCGTAACCGTGAGAATCAGGCCCCGACGGATGCCGTGGCGCTGTGCAGCCTCCCCGGTTGATTCGATCAGGCGCTCGAGTGCCTGTGCTGGTGAGCACTTCTGGAGCGCCGCGAGGTACAGAACGCTGCTTCGGAGTTCGACGAAGCGTACGTTGTTTTCCGCCAAGCCTGCAACGACCGCAAGGGTGAGGCGATCAAGGTTCTCGCGCTTCCTTGGAAAGAGTCGTAAAACTTGCCAAGGCGTCAGGTATTCGGCCAGCGACTGGCAGGGCGTTGCCCGAACTAAGTCTCGCTCGAACTGGAAGGCAGCTGGCAATACGGTCGTTTCGTCCGCCAGTATTTCTCGAATCTTCGACGCTGGAATCGCGCCGTTCATGTGCACATGAAGTTCACCCCGGTTAGGGACATTTGCCCACTTCCCTTTTTCGCTTGCCTTCTCGGCGAGTTCTACATCGTCCAGAATCCCTGGCAGATCAAGTTGCTGTTGATCCAATCTTCTTTTCCCTGTCTATTTATTGAGCATCCTGCTATAGGTGGGCTTGCTTTGCAGTCACATGTCTACTACGGCCCCCTCTGGACCCATCTCGCTTACCCCCTAGATAACAAAGCCGCGTTTTTATTAAAAAAGGTCTAGCTTCATAAAGAAGCTAGACCTTTTGTATATGGACTTTTGAATAAGGGAATAGCAGCAACTACGTTGTTTTGGGTCAAGTAAGTGCGTTGGAAGCACTTACTTGATTACATTACGTGTGGCATTAATTCCGGTTTTCCAGTGTCACGGTTTTGCATTTAGTGGCACTAACTCTGGTTGCGTACACTTACAAAATCAAACGTCAATATTCCCCGCCTGCAACGCATTCGACTCAATAAACGCCCGGCGCGGCTCCACATCATCCCCCATCAGCGTGGTAAAGATCTGGTCCGCCGCAATCGCATCCTCGATCTGCACCCGCAGCAGGCGACGCACCGCCGGGTCCATCGTAGTTTCCCACAGCTGACCCGGATTCATCTCGCCCAGGCCCTTGTAACGCTGCTTGGACACGCCGCGCTCGGCTTCATCGCGCAGCCAGTCCATCGCCTGGCGGAAGCTGGAAATCGCAATCTCCTTGGCTTTCTCGCCGGCGCCGCGGCGCACCAGCGCGCCCGGGCCGATCAGGCCCTGGAAGGTCTCGGCGGCATTGGTCAGGATGGCGTAGTCCGGGCCGGTGACAAAGTCGGCATCCAGCACGCTGATCTTCAGGTTGCCGTGCTGGCGGCGCTGGATGCGCAGCTGGTGCTTTTCGGACAGTTCGTCCGACTTGACCGTCACTTCCACGGTCGGGTCGTTGATCGTCCTGACCAGCGTCCTGGCCGATTCCTCGGCGCCTTCCAGCGTGTCAAGCTTCAACTTGACGCCCGTGGCGATGGCGATCAGCGCGGCCTCGTCCATGGTGCGCGCCAGGCGCAGGATGATGGCGTTGACGGTGTTGTACAGGCGGACGATCTCTTCCAGCGCGCTGCCGGTGATGGCTTCCGCGCCTTCGCGCGGGATCACGGCGGCGTCGTGCAGGGCGATCTGCATCATGTAGCTGGCTTCTTCGATGTCGTCCTTCAGGTAGCGCTCGTCGCGGCCGTGCTTGACCTTGTACAGCGGCGGCTGCGCGATGTACACGTGGCCGCGCTCGACCAGTTGCGGCATCTGGCGGTACAGCAGCGTCAGCAGCAGCGTGCGGATGTGNNCTTGCGGTCGCGGCCCTGCTTGGCAGAACCGCCTGCGGAGTCGCCCTCGACGATGTACAGTTCGCACTTTGCCGGGTCGCGTTCCTGGCAGTCGGCCAGCTTGGAAGACAGGCCCAGGCCATCCATGACACCCTTGCGGCGCGTCAGTTCGCGCGCCTTGCGGGCGGCTTCACGCGCGCG
>DPRS01000047.1:206552-214158 GCA_003537575.1 Oxalobacteraceae bacterium
GCCGCCGTCGCGCTGCGGGATGTTATTGGTGAAACACAGCACCTGCTCGTTGTAGGCATCGTTCCATTGCATCGACACGTCCACCGAAATCAGGGTGCCCTGGTCGGACATTTTTTCGCCGGTGGCCTGGAACACGGTCGGGTGCAACACGCTCTTGGCCTTGTTGATGTATTCGACGAAGCCGCGGGTGCCGCCTTCGAAGGCGAAGCTTTCTTCCTTGCCGGTGCGCTGGTCGGTCAGCCTGATGTGCACGCCGTTGTTGAGGAAGGACAGTTCGCGGATGCGCTTGGCCAGGATGTCGTAGTGGAATTCGACATTGTTGAAGATTTCTTCGTCGGCCCAGAAGTGCACTTCGGTGCCGCGCTTGTCGGTCTCGCCGATGACCTTGATGGGCGAGACTTGCACGCCGTCCTGCACTTCCAGCTCGCGGTTCTGCACCGCGCCCCTGGCGAATTCCATGGCGTGGGTCTTGCCGTCGCGGCGGATGGTGAGCTTCAGCATCTTCGACAGGGCGTTGACGCAAGATACGCCGACGCCGTGCAGGCCGCCCGAGACTTTATAGGAATTCTGGTCGAACTTGCCGCCGGCGTGCAGCTCGGTCATGACGATTTCGGCTGCCGAACGCTTCGGTTCATGCTTGTCATCCCACTTGATGCCGGTCGGGATACCGCGGCCGTTATCCGTGACGGAGATCGAGTTGTCGGCGTGGATGGTGACGTGGATTTCCGAGCAGTGGCCGGCCAGCGCTTCGTCGATCGAGTTGTCCAGCACTTCAAAAACCAGGTGATGCAGGCCGGTGCCGTCGGAGGTGTCGCCGATGTACATGCCCGGCCGCTTCCTCACGGCTTCCAGGCCTTCGAGGATCTGGATCGAGGATGCGCCATACTGCTGGGATTGCTGCGGCTCGCGCGGGGTTTCCGGGGTTTCTTGCGGTAGTGCGGACATTGGCTGCCTTTACATGAACTGAGCAAAAACTTGCTACTAAAGAACGAAATACTGCTTTTAAAAAGTGGCAAAGGGGCGTGCTGACCTTCCGCACCCCCCTTTGCTGCTTTACTTGCTACCGAATCAAATGCGCATCGGCATGACGACATACTTGAAGTCGGCGTTGTCGGGAATCGTCACCAGCGCCGACGAATTGGCGTCGCCGAGAGCGATGTTGACGTTGTCGCACTTCAGGTTGTTCAGCACGTCCAGCAGATACGTGACGTTAAAACCGATGTCGATGCTGTCGCCGCCGTAGTCGATTTCGATTTCCTCGACGGCTTCTTCCTGGTCGGCATTGGTGGAACTGATCTTCATGCTGCCGGGCGCGACGATGCAGCGCACGCCCTTGAATTTATCCGAGGTCATGATCGCGGCGCGCTGCAGCGATTGCAGGAGCGTCACGCGGTCGATGGTGAAATTGTTCTTGTAGCCCTTCGGGATCACCCGGGTGTAATCCGGGAACTTGCCTTCGACCAGTTTCGAGATCAGTTCGATGTCGGCAAACGTCAGCTTGACCTGGTTATTGGCGATTTGCAGTTCGACCGGGTTGTCTAGGTCTTCCAGCAGGCGCTGCAGTTCCAGGATGGTCTTCCTGGGAATGATCACTTCATGGCGCGGGAATTCCTGGTCGGTTTCGACCTGGCAGAAAGCCAGGCGGTGACCGTCGGTGGCGACCGCGATGACGTTCTTGCCGTCGACAACCAGCAAGAGGCCGTTGAGGTAATAGCGGATATCCTGCTGCGCCATCGAGAAGTGCACCATGTTGAACAGGTGCTTCAGGGTTTTTTGCGGCAGCGTGACCTTGGCGTTGTACTGCTCGGCTTCGGCCACGGTCGGGAATTCCTCGGCGGCGAGCGTCTGCAGGGCGAAGCGCGATTTGCCGCTTTGTACCGTCATGCGCTTGTTGGCCAACGCTAGCGAGACATCGGTCGAATCCGGCAGGGCGCGCAGGATGTCGAGCAGCTTGCGCGCGGCAACGGTGATGGCGACCGATTCACCGCCGCTGCCGACATCGGCGTGCGTGGTGATCTGCACTTCGATATCGGTCGACAGGAAAGAGACGCGCTCGCCATCCTTGCGAATGAGGATATTGGCCAGAATCGGCAAGGTGTGCCGACGCTCGACAATACCGCTCACTATCTGCAGTGGCCGGAGAAGCGTGTCTCGGGTGGTTTTGACCAATTGCATAGTTATATCCCTGATAGTGATTAATAACGTGAAGCTCGCTTATGCGCTTGCAACTGCTGGCAATCGCATGGAAAACAGTAGAGCGGACATCCGCCGTACCTCCTCCATGTTTATTAAAAGACAACAGTCAGAAGCGCACAATTAATAAGTATCAATTTTGACCAAAAAACCCCGGTCTGACCACTCTTAATTTACAAGCACCCCACTGGCATGTCGGGCGCCATGGAAACTTATCCACAGGCCGCCAGGCAGCGGTGTTGGCTTGCTACCCTTTAAGAGTTTGCTCAAGAACATGAAGTTCATGATTGACTTCAGGGTTCTTGGCGCGGTCGCCGGCAATCTTGCGCACCGCATGCAAGACCGTAGTATGGTCGCGTCCACCGAACAATTCGCCGATTTCCGGCAAACTCTTTTGGGTTAATTCCTTGGCAAGGTACATGGCGATCTGGCGCGGCCGGGCGATATTGGCCGGGCGCTTTTTCGAATACATGTCGGCGACCTTGATGTTGAAGAAGTCAGCCACCGTCTTTTGGATGTTTTCCACCGAAATCTGGCGGTTTTGCACGGTCAGCAAGTCTTTCAGCGCTTCCTTGACCACGTCGATGGTGATGTCCTTGCCGTGGAAACGCGAGTAGGCCAGGATCTTGCGCAGCGCGCCTTCCAGCTCGCGCACGTTGGAACGCAGGTGCTTGGCGACGAAAAAGGCAACGTCGTCCGATAGCGCCGTGCCTTCCTGGACGGCTTTTTTCAGCAAGATCGCCACCCGCATTTCCAGCTCGGGCGGTTCGATCGCCACCGTCAGGCCCGAGTCGAAACGGGAAATCAGGCGGTCGTCCATGCCGGTGATTTCCTTCGGATAGGTATCGCTGGTGATGATAATTTGTTTCTTTGCTGCAATCAGCGCTTCAAAGGCATAGAAGAATTCTTCCTGCGTGCGGCTCTTGCCGGCAAAGAATTGAATATCGTCGATCAGCAGCAGGTCGAGCGAGTGGTAATAGCGTTTGAAGTCGTCGAAACCCTTGCGTTGGTAAGCGGTCACTACGTCGCGAACGTATTGTTCTGCGTGGATGTAGCGGATACGCGCGTTGGGATTGTCGACCAGCAACTGGTTGCCGATGGCATGGATCAGGTGGGTTTTGCCGAGGCCGACGCCGCCGTACAGGAACAGCGGGTTGTACGAGGTGCCGGGATTGTTGGCGACCTGGATGGCGGCGGCGCGCGCCAGCTGGTTGGCTTTACCGGTAACGAAACTGTCGAAGGTCAGGTCGGGGTTGATGCGGCTTTGCTCGCGCCGCGGCGTCACTACCTCGACCGGGATATCCTGGAAGGCTGGCGGCACCGAGGCGTGCGCGGGGCCATTGGCCTGGGCCGGAGCTGGCATGCTGGCAGGGGCAGGCTTTTTGGCGGCATTCAGGCGCGGGTCGAGCACGAACTGGACTTCGACCGGGCCATCCCAGTGCTGGCTGGCCAGCGCATGGATGCGGTTGGCGAACTGGGTCTTGACCCAGTCCAGCTTGAAGCGATTGGGTGCAGCGATGCGCAGCAAGCCTTCCTCGAAATCCAGGGGGGCGAGGGGCTTAATCCAGGCATTGAATTGTTGCGGAGTCAGTTCCTGCTCCAGCTGGGCGGAACATGCCTGCCAAAAATTTTCCATGTATTACTTGAATGTCCAGATTAAGGAAGCGCGTTGCTGCATCGTCGGCCGTCCCATAGTGCACTGTTGATGGGGCCTGGTTTGCGCAGGAGGGTGCCGGGGCGGCCGGAATTTCCCTCTATTTTACCCTTCCTGGCCGAAGTTATCCACAGGCAGGTCGTCAATATCTGTGGCAGGGCGTTATCATTTGATCCGCCAAATACACGCTAAGTGATTGACAGACAAGCGGAAAATGCTGTCTAATTCTGGGTTCGCCGCCCGTTGTGTCGATAATACGATGCGCAGTCGTGGCTTTTGTGCGGTTTTCGCGACAGCCGAGCGTTGCTGTGGTATGCGCCACGAACCGAGAACAAGACACTGGCGTTCCCACTTACTTTTTAGCAGATTAGCGAGATAACAATGAAACGTACTTTCCAGCCTTCCGTCGTCCGTCGCAAGCGCACCCACGGTTTCCGCGTACGCATGGCTACCCGCAATGGCCGCGCCGTCCTGAACGCTCGTCGCGCCAAGGGCCGCAAGCGTCTGGGTGTCTAAGCCACACCGAGCCTTCCCTGCGTGAACCGCGACCGTTCGCAGGATTTCGCCCGCGATCGGCGCATCGTTAAAACGGATGAATTTTCATCCGTTTTTCGTTTGCGGCCGGTGCAACGCAGCGCGCATTTCGTACTCTATACCCGCATCAACCGCTTGCCGCATGCCCGTCTGGGCGTGGTTGCCGCCAAGCGGCTGGCGCCGCGCGCCGTCACCCGCAATGCGATCAAGCGCGTCACCCGCGAGCTGTTCCGCCAGACGACGCTGCCGCCGCTGGATTGCATCGTGCGGCTGGCCAAGCCGGTCAACACCAAGAGCGGACCGGCCAGCACGGCAGCCCTGAAGGCAGCCATGCGCCAGGAGTTGCTGCAATTGTTCCAGTCGCAAATGCCGCCGGAGGCCTCGTCATGAAAACCGTGCTGATCCTGCTGGTGCGCGCCTATCAGGTGTGCCTCAGCCCCTTCCTGGGACAGAACTGCCGCTTCTATCCGAGCTGTTCGCATTACGCCGTGGAAGCTATCGGCCGGCATGGCGCGCTGAAAGGCGGTATGCTTGCGGCGCGCCGCCTGTGCAAATGCCATCCGTGGCATCCGGGCGGCGTCGATCCGGTGCCGGACAGCCCGCAGGACAAGCCGCCATCGGCTCACGCCTGTCGTCATCACTGAATCCTGTAAATTAACCCATCCACCAAGCGACCAATAAAGCCATGGATATACGACGTACCTTCCTGTGGGTTGTGTTTTCGATGTCAATCATCCTGTTGTGGGACAACTGGATGCGCCACAACGGCAAGCCATCGATGTTCTTCCCCTCCGCGACCCAGCAGGCCCAACCGGCCGCCGGCGCCGGCGACGCCGCCAGGTCGGATGTGCCGCAAGCCACTCCGACGACCCTGCCGGCAGCCACCGCCGCCGGTACGCCGGCCACGGCTGCAGCGCCGGGCGCCGCAGCTGCCGTCAAGACCGAGCGCATCGCCATCACCACCGACTTGCTGAAAGCCGAAGTCGATACCCTGGGCGGCAACCTGGTGCGGCTGGAACTCCTGCAGCACAAGGAAAGCGCCGAATCCGACAAGAATGTGGTGCTGTTCGAGGAAAGCCGCAATTACCTGGCGCAGTCCGGCCTGATCGGCGGCCCTTTCCCGAACCACAAGTCGCCCTTCGTGGCGCTGCCCGGCGCGCGTTCGCTGGACGGCGGCAACCAGCTGCAGCTGGTGCTGGAATCCGAGCAGAACGGCGTCAAGCTGGTGAAGACCTACACCTTTAGCCGCAACAGCTACGTTATCGGCCTCGAGCAGAAAGTGGTCAACGCCAGCGGCGCGCCGATCACGCCGACCGCTTACCTGCAGCTGACCCGCGACAACAGCAAGCTGCCGGGCGAATCGAAGTTCTACAGCACCTTTACCGGCCCGGCGATCTATACCGAGGCGGAGAAATTCCAGAAGATCGACTTCGAGGATATCGAAAAGGGCAAGGCGCCCAAGGCCGTGTCCGCCAACGAAGGCTGGGTCTCGATGGTGCAGCATTACTTTGTCTCGGCCTTCCTGCCGGAGGAAAAGGCGGCGCGCGAAATCTATACCGACAAGGTGGCCGCCAACCTGTACGCGGTCGGCACCAAGCTGCCGATGGGTACCGTGGCCCCGGGCGCTACCGCCGAGGTCGATGCCCAGCTGTACGCCGGCCCGCAGGAATCGGCGCGCCTGGAAAAATTCGCTCCCGGCTTTGATCTGGTCAAGGATTACGGCTGGCTGACCGTGATCGCCAAGCCGATCTTCTGGCTGATGGACCAGATCCACAAGGTCATCGGCAACTGGGGCTGGACCATCATCGCCCTGACGGTGCTGATCAAGCTGGTGTTCTTCCCGCTGACCGCCGCCAGCTACCGCAGCATGGCCAAGATGAAGACCGTCACGCCGAAAATGACGGCGATCCGCGAACGCCACAAGGGCGATCCGCAGAAGATGAATCAGGCCATGATGGAGCTGTACAAGACCGAGAAGATCAATCCGCTCGGCGGTTGCCTGCCGATCCTGGTGCAGATGCCGGTGTTCATCGCGCTGTACTGGGTGCTGCTGGCTTCGGTCGAGATGCGCAACGCGCCGTGGATCGGCTGGATCCATGACCTGGCTTCGCCCGACCCGTGGTACATCCTGCCGGTGATCATGGCCGCCTCGATGTTCGTGCAAACCAAGCTGAATCCGACGCCGCCGGATCCGATGCAGGCCAAGATGATGATGTGGATGCCGATTATCTTCTCGGTGATGTTCTTCTTCTTCCCGGCCGGCCTGGTGCTGTACTGGGTGGTGAACAACGTTCTGTCGATCGCTCAGCAATGGCTGATCAACAAGAAGATGAAAGCCTAAACCAGGTTGATGACAGCATAGCAACCCGACGTTGTTTTTCAACCAAAGAAAGCCCGCGGTCAGCATCGCGGGCTTTTTTGTTATTCATGCCTTGGCATAGAATCAAATCATGACATTCGATACTTTCCCCATAGCGGCAATCGCCACCGCCCCCGGCCGTGGCGGTATCGGCGTGGTGCGCGTCTCCGGCAAGAACCTTTCTTCGGTGATCGAGGCCGTGTGCGGCCTGGCATCGGGCAAGCAACTGCAGCCGCGCCACGCGACTTACCTTAAATTTCTGAATGAAGACGGCAGCACCATCGACCAGGGGCTGGCCATTCATTTCAAGGCGCCGCATTCGTATACCGGCGAAGACGTGCTCGAGCTGCAGGGGCATGGCGGGCCGGTGGTGCTGCAAATGCTGCTGGCGCGCTGCCTGCAGGCGGGCGCCGGCATCGGCTTACGCCTGGCGGAGCCCGGCGAATTCACTTACCGTGCTTACCTGAACGACAAGCTGGACCTGGCGCAGGCCGAGGCGGTAGCCGACCTGATCGATGCGTCCACCGAGGCGGCGGCGAAATCGGCGACGCAATCGCTGTCGGGCGAATTCTCGAAGACCATCAATGCGCTGGTGCAGAAAGTCATTGCGCTGCGCATGCTGGTGGAAGCCACGCTGGATTTTCCGGAAGAGGAAATCGACTTCCTGGAAAAATCAAACGCGCGCGGCCAGCTTGCCGATATCCGCGCTTCGCTCGAGCAGGTATTCGCCCAGGCTTCGCAGGGCGCGCTGCTGCGCGAAGGCTTGAACGTAGTGCTGGCGGGACAGCCGAACGTCGGCAAGTCGTCGCTGCTGAATGCGCTGGCCGGGTCGGACGTGGCGATCGTCACGCCGATTGCCGGCACCA
>DPRS01000066.1 GCA_003537575.1 Oxalobacteraceae bacterium
GCGAAGGCGACACGGTCACCATCCGTGTCACCAACAAGCTGCGCGAAGCTACGTCCATCCACTGGCACGGCATCATCCTGCCGTTCCAGATGGATGGCGTGCCGGGCATCAGTTTTGCGGGCATCCCGCCAGGCGAAACCTTTACCTACCGGTTCAAGCTGGAGCAAAGCGGCACCTACTGGTATCACTCGCACTCCGGCTTTCAGGAACTGACCGGCGTCTATGGTGGACTCATCATCGAGCCTCGCGACGGTGAAACCATCCGTGCCGACCGCGATTACGTCATGCTGCTGTCGGACTGGATGGATGACGATCCGATGCGGGCATTCTCCAAGCTCAAGATCCAGGGTGACAATTACAACATCAACCGCCCCACGGTAGCCGATTTCTTCCGCGATGTTTCTCGCGATGGCATGACTGCCGCGCTCGAGAAGCGCAAGATGTGGAACGCCATGCGCATGAATCCGACCGACCTGGCGGATCTGTCTTCGGCCGTGCTGACCTACCTGGCCAATGGCACCCCCCCCGCCGGCAACTGGACCGGCCTGTTCCGCCCCGGCGAGCGCGTGCGCCTGCGCTTCATCAATGGCGCGGGCAATACCTTCTACGACGTGCGCATCCCGGGCCTGAAGCTGACCGTCGTGCAAACCGATGGCGTCAATGTCGAACCGGTGTCGGTCGATGAATTCCGCTTTGGCCCCGGCCAGACCTACGACGTGATCGTCCAACCCAAGGACGATGCCTACACCCTGTTTGCGCAATCGATGGAGCGCACCGGTTATGCCTGCGGCACCCTGGCGGTGCGTGCCGGCTTGTCTGCGCCCGTCCCTGCCATGGACCCGGTGGAATGGCTGACCATGGGCGACATGATGGGCGACATGGGCGGCATGGATCATGGCGGCGGCGCCATGGGTGGCATGAATCACGGTTCCATGCCCATGCAGCACAACATGGCGGGCATGAATCATGGCGCCATGGCGATGGATCACAGCCAGCACGCCATGGCAGGCGCTGCGGCAAACAGCCTGCGCAAGCCCAGCACCACCGTGCGCCACGCCAAGACCGAGTACGGCGCCAGCACCGACATGCGTGTGGACATGCCGCGTACCAATCTCAACGACCCGGGCATTGGCCTGCGCAATCACGGCCGCCGCGTACTCACCCTGGCGGACTTGTCGACGATTGGCGGACCGCTCGACCCGCGCGGCGCCGAGCGCGAAATCGAACTGCACCTGACCGGCAATATGGAACGCTACACCTGGTCGCTGGACGGGGTGGAATTCGGCAAGAGCACCCCGGTGCACTTCAAGTATGGCGAGCGGGTCCGCGTGATTTTGCAAAACGACACGATGATGACGCACCCAATGCACCTGCACGGCATGTGGAGCGAACTTGAAACCCCCGAAGGCCAGTTCCAGGCCCGCCTGCACACGATTCCGGTGCAGCCGGCACAGCGCATCAGCTTCCTGGTAACCGCCGATGCCCTGGGGCGCTGGGCCTGGCACTGCCACCTGATGTTCCACATGGATGCGGGCATGTTCCGCGAAGTGGTGGTTGCATGAGCCTCGCAAGATTGAAAGGAAACCAAGTGAAGAATCGCCATCCATTCCTCGTCGCCGTCCTGGCGGCGGGCATTGCCAGCATCGGCGTCCAGTCGGCCTGGGCGCAAACCGGTCATTCCGGTCATTCCGGTCATTCCGGCATGAGCAAGCCGGCAACGCAAAAGCCGGAGAAAAATGCCGCTGCAGAGTCGGATCACGCAACCATGCCGGGGATGAACCATTCCACCCCCATCCCTGCGTCTGCTAACCCCGCGGTTGACAAGACTAATCACGCTCACGGCAAAACCGGACAGCAACCAGAAGCAGCGCCGGCAATGGACCACAGCAACATGCAAATGCAGGGCGGCTCGGCCCCGGCGGACGCCCGCGATCCGCACGCCTATTCGGGCGGCTACGGCCTGGGCGTCGGCAAATATGCGCTGGGCGGACCGCGCCAGCTGCGCTTGGCAGACGAACATAATTTCGGCAGCGTGCTGGTCGACAAGATCGAGCGCGTGGACGCGAAGAATGGCAACAGCACCGGCTACGATCTGCAAGCCTGGTTTGGCCGCGACTATGACCGCCTGGTGCTCAAGGCCGAAGGCGATGTCGCCAAGGGCAAGCTGGAGGATGCCCGCACGGAACTGCTCTGGGGGCATGCCATCGCCTCATACTGGGATTCCCAGCTGGGCGTGCGCCAAGATAGCGGCCATGGGCCCAACCGCACCTGGCTGGCATTCGGGGTGCAGGGACTGGCGCCCTACTGGTTCGAAGTGGATGCCACTGCCTATGTCGGCGAAAGCGGCCGAACCGCGTTGCGCCTGGAAGCGGAATATGACGTGCTGCTCACACAGAAACTAATCCTGCAACCCAGCACGGAGTGGAGTTTCTACGGCAAAGCAGATCCGCAAAAAGGCATTGGCAGCGGCTTGACCGATGCTTCGGCGGGCGTACGACTGCGCTATGAATTCTCGCGTCAGTTCGCTCCCTACCTTGGCGTGGAATGGAGTCGCAAGTTCGGCTCCACCGCCACCATGGCCAGAACCGTCGGCGAACGTACCAGCGATACCCGCTGGGTGGCAGGCGTGCGTATGTGGTTTTAACTTAGGCAGTACCGATTCAAGTCTTATTTTTATAATTTTCAGGAGTATTCATGAACAAGAAACAGATCCTTGGCCTCATCGCCGCCGGCATTTTCCCCGTTATGGCACTGGCCGCCGGCAACCATGACATGAAAGGGCACGACATGTCCGGCATGCAAAAGGAAGGACATTCTTCCGCGATTGGAAAACCGGGCATTCCAGCCCAGGTGACCCGCACCGTGGAAGTCATCATGGATGACAACATGCGCTTCACCCCTGCCAACATCAACGTCAAGGCTGGCGAGACGATTCGCTTCTTTGTCAAGAACGCCGGCAAAGTCCAGCATGAGATGGTGCTGGGCGAGCTGAAAGAACTGAAAGCGCATGCGGAAATGATGCGCAGCATGCCCAACATGCAGCACGACGAGCCTAACATGATCAACCTCAAGCCGGGGCAACGCGGCGGCATCGTCTGGCAATTCACGCAAGCCGGCATGGTCGATTTCGCCTGCACGATTCCGGGCCACATGGAGTCGGGCATGGTGGGCAAGGTGGCAGTAGCCCAGTAACGCACTGCCAGCCTGACGCGCCCGCCATACCGTGCCGGTTGGCGGGCAGCGCCCTCCTCGCATCCTGTCGCATATCCCGCGTTTGTCAGTCC
Source organism: Oxalobacteraceae bacterium (assembly GCA_003537575.1). Taxonomy (GTDB): domain Bacteria; phylum Pseudomonadota; class Gammaproteobacteria; order Burkholderiales; family Burkholderiaceae_D; genus Paucimonas. The sequence goes on from DPRS01000066.1 coordinate 3,285, forward strand.
TTGCCTGTCACCGGCAAAAAATCGGCGACGCCCACGCAGCAGAATTCAATCGAGCTCCCTGTAAAGTTGTAGCAACGGTTATGCAATAATGGGCTCACCGAGAATAAATAATAAAAAACTGGATTGAATGTGGATATCGCAGCATCTCTTCCCGACGCGCTGTCTCTTGCCGCATCGCTGGCAGTTGGCTTGTTGATTGGCCTCGAACGTGGATGGCACAAACGCGAACTTTCTGAAGGTGGCCGGGTTGCGGGCTTGCGCACCTTTGCCTTGACCGGCTTATTGGGTGGTCTGCTGGCAAGTTTGCCCGATGCTTTCGGCGGATGGCCGTTATTCAGTGGCTTTCTCGGCCTGTCGCTGCTGTTGGCGGTGGCATACCGGGAGGATGTACGGATATCCCGCGACCTCAGCATCACGACCGCTGTCGCAATGCTGACGACGCTCGTTCTCGGGGCACTGGCCGCCCGCGGCGCAATCGCCTTGGCCCTGGCGGCCGCCGTCATTGTCGCCATCCTGCTTGACCTGAAACCGACCTTGCACGGCTGGCTGCGCCTGATTGAGCATCGTGAACTGACTGCCGCCCTGCAACTACTGGTTCTTTCCGTCGTCATTCTGCCCAACTTGCCCAATGCCGGCTTTGGCCCCTATGGCGCGCTGAACCCCTATGCGCTGTGGTGGGCGGTCGTTTTAATCGCCGGCCTGTCTCTTGCCGGGCATCTCGCGATGCGCTTGACGGGCTCCGAGCGCGGCATTCTGTGGACCGGCATCCTTGGCGGACTGGCTTCGTCCACCGCAGCGACCGTTGCTTTGGCACGCCGCGCCCGCGAGCAACCGTCATTAGCCGGGATTACCGTGGCAGGAATACTGGCTGCCTGTGGCGTGATGTTCTTTCGCATGGCCATCCTGATCGGCATGATCCAGCCAGCCCTCTTGCAAACATTTGGGCTGGCGTTGAGCCTGACCGGCTTGGTCCTGCTGCTCCTGAGTGTCTGGACCTGGCATCGACAGTCCAGGATGGCACCCCTGGACGGCTCCATCGCGCCAATCAAACCGTTTGACCTTGGCACGGCACTGGGATTTGGCGTGTTCCTGGCGATGATGGCCATCTTGGTGCCGGCCGCCAAACAATGGTTTGGCGCCAGCGGTATCTATCTACTTTCGGCAATATCGGGGTTGGCGGACGTGGATGCCATTGTCATTTCGCTGGCGCGCATGCATGCCAGCGATGGCTTGACCACGGCAACTGCTGTGATTGCATTAGGCCTTGCCACCCTGAGCAATATGATGGTCAAGGCTGCCATTGCCTGGACCACCGGAGGTACGGCTGTCGGCTGGCAAGTGTGTAAAGGCTATGCGCTTGCCATGCTGATCGGGACCATCGTTGTACTTGTGTCGATTGCCGCGTGATGGCCTGACGAGGCGCTGCCGAATGTCCTGCTGCAGCACCACTCAATTATGCGCATGGGCGCCAGGCTTCTTGGCGCCATGGCTGTGAGCGCCGTGGCTGTGGTTGTGACCGTGCCCTTTGCCAGAGCCTGAGTTGGCGGCAGGACTATGGCCATGGGCATCCGGGCCAGGCATTGCATCGTGCGGCGCAGCCTTGGCCACCATCTCCTGGTACTGCTGCGGATTCATATGCGGCAGCTTATTGATGAAAGCGACCATGCTCCAGATCGTTTCGTCGTCATGGGTCAGTCCCCAAGCCGGCATACCGCTCATTTTGATGCCATGCTTGGTGACCCAGAATGTCGCCTTGGGGTCCATTTGATGCGTCGACAGATTCGGCGGTTGCGGGTAAAGGCCGGCGCGGATTTCCGAGTTTTCGAGACCAGGCGCGAGATGGCAATTGACGCACATGGCGTCATATTGTCCTGCGCCTTTCATAATCAGCTGCGCATCATTCAGGTTTGACGGCAGCTGGATATCCCGCGCCTGCCTGAGAACGGCACGAGTCCGCGTGGATTCCATGACTTGATGGGTGATTGGCCAATGCGGCGTATCGGCGCCAATGTCATAAAATCCGGCGTAGAGATACGCGCCGACACCTGCAGCAACCGCAATCACCATCACGCCAACCGCAACAAACCATTTTTTCAACGCCATCCTCGCTTTCGACCGTTAAAACCATATCCGCACCCCGGCCACCGCCTGTCGTTCTGAGACATGCTCGCCCGCCTGCCGGCTGAGGTCGGCAGTATTGCCCAGTTTGCGTGTCCAGGCAACCCCGATATACGGCGCGACTTCGCGGCGGATCTCATAACGCAGCCGCAGGCCCAGCGATACATCCGACAGGCCGCTGGCAATGCCGCGTGCAGGGTCGGATTTGCCATAGGCATTTGCTTCGAGTTCCGGGCTGAGAAAAGTAACCTGGCTCAAGCGGAACGTATATTCGGTCTTCAGGCGCGCCGCCGTCCGGCCGCCCGGCCCGGCATAGCCGGTTACCTCGACGTCAAACCAGTAAGGTGCGGTGCCCTGCACGCCGAAAGCAAGCCACTGGCGGCTCGGGCTGCCGCCGAAATCATGGCGCGCTCCCAACTGCCAGTCCCAGAAGGCCGCGAACGCATGCGACCAAAACGCTTCGAGTCTGCCATCGGTGCTCCCCTTGATCCGCTCCCCTTCCGACTTGAGCCATAACTTGTCATAGTCGCGCCCGAACCAGGCTTGCGCATCCCAAGCCATGCCATTCCTGCCTCTTGCCCGGACATATTCAAGCTGGTCGAACAACACCATGTAATGCACGTCGTCGTCCGCCATCGCCATGCCCATGCCGGGAATCGGAATCGAACCGTCCGGATTGCGCGGATAGTCCCGGCTTGGACGCAAGTCCGGCGGACTGGCCTTTTTCTGTACCGAAGATGGGACAGCGGGAGCGAACTCGTTTTTTGCCGGCGCCGCCGGTGCCGGCCGGGCGGGCGACGTCCCGGTCCGGGAACCATCTCGCATGCCTGGCATGGCGCCATGATCCATGCCGCCGTGATCCATCCCCGCCGGCGGCGTCGTGGTTTGCGCATAAGCGCCCCCGGCCTGGAGAGCGCATGCCAGCAATGCCGAGGACAATAGCCGTGCGCCGCAGTCCGGACCGTCCGGAAGGATCGTGTGCCGTGTATTCATGCCACCACCACCGTGCGGAACATGCCCGCTTCCATGTGATACAGCAGGTGACAATGGAATGCCCACTGGCCGGGGGCATCCGCCGTCACCAGAAAACTGATCTGCTTGCTGGGCTGGACATTGACGGTATGCTTGCGCACCTGGAAAACGCCCTCCTCGCTTTCGACTTCACTGAACATACCGTGCAAGTGTATCGGATGGTTCATCATCGTATCGTTGATCAAGGTCACGCGCAGCCGCTCACCGTACTTGAAATAGACTTTCTCCTGCTCGGAGAATTTTTTGCCATTGAAGCCCCAGACAAAGCGTTGCATGTTGCCGGTCAGCCGCAGCACGATTTCCCGGCTGGGCGGACGGGGATCCAGCGGCCCGCCAATGGTATGCAAGTCGGCGTAGGTCAGTACTCGGCGGCCATTGTCGCGCAGGCGCGGCCCCGGATCGGCGAGCGAGGTCGATGGCGACATGACGCGCGCATCGACGCCCGGCTCGGTGTCGAGGCCTTTCATGTCTTTCATTGCGTCCCCTGCCGCCATTTCATGTCCTGGCATGGCCTGCTGCGCCGGCGCCTGGCCATGCCGCATGCCTTGCATGCTTCCCATGTCATGTCCGGGCATGCCATGATTCCCGTCACCTTGCCGCATGCCAGACATGTCGTGTCCTGGCACCGCGTGTGGCGACGCCCCGGGCTTGCCTGGCTGGGAGGACATGTCGTGACCTTCCATGCCTTCCATGCCGTGCATGCCGCCCATGCCCATATCGACCATGGGAAAGCCAGGTCTTCGGGTCCATCCGCGGCACGGGGGCTGCCATGCCGGCCCGCGGCGCCAGTGTCGCGCGGGCGTAGCCGGAGCGGTCGATCGATTGCGCGAAGATGGTATAGGCGCGCTCGTCGGGCAGCTGCACGATGACGTCGTAGGTCTCAGCCACCGAAATCCTGAATTCGTCGACCGTCACCGGCTCGACGTCCTGGCCATCGGCCGACACCACGGTCATTTTCAGGCCCGGGATACGTACGTCGAAAATTGTCGTCGCCGAGCCATTGATCACCCGCAGACGCACTTTTTCTCCTGGATGGGCAATCGCCGTCCAGTTCGCGGCCGGCGGCATGCCGTTGGCAAGATATGTATAGGTCGCGCCGGAAACGTCGCCCAGATCGGTCGGATTCATGCGCATGGCGTCCCACATCTTGCGCTTGTCGATGGCCTGCGCCCAGCCCATGGTGCGGATATCTTGCACCAGGTCGCCCACCGTGGGCATCTGATAGTTGAAGAAATCCGACGATTGCTTCAGGCGCCGGAAAATCCATTCCGGCTCGCGATCACTCCAGTCGCTCAGCATCACGACATAATCCCGGTCGGCCTGGATGGGGTCGGTGCCTGCCGGGTCAAGGATGAGGGGGCCAATCAGGCCCGTCTGTTCCTGAAACCGGCTATGGCTGTGATACCAATAGGTGCCGCTTTGCTGCACCTTGAACCGGTAGGTGAAGGTTTCACCTGGAGCGATGCCCGGAAATGCCAGTCCCGGCACCCCATCCATATCGAAAGGCAGCAAAATGCCATGCCAGTGGATCGACGAGGGCTGCGCCAGCTGATTGGTGACATGGATAGCCACCGTTTCGCCCTCTTTCAAACGCAGTATCGGCGCAGGAACCAGTCCATTGACGGCGGTCGCCTGACGCGCGGCGCCGGTGAAATTGACAGGCGTGAGGCCGATTTTCAAGCGGATATCCGTGCCGCGCAGCACCGGCATGCCTCCCGCTTGCTCCTGTCCCCATGCCAGCGCCGGCCACAGTCCCGCAGCTGCCAGCAAGCCGCCCGTGGCCACTCCCTGCACAAAGCGCCGCCGCGGCAGACTGACGTTTCCATGCGTTGGAAGATGTGACGCATTCGTCGCAAAACGACTTGCGGGAAAGTCGTCGGGTTCCAGCGGATCTTTCATTGCCTTCCTCCTTCATGCTGATGTCAAGCACCGTCCTCTGTGACGCTGTTGGTCTGGCCTGCCAATTGGACTGCGGCCTTGTCCGGGGAGCATATATTCAAGATACTCGCCAGCCTGCCTTGCTCGATTACCAAGAAATGAGCCAGCATATTTGCCGATTGACTGTCATCTAGGCAATAATTCATCTGCACGCATTGCCACCAAGGGCGGCGATGGCAGCAAACAGGATAGGGCGAATATGCTTCGCGTCGACATTGCATGCAGGACGTATGATGCCGGTCAAAAACCGATCGCTTTAACTGGTTGCACCAGTCGCAACAGAGAACGTATATAGCAAGGGAGAAGAGCTTGAGCATGATGGCGCAGGTACCACAGAAAATAGACAACCATGACCTCGGCCAGCTCATCGATGCATGGCAGCAAGACGCTGGCGCAACTTATCAAAGCTGGTTCTTGTGGGAAGAACGCTTAAAAAATTTTCGTTCCATCCGGCGCGGCTTGCAGTTGGTCGTGGAAGAAATCCGGCAAAACACCTTTGGCAATGCCTACCGCGGTTCTTCTCTGGAAACCGTGGTGCATTCCATCGCTGAGCAGCGGCAGATTTTCAAAGGCGCCGACCATGCCTTTCTCTGGAAGCCGAAACTGCGGATACCGGACATTTATGAGAACCGCGCCAACCAGCTTGCCTTCGGCCGTTTCCTCGATACCTGCCTGTGCTGCAACGAGGAAGGAGACTTAATTCGGGCTGTAAGGGAACTCGACGCCCAAGCGATCAAGGGGCTGGGACCGGCCTGCGCCAACCTGCTGTATTTTCTGCACCCAACGATCGCCCCTCCTTTCAATACGGCCATCGTGAAAGGTTACAATTTGCTCGTGGGTGCCAACGTCAAGCTCGGCCGCTGGAACGAATATCTGGCCATGCGCGAAGGCATTCGCGCGCTGAACGGGCAATATCGATCCCGGCTGTCCAATGATCTCGGCGCCATCACAGGCCTGCTGTTTGATATCGGTTCAGGCCGGTATGCGGTTGCGCGCGCAGATGACAGCGGCATCCAGTGGGAAGACGACCTGGCCCGTGTGCGAGAAGAATCTGCGGCAGCAGCCAAGTCGCGCGCCACTGCGCTGGAAAACGACCATACGCATACCGAAATCCAGGGCTGGCTGCGCGACTTGGGCAAGGCGATGGGGTATGACATCTGGATTGCCAGCAATGACAAGAATCGCCCCTATCTTGGCGATCGCTTGAGCAACGGCTGCCTCACCCAGTTGCCGGAAAACGTGCGGCAAAGCCAGGCGGTCGATACGGTTTCCCTCATTGATATTTTATGGATCGCCAGGGAGTCGCAAAAGATTGTCGCGGCCTTTGAAGTGGAGCATAGCACCAGCATCTATTCCGGCATTGTCCGGATGCTGGACCTGGCACTGGGCATTCCAGACCATGGCGATGCGGCGTTTTTCCTGGTCGCACCGGACGCCCGCGAACAAGATGTGCGCGCACAATTTTCCCGCCCGGCCTTTTCTCGCGTCTCGGAATTGAACGTGCGCTATCTTGGCTACAGCCAGCTGAAAGCGCACAAGGAAGCGATTGCACGATTCGGCACGGGATTAAAAGGCATTGCTGCCATTTCATCGAGCCTTGCCCTGCGCTAAGCCAACCTGCCAGTATTTTTTCCTGTCGCCGATGCGCCCTTTAGTTCCCTGCAGGCTTAATAGTGCAAGGTGGGCGAATCACCGCTATCGCGGCACACTTGCCAAGCCACGCCATCTCTGCAGAAAAGAATTACATCAAGACGATCTGTTAAGTAAATGGCAATGCACGGCCGTGATAGTTTTGTGACTTTTGACTGATAAGCTCAAAACCAAGTCCGGTTCTGCCAGGGCGAGGTGTCCTCTGGCCATGAGCGCTTGCCAGCGATTATTCCAGCGTTTCAGGATGCCTTAGTCCTGTCCCACTGGCTGGCTGCCCCTGGATTGCCGACATCAAGCAACCCGCGTATTGGCGATAGTCCATCGGTTTTACTGCACTGGATAACGGCGAACAAACGTCATGACGCTGCTTGAACCAATTCACGCATAAGGAGAAATCATGCAAACCAGTACGGTGGAAATCGGCGACCTGCTCTCCCCGCTCGGCGCGGAGGGCGTCAAGAAACAGTTGCTGAAAATCCCAGGCGTGCATCACGTCGACGCCAATTACGCCGCAGGAAGCGCGACGGTGCACTACGACGAGGGACAAACCACACTGGGCAAGATCCGCAGCGTGATCAGCCAATGCGGCTATCATTGCCGGGGAGAACTGCTGCCAGAGCACCTGTGCAAGCCAGCGCCCCCCCAAGCAAAAGCGGTGCTCCCGCCCCACCCCACCCCGCACGAGCAGCACGTTCACCCGGGAGCACATGGCGCGGCCACCCAGGCGCCGGAGGCCATGCAACCCACCCCGGCCGCCCAGCATGAGCCACATGTCCATGCGATGCAGCCGGACATGATGCACGACATGGGACATGGGCCCGGCATGTCGATGCAAGACATGGTGATCGACATGCGCAACCGTTTCTTCGTTGCGCTCATCTTTGCCATTCCGGTATTCCTGTATTCACCGATGGGGGCGATGTTCGGCGACTTCCAGGTGCCGTTCGGCTTGGACCGCAAAGTTTTCCTGTTCATCCTGGCGACGGCCGCGATTGTCTATCCTTCCTGGCCATTCTGGGTGGCGGCCTGGCGCGCGCTCAAGTCCGGCGTGCTCAACATGGCGACGCTGGTTGTGCTGTCGGTCGGCACGGGTTACCTGTTCTCGGTGGGCGCCACCTTCCTGTTCGAGGCAGAAGTGTTCTATGAAGCTGCCTCGGTGCTGCTGGTGTTCATCTTGCTCGGGCACTGGCTCGAAATGCGTGCACGCGCCGGCGCCACCGATGCCATCCGGGCATTGATGGATCTGGCACCGCCAAAAGCCACGGTACTGCGGGACGGCATCGAGGTGGAAATGCCGACCGCCGACGTCCTGGTAGGCGATATTGTGGTGATACGCCCAGGCAACAAGATTCCGGTCGACGGCGTGGTGCTGGACGGCGGCTCGCAGGTGGATGAATCGATGCTCACCGGCGAATCAATGCCGGTTAAAAAAGGCCCCGGCAGCACCGTGATTGGCGCCACCATCAACAAGAGCGGCAGCTTTCGTTACCGTGCCACCAAGGTGGGCGCCGATACGGCGCTGGCCCAGATCGTCAAGCTGGTACAGGAAGCGCAAAACTCGAAGGCGCCCGGCCAGTTGCTGGCCGACCGCGCGTCCCAGTGGCTAGTGATCGCTGCAATCGTCATCGGCGTGGGCACCTTCATCACCTGGTACTGGTTGCTGGGACAATCGCTGCTGCTGGCGCTCACGCTGACGATCACAGTGTTTGTCATTGCCTGCCCCGACGCATTGGGCCTTGCCACGCCGATGGCAGTGATGGTCGGCACCGGCCTGGGCGCCATGAACGGCATCCTGTTCAAAAATGCCGCGGCGCTGGAAAATGCCACCAAGCTCAACGTTATCGTCTTCGACAAGACCGGCACGCTAACCATGGGCGAGCCGAACGTGGTCGACATCGTCACCGCCGCCGGCGTCAGTGAAGATCAAGTGCTGAACCTGGCTGGCGCGATCGAACAGCATTCCGAGCATCCGCTTGCGCAGGCCATCCTGAAGCGCGCTGACGGGAAAATCGGACTTGCGGCCACGTCATTCACCAACATTGACGGCCAAGGTGCGAAAGGCGATGTCAGCGGCCGCACGATATTGCTGGGCAACCGTAAACTGATGGAAGCAGAAGGAGTCGATCTCAACGGGCTGGAATCCGAAGCGGCGCGGCTGCAGGGCGCAGGACGCACGGTGGTCCATGTCGCCGACGGCAAGCGCCTGGTCGGGCTGATCGCGATTGCCGATGCCGCCCGCCCCACTTCCAAACTCACCATCGCCAAACTGCAGGAACGTGGCGTCAAGGTCGCCATGATCACCGGCGACAACCGCGCCACGGCCGAGCGCGTCGGCAAGGAACTGGGCATCGACATCGTGCTGGCGGATGTGCTACCTGGCGACAAGGCGGCCAAGGTCAGGGAATTGCAGGCGCAAGGCATGAAGGTTGGCATGGTCGGCGACGGCATCAACGATGCCCCGGCATTGACCCAGGCCGACGTCGGCTTTGCCATCGGCGCCGGCACCGACGTTGCCATGGAAAGCGCCCAGGTGATTCTGATGAAGAGCGATCCGTTCGACGTGGTCGGCGCCATCGAACTGTCGCACGCCACCCTGAAAAAGATGCACCAGAACCTCTGGTGGGCGGTCGCCTACAACGTGATCGCCTTTCCACTGGCAGCGGGCGTGCTCTATCCGTTCACGCTTTCGCCGGAGGTCGCCGCGCTGTCGATGTCGGGCAGCTCGGCAATTGTGGCCATCAATGCCTTGATGCTCAAGCGCACCAGGCTGACAGGCATCAAGCATGCAGACAGCCACGGTGTCGTCGCCCAACCCGCCACCGCCTGATGCGATTGCCATGATGACCACAATCTTACCCCTGCATGCTCGAGAGGCTCTTTGCGGGCGGCCACATCACCATCCTGGAAGGATTCGCCATGCCTGCCAATAATCGCGACGCTACTGCCAAGACTGCCAGGAAGCGGAAAGTTGCCGAAACCGGCGGCATGGCCATGGCCAGCCAACATATGCCGCCGGCACGGGCGACGCCCTCTCGGGCGCTCGCGACGCTTGCGCCAGCCCCGCAGGCAGAAAGCCACGCCGCAGAACCAGCATCCACGCTGCAGCAGGCGCTGCGCTACCAGATCGATCGCTGGCAGCGCAGCATCCTGTTTCTGGATATTCTGCGCGAGCGCGCCAACAATATGCTGGCGCACGAAGAAGCCGGCATGCCTGCCCTGCTAGACTTTGAATATGAAACGATCCTGGATGCGCGGCGCTTCGAGCGGCCGGCGAATTACGCCTTGCTGCGCATCACCCGTTGCCACGACACCGATGCGGCAGACTGCCTGGATGACAGCAAACCGCCGGTGATCATCATCGACCCCCGCGCCGGACACGGCCCCGGCATCGGCGGGTTCAAACGCGACTCCGAAGTAGGCATGGCGCTGCACGAAGGGCATGCCACCTATTTCGTCATCTTTTTCCCGCAACCCTGCCCGAACCAGACGCTGGCCGACGTGCTGCACGCCTTGCGCCGCTTTGTCGAGGAAGTTGGCAATCGGCACCCCGGCAAAGCGCCGGTCCTGTACGGCAACTGCCAGGCCGGCTGGGCCGCCACCCTGCTGGCCGCCGATTGCGAAGGCCTGACGGGCGTCACCGTCATGAACGGCTCGCCGCTGTCTTACTGGGCCGGCGACTCGCAGGCAAATCCAATGCGTCTGGCGGGGGGCTTGCTCGGTGGCTCCTGGATGACCCGTCTGTTGGCCGACCTGGGCAACGGCAAGCTGGATGGTGCCTGGCTGGTGCAAAACTTTGAGAACCTGAATCCTGCCAACACGCTGTGGGACAAGAATTACAGGCTCTTTACGCAGCTCGACACCGAGCGCGAACGCTTCCTCGAATTCGAGCGGTGGTGGACGGCATACCATTTCCTGAGCCGGGAAGAAATCGTGGCGATCGTGGAAAACCTATTCATCGGCAACAAGCTCGAACGCGGCGTCATGCGGATCTGCGACTGTTGCTACGTCGACCTGAAACGGATCCGCAACCCGCTGGTCATCTTTGCTTCCAGCGGCGACAATATCACGCCGCCGCACCAGGCGCTGAACTGGATCCCCACCGTCTATCCTACTACCACTGCCTTGAAGCAGGCCGGACAGCGCATCGTGTATCTGCTCAACGGGCATGTCGGCCATCTGGGTATTTTTGTTTCGGCCGGCGTGGCCAAGCTGGAGCACCGCGCCATCCTGGAAAGCCTCGGTGAGTTAGAGGCGCTGCCGCCCGGCCTGTACGAAATGAAGATCAGCAATCCAACCGGCGATCCCGATTGTCGCAAACCGCAGTACTCAGTTCACTTCGAGGAACGCCAGGTCGAGCAAATCCAGTATCCTTATCCTCAGCAATCGTTCGAGAAAGTGCACGCGGTATCGGAATGGAACGCGTTCCTGTACCAGCAACTGATGAGTCCATGGATTACCGCATTTGCCAATCCGTTGAGCGCCGAAATGCTCAAACGGCTGCATCCGATGCGATTGAGCCATGCGGTGTTTTCCGACAAACTCAATCCCTGGATGGTTCCGGTTAAGGCGATGGCTACCTGGGTCGCCAGCGCCCGCATGCCGGCCGACGACAGCAACCCGTTGGTGGCCGTGGAAGGCGAAGCCGGCAACGTGGTGTCCAATGCGCTGGACAGCTACCGGCAATTTCGGGATGCCGCCTGCGAGCGCCTCTTTTCCATGCTGTACGGCGGCAGAGCAGGCTGAAGTCGGCCTGCCGTATCTTTTGCAAAATCAACCTGCAAGGAGATGATCATGCAATGGCTTACACAAAACTGGATGTGGATTGTTTTTGCCATCGGCATTCTGTTGCTGATGCGCCGTGGCGGCATGGGGTGCGGCATGGGCGGGCATGGCCATGCGCATGGCGATAGCCAGCACGAGGAGCAACATCACGTTGACAGCCGCCCCAAGGATCCGGTCAGCGGCGACGAGGTCAATCCCGAGACGGCCGTCAATGTCCTGTACCAGGGGCGCGTGTATTACTTTACCTCCCGCGAAAACCGCGACACCTTCGAAGCGTCTCCTGACCGGTACGCCCAAGCGACTTCCGGCCGCGACAGCCACCATCATCATCGGCATGGTTGCTAAGGAAGGTGCGGATAGGGAAGCAGCGCCGCTTGCGGCTGTCTTCCATTTCCCCCTTCTGCTGGCGTCGGGACTGTCCGTCGCGATGGCCGTCGGCGTCACGCTGCCCGTCCTGCCCTTTCAGGTCGAGCGTGCGCTGGGTACCGATGCTGCCGCCATCTCATGGCATACGGGTGCCCTCACCGGCCTGTACACCTTTGCCTTGCTGGTGTGCTCCTACTTCTGGGGCGCCCTGTCCGACCGGATCGGCCGATTGCCAGTGATTGCCTTCGGGCTGGCCGGCAGCAGCGCGGGCTTGCTCTTGCTCGATGCCGCCACGACGCTGCAGGAACTGTATCTGGCACGCTTAGTCAGCGGGGCATTATCGGCGGCGGTCCTGCCGGCAGTGCTAGCCCTTGCCGCCGAAACTGCCGGAAAAACAACAAGACCACACCGATTTGCCGTGATTTCTTCGGCAACTACCTTGGGCTTCCTGCTCGGCCCAATCATGGGCAGCTGGCTGTCTCCCATGGTGCTGTCGCCATTGGCTGGCATGCGCATTGCCGGCATGTTCATGCCGGACTCGCCGTATTTTCTCGTGGCGGCTACAAGTTTGCTCATCGCGATCGCGCTCATTCTCGCGCCCTCTCCGCAAAAATCGGCCGCCGATCATGGCGCAGTCCAGAGCGAAGGGCCGGATGGCCCGAGCCGGCTCGGGCTTAATCTGGGCTTGTTACTGACCGGTATTTCCGTATTTGGCATTACCATTGCGGAAGTCGGGATCACACTCCTGGGCAAACAAGTACTCGTCCTTGATCCGGCAGGCATTGCGCGATTTTTCCTGATCTGCGGTGTCGTGATGATAGTGATGCAGATCGGGATATTCCCGATCTGCATGCAGCGGATCGCCTTACCTTCTCTGATCGCTGCTAGCTTGGTTGGGGTAGCCGCCGGGTTGGGGCTGACGGCCTTTTCTAGAACTTCAGGAAGCGTCCTTCTGGCCTTCACGCTCGTTTCGATTGGAACCGCAATCCTGATTCCTGCATTGGCTACGCTGATTTCGACAGCAGCCGGGCCGATGCAGGGCAAGGCCATGGGCCAGCAGGCAGCCGCAGCCAATCTGGGACAGGCGCTAGCCGCTTCACTTACGGGAGCCCTGTTCCTCGTGGCGCCGGGCGCACCTTTCCTGATTGGTGCCGCCGCGGCGGCAGTCGGGGTGTTGTGCGCAATCAAGCTGCGCCGGCCGTGATCAACATGCAATACTGAGCAACGAAAGGGAATATCCATGCATGTACTGGTGCGGCTATGGCAAGTCAATATCGCCTTGTGGGGTTATCTTGCCTGGTTGAGCTGTGTGCGGGCGCGGTTGATCAAGCCTCGTCTGTCACCTGCCCTGCGATTTGCAGCCATGCTTGAATCGCTTGGCACAACCTTCGTCAAGCTTGGCCAGGGACTGAGCCTTCACAGCGAACTGCTGCCGGATGACTATATCGCGGCACTGCAGAAACTGCAGGACCACGTCGGTCCCTTCTCCGGCGACCTGGCCAGGGAAGAAATCGCCCGTTCGCTGAATCTTCCCTTGTCACATGTTTTTGCGCAATTCGATGCGCAGCCTCTGGCCGCCGGCTCGATTGCGCAAGTGCACAAGGCTGTGCTGATGGATGGACGAACCGTGATCGTCAAGGTGCGCCGCCCCGGCATCAAGCGGCAAGTCGAGGAAGATGTGCGCATTCTGCGCTGGGTGGTCAGAAGCGTGCTCTTTGCGCTGCCGCGCTTTCGGCGCGTTGCGCCGCTCGACCTGATCGATGAATTGTCGCGGAACCTGCACAAGGAAATCGCGTTTCGCCAGGAAGCGGCCAATATCGCCCGTTTTGTCGAACTATTTCGCGACTCGCCAACCATCTTTGTTCCTGTCTCCATGCAAGGCTTGTGCTCGGACTGGGTCCTGGTTCAGGAAATGAGCATGGGCCGGCGCATCGATGATCCAGTGTTTCTGGCGGATGGCCCGCGTCTGGCGCAGAACCTGGTCGACGCCTACGTACACCAGTTTTTTGTCGCCGGCGTATTCCATGGTGATCCTCATCCGGGCAACCTGTTCGTCTTGTCTGATGGCAGAATCTGCATGCACGATTTCGGCCTGATCGGCTTCCTGGATCAGGCTACCCGTGCCAACCTGGTCGCTTTCATGCAAGCGTTTGTGAAGCAGGATGGCGAGTGGCTGCTCGATGCCTGCCTGGATCTTGGCATATTGAGCGGCAAGCTGGACCGGGTGCAGCACCGGGCAGGCCTGGAAGAACTGATCCAGGACTATGCGCACCTGCCGCTGCGCGACTGGTCGTTTGGCGAAGCCTTCATACGCATTGCACGCATGGGCAAAGGTCAGCATGTCCGCATTCCCCATCATTTGCTGGTGCTGCTGCGCGCCGTGTTTTTGATGGAAAGCACCGTGCGCAAGCTTGATCCCGAATTTAACCTGCTCGCAGGCTTATTCGCCAAAGCGAGCACCGTCCTGAAGGAAGCGGTTCACCCCGACTTCGATGAACTGGCTGCCCGGATCAAGTATGAATCCCTGATATCGCTTAAGGAGCTACCTGCAGGCATAAGCCGAATGATGCATCGCCTACGTTCGGAAGGCCTCGTCCTGTCGTTCCATCATGCCGGTCTGGACGAGATGCGCAATGAGGTCAAGCACGCCAGCAACAAGATATCACTGGCCCTGATTACCCTGGGACTCTATATCGCTGCATCGCTGCTAATGCAGCACAGCATCGGCCCGCGCATCGCTGGCATGCCCGTACTGGCTGCATTCGGCTATGGGCTGGCGTTATGGCTCACACTGCGGGTCGTGCGCAGCGCAACGAAAAACGAATAGTCGGGGAGTCGGGGCAATTACGACGCCGGGAGCGGCAAGGATTGTCCATTTCGGCAATGCAGGACTATTCTGCCGCACCGCCCATCCCGGGAAAAGTTTATTTGCCGTCGCGTGGATGGTAATGCTTGGACTTGTCCTGGTCGGCCTTGCGCTTCGCGGGCTTGCTGTCAGGCGATTTTTCCTGCGGCGCGATGCCGGTCTTTTCCTGCATATGGGAGTGCGGCGGCATTTTTTTCGCCGCAGGCTGCTCCGATTGCGTGCCGTCAGCCTGACGCTTGTCCGCATCATTTGCCGCATGAGCGCCCAAAGAGAGGGCAGTGGCCGCAGCCACGAGGGAGATGGAAAGGATAGACTGCAGTTTCATGGTGAGACTCCTGAAGGTTTGATGAGGCATCCAAACTGCGTATAGTGGAACAACAACCATGCTACGCCTTCCCGGCCGTCACCAGCATGACCTGCACATGACGTTTTTGTCAGCCTGGGTGACGAGCGGGTTTTGCGTACTGCCATCAATGGCAGCAGCAACCGCCTCTGGGCTTGGGCGTGGCGGCTTGCACAGCATTGGTGTCATAGCCCGCTTGACGAACCGCCGCCTGCAATTGCTCCGGCGTCGTCAACTGGTGATCGAACTCGACGGTTGCTGCGGCACCTGCCAGCGAGACATTGACGCTGCCAACGCCGTCGACTGACCGCAAGGCATTCGTCACGCGGGTGACGCAGCTGCCGCACGTCATGCCCGCCACGTTAAATGCTGTCGTTTGCATAGCAATATTCCTTTCTCAAGTAGCAATAAACCTACCCCTGTATTCCCACCGCGGCGATTCTGCGGTGGTACAAATTCACTGTAGACCTTCCCATGATGGCAAGGTCAAGCATTTGCCAGCATTTTTTATTTCCTGCGCCTGACACGTCTTTTGCGGCCCTGGACCGGCGGTTTTCCCTGTTCCCGTGTATTAAGCGGGCGACGGCGCCAACCCACGCGAAGCAGCACGCACACCATGATCGCTGCGGCCAAAAGCCACAGCAGCATGATCGTGTCCATCACCTCGGCTGGCACCCAGCGCCCATGGAAGATCATAGCGATCGCATCGTCCAGAGCTATCCGGGGAGCTTGCCCAAGCCAGCCCTGGCTTCCTAACGAATGCCTACCTTGCGCTGCTCCATCCGCACGTAGGCAGTGATATGCGCAACGTCATCTGGCGTAACGGCCGACACCGGCTTCATGTCGCCGAACTGCCAGTGATGCGCCCGCACGCCGTGCTTCGCTGCCATCTGGAAAGCGGCATCGCCGTGGTGGGAAGGCTCATAGACCTTGTGCAGCAGCGGCGGCCCCTTGTCGGTGCCTTTCAAGTCGGCGCCATGGCAGGAAGCGCAGTTGGCGGCAAACAGCTTTTTACCGAGCACCGGATTCGGCATGAGGTGTTCACTCGGCTTGGGGATTTGCATGGACTGCGCTTGCGCCTGCAGCCCCGTGCCTGCCCCAAGGGCAAGCAACAGGGAAGCCATCGGCCATAACGGCCTGGTTCTGGGATTCAAATCTTTCATATCAGTAATCTCCTTCAAGTTTCCCATCCCTTGTTGATCCGCCACTGTTTGACCAGAGCGTACAGCGCCGGGATCACGGCCAG
>DPRS01000041.1 GCA_003537575.1 Oxalobacteraceae bacterium
CTGTTTATCAGGCCGTGATCCAGAAGGAGCGTCGCGGCGACTTCCTCGGCGAGACCGTGCAGGTGATCCCGCACATCACCAACGAGATCCAGGAATACGTCAAGCGCGGCGCCGAAGGCTACGAAGTGGCGATCGTCGAAATCGGCGGCACCGTCGGCGACATCGAATCGCTGCCCTTCCTGGAGGCGGCGCGCCAGCTGGGCTTGCGCTCCGGCCGCAACAATACCGCTTTCGTGCACCTGACCCTGGTGCCGTTCATCGCCTCGGCCGGCGAACTCAAGACCAAGCCGACCCAGCACAGCGTGCAAAAGCTGCGCGAGATCGGCATTTCGCCGGATGCGCTGCTGTGCCGCGCCGACCGTCCGATTCCCGACGACGAGCGCGCCAAGATCTCGCTGTTCTCCAACATCCAGGAAGACGCCGTGATCTCGGTGTGGGATGCCGACACCATCTACAAAATCCCGCAGATGCTGCACGACCAGGGCCTGGACGCCATCGTCTGCGACAAGCTCGCCCTGTCGCCGAAGCCCGCCGACCTGTCGATGTGGACGCGCCTGGTGTATGCGCTGGAGCATCCGAAGGCGGAAGTCACCATCGGCATGGTGGGCAAGTACGTCGACCTGACCGAATCCTACAAGTCGCTCACCGAGGCGCTGCGCCACGCCGGCATCCATACCGAGAGCCGCGTGAACATCGAGTACATCGATTCCGAGGAAATCGAAGCCAAGGGCGCCGGTTCGCTGGCCAAGTACGACGCCATCCTGGTGCCGGGCGGCTTCGGCAAGCGCGGCGTCGAAGGCAAGATCGCCGCCGCCCGTTACGCCCGCGAAAGCAAGGTGCCTTACCTGGGTATCTGCCTGGGCATGCAGGTGGCGCTGCTCGAATACGCCCGCCACAAGGCAGGTCTTACCAAGGCGAATTCCACCGAGTTCGATACCGAGACCGAGCAGCCGGTGGTGGCGCTGATCAACGAATGGCAAAACCATGACGGCAAGGTCGAGACCCGCGACGCCAATTCGGACCTCGGCGGCACCATGCGCCTGGGCGCGCAGACCTGCGACGTCAAGCCGGGCACGCTGGCCGCCGAAATCTACGGCAGCCAGGTGACCGAGCGGCATCGTCATCGCTACGAAGCCAACAACCATTATCTCGGCCGTGTCGAAGAGGCCGGTCTGATCGTCTCGGCGCGCACGCCGACCGAGCACCTGTGTGAAATCATGGAGCTGCCGCGCGACGGCGCCAATGCGCATCCCTGGTATCTGGGCGTGCAATTCCACCCGGAATTCAATTCGACCCCGCGCAATGGCCATCCGCTGTTTATCTCCTTCATCAAGGCTGCGCTGGCCCACAAGCAGGCAGCCAAAAAGGAATCAGCATGAAACTCTGCGGTTTTGAAGCCGGTCTCGACAAGCCTTTCTTTCTGATCGCCGGCCCCTGCGTGATCGAGTCGCAGCAAATGGCGCTCGACACCGCCGGCCAACTGAAGGAGCTCACCGCCGAACTGGGCATCCCGTTCATCTACAAGTCCTCGTTCGACAAGGCCAACCGCTCTTCCGGCAAGTCCTTCCGCGGGCTGGGCATGGAAAAAGGCCTGGAGATCCTCGCCGAGGTGAAGAAACAGATCGGCGTGCCGGTGTTGACGGACATCCATGAAATCGACGAGATCAAGCCGGTCGCGGCCGTGGTCGACGTGCTGCAGACGCCGGCCTTTCTGTGCCGCCAGACCGATTTCATCCGTGCCTGCGCGCAATCGGGCAAGCCGGTGAACATCAAGAAGGGCCAGTTCCTCGCGCCGCACGACATGACCAACGTGATCGACAAGGCGCGCGAGGCGGCGCGCGAGGCGAACCTGCCGGACGACGTCTTCATGGCTTGCGAGCGCGGCGTCTCTTTCGGCTATAACAACCTGGTGTCGGATATGCGCTCGCTGGCGATCATGCGCGAGACCGGCTGCCCGGTGGTGTTCGACGCCACCCACTCGGTGCAGTTGCCGGGCGGGCAGGGCACTTCCTCCGGCGGCCAGCGCGAATTCGTGCCGGTGCTGGCGCGCGCCGCGGTTGCCGTCGGCATCGCCGGTCTCTTCATGGAAACGCATCCAAACCCGGCTGAAGCCATGTCCGATGGTCCGAACGCAGTGCCCTTGAGTCGCATCAAGGAGCTGCTATCCACCCTGGTGCAACTTGACCGGGTCGTGAAGCAGGCGGGCTTCCTGGAAAACAATTTTTCGTAATAAAAAGAATTTATTTTGATTTGGGAGAAGTGAATGAGTGCAATCGTTGACATCATCGGCCGCGAAGTGATCGATTCGCGCGGCAACCCGACCGTCGAATGCGACGTGTTGCTGGAATCCGGCGTGATGGGCCGCGCCGCCGTGCCCTCGGGCGCGTCGACCGGCTCGCGCGAAGCGATCGAACTGCGTGATGGCGACAAGAGCCGCTATTTCGGCAAGGGCGTCCTGAAAGCCTGCGAAAACATCAACACCGAAATCTCCGAAGCCATCATGGGCCTGGATGCCAATGAACAGGCGTTCCTCGACCGCACCCTGATCGACCTCGACGGCACCGAAAACAAGGCGCGCCTGGGCGCCAATGCCACCCTGGCAGTGTCGATGGCCGTCGCCAAGGCTGCCGCCGAAGAGTCCGGCCTGCCGCTGTACCGCTACTTCGGCGGTTCGGGTTCGATGCAGATGCCGGTACCGATGATGAACGTCATCAACGGCGGCGCGCATGCCGACAACAACCTCGACCTGCAGGAATTCATGATCATTCCGGTGGGCGCGCCCAGCTTCCGCGAAGCGATTCGCTACGGCGCTGAAGTGTTCCACACCCTCAAGAAAATCTTGCACGGCAAGGGCCTGACCACCGCGGTCGGCGATGAAGGCGGTTTCGCTCCTTCCGTGGCCAACCACGAGGAAGCCATCAAGCTGATCATCCAGGCGATCGAGCAGGCCGGCTACGAGCCGGGCACGCAAGTGGCGCTGGGCCTGGATTGCGCCGCTTCCGAGTTCTACAAGGATGGCAAGTACCAGCTGCATGGCGAAGGCCTGACCCTGTCGGCCGCGGACTTCACCAACCTGCTGGGCACCTGGTGCGACAAGTACCCGATCATCTCGATCGAGGATGGCATGGCCGAGAACGACTGGGACGGTTGGGCCAACCTGACCAACGCACTGGGCAAGAAGGTGCAGCTGGTGGGCGACGATCTGTTCGTCACCAACACCAAGATCCTGCGCGAAGGTATCCAGAAGAATATCGCCAACTCGATCCTCATCAAGATCAACCAGATCGGCACCCTGACCGAAACCTTCGCCGCCATCGAAATGGCCAAGCGCGCCAGCTACACCGCGGTGATTTCCCACCGTTCCGGCGAAACCGAGGATTCGACCATCGCCGATATCGCGGTCGGCTGCAATGCCCTGCAGATCAAGACCGGCTCGATGTCCCGCTCGGACCGCATGGCCAAGTACAACCAGCTGCTGCGCATCGAGGAAGATCTCGGCGACATCGCCAGCTACCCGGGCCGCAGCGCGTTCTACAACCTGCGCTAAAATCCGGCAGGCGGCCGCAGGGCATGCGGCCGCCTGCATGATGCTTGCAGGTGGTTGACTATTCTTGCGGGTATGCGAACATGTCGCACTCGATATGTTCCTATCCATCCCTTGACGCGATTGACTGACTTGCCTGACGGCCTGCAGCTTCCAGAATGCGCCTGATCACGCTTTGCCTTGCTGCCTTGCTGATCCTGATCCAGTACCCGCTGTGGCTGGGCAAGGGCGGCTGGCTGCGCGTCTGGGACCTCGACCAGCAGGTCGCCGAGGCGCGCCAGAAAAACCTCCAGCTCAAGGCGCGCAACGACAAGCTCGAATCCGAAGTGCGCGATCTGAAGGACGGCACCGGTGCCGTCGAGGAGCGTGCTCGCTTCGAACTGGGCATGATCAAGGAAAACGAAATCTTCATCCAAGTGCTGGCGCCGTCCGACAAGACTGCCGGCGCTTCTTCTCCGCCGCTGGCGGCTGTTCCGGTGCAATCGCACTGACTCCTTCAGTTTTTATCTTTCCCTGCCGTTATTACCGTTATTGCCGTTAAGGCGCGCTTTGCGGCTCCCGAATAATTTCTTTTCTGGCAATATGTAAACTTTTTTTGCATTTGTTGCTCAATAAGTATTGCTACATGGAAATATTCTGAGAAAATGCAGAAAGTCGCCGGAATTGCCGGCTGCATGCATATGGGTGCATCACTTGACGATTGAATGAACGCTGGGCGGCTTGGTCGTGCCGTCGAGAAGGGGAGGAAATCATGGTTTCCAGTCACATTGACATCATGCGCAATCCGCGCAGCCCGAATGCGGTTGCACCAGCAAATTCAATGGGAATCCTCCGTGACCTGGCAGCTGTGGCGTCCGACGCCGCCAATGCCCAGCTCGATGCCTTTGCCCTGCGCCTGGCGGACGCTCTGATGGCGTTTTCCGATCAGAGCACCGATTCGCGACAAGCCAATCTCTGCTTTGCCGGCGCCGGCCTGCTGCGTAAAAATACTTACGCGTACTACCATCTGGCCGCGACCAGGATCGAAGCCGCGCTGCGCGGCGAAATGAAAAGTCTTCTGCAGCAAATTGCGCAGCATGCTCCACAGGCAAAGGACGGGAAGCCGAATGCCGAACTGGAACTGGTCTCTTACGAAGAAATGGACCGCAAGGTCAGGCTGGGCCATATTGCGCGCCCGCTGGTGGCCAGGCATGCCGATGCGCTGGAAGCTCTGAATCTGCGCCTGGGCTGCCTGCTTGGGCGTGCCGAATTCCAGCTTGCGCAAAACCCCTTCCGCCCTGAAGTTTTTCTGGGCGCGCTAACCCAGGCATGGACCGAGTTCGATCCGGATGCCGACTCGCATCCGTTGGTGCTGCCGCTGCTGCAGCCGGAAGTGTTCCTCGACATGACGCCGATCCTACAGGCAGTCAATGAGGCGCTGGTCGGCCAAGGCATCCTGCCGGCACTGGACGATTCCTATCGCATTCGCAAATCCACCAATTTCGCCGCCGAACAAAAGCGCGAAGCGCAAATCGCCGAAGGCTTGCGGCGCATGCTGACCGGTGAAGCCGGCGTTTCATCCAGCATGGGAGCCGGCGGCATCGGCGGCGCAGCTAGTGCAGGTGGTGGAAGCGGAGTAAGCGGTATCGCCAGCATCGATGGCGGCGTGCAAGCCAGCCTGCAAAGCCAGTTGTTGCAAGTTACGGCGGTCAGCAACCAGTTGATGGGTTTTTTGGCCGGCATGCAAAAGAGCATGCTGGACCGGCAGTTGACCGGCCTGGCGGGCGGCGACTTCGCCACTACCGCCGTGCTTGCCGATATCAAGCGGCAGGCGCCGGCGGGCGCCTTGAGCCAGGTTGATGAAAATACGATCGACTTGCTGACCAGCGTGTTCGACCTGGTGTTCCGTGACCAGAACATTGCTTCTGAAATGAAGTCGCTGATCGGCTTTTTGCAGGTGCCGGTGCTGAAGGCGGCGCTGATCGACAAGGATTTCTTTTTCAAGCAGGAGCATCCGGCCCGGCGTCTGGTGGAGACGCTGGCGCAATCCAGCCTGGATTGGGACAAGACCAGCGGCCAGGCGGCCCCGCTGTACCAGACCATGAAACGCATCGTCGAGCGGGTGCAGCAGGATTTCGACAAGCAAATGTCGGTATTTTCGGAAGTGCTGTCGGATTTGCAGGGCTTTATCCAGCAAGAGGAACGAAGCGCGGCGCCAACGCTGCAGGCGCCGATCAGCAAGGCTTTGCAGAAGGAAAAGCTGGGGCAGGCGACGAAAGTCGCCAGGCAGGAAGTCGCCATGCGCGTCGGCACCGGCGAGGTGGTGGCGTTCGTCGAAACCTTCCTGGAAAACAAATGGGTGCCGGTGCTGACCCTGGCTTACACCCTGCAGGAAGAAAAACCCACTGCGGTGCAAAGCGCGGTCGGCACGATGGATGACCTGATCTGGAGCGTCAAGCCGAAGATCACCGCGCAGCAGCGCAAGGAATTGCTCGCCAGGCTGCCATCCATCCTGTCGCGCCTGAACAAGTGGCTCAACGTCGTCAAATGGAATGACGCCGAGCGCGAGCGATTTTTCGCCGAACTGGCCCAGACGCATGCCTCGATCGTGCGCGCGCCTCTGCCGCTGACGCCGGAGAAACAGCTTGAGCTGGCGGTGGAAGTGGCCAGGCAGGCGGCCGAGCGCAGGCAGGAAAAGCAGGCCAGCGCCGAGCCGGAACCGGCGCCGGACGAATTCGACGAACAGCTGAAAAAACTCGAGCGCGGCGTCTGGCTCAATTTCCGCAATGCGGACGGCACGGACAGGAAGGCCAAGCTCTCATGGATCAGTCCGATGAAGAGCCTGTTCATCTTTACCACCCACCGCAAGGAAGAAACATTCCAGCTTACCGATGCTGCGCTGACCCAGCGCTTGCGCGAAGGCAGCGCGCAAGCGGTGTCGCTGGATCGACTGGTCGACCGCGCGCTGGATCAGGTCTTTGCATCCGGCGCCAACGATCCGCATATGGCGGCGAAGTCGGCGGCCTGAACGTCAGCGGTGCCGTACTGTGCCGCGCTTAATGCCTGGTTGGACTAGCCGGTTGCGCTGCATCCGCGCCGGTGTCGGCGGCAAACAGGCGGGCGCAATCAACGCTGTCGAACTCGTAGTGCTGGCCGCAGAAATCGCAGTTGATCGCCAGCTTGCCGAGTTCGGCCAGGGCGGAATCGATTTCCTCCTGTCCCAGCATCTTCAGCATGTTGCCGACTTTTTCGCGGTTGCAGCCGCAATGGAATTGCGGCATCTGCGGGTCGAACACGCGGATTGTCTCTTCCCAGAACAGCCGGCGCATCAGCGTGTCGGCGTCGGCGCGCAGCAATTCCTCGTTGCCCAGCGTCGATCCCAGCGCAACGGTGCGGTTCCAGGTTTCCAGCGCCGCATCTTCCGAAATCTCCGCGCCGCCTTCGATCGGCAGCTTTTGCAGCAGCATGCCGCGCGCCACGCTGCCGTCGGCCGCCAGCCATAGCCGGGTGTCGAGTTGCTCGGAGCGCAGCATGTAGTTCTGGATGACGGTGGAAACGTCGTCGCCGTCGAGCGGCACGATGCCCTGGTAGGGCTGCTGCCCGGGCAGCTTGTCCTTCGGGTCGAGCGTGATGGCGAAACGTCCCTGGCCATGCGCATTCACCAACTGGCGCAGGGTGACGTCATGTTCGATGACGGCGTCGGGCGCCAGCTTGGCGGTGGCGCGCAAGCGCAGTTCGGCGTCGCATTCGACCACCAGCAGACGCAAGGGGCCATCGCCGTGGATTTGCATGATGATCGAGCCGTTGAATTTCAGGTTGGCCGATAGCAGCGCGGCGGCGGCCATCATCTCGCCCAGCACGTTGCGCACGGCTGGCGGATAGGTGCGGCGCGCCTGCACCTGTTGCCAGGTTTCGGAGAGTTCGACCAGCTCGCCGCGCACCGCGGCTTGCTCGAATATGAATTTTTGCAGCTTGTCCATAAGGAGGGTTCGGTTGGCGCCGGCTTCAGCCGATGCGCTTGAGGTTGTCCTTGAAATACCGGCCGCGCTCGACATAGTTGCGGGTGTTGCCGTGTATGCGGGCGATGTCTTCCTCGGAGAGGGTGCGCACCGCCTTGGCCGGCGAGCCGATGATGAGGCTGTTGTCGGGGAATTCCTTGCCTTCGGTGACCAGGGCACCGGCGCCGACCAGGCAATTCCTGCCGATCTTCGCGCCGTTCAGGATCACCGCCTGGATGCCGACCAGGGCGCCGTCGCCGATCGTGCAGCCGTGCAGCATGGCCTGGTGGCCGACCGTGACGTTCTTGCCGATGGTGAGCGGATAACCCATGTCGGTGTGCAGCACGCAGCCTTCCTGCACATTGCTGTTTTCGCCGACCGCGATCAATTCATTGTCGCCGCGGATGGTGACCTCGAACCAGATGCTGGCGTTGGCCTCGATCCTGGCCTTGCCGATGATGTTGGCGGACTCGGCGACGAAAGCGGAAGAATCGATCTGCGGGATATGCTCGCCCAATTGGTAGATAGCCATGGATTCCGTAGAATTGTATAGTTGATGACAATTGCCATTTTACCGCCCCCAGCATGACTGCACAGAATCCTCTTGATATTTCCGATAGTTCAATACACTTGCTGCAGCGGCAAGAATTGCGTTCGGCTGCATTGCGCTGGCTGGGCGAGCCTGATCCGACACGCAAGGCCGCCGGCGTGGCTGCGCTGCAGGAAGCATGGCGCGCTGGCTGCCTGCAGTTGGACACGCAAGCCGGGCTGACGCCGCAATGCGCCATTCCGGGCCGTCCCGCGCGCCCGCAGCTGGTGCCGCCGCGGGAAGTGAAGCATCGCTCGATGGGCACGGTGGCAGGACGCGCCGCGCTGATCCATGCCCTGGCGCATATCGAATTCAATGCCATCAACCTGGCGCTGGATGCGGTCTGGCGCTACGCCGGCATGCCGGAAGAATATTACGGCGACTGGCTGCAGGTGGCGGCGGAGGAAGCCCTGCATTTTTCCCTGCTGGCGGCGCATCTGCAGGCGCTCGGCTTTGCCTATGGTGACTTGCCGGCGCATGACAGCCTGTGGGAAATGGCGCAAAAGACCGAGGACGACCTGCTGGCACGCATGGCGCTGGTGCCGCGCACGCTGGAAGCGCGCGGCCTGGATGCGACGCCGGCAGTGCGCGCCAAGCTGGCGCAGGCTGGCGACCGCGCCGCCGCGGAGATTCTCGACATCATCCTGCGCGACGAAATCGGCCATGTCGCCATCGGCAACCGCTGGTATGGCTGGCTGTGCCGCCAGCGCGGGCTCGATCCGCTGGCGGCGTATGCCGAGCTGACCGCAAGCCACAAGGCGCCGCCGCTGCGCGGCCCGTTCAACCTGGAAGCGCGGCGCCGCGCCGGCTTTTCCGAGCGCGAACTGGCGCTGCTGCCGCCATGACGGAACCATCCGCCATCCCACGGCCGCAACCGCGAGCCATGCGCTTCGCCGATTTCCCTCAGCGGCAGCCCTTGCTGACCGCGCTGGCGCTGTCGCTGGGCGCCGCCATCGCGCTGGGCCTGTCGCGCTTTTCCTACGGCCTGCTGCTGCCTTCCATGCGCGCCGACCTGGACTGGAGTTACTTCCTGGCCGGCGCCATGAATACCGCGAATGCCCTTGGCTACCTGCTCGGCGCGCTGGCCACGCCATGGCTGTTGCGGCGCCTTTCGCCGCAGCGCCTGCTGTTTGTCGGCGCCATCCTGACCGGCCTTTTCATGCTGGTGTCGGGACTGGTCACCGCCACCGGCGTGCTGCTGTCGCAGCGCATCCTGGCCGGCATCTCCAGTGCCTTCATCTTTATCGCCGGCGGCGTGCTGGCGGCGCGCCTGGGCGCGCTGCATCCTGGGCGTTCGGGCCTGCTGCTGGGCTTGTATTACGGCGGCACCGGCTTCGGCATCGCGGCTTCGGCGCTGCTGGTGCCGGCCGCGCTCGCGGCGGCGACGCAGTTTGGCGCCGCGCACGACTGGCAATGGCCCTGGCTGGCGCTGGCGGCGCTCTGCCTGCTGGCCACGGCAGCCATGGCGGCCCCGGTCCACGCCATTCCCGAAACGGTCCAGCAAGCCGGCGAGCATCGTCCGTTCCGCTTGCGCGCCTTCGCTTTCAGCCTGCTCGGCTATTTCATGTTCGGCGTCGGCTACATCGGCTATATGACCTTCGTCGTTGCCCTACTCAAGCAGCAGGGCATGGCCGCGCCGCTGATCACCGTTTTCTATGCCTTGCTTGGCCTGGCGGTGGTGGCCTCGTCGCGCATCTGGGCCGGCATGCTGGACCGCTTCAAGGGCGGCGAATCGCTGGCGATCCTGAATGCCTTGCTTGGCATTGCCACCATCCTGCCGGCGCTCACTTCGGCGGCGCCGCTGGTGTTCTTTTCCGGGATCCTGTTCGGTGCGGTGTTTCTGTCGGTGGTCGCCTCCACCACCGCACTGGTGCGGCACAACCTGCCGCCACAATCCTGGTCCGCCGGCATCACCGCTTTCACCACGGTATTCGCCTTCGGCCAGATCGTCGGCCCAAGCGTGGCCGGCTGGATCGCCGACAGCGTCGGCGGCCTGGAGCGGGGCCTGGTGTTCTCGGCGCTGGCGCTGTTCGTCGGCGCGGTGCTGGCGTCACGCCAGCGCTGCCTGCACCCGGAAGGGCAAAAGTAATGTTGTAATGCCGCTGCGTGCGTGCATTTTTTTTGCCGCGATGCCGGCATATCGCGGCAGTAAGGCAGATGGATGGCTGCAGTTAAGTGTGAATAAATTAGTTCCCTTTTCTAACTTGACGCACTTAAACTCTGCCATCGTTCGATTCAGTAGCATGCAGGAAAACGAAAAAACGGATTTTTCTTTCCGCTTTGTCGGTTTTTGAGAAAGGATTCGCATGCAAAAGAAAACGCTCACACTTGCCCTGCAGGGCGGCGGTTCGCACGGCGCCTTTACCTGGGGCGTGCTGGAACGACTGCTGGAAGACGAACGCATCGATATCGAAGGCATCACCGGCGCCAGCGCCGGCGCCATGAATGCGGTGGCGCTGGCGCATGGCTGGACGGTCGGCGGGCGTGATGGCGCGCGCCAGGCCTTGCAGGATTTATGGGAAAGCGTCGCCGTCAAAAAGCCCTTCAGCCTGCAAGCGGACGAGGAATACACGGCTGACAACCTGGCCGCTCACGCTCATCCCTCGCCAGGCATCAATGCGCTGCTGTCGCTGACGCGATTTTTTTCACCTTACCAGTGGAACCCCTTCGACATCAACCCCTTGCGCGATATTCTGGCCGCGCAAATCGACTTCGAGCGCTTGCGCGCGGAATGCCCCCTGAAACTGTTCATCGCCGCCACCCATGTCGGCAGCGGCACCCTCAAGCTGTTCCGCACCCGCCAATTGACGCTGGACATGCTGCTGGCGTCGGCTTGCCTGCCATCCCTGCACCATGCGGTGGAAATCAATGGCGAAGCCTACTGGGACGGCGGCTTCACCGCCAACCCGCCGCTGTTCCCCTTGCTGCACCAGTGCCGGGCACACGACATCATGGTGGTGCTGCTGCATTCGGCGCGGCATACGGGCGTGCCGCTCACTGTCAACGAAATTCATGTCCGCCTGACCGAGATCGGCTTCAACGCCGCCATCTCCACCGAGCTGCAGGCCATCGCCCTGGCCCAGCGCGAAGCCCGACGCAGCCTGTTCGCCTTCGGCCACCTGGAACGTCGCCTGCGCAACCTGCATATCCATTCCATCGCTTCGCGGGAACTCATGGGGCAGCTGACTACCCTCAGCCGGCTGAATACGCATGCCCCATTTCTCCAGGCGCTGCGCAATGAAGGACGCGCGCGCGCGGAGGCCTGGCTCGACAGCCACTTCCACCATATCGGCGTACGCTCATCGTTCAATCTGGCGCAGTTCCTGCGCTAGCGCCATTCAATGCTGCGTCGCCGGCCTCGGCGAGGCTGAGTCGCTCCTGATAGAATGTTCGACGACGACTGTCGTGCTTGCGTTTCCTCAGCAGGGCATGGGCACCAGGCTTCCTTTGTCCGCAGAGGCAATCGAATGGCATGAGCCATCAGTCGCTCACTCCGCAGCCGTTACGGCTTTCCTTGTAATACTCCCGGCAGCTTATCGGCTTGCCTCAACAGTTGTCTTGTTCGTTTGCCTTGCATTGTGCCGCAAGCGGGCGCTTGTCGTACGGCTTGTTCCGATCAATCCGCCGCATTTCTACAGGAGCTCATACCAGTGACTTTTTCATTCCTTGCCGATCTCGAACCCTGGACTCAGGCGACGCTGGGACTATGCCTGCTTGCCATGCTGGCTTTCAGTGCCCGTTTCATCCTGCACGGCCTGCTGGTGCGGATTTTCAGCCGCCTGGGCACGAGCTTGCAAACCCGCTGGATTGTTATGTTGCTGCAAAGCCGCGTGCCGCAGCGCCTGGCGCAAGTCGCGCCCTCTCTCGTGGTGCAGATCGGCATCGTCGCCGTGCCCTATCTGCCGCAGACGGCTACTGCCGTGATTCGCAACGTGGCCGTGGCGCTTACCGTTCTGCACGCAGTGCGGGTGTTATATGCCGTGCTCGATGCATTGCAGGCGGCGCACGAATCCAGGGAAGATCCACAGGAGATGCAGCGACGCTCGATCAAGAGTTTTGTTCAGCTGGGCAAGCTGCTGCTGGGGCTGCTGGGTGGCATCGTCATCGTGGCTGCGCTGATCGATCGCTCGCCACTGATTCTGCTGTCCGGCCTGGGGGCGATGTCGGCCGTGCTGATGCTGGTGTTCAAGGACACCATCCTTTCTTTCACAGCCGGCGTGCAACTGGCCTCCAACGACCTGCTGCGCGTGGGCGACTGGATCGAGATGCCGCAAGTCGGCGCCGACGGCGACGTGATAGACATCGCTTTGCATACCGTGAAAGTACAGAACTGGGACAAGACCATTACCTCGATTCCGACCTGGCGGCTCATGTCCGAAAGTTACAAGAACTGGCGCGGCATGTCGCAATCCGGTGGACGGCGCATCAAGCGCTCGCTGCGCCTGGATGCGGCCTCGGTACGCTTTCTGGATGATGACGATATCCGCCGCCTGTCGCGCATCGAGTTGCTGCGGCCATATCTCGAAGAAAAGATGCGTCATTTGTCGCAGTCCAACGATAGCTTGCGGCGCAAGCTGGGCGAACAGTTTGCAGAGCCGGCCAACCTGAGGCGCTTGACCAATATCGGCACATTCCGCGCTTATGTGGATGCCTATCTGCGCGCCAATCCGGGGATACACCAAGAAATGACATTGATGGTACGCACGCTGGAACCCACATCCGAAGGAATTCCGCTGGAGCTTTACTGCTTTACCGCTACGACTGCCTGGGTTCGCTACGAGGGAATCCAGGGCGATATCTTCGATCACCTGCTGGCCATCCTGCCGGAGTTCGGGCTCAGTCTGTACCAGAACCCTTCCGGCAACGACATCCGGCTGGGGATGTGGAATGGTCCACAGGCGCTGGCTCGCGCCTGAATCGGCAAGGCGGACGTTTATTCGCAAGTAATGTCCGTCATTGCATATCGATCAACCGCCCCTGCAGAACCTTCTATATAATCGTACGGTCGTTCTATTTTCTCAAGTGACCATCCATGAAACCATCTCGATCGGAATATCTTGCCGTGCGCGGCTTGCGCTACCACATCCGCCACTGGGGCAGGGAAGACGCCCCCCGCCTGTTCATGCTGCACGGCTGGATGGATGTGTCGGCTTCCTTCCAGTTCGTGGTCGATTGCCTGCAGCGAGACTGGCATGTGATCGCGCCGGACTGGCGCGGCTACGGGTTGTCGCAGCGTTCCGGCAGCGACAGCTACTGGTTCGCCGATTACCTCGGCGACCTCGATGCGATCCTCGATCACTACGCGGCTGGCGAACAGGTGAACCTGCTTGGTCATAGCATGGGCGGCAATGTCGTCTGCATGTACGCCGGCGTGCGGCCGGAAAGAATAGCCAGGCTGATCAACCTGGAAGGCTTCGGCATGCCGCCGACCCGGCCCGAGCAGGCGCCCGCGCGCTATGCGCAATGGCTCGACGGCTTGTCCCAGCCGCCGCAGCTGCGCAGCTATGCCTCGCCGCAAGAAGTGATGAGGCGCCTGCAGAAAACCAATCCGCGCTTGTCAGACGAGCGCGCGGCTTTCCTGGCGCAGCACTGGGCGGGACAAAATGCCGAAGGGCGCTGGGAAATCCTCGGCGACCCGGCGCACAAGCAGATCAGCCCGGTCCTGTACCATGTCGAAGAAGCCCAGGCCTGCTGGCAGGCGATCGCGGCACCGGTGCTGTGGGTGGAGGCCGCCGAAACCGATATCTGGCGCTGGATCGGTCCAAAGGAAAAGGCGCGCGCCGAAGTCGACCGCCGCCTGGGCTTCATCCGGAATGTCACCACCGTTTCCATTCCCGACGCCAGCCACATGCTGCACCACGATCAGCCGGAACTCCTGGCGCGGCAAATCGAAAATTTCCTAGCGTAACGGTAGTAACGGTAGTTATTTCTCGCGGGTTGTCCGTCTGCGGCGCCCGCGCAAGCCGCGTACAATACAGGCATGCATTTTCACGATCATTCCACACTGAACGTCGACCTCCATTGCCATTCCAGCGTTTCCGACGGCGTGCTGGCGCCGGCGGCGGTGGCGGCGCGCGCGCGGGCGCAGGGCGTGGATGTCTGGGCCCTGACCGACCATGACGAACTTGACGGTATTCCCGAAGCCAGGGAAGCGGCGGCCGCGCTCGGCCTGCGCTATGTCGCCGGCGTCGAAATTTCCGTCACCTGGGCCGGCGCGACGGTGCACATCGTCGGCTTGCGCATCGATGAAACCAACCCCGACCTGCTGCGGGGCCTGGCGGCAACCCGGGGCGGCCGTGCCGAGCGCGCGCAGGAAATGTCCGCGCAACTGGCTAGCGCTGGCATTCCGCATGCTTTCGAAGGCGCGCTGAAATTCGTCGGCAATCCCGACCTGATCTCGCGCACCCATTTCGCCCGCCACCTTGTCGAAATCGGCATCTGCGCCGATGTGAAAGATGTTTTCCGCAATTACCTTACCGAAGGCAAGCCTGGTTACGTGCCGCATCGCTGGGCCAGGCTGCAGGACGCGGTGCGCTGGATCCGCGGCGCCGGCGGCATCGCCATCGTCGCCCATCCGGGGCGTTACAATTTCACTGAATTGCAACAGCATGCCCTGCTGACCGAATTCAAGCAGGCCGGCGGCATCGGCATCGAAGTGGTAACCGGCAGCCATACCGCCGACCAGTACGAGGTCTATGCCAAAGTGGCGAGTACCTACGGTCTGCTGGCTTCGCGCGGTTCGGATTTCCACGGACCGCAGGAATCGCACGTCGAACTGGGCGCCTTGCCGCCGCTGCCGCGTTCGGTCACGCCCGTGTGGCATGACTGGAATTTCTGAGTAAGGCGCAGATATTCTTCCGGAAAATCTGAGGATAAACCATTCCGGCTCCTTGAATTCTGTGAAAGAATCCACACGTTAGTGTTGGTTTTTTAAAAGGGATTTTCAAATGAAAAGAATATTGCTGTTCATTGGCACCAATATTGCCGTCATCGCCGTCATGACGGTGGTGTTGTCGGTGCTTGGCGTGGACCGTTTCCTGACCGCGCAGGGCCTCAACCTGCCGATGCTGATGGTGTTCTCGCTGATCGTCGGCTTCACCGGTTCCATCATCTCGCTGTTGATCAGCAAGCCGATGGCCAAATGGTCCACCGGCGCGCGCGTGATCCAGGCGCCGTCCAGTTCGACCGAGTTCTGGCTGGTCGACACCGTCGGCAAGCTGGCGCAGAAAGCCGGCATCGGCATGCCTGAAGTGGCGATCTACGAAGGCGAGCCGAACGCCTTCGCCACCGGCGCCTTCAAGAACTCGGCACTGGTGGCGGTATCCACCGGCCTGCTCGAATCCATGACCCGCGAGGAAGTGGAAGCGGTGCTGGGCCATGAAGTCGCCCACGTGGCCAACGGCGACATGGTCACCATGACGCTGATCCAGGGCGTGGTGAATACCTTCGTGGTATTCCTGTCGCGCGTGGTCGGCTACGCGGTGGACCGCGCGCTGTCCAAGGGCGAGAATGACGGCCCGGGCATCGGTTACATGGTCACCGTGATGGTGTGCCAGATCGTGTTCGGCATTGCCGCTTCGATGATCGTCGCCTGGTTCTCGCGCCACCGCGAATTCCGCGCCGACGCCGGCGCCGCGCAGCTGCTCGGCAGCCCGAAGCCGATGATTCATGCGCTGGCGCGCCTGGGCGGCGTGGAGCCGAGCAACCTGCCGCAGTCGATGGCATCGATGGGCATCAACAATGAAAAGCCGGGTTTCATGGCGTTGTTTTCCAGCCACCCGCCGATCGAACAGCGTATTGCCGCCTTGCAGCAGGGCAGCCGCTGAGCGGCAAGCCCAAACCCAAACCCGATAACCGGACGGCGGTGGCGCAAGCTGCCGCCGTAATGCATTCATGAGCCAGTTTTTCCAGATTCATCCCGACAACCCGCAGCTGCGCCTGATCAAGCAGGCAGTGCAGATCCTGCGCGCCGGCGGCGTCATCGCCTTGCCCACCGATTCCAGCTACGCCCTGTGCTGCCAGCTGGACGACAAGGACGCGGTGACCCGGCTGCGGCGCATCCGCGGCGTCGACGACAAGCACCACCTGGCGCTGCTGTGTCGCGATCTTTCCGAAATTTCCCAGTATGCCAGGGTGGACAACAGCCAGTACCGCCTGCTGAAGGCGGCCACGCCGGGACCGTACACCTTCATCCTTGAAGCCACCAAGGAAGTGCCGCGCCGGGTCAGCCATCCGTCGCGCAAGACCATTGGCCTGCGCGTGCCGGAAAACCCGGTCGCCCTGGCGCTGCTGGAGGAGCTGGGCGAGCCGCTGCTGAGTTCCACCCTGATCCTGCCGGACGAGGAATTGCCGCTCACCGACCCGGACCTGGTGCGCGACAAGCTGGAACGCCAGATCGAGCTGGTGATCGACGGTGGCGCCTGCGGCCTGGAAATGACAACCGTGATCGACCTTTCCGGCCCCGAGCCCGTGCTGCTGCGCCAGGGGCGGGGTGATGCGGCGATGTTCGGCCTGTAGCTTGCCAGCGTGCCGTCTGCCCGCCTGCCGCCCTGCGCCGGCAGTTTCGCCTGCGGCGCGACCAGTGCCTCGCTGCGGCCGGCGGGGGTCTGATAAAATCCGCTGATGAACGAGCTTATCCAGAATTTCGCGGTCTACGTACTGCCCATCCTCTTTTCCATCACCCTGCATGAAGCCGCGCATGCCTATGCGGCTAAATATTTCGGCGACGCCACCGCTTATCTGCAGGGCCGCATGAGCCTGAACCCGGTGCGCCATATCGACCCGGTCGGTACCCTGCTGATTCCGATCGTCCTGTACTTCGTCGGCAGTCCCTTCCTGTTCGGCTATGCCAAGCCAGTGCCGGTGGACTGGGGCAAGCTGCGTAATCCCAAGCGCGACATGCTCTGGGTGGCACTGGCCGGTCCTGCCGCCAACCTGCTGATGGCGCTGTTGTGGATACTGTTTTCGCTGCTGCTGATCGCGCTGCAGGTCAACGAGATGTTTTTTCTGAAGATGGCGCAGGCCGGCGTGGTCGTCAATCTGGTGATCTTCGCCTTCAACCTGTTTCCGGTGCCGCCGCTGGACGGCGGGCGCGTCATGTTCAGCATCCTGCCGAACCGCCTGGCCTACAAGTACGGCAGGCTGGAACCTTATGGATTCTTCATCGTACTGGCGCTGCTGTTTTTGCAGGTATTAAAATTCTGGATGATCCCGGTCATGACGGTGGCGAACACCGTCCTGCAATTGCTGGTATCCCCCTTGACCTTTTTGCTGAGTTAATTCATTACCATGTTCCCTGATCGCGTCGTCTCCGGCATGCGCCCCACGGGTGCCCTTCATCTCGGCCATTTCCATGGCGCCCTGAAAAACTGGGTGAAGATGCAGGATGAAGTGCCTTGCCTGTTCTTCGTCGCCGACTGGCACGCCCTGACCACCCATTACGAAGATCCCGCGCAGATCCAGGCGAGCACCTGGGACATGGTGATCGACTGGCTGGCCGCCGGCGTCGATCCGGCCAAGGCCACCATCTTCATCCAGTCGAAAGTGCCGCAGCACGCCGAGCTGCACCTGCTCTTGTCGATGATGACGCCGCTGGGCTGGCTCGAGCGCGTGCCGACCTACAAGGACCAGCAGCAGAAGCTGTCCGACCGCGACCTCTCGACCTATGGTTTCCTCGGCTATCCGCTGCTGATGTCGGCCGACGTGCTGCTGTACCGCGCCAGCATGGTGCCGGTCGGCGAAGACCAGATTCCCCACGTCGAGATCACCCGCGAGATCGCCCGGCGCTTCAACCACATGTACGGCAAGGAACCGGGCTTCGCGGAAAAAGTGCAGGAGGCGCTGAAGAAACTGGGCGGCAAGCTGGGCAAGCAATACGAGGCTTTGCGCACCGCCTACCAGGAGCAGGGCAAACACGAGGCGCTAGACGAGGCCAGGACCTTGCTGGACGCCGCGCAAAGCGTCAGCGTCGCCGACCGCGAGCGCCTGTTCGGCAATATCGCCGGCAGCCGCAAGATCATCCTGCCCGAGCCGCAGGTGCGCCTGACCGAAGCTTCGCGCCTGCCGGGGCTGGACGGTCAGAAGATGTCCAAGAGCTACGGCAATGCCATCGCGCTGCGGGAAGACAAGGAATCGGTCGTCAAGAAAATGCGCACCATGCCGACCGATCCGGCGCGCGTGCGCCGCACCGATCCGGGCGATCCGGAGAAATGCCCGGTGTGGCAGCTGCACAAGGTCTATTCGGATGCGGACACCAGGGATTGGGTAGTCAAGGGCTGCACCTCGGCCGGCATCGGCTGCCTCGAATGCAAGCAGCCGGTGATCGACGCCGTGCTGAAGGAACAGGAGCCGATACGCGAGCGCGCGCAGCGTTACCTGGACGAGCCGAAGCTGGTGCGCGATATCGTCTTCGATGGCTGCGCCAAGGCGCGCGCGCAGGCCGAGGAAACCATGCGCGACGTGCGCGAGGCGATGGGCCTCGGCTACGGCAGCTGAGAACGGCAGCGGTGCCGGCCAACGATACATTGCCGCCGGTCGCGCCGATGGCTGCCGGCGCCGATCTGGTGGCGCAGCCCTCGGCCTGGGTGCGGCGTTTCGCGCCGCTGATTCCGCAGGGCGAAGTGCTCGATCTGGCCTGCGGCAGCGGCCGGCATAGCCGCCTGCTTGCCGGCTTGGGCTACCGCGTGTGCGCGCTGGACCGCGATGTCGCCGTTGTAAGCAATCTGGCGCTCCCCGGCATTAACCCCCTGCAGCTCGATCTGGAAAACGGCACGCCATGGCCTTTTGCGCCGGCACGTTTTGCCGGCGCAGTCGTTACCAATTACCTGCATCGCCCCTTGTTCCCACTCCTGCTGGCCAGCATCGCGCCAGGCGGCGTATTGCTTTATGAGACCTTCGCTTGCGGCAATGAGCGCTATGGCAAGCCGTCGAATCCGGATTTTCTGCTGCGGCCCGGGGAATTGCTGGACATCGTGTGCAACCAGGCTGCGGGAAACTGGCGTGTCGTCGCCTTCGAGGATGGCTATGTCGATGTGCCGAAGCCCGCGATGATGCAAAGGATTTGCGCGATCAAGGCCGATGGAACGGCGAATAGCGCCATTGCCATGAATTTTCCAGGGATTTTTTAATCGGATTTGCCTGTGCGAAGGACCCCATAGGCGCAGGCGATCCGCTACAATCGTATTTTTCCATCTTTCTGTTTCTTAAATACCATGATTCAGGGCAGCATAGTAGCGATCGTCACCCCCATGCATGCAGATGGCAGCCTGGATCTGCCGGGCTTGCGCAATCTGATCGACTGGCACATCGCCGAAGGTACTGATGGCATCGTCATCGTCGGCACCACCGGCGAATCGCCCACCGTCTCGGTCGAGGAACATTGCGAACTGATCAAAGTAGCAGTCGAGCACACTGCCAAGCGCATTCCTGTGATCGCTGGCACCGGCGGCAATTCGACCGATGAAGCGATCGAGTTGACCCGCTTCGCCAAGCAGGCCGGCGCCGATGCCTCGCTGCAGGTTGTGCCTTATTACAACCGTCCTACCCAGGAAGGCATGTACCAGCACTTCAGGAAGATCGCCGAAGCGGTGGACCTGCCGGTCATTCTCTATAACGTCCCCGGTCGTACCGTGGCCGATATGTCGAATGAGACCATCGTCCGTCTGGCGCAGGTGCCCGGAATCATCGGCGTCAAGGATGCGACCGGCAACGTCGGCCGCGGCACCGACCTCCTGCGCCTGGCGCCGAAGTCCTTTGCCGTGTATTCCGGCGACGATCCGACCGCGATGGCACTGATGTTCTGCGGCGCTAAGGGCAATATTTCCGTGACGGCCAATGTGGCGCCGCGCGCCATGCATGAATTGTGCGTGGCTGCCATGCAAGGGGAAACTGCCAAGGCTGTCGATATCAACAACCGCCTGCTGCCGCTGCATAACAAGCTGTTCGTCGAGCCGAATCCGGTGCCGGTGAAATGGGCCTTGGCGGAAATGGGCAAGATGCCGTCGGGCATCCGCCTGCCGCTGGTTCCGTTGGCGGCGGAATTCCATGAGACTGTCCGTAAGGCATTGCGCGAAGCTGCTGTATTACAGTAAGGCATTGCGCGAAGCTGCTGTATTACAATAAGTGCTTGGCGGTGCTATGGCACTCTTGATCTTGTTCGGTTTTTAACCCGTATCCTTATGATTATTCGCAAGAACAAACTTTCATTGAACTCTATTTATTTCACGCGCACCTTGCTGAGTGCGGCCATTCTTACCAGCATGGTCGGCTGCAGTTCGCTGAGCTCGATGATGGAACCGGATCGGGTCGATTACAAAAGCGCAAGCAAGGCGCCAACCAAGACGCTGGAGATTCCGCCAAATCTGACGCAACTGCAACACGATAATCGCTATGCCGTTCAGGAAAACAACCGCGGCATTGCCACGGCGACCGGCTACAACCTGCAACAGCAGGGCAGCGCTCCCAGCGTCAACACCCAGGTGGTGGCGCCGTCAAAGTCGGCCGACATGCGCATCGAGCGTGCCGGCAACCAGCGCTGGCTGGTGACCAAGGCCTCTCCGGAAGCCTTGTGGCCGCAAATCAAGGAGTTCTGGCAAGATGCCGGCTTCCTGATTAATGTTGAAATGCCGGAAACCGGCGTGATGGAAACCGATTGGGCGGAAAAGCGCCTGAACGTGCCGCAGGGCACGGTTCGCGGTATTCTCAGCAAGGCGCTGGACACAGCTTATGATAGCGGCGTTCGCGACAAATTCCGCACCCGCCTGGAACGTGCTCCGGATGGCAGCACCGAAATCTATATCAGTCACCGTGGCGCCGAGGAAATCCTGATCGGCGGCGCGAATATCCAAAGCGGCGCGCAGACGACGACCTGGGTCGGGCGTCCTTCCGATCCAGGGCTGGAGGCGCAAATGCTGAGCCAGATGATGACGAGGCTCGGCGCTGATGAAGTCAGGGCCAAGGCGATCGTCGCCAATGCCTCGCCGATCCAGTTGCGCTCCAGGCTGATCAAGGGCGAGGCCGGTTCGTACGTCGAGGATAACGAGGGCTTCGATCGCGCATGGCGCCGCGTCGGCCTGGCACTTGACCGCGTCGGCTTTACCGTGGAAGACCGCGATCGCTCGCAGGGCCTGTATTTCGTACGTTACGTCGATCAGGACAAGGATGCGCAAGACAAGGCGGAGAAGGGCTTCTTCTCGAAACTGTTCTCGTTCGGTTCCAAGGATGATGCCAAATCGACGCAGCGCTATCGCATCTCTGTGAAGGAAAGCGGCGGCATCAGCCGCATCCAGGTGCTCGATGGCGAAGGCCGTCCGGACACTTCGGCCACCGCCGGCAGGATTCTGACGCTGCTGAACGATCAGCTGAAGTAAACCCCGTCGTATTGCCCAGACAAGCCGTCCGCTGAGCGGGCGGCTTTTTATTTGCGCGCTCGTTTGTGTTTGTGCAGCGGTGCTGCCGCCATGCGCAGATGGGCGTAAGAGGAAAAAATGGGCGAAAAAAAACCGGCCCGAAGGCCGGTTCTTCACAACGCCTTGCTGATTACTTAGCCAGGGTGGTGGTGGTTTCTTCAGCCACGGTGGTGGTGGTTTCGCCAGCGGTGGTGGTGGTTTCAGCAGCGGTCGTGGTGGTTTCGATCACGGTGGTGGTGGTTTCAACCGGAGCTTCTTCCTTTTGGCCGCAAGCAGCCAGGGCGATAGCAAACAGGGAGGCGATCAGCAGATTCTTTTTCATGAATTTTCCTTCGAAATTTAAACAGGTTTGCGATGAATAATTACCGGTAATTATCGCTCGATAGGGCGCTTTCGCAGATGTATCGACCAATGCTGCAGTGCGATAATGCGAAACCTTCCTAACTCATCATTATAGCGGGTTTTTCTATGGAATGACAAAAACGAATTCCTAAAAGGAACTTTGTTTGTATCCACACAACAGAAGTTGATACTTGGAATCACTCGCTGAATATGTGAACGCTTGTTCTCGCTACTGGGATGACAAAAATCAATAAATAAATTCAAGGAAAAAAGATTTCTGCATTACCCCAGTTCGATCCATCCATCGCCATACCACTGGTGCAAGGTTTCCAGGACATCGCTCGAAGCCGTCGCCAGCGCATCGCCAGCCAGCTGGCGCTGATTGGCCAGGAGCAGCAAGGGCTTTTGCTCGGCGCGACCGGCGGTGAATGATTCGCCGTTGATAAAGATATGCTTGCCGCGATAAAGCATGTGCGTCTTGCGCGAGAGCTTGATGCCGCGCTTGCCGGCGGCCTCGATGAAACGGGCTAGGCTCAATGGCCGCGCGGGAGCCTTGAAAAAGACGCTGGGCTTGGGTTCGGAGAGATATTCGCCGAGGAAAATGGCGACGTCAGCCGCGTCGAAAGTAATTTGCTGCAACTGATGGTGAACCTTCTGCAGCATGGCGGTGCTGATCTCGGCCGGCGCGCGTGCCGGCGTCAGTTCGGGATCGGCGTAGCGGCCGGGGAGTTCGATGGTTTCGGCCATGAACTGCAGGAAGGCTTCGCCGAGCTCCTGGTAATGCGGGGTGCGGAAGCCGACCGAGTAGGTCATGCATTCGCCGATCGCCACGCCGTCGTGGGCGTAGTGCGGCGGCAGGTACAGCATGTCGCCCGGCTCCAGCACGTACTCCTGTTCGGGCTTGAAGTTTTTCAGGATTTTCAGCGGCATGCCTTCGACCAGGCTGAGGTCTTTCTGCGGGCCGATACGCCAGCGCCGCTGGCCGTGCGCCTGCAGCAGGAAGACGTCGTAGGAATCGAAATGCGGACCGACGCCGCCACCATCGGTGGCGTAGCTGATCATCAGGTCGTCGAGCCGGGCATCCGGGATGAAGTTGAATTGCCGCAGCAGCCGGTCGGCCGCATCCTGGTGCAGATTGACGCCTTGCACCAGCAGCGTCCATTCTTTCTGCGAGAAGGCCGGGGTCTTGTCGATCGGGCCGTGGCGCAGTTCCCAGTGGCGGTCGAAGTGCGTGATCAGGCGCGATTCGACGTCGTCCTGGCGCGCCAGATCGAACAGCGCATCGCGCTTGAGCAAGGGCTTGAAGCCGGGGATAGCCTGGCGCACCAGCAGCGGTTTCTTGTGCCAGTATTCGCGCAGGAAGCGTGCGGGCGTCATGTCGCCCAGTAGAGTCATTTTTTTCATGGCCTCAATTATATCGCCGTGCTTGTGCTGAAATTCCTGCAATTCACGTATTTCGCAGGCCATGCGCATTGGGTTGGTATAATTCTGCCATCGTCCAATGAAAGGAATGCGGCCATGAAGATTGCCCGAAATACCGTAGTGACCCTGAACTACACACTGTCAGATGCGCAAGGCAATCTGATCGAGGAAAGCCGTGAACCGATGGTGTACCTGCATGGCGGTTACCAGAATACCCTGCCGAAAATCGAGGAGGCGCTGGAAGGTCAGCAAGCCGGCTACCAGACCACCATCCAGGTCGAGCCGGAAGACGCCTTCGGCGAATACGACCCCGAACTGGTGCGGATGGAAGATCGCAAGCATCTGCCGCCGCAGCTGGAAGTCGGCATGCAGTTCGAGGGTTCTCCCGAAGCGGGCGACGAGCATCAGGAATCGCTGATTTTTACCGTGACCGACATCGCCGACGACAAGGTGGTCCTGGACGGCAACCATCCTCTGGCGGGCGTGGCCTTGCGTTTCGGGTTGAACGTGGTGGGTGTGCGCGCCGCCAGCGACGAGGAAGTCGCCCATGGCCACGTGCATGGCGCGCATGGTCATCATCACGGCGACGATGAGGACGAGGAAGGCGACGAGTTTCGCAGCCTGCCGATCCAGTAAGTAGCGCCGCAGTTTTCCCGCGGCTTTCAGTCGCGCGCCGGTTCAGCGCCCTTGCCGGGCGCGACGGCAAACAGCGCCGGGCGCGCTGGCGTCACCTTGATGCTGATCCATTCGGACGCCACCGCCAGATCTCCCAGATTGTCTTTCCAGCGAATGACGGGCGCGTCCTGCCTGCCGTCGCGCGGCGGCTGGTTGTGCACCACCAATATCTTTCCCGGGAAGCTGGCAGCGAGCGTAAGCAGTAGTCGCCGCGTTTCACGGAAGCCGTCGCGCCGCACATTGTCTTCCTTTTGCGGATACAGCGGGTTGCCGTCGCAGAAAATGACGATGCCTGCGGATCGCTTACGCCTGGCATACATGAAGATGCGTTGCAGCCACTCCTTGTTGGCGACCAGGCGGTCTTCGAATTCGCCGTTGCGGCCGGCGGCACTCAGATAACGGTTATTGTTAGCTGGCAGATTCAGTGTCGCAAACATAATGCCGCCGATTTCCCAGCGGGCATTCTCGGCGTAATCGCGAAACTTCGGGTTGGTCGACTGGCGGATCAGCGGAATGCGGCTGGCGCCGAAGGAGAGATCGTCGGCAAAGAACAGCTCGCGCAGGCGACGCAGGCGCTCCAGCGCCGCCGGTCTGCCGTCGCGATGGCGGCAATCGCTCCAGTCGCTTTCCGACAGCGAAACCACCAGCCCGTGCTTGGCCTGGTTTAGCAGTGCATGCCGCTGCTCATAGAGCTCGTCGCTGCAGGGCTCGATGCCGGACTTGATGCCGCCCACCACTACGAATGCCAGGTTTGCCTGGTCCGCTTCCGCCAGCGCCTGGCGCAGGCCGGATTCATCCGTCAGGGCATCGCCGAAGGGATGGGCGATGTAGCCGAAGGCGAATTTTCCTTCCGTGCCGAAAGCAGGGCGGGTCAGCGCCAGGAAGGCCAGCACGCCGGCCAGCAGCAGGCTCTTCATGCGGCTCATGCGCGCTCGTTTTCCAGTTGCTTGAGCCGGTACAGGGCATCGAGCGCTTCGCGCGGCGACATGGCATCGGGATCGAGTTGATCCAGCGCGGCGATCAGGGCCGTCGCCTGTGCGGTGGCCAACGCATTGCCCGGCTGTGCCGTGGCGTCGGCTTCTGCGGAGAAATCGTCTGGCTCCGGCTGGCTGCCGGCGAACAGGTCGAATTGCGGCGTGGCTTGCAGCGAATGCGATTCCAGTGCCGCCAGGTGGCGGCGCGCGGCGCGGATCACCGCCGGCGGCACGCCGGCCAGCTGCGCTACCTGCAAGCCGTAGCTTTGCGAGGCCGGGCCAGGCTGCACCGCGTGCAGGAATACGATGCTGTCCTTGTGCTCGACCGCCGACAGGTGCACGTTGGCGCAGGTCGGGTGGGTTTCCGGCAGCTGGGTCAGCTCGAAATAGTGGGTAGCGAACAGCGTGAAACTCTTCGTCGTCTCGATCAGGTGGCGGGCGATCGCCCAGGCCAGCGCCAGGCCGTCGAAGGTCGAGGTGCCGCGGCCGACCTCGTCCATCAGCACCAGGGAATGCTCGGTGGCGCCGTTGAGGATGGCGGCCGACTCGGTCATTTCCACCATGAACGTGGAACGCCCGCCGGCGAGGTCGTCGGCGGCGCCGATGCGGGTGAAGATGCGGTCGATTGGACCGATGGTGGCATGCGTAGCCGGCACGAAGCTGCCCATGTAGGCCAGCAGCGTGATCAGCGCCACTTGGCGCATGAAGGTCGATTTGCCGCCCATGTTGGGACCGGTGATCAGCAGAAGCCTGTGCTCGGAGGATAGTTCGCAATCGTTGGCGATGAAGCGTTCGATCTGGTTTTCCACCACCGGGTGGCGTCCCTGGCCGATGGAGATCAGCGGTTCGTCGACCAGCAGCGGCGCGCACCAGTTGTGCGCCAGCGCATGCGCGGCCAGTGATGCCAGCGCGTCGAGCTGGGCGGCGGCGTGCGCGATGGCCTGCAGCGTGCCGATGTGCGGAGCCAGGCTTT
The DNA here is from genome assembly GCA_003537575.1 of Oxalobacteraceae bacterium. GTDB lineage: Bacteria > Pseudomonadota > Gammaproteobacteria > Burkholderiales > Burkholderiaceae_D > Paucimonas. Next base: position 25,903 of record DPRS01000041.1, read on the forward strand.
GCAGCACTTGCTCGTACAGGAATTTTTCGCGCGCCAGCGCGCGTTCCTGGGCCGACAGCGCCTTGTCCTCGAAAGCCTTCAGTTCCGGCGTGATGTAGCGCTCGGCATTTTTCAGGGTCTGGCGGCGGCGGTAATCGTCCGGCACCTTGTCGGTCTGGCCATGCGTGACTTCGATGTAGAAACCGTGCACCTTGTTGTATTCGACGCGCAGATTATTGATGCCGGTGCGGGCGCGCTCGCGTGTTTCCAGGTCCACCAGGAACTGGCCGGCGTTTTCCGACAGGCCGCGCAGCTCGTCGAGTTCGGCATCGAAGCCGCGCGCGATCACGCCGCCGTCGCGCACCATGGCCGCCGGTTCCAGCGCGATCGCCCGCTCCAGCAGGTCAAGGCATTCCACCGGATCGGCAAGGTCGGCCTGGATCTGCTGCAGCAGGGGCGCTTCGGCATCGCGCGTGCACATGCCGACGTAGGCGCGCAGCGAGGGCAGGTTCTGCAGGCCGGCGCGCAGGCCTGCCAGGTCGCGTGGGCGCGCCGACAGCAGCGCTACGCGGGTGGTGATGCGCTCGATGTCGGGCACCGCGGCCAGCGTCGAAGCCAGCCCCGAGCAGGCATCGTTGCGCATGAGCGCATTGATGGCGGCATGGCGCGCGCGCGCCACTATTTGGTCGCGCCGCGCATGGTGGGTCCAGTGGCGCAGCAGGCGCGCGCCCATCGAGGTGCGGCAATGGTCCAGCGTGGAAAACAGCGTCGGCGTAGAACCCGAGCCATCCTGTCCGCGCAGGGTTTCGGTCAGCTCCAGGTTGCGCCTTGTCGCGGCGTCCAGGCCGATGAATTCGGTTTCCGATTCGACCGCGAGGGTTCTGACGTGGCGCAGGCCGCGCCCTTGAGTAGCCAGGGCATAGCGCAGCAGGGCCCCGGCGGCGCCGATGGCCGCGCCCAGATGCTCGGCGTCGAAGCCGGCCAGGGTGCCGACTTCCAGTTGTTCGAGCAGCGCTTTCCTGCCGGCGGCCAGGTCGAAGTGCCAGGCCGGCACGCCGGTGCGGGCAGCCACGGCATTGGCGGCGGCCGGAAACAGTTCGTCCTGGGCGTCGTCGGCTACCAGCACCTCGGCCGGGCCGATGCGTTCAAGTTCCTGGCGCAGACGCGCATCCAGCAGCTTCTGCTCGCAGGAGAATTCCATCAGCTTGAGGGCGCCGCTGGCCAGCGACAGCCAGGCCAGGCCGATGGTGACGTTTTTGCGCTGCACGGTCTGGCACAGCGCCATCAGCGGGCGTTCGGATTTTTCCGGCAAGAGGTCGGCGTCGGTCAGGGTACCGGGCGTGATCACCCGGATGACCTTGCGTTCGACCGGCCCCTTGCTGGTCGCGGGGTCGCCGATCTGTTCGCAGATGGCGACAGATTCGCCCTGCTTGATCAGCCGTGCCAGGTATTGTTCGCAGGAATGAAAGGGCACGCCAGCCATCTTCACCGGCAGGCCGTTGGAAGAGCCTCGCTGGGTCAGGGTGATGCCGAGCAGGCGCGCGGCTTTTTCCGCATCGTCGAAAAACAGCTCGTAAAAATCGCCCATGCGGTAGAACAGCAGGGTGGCGGGGTGGTCGGCCTTGATGCGTAAAAATTGCTGCATCATCGGGGTGTGACCTTTCAGGTCCGCCTCGCTTGTCGAGCCGGCATTCACGTTCTTGTCTTTTCGCTGCAAGTCCACCATTTACGCCCTTTTTTCGAGCGCGCATTTTAGCATGCGGCATGGCTCGGACAGGCCGGTAATAAAGCCGGGGAAAGTTTTAGCAGGACAGCAAGCGCTTCCGTATTTTCATGCCTTGCAGGTATTGAATCGTAGGAAAATGATACTTGATGCCGAGCCTGTGCAGGACTGCGGAATTTTGCTCAAGAATGAGGCGCCGGGGAGGTGCAGCCAGAGCATAAGGAGTGGCGTGAGGACAGGGGAAGCTTCGCTTGCTGCGGCAACTCGGCGGAGGCGGCGCAGCAAGCGAAGTGTAAAACACATCAGTTCATCAGAACTTGTAGCTCATGCCGACTTCGACATTGCGCTCTGCACCGGGGAAAATACCGTCCGGATTGCGGCTGACGATGTATTGCCGGTCAAACAGGTTGCGCACGGTGCCAAATACACTGATCTGTTTGCTGACGTCGTAACGCGCACTCAGATTGAAGACCGTGTAGGCGGGAATTTCGCCGCGGCGGCCATCCGCACTTTCGATCATGGTGTTTTCCGGGTCGACGATCTGGCTGGAAACGTGGTTGGCGCTCAGGCTGGTCATCAGACCGCCGGCTTTGTAGTTGATCGCCAGATTCCCGGTCAGCTCCGGAGCATACGGCAGCCTGTTGCCATTGCGGTTGATGCCGGCGACGATCTTGGTGCTGTTGTAGCGTGCCGTCGGAATGTAGGTGGCGTTCGCATCCATGCTCCAGCCACCGCCGATTTCAAATCCCAATGCGCCTTCCAGACCTCGGTGCAGGGTTTTGCCGGCATTGGTCACTGTCGCACCGACGCCGCCCGATTCCGATTGTGGCACGATCTGATTTGCAAAGTCCATCATGAATGCGGTCGCTTCATAGTTGAAGCGCTGCGCCTTGCCACGTACGCCAAATTCGAAATTGGTCGAACGTTCGGCATCCAGTTGCTGGTCAGCCCCGCCTGCGCTGATCGCCGTGGCCACCATGGCGGGCGAGAAGCCCTTGTAAGCGCCGGCAAACAGTTGCGCCTGCGGAATTACCTGCCAGGTTACGCCCAGGCCAGGCATGACTTCCGTGTTGTTGGATTTTCCGAACTGCCCGGTCAGCTCGTTCGTGCGGCTCTGCTCGTAAGTTTCGATGCGCAAGCCCAGCGTGGCGGCCACATTGTCCGTGAACAGGAAACGGTTCTGGCCATAGAAGGCAATTCCCTCGGCTTTTTGCGTGTCGTCACCGGTCAGAGTGCCGGAGCGGGCATCTGGATTGGTCCGTGAGCTCACGGTCTTGTTGCTTAGCGAGTCGCTGTGCAGACGGATACCGACTTCCGCTTCGTTGCGGATGCCGAAGCCGTCATAATTGGCCAGCAGGCGGGTATCGATACCGGCCATCTCGAAGGCGCGGTTGCGGCCGGTCATGCAGTTGACCGTATTGTTGCAAGGCTGAAAGGTGGTGCCGTTTGCGCTGCGGGCGGCAATATCACGGCGCCAGAAATCGCGGTCCAGCTGACTCCAGTACACCAGGGTTTTCAGCTTCGTGTCTTCATTGATATCCAGTTCATGATTGATATCGAACGAATTGCGCGAAGTTTCGAAGTAATCGTTGGGCGCCGGATTTTTGGTCGGATTGGTGCGGTATTCATTGGGGCGCAAGCCGACATAGGACGTGTTGACGGTATTGTCGTAGTGGGTGAACTTGGCGCTAACCCATTGCTTGTTGCCAAGTGCCATGCCGCCTTTGATAACGATATCGTTCAGCTCAAATCCGTTGTGCCGAAAGCCATCGCCTTGCGAAGTCACCAGGCTGATGCCACCGATCGCTTCGCCGGAAGGTGCTGCGCCGCCGGCATCCAGGCCCAGCAGCCGGTAACCATGCGAGCCGGCCTTGGCCGTGACTTTCACGCCTTCTTCCGGGTTTTTAGTCTTGTAGTTGATGACGCCGCCAATCGTCGTGGGGCCGTAGCGCAGGCCGGCGGCGCCTTTCAGCACTTCGATGCTTTCCATGCGCTCGATGCGCGGGCTGTAATACGATTCATTAGCGAGAAACAGTCCTGGCGCCACCGGCACGCCATCTTCGAGCACCAGCAGCTTCTGGCTGCGGTTGGGATCGAGGCCGCGCATGCCGATGTTAGGGATGAAACCGTAGCCTTCTTCTTCCCGCACGACCACACCCGGCACGGCCTTGAGTGCGTCCTGGGTGGATAACGGTTGCTTGAGTTGCAGTTCTTCCTTTTCCAGGATCGCGACAGAACCGGGTTGCTTGGTAACTGCCTGTTCCCCCTTGCCAACCACGTCGATGCGAGGCAGCGCCACTTCCGAAGCTAGTGCCTGCAAGGGCAAGTTCATTGCCAAAGCGATGGCCAGCGCCAGTCTTGTTTTAGGGAAATGGTAGATGTATTGCGAAGCTGGTTGTTGCTGGCAGTTCATTCGATGCTCCTGGCGTCAAAGGGATGGCTGGCTTGGCGCAAGGCATGCGTCTGGCTGGCTAACTATGTTTATGTAATGAAATGGTCATTAAGAATTTATTAAAAATGATAATGATTCGCATTAATATAGTCAATGCAATTAGGAAATATTTTTGACTTCGAGCCGCTATCGGCTCTGTTGCCGGTTTACTGTTTTGCTTCCGGGACGTAGACGATTGCGCCTTCCTTCAGCGGTACGCCGTGCCGATCCAGTATGTGATGCTGGCGGTGATCAGGGCATGATGATCACCAGGTGGCGACGGCCAGGTACCAGAAACTTGCGCCAGGTTATCGTCGGTCAGTGATTTCAGCGGCGCCGAGTGCGCCGCCGATCGGCTTGCTGCAGGGATCGCTGCGCTCGGTGCGCGCGGTGAACCACAGCAGGTCGATATCGACGGCGCCATAGTCTTGCGGCGCCGCCTTGCCCTCGCTGGTTTCGACGTAGGCAATGGTAAGGGTCTTGCCGTTGTCCTGCAGATAGCGCGGCACGGCATGGTCGCGCCGCACATGGCCGGCGCCGGTGATCAGCACAACCGGCGTGTCCGCGCTGTCAAGCGTGGCCGCCATGCGGGCATCGCGGGCGCGCTGGGCGGTGACGATGGCGGACAGGCGCTCCTGCGGCGGCCGATGGCCGCAGTGCCCCTGGACGATGTCTTCCTCCATGGCGGCGATCTGGGTGGGGGCTGCCGGCGGCAATGCCGGCACAATCTTGCCCATGGCGATCTCGCGGGCGTCGGCGCGCGACAGGTTGGCGGCGGCCAGCGGCCAGCCGCGTTCGGCGGCAAAGGTGATCAAATCCTTGTACATGGGCCAGCCCCAAGCTTTGCGGTTGAGCTTGCCGGCATCGGCCAGCTGTTCGGCATCCGTGACGCCGGCGGCTTGGGCTGCGGCCAGCGCCGGCTGGTGCTGGTGATCGAACTGTTCCATCGCCAGGGTCGGCTTGCGGCCGCGCTGGTCGAGCGCCTGCAGGGTTTCCAGCTGCAGGCGGTGGTGGATTGCGCTGTCGTGTTTTTCACCCAGGAGGACGTAGCGGCTGGCGGCGGCCTCGTCATAAACAGCGGTTTTGCTGACGAAGCTGCGCGAACGGGTGTCCCAGATGCGTCCATTCAGCGGGTGGGGCGCCTGTGCGGCGGCGCTGGTGGCGAGGAACAGGGTGATCAGGGCGAGTGCTTTCATGATGCGTGGTCTTTCTTCATTGGCGCAAGGCGCCGATCAGCGGTATCAGAATGAACAGGATGACGGCGAGCGGGCAAGAAATCAATCCCGGTAAAAATGACGGACATAAAAAAAGCTCCTGACAATGATTGTGCAGGAGCTTTTTGCTTGCCGGATGCCGCTTAGCGGCCGCGTCCACCGCTGCGGTGCGGCGGCGCGGGGCGCGCGCCACTCTGGTCCTGGCGCGGCGCGCCGCCAGGCTTTCGCTGGCCTTGCGACTGGCCCGGTTGTCCGGGCTGGGAAGAGGATGTGCGCGGCTTGCCGGCGGCCTGGCGACCACCACCACCGCCACCAGCACCTGCACGTCCACCGCCCGCACGGCCGCCGTTGCGTCCGCCACGCTGGTGATCTTCGCTGCGCAGCTGGATCGGTTGCGGCCTGGCATTCGGGTCGGGCTCGAAGCCGGCGACCACTTCGCGCGGCAGCGTTTGCTTGATCAGCTTCTCGATGCCTTTCAGCATGTCGTGCTCGTCCACGCACACCAGCGAGACGGCTTCACCGGATGCGCCGGCGCGGCCGGTGCGGCCGATGCGGTGCACGTAATCTTCCGGCACGTTCGGCAAGTCGTAGTTGACCACTTGCGGCAACTGGTCGATGTCGATGCCGCGCGCGGCGATATCGGTGGCCACCAGCACTTGCAGCTTGGCGCTCTTGAATTCGGCAAGGGCACGGGTGCGCGCCGCCTGGCTCTTGTTGCCGTGGATTGCCATGGCGCTGATGTCTTCCTTGCCCAGCTGTTCCACCAGCTTGTTGGCGCCATGCTTGGTACGGGTAAACACCAGCACCTGGAACCAGTTCTTTTCCTTGATCAGGTGGGCCAGCAACGCATGCTTCTTGTTGCGGTCGACCGGGTGGATCTTTTGCGCGACGATGTCGGCGGTGGCATTGCGGCGCGCCACTTCGATCATCGCCGGGTTGTCCAGCAGGCGGTCGGTCAGGGCCTTGATCTCGTCGGAGAAGGTAGCGGAAAACAGCAGGTTCTGGCGCTTCTTCGGCAGCAGCGCGAGTACGCGCTTGATGTCATGGATGAAGCCCATGTCGAGCATGCGGTCGGCTTCGTCCAGCACCAGGATCTCCACCTGGTCGAGCTTCATGGTGCCTTGCTGCAAATGGTCGAGCAGGCGCCCCGGCGTGGCCACAAGGATATCGACGCCTTGCTTCAGCATGGTCACTTGCGGGTTGATGTTGACGCCGCCAAAAATAACCGCTGAATTCAGCTTCACATATTTGCCGTAGGTTTTGACGCTGTCGCCGATCTGCGCGGCGAGTTCCCGTGTTGGCGTCAGCACCAGCGCGCGGATCGGGCGCTTCGCACCCTCTGCGCGAGTCGCGGCAGACAGTCGGTGCAGAATCGGCAGCGTGAAACCGGCGGTCTTGCCGGTGCCGGTCTGCGCACCCGCCAGCAGGTCGCCGCCCGCGAGCACCGCGGGAATGGCTTGCTGCTGGATCGGGGTGGGAGTGGAGTAGCCGCATTCGGTGACGGCACGAACGATCGCTTCGGACAAGCCGAGCTGGGAAAATGACATATGGATTCTTGAGTGTTATCGGCCTGTCGCCTGATTTCAAGGCGCCAGTCGCAGGCAAACGGGTTGGACTACGGGGAGTCTTAAGGATAGCGGCAGGGTGACTGGATGACAGCCGCAGACCAGAGTATAGCAGCCATCGGCGATGACTGCTGAAGCCCGGTCAGCGTTTGTGCAGTGCTAGCGCATCTCGAATGCTTCCTGGTGGAAGCGCAAACGGCCGCGCCATCCGCGCTGCAGCCCATCCCTGAGCTTTCTGGCAAGCCCCTGCGGGCCGCAGAACCATATCTCGGCGCGTCTTGTCTTTTCTTGCCCCGCCGCCAGGATTTCCGGCGTCAGTTCTTCGCCCTGGCGCTTGCCATGCACGTGTAGCCGGACACCGGGCAAGTGGGCGCACAGCGATTCCAGGCGCGCCACGAAGGGATCATGCTCGCGGTCGCGCGTGCAGTAATGCAGATCCGCCGAAGGCGCATGCGCAGGATCTTTCTGCAAAGAATCGAGCCAGGCCAGGAAAGGGGTGATGCCGATGCCGCCGGCGATCCAGATTTGCCGGGCGCGCGGATTGCAGCGCGACAGTTCAAAGCGGCCATAGGGACCTTCCACCTTCACTCGTTGCCCCGGTACGATCCGTTGCCCAAGCTTGCGCGTGTAGTCGCCGAGCGCCTTGATCTGGAAGCTGACGGTCCGCTCGCCCTGATCGGCGCTGGCAATCGTGAAGGGGTGGGCGCCCTCCAAGCGGCTGAAGCTGACGAAGGCGAACTGGCCGGGACGGTGGCCGCGCCAGCCCTGGTCGAGCTGGCACACGAGCTCGGTCACATCGGCGGCGCTTTGCCTGACAGCGACGACGGTGCCTTGCACCGTACGCCCGCGGCCGATCAGTCCGGCGAGCGACAGCACGCTGGCGATGGCGCCGCCGGCCAGCAGCATGGCAAGCAGCATGCCGAGCGGCTGCATCCAGTACTGCGGCGGCGCAAGCAGGGCGGCATGGAAGGCCAGCACCAGGTACAACACCGGCATGGCGCGATGCAGGTGGCGCCACACCAGGTAGGGGAAGCGCTTCCATAGCGTCAGCGCCAGCATGGCCAGCACAACATAGATGGCGAACTCGCCCATTTCCTCGGCGAGTTCGCGCATCGTCCCGAGCCAGCCGGCATATTCCTCGGGGCGCACGCGGCCGGCGCGACCGACCACGGCCTTGAGCACATCATCCGACATTTCGACCAGCCAGTGCGTGGCGGCGAAGACGACCGCCAGGATCCCGCTCCATTTGTGCAGGCGGTAGATGCGATCCATCCCGCCGAGCGGCCGTTCCAGCCAGGCCGGGCGGGTTGCCAGCATCATCGCCAGCGACATCAGCGCGATCGAGTACAGCCCGCTCAGGTAGAGCGCTTCCTGGCGGATTGCCCACCACCGGGCGCCGCCGGTCGCAGCGGACAAGGGATCGGGGGCCAGGCCCCAGGCCAGGGTGACCAGCCCCAGCAGGCCGAAAAGTACGGTTTTCATGTTGTGCTCACTCAGTGTTCAGTCGTAGCCGTTGCCGGATCAGTCGTGGTCGCGGCTTTTGCGGCGGGTTTCGAGGACCTTGCCGGTTTGCGGATCGACATCCAGCTTCACGCGGGCGCCGTTTTTGTCGATGGCCTTGACTTCGTAGGCGCCGTGCTCGCGCTCGATTTCCGTGATGCCGGTATAGCCGGCTGCCGTCAGTCTGTCGCTGATCTGGGCGATCGACAATTCCTGCGGTGTATCGACATTGCGGGCGGCAGTGGCATTGGCCGGTGCCGCAGGCGCGGCGACGGCGCTGCCGGCAAGAATGGTCGCACCGAAGGCGAGTGCGGATAGAATATGGCGGGTAGATGTACGCATGATGAATTCCTTTCAGGGTTGCGGCCGTCAAGTCGACCGTGATGCCATTTTGGCGCGGCGTCCCTGAACCGTTCCTGAAGGACGCATTCATCTGGCGTTCAGAATCGGGCCTCTATAATGAGCGATGACAGTCAGTGGGGCCGTAGCCATGAAATCACGTCGACATTATTTTTTAGCGCTGGCGCTGGCGCTGACGGCAGCAGCAGCGCCGGTCAGCCGGGCCGGCGACCAGGACCATGACCGGGCGCGCCAGGCGGTCGAAGCCGGCGAGGTGCTGCCCTTGCGGACGGTGCTGGCGCAGGTGGAGCGCGAATATCCGGGCCAGGTGATGGAAGTCGAGCTGGAGCGCGAGCACGGCCTGTGGGTTTACGAAATCAAGGTGTTGCGCCCGGGCGGCGAGCTGCTCAAGCTGGAAGTCGATGCCCGCAGCGGCCGGACGCTTGAAGGGAAACGCGGCAGGCGAGGGGAACATTGATGCGCATTCTGGTGGTGGAGGACGATCCGGCGCTGTCGCGGCAGCTGGCGCAGGCTATCGGCGACGCCGGCTATGCGGTGGATTCGGCCGGTGATGGCCAGGATGGCTGGTTCAGGGGCGACGACGAGAGCCAGCCCTACGATGCGGTGGTGCTCGACCTCGGTTTGCCGCTGATGGATGGCCTGACGGTGCTGAAGAAATGGCGCGCGGCCGGGCGCGTCATGCCGGTGCTGATCCTGACCGCGCGCGACAACTGGCATGAGAAGGTTGCCGGTATCGACGCCGGCGCCGACGACTATCTGACCAAGCCCTTCCACATGGAGGAACTGCTGGCGCGCCTGCGTGCGCTGATCCGTCGCGCCGGCGGCCATGCCAGCCCGCAGCTGACGTGCGGCAGCGTGACGCTGGATACCTGCAACGGCCGCGTCACCGTCGATGGCCAGGCGCTGGCACTGACCAGCCATGAGTTCCGGGTGCTGTCCTACCTGATGCATCACCAGGGCGAGCTGGTCTCGCGCAGCGACCTGATCGAGCATATCTATGCGCAGGATTTCGACCGCGACTCCAATACCGTTGAAGTCTTCATTGCGCGCCTGCGCAAGAAGCTGCCTGCCGGCGCGATCGAGACGGTGCGCGGCCTGGGTTACCGCATGGTGCGTCCGCAATGATGCGGCTTGCCATGCTGCGCGATTCTCTGCAGTTGCGGCTGCTGGCAGGCACGCTGGCATGGATCGTCGTGTCGATCGCCGTGGCGGGCTGGGGGCTGGACGGCTTGTTCCGCCGCCATGTCGAACGGCAGTTCGATGCCGAACTGAAGACCCATCTCGACCAGCTGACCGCCAATCTCGTCTTCGATGAAAAGGGCGAGCCCTCGCTATCTGCGCCGCTGAGCGACCCGCGCCTGAGCCGGCCTTTTTCAGGGCTTTACTGGCAGATCGACAGAGTTGACGGTAGCGGCCGGCCGCTACAGGCCGGACTGCTGCGTTCGCGCTCGCTGTGGGATTCGGTGCTGGCGGTGCCGCCGGACGCGCCGGACGATGGCGCGGTTCACCGGCATCGCATCACCGGCCCGGAGGGTAGCAGGCTGGGGGGGCTCGAGCGCATGCTGTTTCCTGCCGGGCGGCCGGACCAGCCGCTGCGCCTCATCGTTGCCGCCGACGAGGCGTTGATGAACGAGCCGGCCGAACGCTTCGGCGGCATGCTGTGGCTGGCGCTGGCGATACTTGGCGCAGGCTTGACGGTGGCCGCCGTCGTGCAGGTCCTTATCGGCATGGCGCCGCTGCGCCGCCTGCACAGCGCCCTGAGCGCCGTGCGCGGCGGCCGGTCGCAGAAACTGCAAGGCCGCTTCCCGGTCGAGATCCGGCCGCTGGTGCAGGAGTTCAACACCGTGCTGGGGCAGAACGCCGAAGTCGTCGCGCGTGCGCGCACGCAGTCGGGCAACCTTGCCCACGCGCTGAAAACGCCGCTGAGCGTGCTGGCCAATGCTGCCGCCGCCGAAGACAGCGAGCTGGCACGGCTCGTCGGGGAACAGGTCGAAACGGCGCGACGGCAAGTGGAATGCCACCTCAGGCGCGCGCGGGTCGCCGCCACGGTGGGTGTTCCAGGAATGCGCACGCCGGTGACGCCGGCGCTGCAGGGCCTGGTCAAGGTGATGCGGCGGGTCCATGCTGAACGAGAGCTGGAGCTACGGATTTTCCCCGCGGCCGAAAACCTTGCCTTTCACGGCGAGGAACAGGATTTGCATGAAATGCTGGGCAACCTGCTGGACAATGCCTGCAAATGGGCCCGGCGCCGTATCGAAGTGCGTGCCACGGAGGAGGGAGGTCAGCTATCCATTACGGTGGACGACGATGGCAAGGGCTTGTCCGTCAAACATCGCGAGGCCATGCTCCAGCGCGGCACGCGGGCAGACGAACAGGTGGCTGGTTCGGGACTGGGGCTGGCCATCGTGGATGAGCTGGCCAGGCTGTATGGCGGCGAAGTGACGCTGGCCGATTCTCCGCTTGGGGGCCTGCAGGTCAGATTGCGGCTGCCGGTCGCCCCGACTAACTGAGATTCACGTTCCGGACGTCCGCTGAAGGTCCGTCAACATTGAAAGAGAATTCTCTGGATTGATAATGATAATGCTTATCATTTATAATGAATTATCGCAACTTCAACTCAGACTCAGGATGAGATAAGTTTTCGGGTTGCCGGAGCATTGCACGCCAGTCTTGAAGTCTTGACCCGGTGAACATTCGCACGGCCTGGAATCTTAAGCTGGCTAACGGAGCTTCATTCTTGTCCGATCCGCCAGCCATTTCTTTTGTCGTCTAGAAGGGGAATGCCGGCTTTATGCCGCCAATACGCGCTCGTACATCAACATGTCCGCCCATGGCTTTGGGGATGCATTCAATAACATTCTTTTTTAACAAATTGGCGTGCAGTATATGAAACGGTATTCGATGTTGTTCTTTCGCATAGCAGCGGTATGGATTTTTTCCTGCATCGCATTCCTCTCCGCAGCGCACGCCGTTGACCAGGCAAGCGAGGAAAAGGCCAAGCAGATCTGGCAGATGCTCGACTACCTCGCGGTGGATTATGGCGGTGCGGTGGATGACGGCAAGATCGTCAACGCCGACGAGTATGTGGAAATGGAAGAATTTTCCCGCAGCGCCGAGCAGCAGATCGGCGCATTGCCGCAAACCGCAGCGCAGGCGGAGTTGTTGCAGCAGGCACGCAGCCTGCGCAAAATGATCGCTGACAAGGCGGCGGCCGGCAAGGTGGCGCAACAGGCGCAGACGCTGGCCAATGCCTTGCTCGCCGCCTACCCGATTCCGGTAACGCCTGCCAGGACGCCTGACCTGCAGCAGGGCGCGCGCCTGTATCAGTCGCATTGCGCCAGCTGCCATGGCGCCGAAGGCAAGGCGGACGGACCGCTTGCCGCCGGCATGAATCCGCCGCCAATTGCCTTCACCGACCGCGTGCGCGCCCGTGAGCGCAGCGTGCTGTCGCTGTACCAGACCACTTCGCGCGGCGTCGAAGGCACCGCCATGCCGAGTTTCGCCACGTTGCCGGACCAGGATCGCTGGGCGCTGGCCTTCTACGTTTCCACGCTGGCCTATCAGAACGCCGAACGCCGGCAGGGCGAAGCCCTGTGGTCATCCGACCGCAGCCTGCAGGCAGCGATCAAGGACCTCGCCGCCCTGACGCAATGGACGGAAGCCGCGCTGGCCAGAGACATCGGCGCTGAAAAGGCCGGCGCCGCACTGGCCTATCTGCGCAGCCACCCGGAAGCAGTAGCCGCCTCGACGGCCGACGGACTTGCCCTGGCCAAATCCAGGTTGCGCGAAAGCCTGACGACGCTGGAGAGAGGCGACCGTGCAGGCGCTTCGCGGCTGGCGATTTCCGCCTATCTCGACGGTTTCGAGCCGGTCGAGCCGGCGCTGGCCGCGAAGAACAAGGAATTGTTCCACGAGATCGAACAGGCGATGGGCGCCTATCGCTCCGCCGTTTCGGAAGGCCGGGTGGAAGAGGCGCGCAGCCAGGAAAGCCGGCTGCAGTCGCTGATCGGTGATGCCGATGCGACGCTGAAGGCGGACGGCGGCTCTCCCTGGGCGACTTTCCTCGCCGCCCTGACGATCCTGTTGCGCGAGGGCGTGGAAGCGCTGCTGATCGTGGTGGCGATGATCGCCTTCCTGAAGAAGGCTGATCGTAGCGACGTGCTGCCCTATGTCCATGCCGGCTGGGCCAGCGCGCTCGGCGCCGGTGTGCTGACCTGGGTCGCCGCCACCTATCTGGTCGAACTGAGCGGCGCCAGCCGGGAAATCACCGAAGGCTTCGCCGCCATCTTTGCTGCGGTGGTGCTGCTGACGGTCGGCATCTGGATGCATCAGAAAAGCCTGGCCGGACGTTGGCAAGCCTATGTGCGCGACAAACTGACGACGGCGCTGAACAAGCGCTCCGCCATGGTGCTGTTCGTGCTCGCTTTCGTCACCGTTTACCGGGAAGTGTTCGAAACCGTGCTGTTCTATGCCGCGCTGTGGACTGAAGACAACGGCCGATACCTGCTGGCAGGGCTGGCGGCCGGCATCGTGATTCTGGCCGTCATCACCGTGATCATGCTGCGTACCTCTGCCCGCTTGCCGATCAGCCGCTTCTTCGCCATCAGCTCCGCCTTGATCGCCGTGCTGGCGGTGGTCCTGGTCGGCAAGGGCGTTGCGGCGCTGCAGGAGGCGGGCATGCTGGATGTTACGCCGCTTGCCTTGCCGCGCGTTGACCTTCTTGGTATTTACCCGACCTGGCAGACGCTGGCGGCGCAATGCCTCGTGCTGCTCGTGGTGCTGGCCAGTTTCGGATTCAATCTTTACAGTCAAGCAAAGGTGAAAGCCTGATGGCTTGAAGAAAGGGCAGGGCAGTCACCTTCTGGCCATCTCAAGAAAGCGCCGCAATGCGACGTTTCAGACGGCTGAGAAGCCCTCGCGTAAGAGCGAGAGTTTCTTCATAACGCCAATTGATTCGCAGAGTGCAGGTCAATGTTGCCTATCGCTGGTTTCTGGGACTGCGTCCGATCGCCAAGATGGCGGATGCTTCGACGATTAGCCAGAACCGCCGGCGCAGCCGTTAGCGGCCACCATCAAAGCGCGCGTGTTGCACTGCGAATTTGATCAGTTCGGCCTGCCCTTCTATCCCCAGCTTGCGCTTGATGTTAAGCCGGTGCGTTTCCACCGTCCGCACCGACAGGTCCAGGTCGCGCGCGATCTGCTTGTTCGACTGGCCCGCGGCAATGTGCTGCAGCACTTCCTGTTCGCGCACCGTCAACTGGTTGTCCTGCACCATCGGATGCGCCAGTTGCCGCGCCAGCGCCGGACTGTAGTAAATTCCGCCCGACATCACCGTCTCGATGGCCAGCACGATGTCCTTGCCCGGCGCATCCTTGAGCACGTAGCCGCGCGCGCCGGCTTGCATCGCCTGGCTGACATATTCGAGTTTGTCGTGCATCGATAAGATTAGCACCGCGATATGTGGGAAAGCCGCGCACAGGCGGCTGGTTGCCTCGATCCCATTGGTGCCACGCATGTTGATGTCCATGAGGACAAGATCAACCTCCGCCGTTAGCGCTTGCCTGAGTGCGTCGTCGGCGCCATCGGCCTCCGCCTCCACGCGGAAATGCGGCACCGCCTCAAGGCGCGCACGCAGGCCGTCGCGCACCAAGGGGTGGTCGTCGACCAGCATAATCCTGATGATATCTGTCGTCATGATTCCAATCCGTCGATCGCGACCGACGCCTTCACAGTGGTGCCGGTTGACGAGGATGCAATGTCCAGGCGGCCGCCGATGGCGTCCATCCGCTCCATCATGTTGCGCAACCCGATGCCGCGGTTGGGGTGCAGTGCAACGCGCTCCGGGTCGAACCCGTGGCCGTCGTCCTGCACTGTCAGGGTCATTATCTTGCATTTGCGTACCAGCTTCATGTCGATGCGTCGTGCGCCGGCATGGCGTTCGATATTCGTCAGCGCTTCTTGCGCAATGCGGAACAGCACTGTGTTGGCGACATGTGGCAAGCCGTCGGTATCGCCTTTCGACGAAAAGTGCACCGGAATAGCGAGGTGCCCGGTAAATTCATGCGCCAGGTGATCGAGCGCGGCGGCAAGGCCGAGGTCGTCAAGGATGGCCGGACGCAGGTCATGCGATATCCTGCGCACTTCGCCGAGCACATCGTTCAGCTGGGCTGCCGTGCGTTCGAAGCTGGCGCGGGCCGCGTGCTGCTGTTCGGCATTTCCCGCCAGCCGGATAATGCCCGCCTCGATCTGCAGCTTGATCGATACCAGCCACTGGCTGATGCCGTCGTGCAGGTCGCGCGACAGCCGTGCGCGCTCTTCCTCCTGCGATTCGACGACGCGCTGGGCCAGCACCCTGAGCTTGGCGTCCGCCACGCGCAGTTCGCTGATATTCAGCGCCAGGCCGCCCACGGCAACCACCACGGCGCTGATGATCGCCAGCGCCGCAATCCATCTCATCGTGCCGCGAATGTGCTCCGATTGCTGGGCGTCGACCTTGGCTAGCGCCGCGTCGACATCGTCAAGGTAGATGCCAGTGCCGATCATCCATCCCCACTTATTCAGCGGGATCACGTAGCCAAGTTTGGGCTCTTCCTTGCCCGTCGAGGGCCGGGCCCAGGTGTAGCGCTCTAGTCCGCCGCCGGCGTTGGCACGTGCGATCAGGCGCTGGATCGTCGGCACGCCGGCTGCATCGCGCATTTCCCACAGGTTGCGGCCAACCAGCTCGGGCTGCCGCGGATGCATCAGACTGTTGCCATTCATGTCATAGATGAAGAAGTAGGCGTCATCGCCGTAGCTGAGGCTGCCAAGGATGCGCTTGGCTTCGTCGAGCGCTGCCGCATCGGTCCGGCCCGAGTCATACAGGTGCGCCACCGAACGTGACGCCAGGGTCACGTAGTGCTTGAGTTCGGTTTCC
Organism: Oxalobacteraceae bacterium; assembly: GCA_003537575.1. Lineage (GTDB taxonomy): Bacteria > Pseudomonadota > Gammaproteobacteria > Burkholderiales > Burkholderiaceae_D > Paucimonas. The sequence goes on from DPRS01000041.1 coordinate 41,588, forward strand.
TTGCTGGCGAAGTAGGCTTGCTGGATGGTCGCGCGCTGCAACTGGGCAAGCGTGATCGCTTCATGCCGCACGAAGAGCGCGATTGCGCAAAGGGCAATAATCAGCGGCGTAATTGCAAGGACGATGACTTTTTGCCTTAACTTCATCGCGCCCAACTTTCTGTTTTAAGCATCTGCAAGATTTTACGTGCCTTCCGTCATTCGCGTGTAAGTAGGATTACGTAGATGGTCTGCGTAGTGGTGCGCTTGTCCGAACTGGTGCGTTCTTAAATACTTTAGTGCAAGTTGCACCAAGAACCGGCATGTACCGGTCGCACGCAACATCCGCAAAGCCTCGAGGAGAATCAGTATGAAACGTTTTACAAGCCAGCTCGGTTGGGCTGCGCTATCCATTGCGGGCGCTTGCGCGCTTGCATTCGTTGCGCTCAAGCGCGGCGAGTCGATCAACGCGGTGTGGGTTGTTGCCGCGGCACTATGCGTTTACCTGATCGCTTATCGCTTCTATAGCCAGTTCATTGCAACAAAAGTATTGGCGCTGGACGATAAACGCCAGACCCCGGCCCACCGTTTGAACGACGGCCTCGACTACGTGCCGACGAATAAAAATGTACTGTTTGGCCACCACTTCGCCGCCATCGCGGGCGCCGGTCCGCTGGTCGGCCCGGTACTTGCCGCACAGATGGGCTACTTGCCTGGCATGATGTGGATCCTGGCCGGCGTGGTCTTCGCCGGCGCGGTCCAGGACTTCGTGATCCTCTTCATTTCAATGCGCCGCGACGGCCGCTCGCTGGGCGACCTGATCAAGTCGGAACTGGGCGAGATCCCGGGCATGATTGCGCTGCTTGGCACTTTCATGATCATGGTGATCATCCTGGCCGTGCTGGCGCTGATCGTCGTGAAGGCGCTGACCCATTCGCCGTGGGGCAGCTTCACCGTCATCGCCACCATCCCTATCGCGCTGTTCATGGGCGTTTATTCGCGTTATTTGCGCGTCGGCCGCATCGGCGAAGTATCGCTGATCGGCTTCGTGCTGTTGATGCTCGCCATCATCGGCGGCCAGTACGTGCAGGCATCGGCTGTGTTTGGCCCGATGTTCGATTTCACCGGCACCCAGTTGACCTGGATGCTGATCGGCTACGGTTTCGTTGCTGCCGTCATTCCGGTCTGGCTGCTGCTGGCGCCGCGCGATTACCTGTCCACCTTCCTCAAGATCGGCACCATCGCGGGCCTGGCAATCGGCATCGTGATCGTCGCCCCGCACATGAAAATGCCGGCGGTTACGCAGTTTATCGACGGTTCCGGTCCGGTCTGGTCCGGCGACCTGTTCCCGTTCCTGTTCATCACCATCGCTTGCGGCGCCGTTTCCGGCTTCCACGCGCTGATCTCCTCGGGCACCACGCCAAAGATGATCGAAAACGAAACGCACGCCCGCTTCATCGGATACGGCGCGATGCTGGCGGAATCGTTCGTGGCAATGATGGCGCTGGTAGCTGCGTCCACTATCGAACCTGGCATCTATTTCGCGATGAATGCACCGGCCGCTGTGCTGGGCAGCACCGCCGAGTCGGCCGCGGCAGTCATCTCGCAGTGGGGCTTCTACATCACCCCGGAGATGCTGACCCAGACCGCCAAGGATGTCGGCGAGTCGAGCATCATTTCGCGCGCAGGCGGCGCCCCGACACTGGCCGTCGGCATGGCGAACATCCTGTCGGAAGTCATCGGCGGCAAGGCAATGATGGCCTTCTGGTATCACTTTGCGATCCTGTTCGAGGCGCTGTTCATTCTGACCGCAGTCGATGCGGGCACCCGCGCCGGCCGCTTCATGCTGCAAGACTTGATGGGCGCATTCGTTCCTTCGTTCAAGCGCACCGATTCGCTGGTGGCAAACCTGACGGCGACCGCGCTGTGCGTGGCAGCCTGGGGCTACTTCCTGTATCAGGGCGTGGTTGATCCGCTGGGTGGCATCAACACCCTGTGGCCGCTGTTCGGTATCGCCAACCAGATGCTGGCAGGCATCGCGCTGATCCTCGCGACCGTTGTATTGTTCAAGATGAAGCACGAGAAGTTTGCGTGGGTAACGATGGCTCCTGCACTATTCCTGCTGGTCTGCACACTGTACGCGGGCTGGCTGAAAGTGTTCAGCGAGAACATCAAAGTCGGCTTCCTTGCGCACGCAGAGAAGTTCCAGAACGCAATCGACCAGGGTATCGTCCTCGCTCCAGCCAAGACAATGGAGGAAATGGAGCGCATTGCGTTCAACGATTACCTCGATGCTGGCCTGACGGCGTTCTTCATGGTCGTGGTGGTGTCGATCCTGCTCTTCGGCATCCGCACCGCGCTGGCGGCGCGTGCCAACGCACTGCCAAGCTCGAAAGAGACGACGTTCGTCCCTGCGACGACGGCATAAGCGGCCATGTTCGACAAACTGGCACAGGCAGGTCGCTACCTTGGGCAAAGCATGCGCCTGATGGTAGGCCTGCCGGAGTACGATACCTACGTAACGCACATGGAGAAGACCCATCCGGGTGAACCGATCATGACGTATGAAGAGTTTTTCCGCGAGCGCCAGGAGGCGCGCTACGGAAGTGCTCGCAGCGGCGGCTGCTGCTGAGCACACCTACTGCAACATCAAGGACACCTTCGGGTGTCCTCAGAAAAAGCACCGCACTGCGGCGCTTTTTTTTTGCCGGTTCCCTTGCCGAAGGGGGCAGGCATGGGTCAGTGCAAAGGACTCGCGTTAATACTAATTGATAATTATTCTCATTATCATTATAATTCCGATTCAGGAAGCTTCAATTGCCAACATTCATTTTTTGCAATCAATAAACATAGCCATGAAAACCATCCAACTCAAGCCGATTCCCTCCTTGACCGTGCTGGGCCTTTCCACCCTGGGTGCTTCCTGTGCTGCTTTGCTTCTTTACGGAACGGCATTTGCCCAATCGACGGAAAACGCGGCAAAGCGCCCGGACGGCGCGCCGCAAGCCCAGACTTTGCCTGCCGTGACGGTGACTGCGGACCGCGCCAGCGACTATGCCGCGACTGAATCGACGACAGCGACCAAAACCAATACGCCGCTGCGCGATGTGCCGCAATCGATCACGGTGGTGACCAAGCAATTGATCAAGGATCAGGGCATGCAGAACATGGCTGACGTGGTGCGCTACGTTCCAGGCATCGGCATGGCGCAGGGCGAGGGAAATCGCGAAACACCGGTTTTCCGCGGCAACAGTTCGACGTCCGACTTCTTTATCGATGGCATGCGCGACGATGTCCAGTATTACCGCGATCTGTACAACATCGAACGGGTGGAGGCGCTCAAGGGACCGAACGGCATGATCTTCGGCCGCGGCGGTTCCGGCGGCGTGATCAACCGCGTCACCAAGGAAGCCAATTGGGAACAGCTGCGCGAAGTGACGCTGCAGGCAGGCTCCTACGACAACAAGCGGGCGACGGTCGACATCAACCAGCCGATCAACGATGCGGTGTCGTTCCGCCTGAATGCGATGATCGAGGATTCGGAAAGCTACCGCAACGGCGTGGAACTCAAGCGCAAGGGCGTCAATCCGACACTGACGATCAAGCCGGACAGCCGTACCAGGATCACGCTCGGCGCCGAGTATTTCGAGGACGACCGCGTTGCCGACCGCGGCGTGTCATCCTTCCAGGGACGGCCGCTGGCGACGGATGACTCGACCTTCTTCGGCGATCCGGACCGCAGCCCGACCGGCGCCACCGTCAAGGCGGCCAATGCCCTGTTCGAGCGCGACCTGGGCAACGGCATGGTCATCCGCAACCGCACCCGCTATGCCGATTACGACAAGTTTTACCAGAACGTGTTTCCGGGTGCGGTGACGGTGAATGCGGGCGGCACGACGGTCGCGATTTCCGCGTACAACAATGACACGCAGCGGGAAAACCTGTTCAACCAGACCGACTTCATTTTCAATCTGGATACCGGCGCCATCCGCCACAAGATCCTGACCGGCCTGGAGCTGGGCCGCCAGGTCACCACCAACTTCAGGAACACCGGCTATTTCACCTCGGTCGGCCTGAACACCACCTCCGTCCAGGTGCCGCTCTCCAATCCGCGGACCAGCCTGCCGATCACCTTCCGGCAAANNACGGTCGCAGGCGTCTATGTGCAAGACCAGATCCGCTTCTCCCCGCAGTGGGAAGCGATCGTCGGCGTGCGCTATGACAAGTTCAAGATGGATTTCGTCAACCAGCGCAACGGGCAGAAGTTCGTCAGCGATGACGGCCTGGTGTCGCCGCGCGCCGGCCTGATCTACAAGCCGATGGAAGCATTGTCCCTGTATGCGAACTACAGCTTGGCCTACCAGCCGCGCGCCGGCGAGCAACTGTCTTCGCTGACTTTGACCAACCAGGCGCTCGATCCGGAAGAATTCAAGAACATCGAAATCGGCGCAAAGTGGGATGTCCGGCCCGACCTGGCTTTGACCGCGGCAATCTACCAGCTCGACCGCAGCAATGTCGCGATTACCGATCCGAGTAATCCGGCTGCCACCCTGCTGGTTGACGGCCAGCGTACCAAAGGGATCGAACTCGGCGCGAGCGGACAGATCTCGAAGAAGTGGAGTGTCATGGGCGGCTATGCCTATCAGGCCGGCGAGATTACCCGTACGCAGTCGGCAACCGCGCTGGCGGGGGCAGCGCTGGCACAAGTGCCGGCCCACACCTTCTCGCTGTGGAACCGCTATGACTTCACACCTGCCTTCGGCGCCGGCCTTGGCGTATACAGCCGCAGCAAGTCGTATGCCTCCACCGACAATACGGTGGTGCTGCCTGGCTTCACCCGCGTCGATGCCGCGCTCTACTACCAGATCGACAAGAACCTGAAGGCGCAGCTGAACGTCGAAAACCTTCTGGACAAGGACTATTTCGCTAACGCGCATAGCAATACCAATATCATGCCGGGTTCGCCACGGGCCTTCCGCGTCATGCTGACGGCGAATTTCTAAGTCCGTCCGCCGGCGAATCGATTCGCCGGCATTCCGCAAAATTCTTAGCCAGCCAGCCGCGCATCAATTGTGCGCGGCAGCCAGCCAGTCGCCAATTTCCATCCATGGAGTCATACTTCAATGAAACAGCACAAACTGGCGCTGCTGGTCGCACTGGCCCTGCAGCAGATTGCCTTATCTGCGCATGCGCAGGCAGGATCCGCAGTCAAACCTGAGGCAAACCTGCCTGAAGTCAAAGTAACGGGTGAGCGCGAATTGCCGCCGACTTACAACCCGCCGACTGCGGTCAGCGCCACCAAGATCGAGGCGCCCTTGCGCGACATCCCGCAAACCGTCAACGTCGTGCCGCAAAGCCTGTTGCGCGACCAGGGCGCGCGCTCGATGGAAGCCGTGATGAAATCGGTGCCAGGGGTCGGCCTGTCCAACGGCGATGGCCAGCGCGACCAGGTCACCATTCGCGGCTTTAGCGCGATCGCCGACCAGTTCGTCGATGGATTTCGGGATGACGCACTGTATTTCCGCGATCTGGCGAATATTGAACAAGTCGAGGTGCTCAAGGGGCCTGCATCCGTCCTGTACGGGCGCGGTTCGTCAGGCGGCCTGATCAATCGCGTCACCAAAAAGCCCGGCATCAACAAGAGCGAAATCACCGCGCAGGTCGGGAGTCAGGATCAGCGCCGCGGCGAATTCGACCTGGCCCGCAATTACAGCGACAGCGGCGTGGCATTTCGCGTGACGGGCGCCATCGAGCGCGCCGACAGCTATCGCGACCAGCAATTTCTCGACCGGGAAGTCCTTTCGCCCTCTTTGCTGTTCAAGCTCGCCCCGGATACCAGCCTGCTGCTGCAAGCCGAGCATCTGTCGGATCGCCGCGTCACCGATTTCGGTATTCCATCCTTCCAGGGGCGTCCCGTCAATGTGCCATCGGGCACTTACTACGGCGCCAGAAATGGGCGGGATGTGGATTATTCGCAGTCGGACGTGACTTCCGCAGGCTTTACGCTGAACCACCGCTTCAACAGCCAGCTTTCGCTGCGTAACGGCTTCCGTTATTACGACTATGCCCTGGACCGCCATAACACGCTGGTCGGCTCCGTCAACGAGACTGCGCAGACGGCATCGCTGACCCGCGGCGACGTGCGGCGCAAGGAAAACGGCTTTTTCAACCAGACCGAGCTTACCCAGAAGCTCAATGTCGCCGGCATGGATCACCAGATCCTGTATGGCGTCGAGCTGGGCAAGCAGAACAAGGACCAGTTTTTCGTCAACCGGGCGAATGCCGCCACCGTCAACCTGTTCAATCCTCAGGCCAGCGCGCCGACCTGGGTGCCAGCGACTATCTCCGCGCCGAACACGTTCAGCGAATTCAAGACCAGCAGCGCGTACCTGCAGGATCTGGTGAGCTTCACGGAACAGTGGAAGGCACTGGCCGGCCTGCGTTACGATCGATTCGAGCAAGAGACCACGCCAGCCGCAGGCAGGACGCTGCAAAGAGCCGACCGCGTATGGAGTCCGCGCGTGGGTGTGGTTTACCAGCCGGCCCGCAATTTTTCGTACTATGTTTCCGTCAGCAAGTCGTTCCAGCCTTCGGGAGAAAACTTCGCCCTGGCAGCCAACAATGAGCAACTGGCACCGGAACAAACGACCAACAAGGAAATCGGCGCAAAACTCGATTTCTTCGACGGCCAGGCGAGTGCGACAGCGTCCTTGTTCCAGCTCGAACGCACCAATATCAAGTTCACCGATCCGGCGACCAATCGCCTCGTGCCCATTGGCACCCAGCGCACGAATGGCGTGGAATTCACCTTTGCTGGTGACTTGTCCGGCGGTTGGCAGATCTGGTCCGGCTATTCCTATCTCGACGCCAAGGTCACTTCTTCTCCAGCGGTCGACAATTCCGATAACCGCGCAGCCTTCCGCAATATCCCGGTCCAGGGCAAGCAGGCCACGCTGACGCCCAAGCATAGCGCCAATCTCTGGCTGACCAAGGCATTTGGCAACGGCTTGCGGGCCGGGGCCGGGGTGAACTATGTCGATGCTCGATTTGCTAATCCTGGCAATACCGTGACCTTGCCCGGCTATATGCTCGTGGATGCGATGCTTGGCTACAAGCTTGCCGGAGTCGATCTTCAGCTGAACGTGAATAACCTGTTCGACCGCAAGCACATCGTCTCCGGCCATGGGTCGTCACCCAACCTGAATACGCCGGGCGCCCCGCGCTCTGTGCAGCTGACCGCACGCTATAACTTCTGAGGGGTGTGACGATGAACCTGCAAGACGGTTTTCACGAGGCACAGGCGGCAGCCGTTCGCTCGCGCTCGCGCAGCCGCCGTGCCATATTCCTCACCTGGCTGCGCAAGATTCATCTCTATGTGGGCTTGTGGGGCGCGGTATTCGGCCTGCTGTTCGGAGCAACCGGCATTCTGCTGAACCACCGCGCGATCATGAAGATCCCGGTGGAAAAGACGGTGCAAAAGACCGTGCAACTCGCACTGCCTCCGGTCGCGTCGTTTTCCACTCCGGCAGAATTGTCGTCCTGGCTGCAGCAGGAATTGCAGTTCAAACCGGTGGCACCGCCGCTGATCAAATCGCAGCCGTCGAAGAAGGTTGTCTGGGGCGATATCGAAACCGTGCAGCCGGAGCGCTGGACCGTCAACCTGCACCGGCCCGGTGGAGCCATCAATGCAGAGTATTTTGTCGGCAATCGTTTCGTGAAACTGGACAAGCTCGACGCCACGCCCATCGGCACGCTGACGCGCCTGCATATGTCCACCGGCGTGAGCGCGTTCTGGATCCTGCTGACTGACACGATTGCCGGCGCGCTGATCCTGCTGTCGATCACGGGGCTGCTCTTGTGGACTCAGTTGCATACGGTGCGCACAGTGGCCGTGCTGAGCAGTGTCGGCGCCCTGTGTGCCGGCGTGTGGTTCATGTGGTCGATCTAGAGCGGGCACCAATCTGAAGAGGACGGGCGGCTGCGCCGATTCACACGGCGCCGGTAGGTGTGTGCAATAAAAAACCGGCCTGGCAGCAATTGCCGCCAGGCCGGTTTTTTCATGAGAAGGGAGATCAGGCGAAGGGCGACAGCAGTGTCACCAGTTGGCCGAAGATCTTCGGCGAGCCGGCCAGCACGTCGCCCTGATAAATATACTCGGACTCGCCGCTGAAATTGCCGACGATGCCGCCGGATTCGGTGATCAGCAGCGAACCTGCCGCCACGTCCCAGGGTTGCAAGCCTTTTTCAAAGAAGCCGTCAAGGCGGCCGCAGGCGACATAGGCCAGGTCCAGCGCAGCAGCGCCGGGGCGGCGCAATCCGGCGCATTTCTGCGTCATGACCTTGAACATGCTCATGTAATTTTCCAGCCCCTGCATGTCGCGGTAGGGAAAGCCGGTGCCGATCAGGGCATCGGCCATCTTGTCGCGCTTGCCGACGCGAATGCGCTTTTCATTCAGGTAAGCGCCGGCGCCCTTGGTGGCGGTGAACAGGTCGTTGCGGGTCGGATCGTACACCACCGCCTGGGTGATCTGGCCGCGCTGTTGCAGGGCGATCGACACGCAATACTGCGGGAAGCCGTGGATGAAATTGGTGGTGCCGTCGAGCGGATCGATGATCCAGACGTTTTCGTTTTCGTCGTGCAAATTGGCCGAAGGGCCGGATTCCTCGGCGAGGATGGCATGGTCGGGGTAAGCGGTTTGCAGCACCTCGATGATCGCCTGCTCGGCGGCGCGGTCGACTTCGGTGACGAAATCGTTTTGCTGTTTCTCGGTGACTTTCAGGCGGTCGATGTCGAAAGAGGCGCGATTAATGACGGCGGCGCCGCGGCGGGCGGCCTTGACCGCCGTATTGAGCATGGGATGCATACAGGTTCCGTTAAAATGGCGGTTCCCTTGCAAACCGCAACCAGGGAACCATGTAAATTGAACAATGAGCGATGCGGCAACTGGCGCATGTTATTGTTTGCGCCTTGCCGCTTGTTGCCGCTATTTTAAATGAACCTGCCCCAAACCGACACTGTCCCGGATACTTCTCTTTTCAAGCGCCTGCGTTTTATCCTTGTTGAAACCAGCCGGCCAGGCAACATCGGCGCCGCTGCGCGCGCCATGAAGACCATGGGTTTCTCCGACCTGGTGCTGGTCAATCCGCGCAACCCGGAAGCCGTGCGGCACGAGGAAGCGGTCGCCTTTGCCAGCGGCGCGCTGGATGTGCTGGAAGGCGCGCGCATCGTCGGCTCCATCGGCGAGGCGCTCGCAGGCTGCAATTTTGCCGCCGCCGTGAGCGCCCGCCTGCGCGAATATTCGCCGCCCGTGGTTACGCCGCGCATCCTTGGAGAGCAACTCGAAGCCGACGCCGGTTTGCATGCCGCGCTGCTGTTCGGTAACGAGCGTTTCGGCTTGCCCAATGAGGCGGTGGAAAAGTGCAATTTCCTGATCAACATTCCCGCCAATCCGGATTACTCCTCGCTGAACCTGGCGCAGGCGGTGCAAGTGTTGGCTTACGAAGGCCGCATGGCGGCCACCGGCGGCAAGCTGGCCGAAAGCGGCATCGGTTTCAGGGGGGAGGCTGCCGGCGTCGAGCAGATTGACGGCATGTATGCGCACCTGGAACAGGCACTGGTGGGCATCGGCTTTCTCAATCCCGACAGCCCGAAAAAACTCATGCCGCGCATCAAGCGGCTGTTTTCCCGCACCGGGCTGGAAACCGAGGAAGTCAATATCCTGCGCGGCATGGCGCGCCAGATGCTGGCCATGACAAAGTCCGGCAAAAAGGAATGATGAAGAAAAAGCCCGGATGGCGGAATGCCATTCGGGCTTTGGGTATAAAAACATGCCGTTCCAGCTAGGATACTCAGTATCCGCGAGCATTCCGCACAAGTGAGAGGGGAGTGCGAAACGCCGGCATCACCGGAGCGGCATTGAAAGCGTGCTTGATCTGCGAGTTGGACAGTTGATTGTCGTTAATGGTTCCAGGGTCAAGCCGACTTAATTCCAGGCTAATTCCAGGCCCTTACGAGGCCGACAGCCAACCCTTCCAGCGCAAAATCTTCGCGCTGCGGTTCCACCAGAATTGTCTTGAAATCCGGGTTTTCCGGCAGGAGTTCGATGACCGAACCAGACTTTCTGTAGCGCTTGACCGTGACTTCATCGCCCAGGCGGGCCACGACGATCTGGCCGTTACGGGCGGCATCGGCTTTTTTGACGGCGAGCAGGTCGCCGTCGAGGATGCCGGCGTCGCGCATCGACATGCCGCGCACCTTCAACAGGTAATCCGGCTTGGCGACAAACAGCGCGGGATCGACATGGTAGGTGCTTTCGATGTGTTCCTGCGCCAGGATGGGCGAGCCGGCGGCCACGCGGCCGACCAGCGGCAAGCTCAGTTGCATCAGCGCCGGGTGCGGCAGTGCCATTTGCGGATTGCGGCTGCCCGCCGTCTTGCCTTTCGCGCCTGTGCCGTGATCGCGCAAGCGGATGCCGCGCGAAGTGCCGGGGGAAATCTCGATGGCGCCCTTGCGCGCCAGCGCCTGCAAATGCTCTTCGGCGGCGTTGGCAGAGCGAAAACCCAGCTCGGCGGCAATTTCAGCGCGAGTCGGCGGGAAGCCGGTATTTTCGATGGCTTCGCGGATCAGGTTGAGGATTTGTTCCTGGCGGGCGGTCAGTTTCAGCATGGCGGCGATCCGTGGATGGCGTGAATGGGGCATTGATGGAAACATCATCCGCAGCAATGGCCAGACGGGCATCGTGCGGCATGGCGCTGTGCGGATGAACAGTCTGTATTTTTATACAGTGTCTGGGCGAATGCAAGCGCTATTTACCGGAAGTTTGTCCAAGAAAAACCGGTAAGGGCTTGAAAGTCTTGAGTTTTCTCCAAATTCAAGGCAAAATCTCGGGTTTTCCCCTTCCCACACTCGTCTTGACGCCGAGGTGGGCAATTCGTCAATCTGTCCCTAAGGAGATTACATGCGTCATTATGAAATCGTATTTATCGTGCATCCCGATCAAAGCGAGCAAGTGCCCGCGATGATCGAGCGCTACAAGGGCATCGTCACCACCCGCGGCGGCAAGATCCATCGCGTGGAAGACTGGGGCCGTCGCCAGATGGCTTACATGATCAACAAGCTGGCCAAGGCACACTACGTCTGCCTGAACATCGAGTGCGACGCCGAAACCCTGGCTGAGATCGAAACCGGCTTCAAGTTCAACGATGCCGTGCTGCGCCACCTGACCGTCAAGATGAAGAAGGCCGAAACCGCGCCGTCGCCGATGATGAAGGCCGTGCAGAAGGAAGACGCCGCCAAGAGCCATCGCAGCGAAGCGCCTGCTGCCGCGTAATTGACGAAGCAGGAGGCGTGAACCGGTTAGAACTGCTGGCCACGATTGCCGAGCGCGACGTCTTGCGCTACACACCGGCAGGCATCCCGATAGCGAGCGGCAAATTGCTGCACGCATCGAAGGTAGTGGAAGCCGGCGTGGAAAGGCAGGTTGAATTCGAAATTGCCGCGCTTGCCGCGGGTGAGATTTCGGGACGATTCAACCAGGCCGAACTGGGAGTGACCTACCAGTTCAAGGGTTTCCTGGCACGCAAGAACCGGAACAGCAAAAGCCTCGTGTTTCATATTTTAGAAATTGCGGGACAGAATCCTGACGATTGGGGACAGAGTTAAACGAAGTGGTACTCTGTCCTCAACTGATCAAGGTGAAAGCGCTACTCTGTCCTCAGCATCACAAATACAGATATTTAGGAGCCAAAAATGGCATTCGGTAAAAAATTCGACAAGAACAAGCTCAAGGAAAAACGCAAGCAGCAAAACCCGCTGTTCAAGCGTAAGAAATTCTGCCGCTTCACCGCCGCCGGCGTGGAACAGGTGGACTACAAGGACGTCGACACCCTGAAGGACTTCGTTCAGGAAAACGGCAAGATCATGCCGGCCCGCCTGACCGGCACCAAGGCGCACTACCAGCGCCAGGTGGACACCGCCATCAAGCGCGCCCGCTACCTCGCCTTGCTGCCGTACACCGATCTGCACAACGCGTAATCGACGACCGAGAACTAGGAGAAAAACATGCAAGTCATTCTGTTGGAAAAAGTCGTCAACCTCGGCAATCTCGGCGAAGTCGTCAAGGTCAAGGATGGTTACGCCCGTAACTTCCTGATCCCGCAACGCAAGGCCCGCCGCGCCACCGAATCCGCCGTCGCCGAATTCGAAGCCAAGCGCGCCGAACTGGAAAAAGCCGCTGCCGAAAAACTGGCAGAAGCGCAAGCCCAGGGCGAAAAGCTGAACGGCCTGACCGTCCAGATCACCCAGAAGTCCGGTGTTGACGGCCGCCTGTTCGGTTCCGTCACCAACCACGACATCGCCGAAGCCCTGACCAAGCAAGGCTTCCCGGTCGAGAAGGCGCAAATCCGCATGCCGCAAGGCCCGCTGAAGATCGCCGGCGACCACGCCGTCGCTGTCGCCCTGCATACCGACGTCGTCGTCGATGTCACGGTGGCCGTGCTGGGCGAGCATGCCTGATCGGCATATTCAGCCAGACTGATCGAAAGCCGGGTTCGCCCGGCTTTTTTTACGTCCGCACATCGGCGGCGGCATGGACGGCGCGGCGGCTTTTGGTTATCTTGATGGCATTTTCCGTTATCCAGGTTTGCCATGACGCTTTCGATCCCGCAGTCGCCCGCCGAAATGCAAGCAGAGTTGCTGCGCCTGCGCGAGGAAAACGACATGCTGCGCTCGCTGGTGCGCGATGCGCCGGTGGCGTTCATCGCGCTTGACCTGCAGCGCCACGTCCGGCTGTGGAACCATGCCGCCGAGCGCATCTTCGGCTGGCAGGAAGAGGAAGTCATCGGCAAGCCGCTGCCGCACGTGCCGGAGGCGGGCGAGCAGAGCAGCCGCGAATTGCACCAGCGCGCGGTGTCCGGCGATACCCTGCGCGACATCGAGATCGAGCGGATGACCAAGGAAGGACGCGAGGTACGGGTCAGTCTGTCGACTTCGCCGCTGCGCGACATCGCCAACAACATCATCGGCATGGTGGCCGTCTACGATGACCTGGACGACAGCGCGGCGCCGGAAATTCCCTTCCGCGGCCTGGTCGAGCAATCGCTGGTCGGCCTGTACATCATCCAGGATGGCATGTTTCAGTATGTCAATCCGCGCTGGGCCGCGATGTTCGGCCATACGCAGCAGGAAATGGCGCCGGGGCGGGTCGGCGACTTCATCACGCCCGAGGATCGCGCTACCGTCCTGGGCAACCTCGACAAGCGTATTTCCGGCGAGATCGACACCATCTTTTACCACTTCAAGGGCTTGCACAAAGAGGGCCGCAGCGTCGATATCGAGGTGCAGGGCACGCGCTTCCAGTATCGCGGCCGGCCGGCAGTGATCGGCGTCGGCATCGATGTCACCGAGGCGCGGCGGCACGAACAGGAGATTGCGCGCTCGCAGGAGCGCCTGCGCGAATTGTCGCAGCATTTGTTGACGGTGCGGGAGGAGCAGCGCAGCAAGATCGCGCGCGAGCTGCATGACGTGCTGGGTGGCACGCTGACTGCACTGAAAATGGATATCGGCTGGCTGAACAAGCACACCAGCGAGCCAAGGCTGGCCGCGCGCGCCGAGACCATGATGGAAATGGTGCGCGATGCGATCGATACGGTACGCAAGATTTCGGCGGAGCTGCGCCCCGGCGTGCTCGACAACCTCGGCTTGCTTGACGCGATCGAATGGGAGGCGGACCGGTTCCGCGAACGCATGGGCATGGACTGCCGGCTTTCGTTGCAGGGAATGCCGGTGGACATCGAAGATGCGGCAGCCACTGCCATTTTCCGGATTTTCCAGGAGTCGCTGACCAATATCGCCCGGCATGCGCAAGCGACCATGGTTGAAATCGATGCCGGACTGGTCGATGGCATGCTGCTGCTGTCGGTGCAGGACAATGGCAAGGGATTCGATGTGGAAGCGGTTGCCGACAGCAAGTCTTACGGCCTGATCGGCATGGCCGAGCGCGCGCGGCAATTCGGCGCCACGCTGGAAATTTCCAGCGAACCGGGGCGCGGCAGCCGGGTGCTGTTGCGCTATCCGCTGACAGTAAAAAAGGAGAGTTCATGATCAAGGTACTGGTGGCGGACGACCACAAGATTTTCCGCGCTGGCGTCAAGCGATTGATCGAGGAAAGCCCGGATATCGAAGTCGCCGGCGAGGCACACGATGGCTTCGACGCGATGGCCAAGCTGCGCCAGCAGGAGTGGGATGTGGTCTTACTGGATATTAATATGCCCAACAAGAGCGGGCTGGATATCGTGCGGCAGATGAAGCTGGAAAAGCCCAAGCTGCCGATCCTGATCCTGTCGATGTACCCGGAAGAGCAATACGCGGTGCGCGCACTGAAGGCGGGCGCGGCCGGCTACCTGACCAAGGATAGCGAATCGGAAGAATTGATCGCGGCGATCCGCAAGGTAGTCAAAGGCGGCCGCTATGCCACGCCGGCGCTGCTGGAAAAACTGCTGTTCGAACTCGATGGCGAACGCGACGCGCCGAAACACCATGCACTGTCCGAGCGCGAGCATCAGATCTTCGAGCAGATCATCCAGGGCAAGTCATTGACCGAGATCGCCGAGGCGATGTCCATTTCGGTGAAGACGGTCAGCACCTATCGCACGCGGGTGCTGGAGAAAATGAACATGGAAAACAATGCCGAGCTGATCCATTATGCGATCCAGCACGGGCTGAGCGACTGAGAGTGACACCCCTCCCGCGCTCACATCAGCACGGGAAGCCTGCGGTTTTTTTGCTGAACGACGAGTCCGCCGCGGGTTTTCAGGATCCTGACCTTGCCTTCACCCTTGACGTCGATGCAGATTTCATCTGCGCCGCTCAAGACGCCCGCCAGCCGCAAGCGGCCGTACAGAACACGATAATTCTTTTCCTCCCGAATGAGGATGATGCCGGAATCCATTGCTAGCCCAGAAGTGCGGTAAGTGGAGATAAGTAAGGATGCTGCCTGCTGCTGTCATGGCATTAACTTCATATTAGGCTGGATTTGTTACGAGAAGATGAAGAGTTTGTGACATTTTTGTGGCGAACGAGCCGCCTTTGTTACTGTGTAAGATTTAACATTTTGTTGTCTAAATCCCAAGTTTTTACGTGATACTATCGCGCCCACCAATTGGAGGAGCGTGTTTATATCTCCGATACAAATTGGTGCCGCTTTGCCAATGCATGCTCATGCAGTGAACAGAATCGATTACTAGAAAAACAAAATAAGAGGACCATATGGGAGTCACACTCGGACGAAAGCGCACTCAGTCACTATCCGCATTAACGCTTGCCATCATCCTGGCAGCATGCGGCGGAGGCGGCGGCACAGCTGCAAGCGGAGCAGGAGGCTCCGGTAATGCTGGTAATTCAGCCGCTGCGGCAAGCAGCTTCAGCCTGAATGGGGTGGCAGCAGTCGGAGCCCCGCTGATCGGCGCAACAGTGACTTCCAAGTGTGCAAGCGGAGCAAATCAGATGGCAACAACCAGCGCGACGGGCGCCTGGTCGCTTACCCTCAGCGGCAGTCTGCCTTGCGCAATTCAGGTGGCCAACGGCACTGTCAACGGCGCCGCCAATGCGCGGATGCTGCACTCCTACGCTGCCGCAAGCGGCCTCGTCAATGTCACGCCATTGACCGATATGGGGATCGCGCTGTCCAGCGGAAAGTCGTCGCAGAACTGGTTCGGCAGTTTTGCTCCTGCCGAAGTGCCTGACACGGCCGCCGCCGCCACCAGAATACTAGCCGCACTCGGCGCGGCAAATTTCACTGTGCCGACCGGCAGCTTCAATCCGTTCAGCGCCGTATTTTCGGCGCAGTCGGGCGATGCCTACGATGATTTGCTCGAAGAATTGAATACCGCGCTGGCTCTGGCCGGGCAAAGCTATGCATCCTTGATTGCCGCTTTGGCGGGGACTGGCGCGGGCGCTGTCGCGGTGCCTTCTTCACCATTACTGCGTACGACCAGTTTCGGCCCGATCGAAGGTGTGCAGGATGCATCGAGCGGAGCCTATGCCTGGCTGGGTATCCCCTATGCCAGGCCGCCGGTCGGAAATTTGCGCTGGACTGCGCCGACCGATCCGGTGACATGGTCTTCCATGCGGCAAACCAAGCAATTCGGCAATGCCTGTGCCCAGTTGGGTGGTTTGCTCGGGCCGCAGCCAGCGGGGAAGGCGTGGGGATTGTCGATGAAAGACAACTGGAACGTCGCGGACGGCAACGAAGATTGCCTGACCTTGAATGTCTGGCGCCCCAAGACAGCCGAAACAGGATTGCCTGTGCTGGTATTCATTTATGGTGGATCGAATATACGCGGCTGGAGTGGGACGCCGGATTACAATGGCGCCCGTTTTGCCCAGGAACAGAAGGCGGTAGTCGTCACGATGAACTATCGCACTGGCTATCTGGGCTGGATCAACCACGTGTCTCTTAAAACAGGCGATCCCAAGACCGATTCCGGCAACTTCGGCACGCTGGATTTGATCCACTCGCTCAAGTTCGTCAAGAACAACATCGCTGCGTTTGGCGGCGATCCCAACAATGTCACCATTGCAGGCCAATCCGCCGGCGCTGTGGGCGTATGGAGCCTGATGGTCTCGCCCGCGGCGAGCAACCTGTTCCACAAGGCCGCGCCGATGAGCGGATGGCATAGCGGCAGCACATTGGCGGCCAGCCAGGCTGCTTCTCTTACCCTGCTGCAGAAAATGCTGATCAGGGATGGCCTCGCGACCGATGCCATCACCGCGACGACATACATCAACAGCAAGACGAATGCGGAGATCAAGGCGTATCTGCTTGGTAAATCTGCCGCCTATATCAGTGAAATGGCGCTGCCCGAAAACGGCAGCGTAACCGGGGTTGCGGCAAACATCTACGACGGAACGGTTCTGCCTCCCGACGCGGCCACCGCGTTCACCGGAAGCTATCTGAACAATGTTCCCGTCCTGGCTGGCGTCACCAATGAGGAAGGTAAATGGTATTTGAGCCCTGCGGCCACCTATGTTGCCGGGTTAAACTTCCCCGTATTGTGGACGTATAAATCGAATTTCGATCCGGATAATCCAGGTGTGGCGCCGGTTGCGCTGACCGATCTGATTCAGTCGGCCTATTTGCCTGCCTCGGCTGCTTTCACGTTGCCGTGCTCAAACACCGGTGGCTACAATGGCTATGCGCAGTATTGCGGCACGCTTCCAACCTCATTGTTCTGGTCATTGCAGACGACTACGCTCAACAGGATGCAGCCCTTGCAGCCCAAGACATATGCCTACAATTTCATGTGGAATCAGCAGCCTGCTCCCTGGAATACTTTTATCGGCGCAGCCCACGTGCAGGATGTCGCCTTCATGTTCGGGAATTTTGGCACGGGGATTTTTTCGCAGGGGTACAGCAATGCCAACAAACCGGGACGGGAAGCCCTGTCGCTGATGATGCGCAAGAGCCTGCACGCATTCATGATGACCGGCGACCCGAACAATGCTTCGCTTGGCACGACATGGCAAGCCTGGTCGCCCGTTGCCGATCAGCCAAAGCGCCTGGAATTGAACGCCACGGCAACGGCCGCCAGCGCGGCAATGTCGGTCAATAACAATCCGACGCCGATGCCTTGATTATCCTTGGATGACTGATTCGGCAGGGGCGATGAGCGGCCCCTGCGTGCTTGCAGACCCCGCCCGCAAACGGCGGGGTTTTTCATTTGAAGACGCGATTGTTCGCCACCTAGCCTCCATGTAGGAAAAACCCTTCAAGCGCGTTTTCATCCTTCCTAC
This sequence comes from Oxalobacteraceae bacterium, assembly GCA_003537575.1. Classification (GTDB taxonomy): domain Bacteria; phylum Pseudomonadota; class Gammaproteobacteria; order Burkholderiales; family Burkholderiaceae_D; genus Paucimonas. The sequence continues at coordinate 59,357 of DPRS01000041.1, forward strand.
AACATCTATAGACAGTTCCGATATTTTCCCGCTCCGCTCTCCCGTAAGCTGCCGTTCATTCCCACCTGTCCAGGTGCAACGACAATCACAAGGAGACATGGATGCAGCGCGAAGATGTCAATCCGTTCGAACTGGGGCTGGAGCGCAATCCGGCCAACCACGTGGCCCTCTCGCCGCTTTCCTTTCTGCGCCGCGCTGCGCAAGTCTATCCGGACTATCCGTCTGTGATCGACGGCGCGCGCCGCTTCACCTGGAAAGAGACTTACGCGCGCTGCCGGCGCCTGGCGTCCGCGCTGAGCAGCCTCGGCATCGGTTTCGGCGACACCGTGGCGATCATGGCGCCGAACGTCAACGCGATGATGGAAGCGCATTTCGGCGTGCCAATGGTCGGCGCGGTATTGAACACCTTGAACGTGCGCCTGGATGCCGAAACGCTGGCCTTCATGCTGCGCCACGGCGAAGCGCGCGTGCTGATCACCGACCGCGAGTATTCGCCGGTGATGGCCAAGGCGCTGGCGCTGCTGGAGCATAAGCCGGTAGTCATCGATATCGACGACCCGGAATACCAGGGTGGCGAACTGCTGGGTGAAATGGATTATGAAGCTTTCCTGGCCAAGGGCGACCCCGAATTCGCCTGGCAGTTGCCGGCCGACGAATGGCAATCGATTACCTTGAGCTATACCTCGGGCACCACCGGCAACCCGAAGGGCGTGGTGTACCACCACCGCGGCGCTTACCTGAATGCGATGGGCAATGTGCTGGCATGGAACATGACGGCGCATCCGGTCTATCTGTGGACGCTGCCGATGTTCCATTGCAACGGCTGGTGCTTCCCCTGGACGATCGCAGCCATTGCCGGCACCCATGTTTGCCTGCGCCGGGTCGAAGCGAAGGCCATCTTCGCCGCGATCCGCGACCACGGCGTCACGCATTTTTCCGGCGCGCCGATCGTGCTGAACGCCATGATCAATGCGCCGGAGGATATCAAGGTGCGCGTGCAGGAGCGAGTCATCCAGTGCACCACCGGTGGCGCCGCGCCGCCGCCGACCGTCATCGAAGGCCTGGAGTCGCTGGGCATGAACGTCACCCAGGTGTATGGCCTGACCGAGGTGTACGGCCCGACGGTCAGCTGCGCCTGGAACCGTTCCTGGGATGCGCTGCCGTCGGCCGAGCGCGCGCGCATCAAGGCGCAGCAGGGCGTGTGCTACCACATCCAGGAAGACCTGATGGTCGCCGATCCCGAGACGCTGGAGCCGTGCCCGATGGATGGCCAGACCATCGGCGAGGTTTTCATGCGCGGCAATGCCGTGATGAAGGGATACCTGAAAAATCCTGAGGCCACCACGGAAGCCTTTGCCGGCGGCTGGTTCCATACCGGCGACCTGGGCGTGCTGCATCCGAACGGCTACCTGCAGATCAAGGACCGCTCCAAGGATATCGTCATTTCCGGCGGCGAAAACATTTCCACCATTGAAGTCGAGGATGTGCTGTATCGCCATCCCGCCGTGCTCGAAGCGGCGGTGGTGGCGCGCCCCGACGAAAAATGGGGCGAGACGCCGTGCGCGTTCGTCACGGTGCGAGAAGGCACGGCAATCACTGACAGTGAGCTGATCGCCTTCTGCCGTGAGCACCTCGCGCACTTCAAGACGCCGAAGGCAGTGGTATTCGGCGCGCTGCCCAAGACTTCCACTGGCAAGGTGCAGAAATTCCTGCTGCGCGAATATGCAAAGAACCTGAATAAATAATAACAGGTAGTTCCATCATCAAAACAAGGAGACATATGATGAAAATGAAGACTCTCGCATCCATGCTGTGCGCTGCCCTCGGCGCATTGGCCCTGCAACCGGCCCTGGCGTCCGACAAGATTTCCGATGGCGTGGTCAAGGTCGGCGTGATGACCGACATGTCGGGGCTGTATTCGGCCCTGGCAGGGCAGGGCAGCGTGGTGGCGGCGAAGATGGCGATCGAGGACATCGGCGGCAAGCTGCTGGGCAAGCCGGTCGAACTGGTGTACGTAGATCACCTGAACAAGCCGGACATCGCCGCTTCCAAGGCGCGCGAGTGGTTCGACAGCGACAAGGTGGACATGATCGCCGACCTGGTGACCTCGTCGGTCGGCCTGGCGGTGCAGCAGGTGGCCAGGGACAAGAACCGCATCACCATCAATTCCGGCGCCGGCAGCACCGCGCTGACCAACAAGAGCTGCTCGCCGACCGGCATCCATTGGGCCTACGATACCTACGCGCTGGCCAACGGCACCGGCAACGCCATGGTCAAGGACGGCAGCGACAGCTGGTACTTCGTCACCGCCGACTACGCCTTCGGCCATTCGCTCGAATCGGAAACCTCGAACGTGGTGAAGGCCAATGGCGGCAAGGTGCTGGGCTCGGTGCGCCACCCGCTGGCGGCATCGGACTTTTCCTCCTTCCTGATGTCGGCGCAAGGCTCGGGCGCCAAGGCGATCGGCCTGGCCAATGCCGGCTCCGATCTGACCAATGCCATCAAGCAGGCGCGCGAGTTTGGCATCAACAAGAAGCAGAAGCTGGCGTCGCTCTTGATGTTCATTACCGACGTGCACGGCCTCGGCCTGGATGCCGCGCAGGGACTGTATCTCACCGAAGGCTTTTACTGGGACATGGATAGCGAGACGCGCGCCTGGTCCAGGCGTTTCTTCGAGCGCCACAGGAAGATGCCGACCATGGTGCAGGCTGGCGTGTATTCGTCGATGATGCACTACTTCAAGGCGATCAAGGCAGCCGGCACCGACGAGGCGCAGGCAGTGATGGCCAAGATGCGCGAATTGCCGGTCAAGGACTTCTTCGCCAGGAACGGCAAGCTGCGCGCCGACGGCCGCATGGTGCACGACATGTACCTGATGCAGGTGAAGGCGCCGGCGGAGTCGAAGTATCCATGGGATTACTACCATGTCCGTCGCGTGATCCCCGCCGACCAGGCGTTCACGCCGCTCGACAAGAGCGAATGCCCGTTGGTGAAGAAATAATCCGGCCGGCCGGCTTCGGTGCCGGCCGGTTTTTTTGATTCATGGGGGGAGCAATGGGGGGAATCGAGACGATGTTCGATGCGGCGCGCAGGCAGGATGAGGCAGGCCTGGTGGAAAAAAAGGTGCTGACGATGCCTTCCTTTACTACCCTCGGCGGCCAAATCATCCGGGATGTGCGCATCGGTTATGAAACCTATGGCAAGCTCAATGCGCGCGGCGACAACGCCATCCTCATTGCTCACTACTTTTCCGGCACTTCGCACGCAGCCGGACGCTATGCGCACGCCGACACGGAGCCTGGCTACTGGGATGCCATCATCGGCCCGGGCAAGGCGATCGATACCGAGCGCTATTTCGTGGTCAGCGCCGACACGCTGGCCAATCTCAATACCAGCGACCCGAACGTCGTCACAATCGGTCCCGCCAGCCTGAACCCGGAAACCGGCAAGCCGTACGGCATGAGTTTCCCGATCGTGACCATCCGCGATTTCGTCAACGTGCAAAAGGCCCTGGTGGACGCGCTCGGGATCCGCAAGCTGCATGCCGTAGCCGGTCCTTCAATGGGATCGATGCAGGCCATCGAATGGGCGACGGCCTTTCCTGATATGGTAGAACGCGTCGTCGCGGTCATTCCGGCAGGGCTGGAAGCCGATCCCTACCTGGTCGGCACGCTCAATGTATGGACCGCGCCTATCCTGCTGGACCCTGACTGGAATAATGGCGATTATTACGGCCGGCATGGACCGTACAAGGGGCTGGCGATGGCACTGAAGACCATCGTGCTGAACGGGCGCCACCCCGGCTGGGCTAATGCCGCATTTGGCCGCAAGCCGGCTACGGGCGCCGGCGATCTGTTGCGCGAATTTTCATCCAGGTATGCGATCGAGGAAGTGCTCGATCAGGCCGCCACGTCCAAGGTCTGCTGGATGGATGCCAATTCGCTACTCTATACTGCCAAGGCTTGCCAGCACTATTCACTAGGCCACCAGGGCAAAGTGCTGGACGCGGTGCGAAGAATCCAGGCCAGCATCCTGCTGATACCCGCCGCTTCCGACCTCCTGATGCTGCCGCATTATGCAAGCAAGGCTGCCGCGTCCCTTCGCGCATGCGGCAAGAGCGTCGAATACTTCGAACTGGAAGGCGACGGCGGCCATTTCGACGGCTTGCTGGCGATAGGGCAGGCGGATGGCATACTCAGAAAATTCCTGTCGCACTGAACAAGACCTTTCCTTTGGGCTGCCTGGCAGGCATGGGGTGGCTTTTGTGGCGGCGGTTATCACTTCTTCCTGCCGGAAGAGCCGCCATTTTTTCGAACAGGCCAGGGATTTGCCATCTTGCAGCTGGGTGTTGCTAAAAAAATAATAAAGTTGGCCGGCCTGTAAAATTGTCAACGCGACAAAAAAGGCGTTATCTGCCTGGTACTGAAAAAGTTTTTGGGACGAATTACGTAAATAAGTAACTGTAGGCGGCCAAGTTGACCGGGTATAATTCGCGGCATGAACAAAAGCGTCGACCCTCAACTTGAATCCCTTCGTATACCGCCTCACTCCATCGAAGCGGAACAGTCAGTTCTGGGCGGTTTGCTGCTTGATAATGCGGCTTATGACCGCATCGCCGACACCGTTGGCGCGGAAGATTTCTATCGTTACGATCACCGTGTCATCTTCCTGCACATTATCAAGCTGATCAGCGGCGGCAGGCCGGCCGACGTCATCACTGTCTATGAAGCGCTGACTGTCAACGGCAAGGCAGAGGAAGTCGGCGGCCTGTCCTACCTGAACGCGCTGGCGCAAAACACGCCGTCTGCGGCGAATATCCGCCGCTATGCCGAAATCGTCCGTGACCGCGGCGTGCTGCGCAAGCTGATCACCGTATCCGACGAGATTTCGACCCAGGCGTTCAACCCGCAGGGCAAGGAAGTCAAGCAGATGCTCGACGAAGCCGAGTCGAAGATCTTCGCCATTGCCGAAGAGGGCGCGCGCGGCGCGCAGGGCTGGCTGGAAATCCAGCCGCTGCTGACCCAGGTGGTCGAGCGCATCGACGAGCTGTACAACCGCGACAATACCAGCGACGTCACCGGCGTGCCGACCGGCCTGATCGACCTCGACAAGATGACTTCCGGCCTGCAGCCGGGCGACCTGATCATCGTCGCCGGCCGTCCGTCCATGGGCAAGACCGCATTCTCGGTGAATATCGGCGAAAACGTCGCCATCGACAGCGGCTTGCCGGTGGCGATCTTTTCGATGGAAATGGGCGGCGCCCAGCTGGCCATGCGTATGCTGGGTTCGATCGGCAAGCTTGACCAGCACCGCCTGCGCACCGGCCGCCTGATCGACGAGGACTGGCCGCGCCTGACGCACGCCATCCAGAAGCTCAACGACGCCCAGATCTTCATCGACGAAACCCCGGCGCTGAACCCGATCGAGCTACGCGCTCGGGCCCGGCGCCTGTCGCGCCAGTGCGGCCGGCTCGGCCTGATCATCATCGACTATATACAGCTGATGTCGGGTAACTCCCAGGGCGAGAACCGCGCCACCGAAATCTCGGAAATCTCGCGCAGCCTGAAAGGGCTGGCCAAGGAGCTGAATTGCCCGGTGATCGCGCTGTCGCAGCTAAACCGCTCGCTCGAGCAGCGTCCCAACAAGCGGCCGGTGATGTCCGACCTGCGAGAATCGGGCGCCATCGAGCAGGACGCCGACGTGATTCTTTTCGTCTACCGCGACAAGGTGTACAACCCGGACACCCCCGACCAGGATGCCGCCGAGATCATCATCGGCAAGCAGCGTAACGGCCCGATCGGCACGGTGCGCATGACCTTCCTCGGCCAGTACACCAAGTTCGTGAATTATGCCGGTGGCGGCTCGGCATATTTGGATAACGAATAACAAAAACAAATAATCAGAATTTATAAAACAACTACCCAGAGAGAGAGCTAACATGTTCGGACGATTGATGCCTACGGAGGGCAAATTCTTCGACTATTTCAACCAGCACGCCGAGTTGTGCGTCAAGGGGGCCGCTGAAATGGTCGCCATGATGACCAATTTCGACGACCTGGAAAACCGCGTGCACGCCATCGAAAGTATCGAGAAGCAGGCCGACAAGGTGACGCACGTCACCATCGACATGCTGCACAAGACCTTCATCACGCCGCTGGACCGCGACGATATTCATCAGCTGATCGTGCGCATGGATGACATCCTCGACCTGCTGGAAGACGGTGCCCAGACCGTGTCGCTGTACGACATCAAGAACTCCACGCCGGAAGCAAAACGCCTGGCGGAGCTGTGCCTGGCTTCCACCGAAAAGGTCAGGGAAGCGGTGGCGCTGCTGCACAACATGGACAATTCGCGCAAGATCCTCGAGATTTGCACCGAGATCGACCGCCTTGAAGCCGATGCCGACCACGTCATGCGCGCCGCCATGTCCAAGCTGTTCCGCGAAGAGCCGGATGTGCGTAACCTGATCAAGTTCAAGGCGATCTACGAAATCCTGGAAACGGTCACCGACCGTTGCGAGGACGTCGCCAACATCCTGCAGGCCATCATCGTCGAAAACGCCTGAGCGGTCGGAATCCATGCAGACTCTACAAATCAGTATTTACGTCCTGGGGTTCCTGATCCTGCTGGCGCTGCTGTTCGATTTCATGAACGGCTTCCACGATGCCGCCAATGCCATCGCCACCGTGGTGTCCACCGGCGTGCTCAAGCCTCAGAATGCTGTCATGCTGGCGGCGTTCTTCAATTTCGTCGCGATTTTAGTATTCCAGCTGAAGGTGGCCGGCACTGTCGGCAAGGGCACCATCGACCCGATGGTGGTGGATCATTACGTCGTCTTCGGCGCACTGGTCGGCGCCATTGCCTGGAACGCCCTGACCTGGTACTACGGCATTCCCTCGTCTTCCTCGCACGCCCTGATCGGCGGCCTGGTCGGCGCTGCCGTGGCCAAGGCCGGCACCGGCTCGCTGGTGGCTTCCGGGCTGGTCAAAACCATCGCCTTCATCGTGCTGTCGCCGCTGCTGGGATTCCTGTTCGGCACGATGATGATGATCCTGGTGTCATGGCTTTTCGTGCGCAGTACGCCCGGCAAGGTGGACAAGTGGTTCCGTCGCCTGCAGCTGGTGTCGGCCTCGATGTATAGCCTGGGCCACGGCGGCAACGATGCGCAAAAGACCATGGGCATCATCTGGATGCTGCTGATCGCCGCCGGCGTCACCACCTCGAAAGACCCGCTGCCGCTGTGGGTCATCATCAGCTGCTACGTGGCCATCGGCCTGGGCACCTTGTTCGGCGGCTGGCGCATCGTCAAGACCATGGGACAGAAGATCACCAAGCTCAAACCTGTCGGCGGCTTCTGCGCCGAGACCGGCGGCGCCATCACGCTGTTCCTGGCCACCTCGCTGGGCATTCCGGTTTCCACCACCCACACCATCACTGGCGCCATCGTCGGTGTCGGCTCCGCCAAAAAGATGTCTGCAGTGCGCTGGGGCGTGGCCGGCAATATCGTCTGGGCCTGGATCTTCACCATTCCGGCTTCCGCTTTCATGGCGGCGATCGCGTGGTGGATCGGCACGCTGATCCTGTAAGGCAGCAGGCCGGCAGGGTGGAAAAGTAGGAAAATTCACCTTTTCACCTTGCGGCGACTAAGCCGGCAACAGCAATTCATCCGATTCCCCGCGTGTCAAAACGCGGGGAATTTTTTTATGCCCGGCTACATGCCTTGTCGCGGTTTACCCTGATTTTTTTCTTGTTGCTGATTGTTCCAATGGTTGACTGCTGACAACTTTTTAATGATAATTGTTATCATTCGCATTTTAAAGTTTCATATGGGGCCTGCTGATTTTCGTAATCAGGCATCGTGCGACTGGCGGATTGCGATTGAGAGCCAATATCCAGTCCATTAATGCCAATGATTGCCGTGCGCGCCGTTGTGCTGGGTAGCAGCCTGTTGAAACCATTTTTACCCTAGTCTTCGGAGAATAAGCCAATGGCCGTCATCAAAAGCCACCAACCTCTTGCGGCGCAGCGCCGGAAATGTGCGGCCGCAGTCTCGCTCGCCGTCCTCGCCTTTCCTGGTGTGATCCATGCGCAGCAAGCCGGTTCCACTTCGACCGTGGTAAACGCCGGCGCCGACGTCACCATGGAGACCATCCAGGTCAGCGGCGACTGGCTCGGCTCCGGGCTTGAAAACAGCGTAAAGAGTTTTGCCGGCGCCCGCAGCGTGGTCAAAAAGAAGGAAATCCAGGCAACTGGGGCATCCAGCATCGGCGACGTGATGCGCCGCATTCCCGGCGTGCAGTCCACTGACAACTCAAGCACCGCCGGCAGTGCAATTTCGCTCAATATCGGCGTGCGTGGCCTGACTGGCCGCTTTTCGCCCCGTTCGACGGTTCTGCTCGACGGTATTCCGCTCGCCGTTGCGCCATACGGGCAGCCGCAGCTCTCCTTTGCCCCGGTCAGCCTCAACAACATCGAGTCGATCGATGTCGTGCGCGGCGGCGGCGCGGTGCGATATGGCCCGCAAAACGTCGGCGGCATCATCAATTTCAAAACGCGCTCCATTCCGACCACGCCGGGGCTGACTGGCGACGCGTCAGTCCGCTACAGCGAATTCGGCGAAGGCGGATCGACGACGCAATACAGCACATTCATCGGTAGCCAACTCGATAACGGCCTTGGCCTGGCATTGCTCTACTCCGGATTGGAAGGCTCTACCTGGCGGAAAAACAGCGATGAGAAGATCAACGATCTGGCGCTGAAATTCCGCTACGAGCTGAATCCAGGCTCTGAAGTGTATGGAAAACTATCCTACTATTACGCGCGCTCGAACACTCCCGGCGGCCTGACAGTGGCGCAATTCAATGCGGATCCGTTCCAGAACACGCGGCCATACGATTTCTGGAGCGGCGAGCGCAAGGGCATCGATATCGGTTACATCAACAGTTTGTCCGATACGCAGGAATTCGAAATCCGCGCGTATTACAACGACAGCTTCCGTCAAAGCGTACTGGCCAACATACCTGGCAATACGCCGGTAAGACTGGCAAACCAGCCGCGATATTACGAGGTGTTCGGCATCGAGCCGCGCTATACGCAACGCTTCAATATCGGCGGCACATCCAATGATGTGACCGTGGGCTACCGATATCTGCGCGAACGCGGCCACGACGATGTCTTCAACAAGACCTTCGCCACCGGAGCGTTGTCGGCGACGACGACCAATGAAAACTCGACCGATGCCCACGCCATCTATATCGATGACAAGATCGCATTCGGTTCCTGGCGCATCACCCCTGGCGTGCGTTTCGAGCACATCGAGTCGGTACGCAGGGATCTTTCAAACAATAATTCCTTCCCTGTCACTAACAACAAAGCCTTGCCATCGCTGCATGCCGCATACTTGCTGAATCAGGCTGCCACCCTTTTTGCCAACTACAGCACGTCCTTTGGGCCGGTGCAGAATACGCAGCTGAATTCGCAGACTGCCGCCAATCCGCTGCGGCCTGAACTGGCAAAAACAATCGAAGCCGGCGCGCGCTGGAATGGCAAGAACATCACTGCGGAAGCGACAGTATTCAACATCCGTTTCGATAACCAGATTCAGCAGGTTCCTGGTGTGGCTCCCGTGACGTTCAGGAACATCGGCGAAACCAAGCATGATGGCTTTGAGACGGCGATCGACTACACGTTCGACAAGGCCGGCACGTTTGCGGGACTCGGCATGTTCGCCAATTACACCTATGTGCGCGCCCTGCAGAAATCGGGTGCGGACGCAGGCAAGGACGTGCCATTTTACTCGCGCAATACGGACACCATTGGCCTGCGCTATGAGACAGGCCCGTGGGGCTTTAACTTGTCTAGCACGCACCAAAGCCGGCAATACTCGGATAACGCCAATACGGCTGCCGAGAACGCCAACGGTTCCATCGGCATGGTTCCGGGCTTCCGCGTCTGGAATGCGCAAGTCAGCTGGAAAATGCCCGGCGCCAAAGGCTTCGACGTTCTGGCAGGCGTCAACAACCTGAGCGACAAGCGTTACTACACCCGCAACGTCGACAGCAACGCCGGCCGCATGGTCGGCGCGCCGCGCACCGTGTACGTGCAAGGACGCTACGCTTTTTAACGTCTGAACAGCGCTTGATAAGAAATAAGGCCGGTCAATCATTGTTGACCGGCCTTATTGTTTTCAAGCCTTACAGCACGTCGCTGGCGTAATCCGCCAGCCGGGAGCGCTCGCCGCGCGCCAGGGTAATGTGGCCACCGTGGCCCCAGCCCTTGAAGCGATCCACCACGTAGGTCAGGCCGCTGGAACCCTCGGTGAGATAGGGCGTGTCGATCTGCGCGATATTGCCCAGACAAACGATCTTGGTGCCGGGACCGGCGCGCGTGACCAGCGTCTTCATCTGCTTGGGCGTNNCGCGCATGAAGTTGAGCGACTTGATCTTGATGCGCGAGCGAATCAGGTCTTGCGTCGCCGCGCGCCCCCATTCGCCGGCGTCGGAATCCGACTTGTTCAGCACCTCGAGGTTGTCGTCGAAGGCGCCCATCCAGGGCGACATCTTTTCTTCCTCGGTGCCCGGCAAAAAGCCGATGTCCTCACCCACCGGGACGGTGACGCGGGTGACGATGATTTCATTGTAGAGCTTGGTTTCCAGTACCTGCGCCAAACCGGCGGCCAGCGCCAGCAGGGTCTTGCCGGTGCCGGCCTGGCCCAGCAGGGTGACGAAATCGCACTCCGGGTTCATCAGGATGTTGAGGGCGAAATTCTGTTCGCGGTTGCGCGCCGTGATGCCCCACACGTTGTTCTTGGCGTGGCCGTAGTCGCGCAGAGTCTGGATCACCGCGGTCTTGCCGTTGATCTGCCTGACCTGGCCGTAGAACGAGGCTTCGCCATTCTTCGGCTCCAGGTAAACGAACTGGTTGACCAGCATGGAAGGCACCAGCGGGCCGGTGAGGCGGTAGAACATGGCGTTGGCGCCCTGCTTGTTTTCCTGCCAGGATTCCATGCCCTTGCCATGCTTGTTCCAGAAATCGTCCGGCAGCTGCATGACGCCGGAGTACAGCAAATCGGTGTCTTCCAGCACATGGTCGTTGAAGTATTCCTCTGCCGGCAAGCCCATCGCGCGTGCCTTGATGCGCATGTTGATGTCTTTCGACACCAGCACGATGGGGCGATTCGGATACTCGACTTCCAGCGCGCGGATTACGGCGAGGATCTGATTGTCGCCCTTGCCCATCGGCAGGCCTTCCGGCAGGTCGCTGGTCTGCAGCTTGGTCTGGAAATACAGGCGGCCCTTGGCATCCTTGTTGCCCAGCTTGGAGAGCGGAATGCCATCCTCGATTTCGTGCTCGCCGGTGCCGCTGACCAGGTCATCCAGATAGCGCGATACCTGGCGCGCATTGCGGGCGACTTCCGACATGCCTTTCTTGTGGTTGTCCAGCTCTTCCAGCGTCATCATCGGCAGGTAGACATCGTGCTCCTCGAAGCGGAACAGCGAGGTCGGGTCATGCATCAACACGTTGGTGTCGAGCACGAACAGCTTGGTCACGCCCAGCTTGTCGCCGACCCGGCTGGCGGCCGATTTGATACGGGTATCGACGACGTTCTTCTGCTGCCGGCTGGTGCGGGGTTTTTCTGCTGGAGGAGGGAGCTTGCTGCGGGCGCTGGGCGCCTCGGCGGGCTGGGCTGCTGGCAAATCAGTTGCTGCAGCGCGGGTTTCTACCAGGGCCAGAGGTTTGGCTGGCTTCCCTTTTTCCAGTTTCGGATAGTCTTTCGGGGATAACAGGCTTGCAGGTTTGGCCGGCATTTTGGGCAGGGGCATCAAGACCTCACTTTAAACGTTGGAAAAAGGCCACTTCGGGAATGGCGTGGCGCGAGCCATGCGGAAACAGCGGGCGGTGAAACAAAAAAGCCGTTCTGGATGGCTTGTGCCACCTCCAGCAACGGCTCTTTTAAAGAATAAGAATTTTTTGGTTTCAAAGACTTGGCAAATCAGGCTACATATAAGGCTGCGACTCAGGCAAACGCCATCACATGTTTCATGCGTGCTTCACGTACTCCAGTACTTCGTCAACGTGTTCAGGAACTCTCACTCCACGCCATTCTTTCACCAATTTGCCGTTTGCGTCAATGACAAATGTGCTGCGCTCGATGCCGCGTACCTGTTTGCCATACATCATTTTCTGCTTCATAACCTTGAACAGGCTGCAGACTGCTTCATCCGGATCGGAAATCAGCTCGAAGGGCATTTCCAGCTTGGCCTTGAAGTTTTCATGAGAACGCAGGCTGTCGCGGCTGATGCCGAAAATCTCGGTTTTGGCGGCCTGAAATTGCGGATGCAGGTCGCGAAAGCGCATGCTTTCGGTGGTGCAGCCCGGAGTATTGTCTTTCGGGTAGAAATACAACACGACAGTCTTGCCGCGATAATCCGACAGGGTAAATGTCTTGTCGCCGGTCATCGGCGCGGAAAACTCGGGGACGCTGGCGTTGAGGGCGGATGGGCTTTCTGCCACGGGGATCTCCTGGTGGTGAGGGTCATCTGTGCCCACATGTGGGCTGGGTGCTGTAAGCTCCATGCAGGTGGGGATGTTTTTCCGGGTTTCAAGCCTATCAATTGAAATGTCGTCACTCAAGCGCCGGCATTCAAGCCGCGACAGTGCCTTGCGGTGCCTGTGTGCCTTCGATGATCAGCGCCAGCGCTACCCGCCGGCCTTCCGCCATCAGGATGTTATAGGTGCGGCATGCCGCCTTGTTATCCATCGCTTCCACGCCGACCTGGCGCGCGGTCAGAGAAGTGACCAGTTTGGGGTGGATGAAGCGCTGGCGGCTGCCGGTGCCAAGGATGACGACTTCCGGCGCGGCGGCATTGATGGCTTCGAAATGTCCGGGTGCGAGCGCTTCGAAAGACGTCACCGGCCATGCCTGCGGCTCGGATTCCGGCATCACCATCAGGCTGTGGTTGAAATAGACGGCATTGATTTCAACGCCGTTTTCGTCATAGGCGGTGACAGTCTGGTATTGCCTGGTGTCGGTAGAATGGAGTTTCATGGCGGAATAACAAGAGACAGTTGCGTAGAGTCGTGCCGGAAAGCGAAAAGTTTGATTAACATTCCGGCAATTATGGCGTTGGAAAAGTGCTATGGGCATTGTACCGCGTTCGCACGCAGCGGCGCAGCCCATGCCATGGCTCCTCATGGCATCCAGTTAAGCGCTTGTCATTGATAAATACGGGCGCTTTCGGCACAATGGATGCTTTTCGCGCCGCAACATGCGCACCGATGCTCGCCAGTCTGAAAACAGGCTGCATCGGATCTTCATGCTTCAGAATTCACAAGGAATGGCAGCTGTGCAACCGATTCGGAAATCGAAAAAACTGGACGAAGTCTGTTACGACATCCGCGGCCCGGTGCTTGAAAAAGCCCGGAAGATGGAAGATGAAGGGCAAAAGATCATCAAGCTCAACATCGGCAACCTTGCCGCCTTCGGCTTCGATGCGCCCGACGAGATCGTCCAGGACATGATCCGCAATCTCGCCAATTCCTCCGGCTATACCGATTCCAAGGGCTTGTTCGCGCCACGCAAGTCGGTCATGCACTACACGCAGGAAAAGAAGATCGAAGGCGTGACCATCGACGACATCTATCTTGGCAATGGGGCTTCCGAGCTGATCGTCATGGCCATGAACGCGCTGTTGAACAGCGGCGACCAGGTGCTGGTGCCGGCGCCGGATTACCCGCTGTGGACGGCGGCGGTCAGCCTGTCCGGCGGCACCCCGGTGCATTACGTCTGCGACGAGCAGGCCGACTGGACCCCGGATATCGACGACATCAAGAAAAAAATCAACAGCAACACCAAGGCTATCGTCGTCATCAATCCCAACAATCCGACCGGCGCGCTGTACCCGGTCGAGGTGCTGGAACAGATCATCGAACTGGCGCGCCAGCACCAGCTGATCGTGTTCGCCGATGAAATTTACGACAAGGTCCTGTACGACGGCAACACCCATACCTCGATGGCTTCGCTGGCCGACGACGTGCTATTCATTACCATGAACGGCCTGTCGAAGAATTATCGTTCCTGCGGCTATCGTTCCGGTTGGATGGTGGTGTCGGGCGAGAAAAGGCATGCAAAGGACTATATCGAAGGCTTGAACATGCTGGCCTCGATGCGCCTGTGCGCCAACGTGCCGGGCCAGTTCGCCATCCAGACCGCGCTGGGCGGTTACCAGAGCATCAACGACCTGGTGGCGCCGAACGGACGCCTGACGCGCCAGCGCGATCTCGCGCACAAGATGCTGACGGATATTCCGGGCGTCACCTGCGTCAAACCGAAATCGGCGCTGTACATGTTTCCGAAACTGGATGCGAAGATGTACCCGATCACCGATGATCAGCAATTCGCCTATGAATTGCTGGCCGAGGAGCGCGTGCTGATCGTGCAGGGCACTGGCTTCAATTGCCAGACACCGGACCATTTCCGCGTGGTGTTCCTGCCCAACGTCGACGACCTGGCCGAAGCGATGACCCGCATCGGCCGTTTCCTCGATGGTTATCGCCGGCGGCACGGCTAAGCTTAAATTCCATTTATTACAAGAACCACAGACATGAAACCAATCAAAGTAGGCTTGCTCGGCATCGGCACCGTCGGTTCCGGCACTTTCAACGTGTTGAAACGCAACCAGGAAGAAATCACCCGCCGTGCCGGCCGCGGCATCGAGATCGCCATGGTGGCCGACCTCAATACCGAGCGCGCGCGCGAACTGACAGGCGGCGAAGTGGAAGTGGTGAGTGACGCCAACCTGGTGGTCAACAATCCTGATATTGATATCGTCATTGAACTGATCGGCGGCTACGGCATTGCGAAAGAACTGGTGCTCAAAGCCATTGCCAACGGCAAGCACGTGGTCACCGCCAACAAGGCGCTGCTGGCCGTGCACGGCACCGAGATATTCAAGGCAGCGCAGGAAAAGGACGTGATGGTGATGTTCGAGGCGGCGGTTGCCGGCGGCATCCCCATCATCAAGGCGTTGCGCGAAGGCTTGACCGCCAACCGCATCCAGTGGATCGCCG
>DPRS01000014.1 GCA_003537575.1 Oxalobacteraceae bacterium
GTCTGCGCCTTGCGCGAAGTGATGCTGACCTTGGCGCCGATCAGCTTGTTCATCAGGGTCGATTTGCCGACGTTCGGACGGCCGACGATGGCGATATATCCGCAATGGAATCCGGCGGGTGCAGCAGTAGAGGTCATGCGGTTTTCGGTTGGGTGGCGCCGGTTGGCTTGGACGGCTCGATGCCGGCCGCAGGCGCAGCCTCGGAGGCTGGCACATCAGCCGCATCAGCCGCAACGGGGCTGACATCAGCTTGGACTGTTTCTTTGTCAGCAAGTTTCTGGCCGGCTTTCGGCTCTTTCACCGCCGCTTTGGCCGGTCTGGATTCAAGCCGGGTCTCTTGCTTCTCGGATGCTTCGAACGCTTCGGATGCTTCGTTCACCGGCGCATCCGGCTGAATGGTGGCGATTCCCGCCAGTTTCAGTTGCGCGGCGCGGGGACGGGTCTTGCGCGCTGACGCAGGAGTCTTCACCAAGGCCGCCTGCACCGCTTCCAGCGCCAGCTTAGCGGCGGCCTGCTCACCGGCGCGCCGGCTACCGCCGCTGCCAAACACCTGGATATCCAGTTTCGGCACCAGGCATTCGATCTCGAATTCCTGGTTGTGCGCGGCGCCATGGGTTGCCACCACATTGTATTGCGGCAGCGCGATTTTTTTTCCTTGCAAGAACTCCTGCAGCAGCGTCTTGGCATCCTTGCCCAGAGTCTTGGGATCGACCGTATCCAGAATGGGAATATACAGCGAGCGA
Source organism: Oxalobacteraceae bacterium (assembly GCA_003537575.1). Taxonomy (GTDB): domain Bacteria; phylum Pseudomonadota; class Gammaproteobacteria; order Burkholderiales; family Burkholderiaceae_D; genus Paucimonas. The sequence continues at coordinate 744 of DPRS01000014.1, forward strand.
ATGACCTTGCGCGCCATGTCAAATCCGGCATCCAGAAAGATCGCGCCGAACAGCGCTTCCAGGGTATCGGCAAGAATCGATGGCCGGCGGAAGCCGCCCGATTTCAGCTCGCCTTCGCCCAGCCGCAGAAATTGCGACAACTCCAGTCGCTGGGCGATTTCGTACAGCGATTGTTGCTTCACCAGATTGGCGCGCAGCCGGGACAAATCGCCCTCATCGATCTTGCTGTAGCGCTCGAACAGCAGAGAAGCCACCACGCAGTTCAGGATGGAGTCGCCGAGAAATTCCAGGCGCTCGTTATGCAAACTGCTGTGGCTGCGATGGGTCAAGGCTTGCTGCAACAAAGCGGCATCCTTGAAAGTGTGGCCCAGCCGGGTTTGCAATAACATCAAATCCATATCTATCTGCTTCTGTCGCTGTTAAGCTTAGGCGTCGCCATCCTTGACTGGTTTCCTGCCCTTTTGCTTATCCGTAGTTCCGGCATACTCGATCAGCAGGCTTGCCGGACCGACCAGGGGAATCTTTTTATCATAGGCAAAACTGACTTCGAGGCCATTACCACCATTGTAAACCTCCAGGTCTTGGCTGGTGATCGAGGTGATATACGCCACCCCCGCCTGCTTGTCGAAGCTGTTGCGAATTTCCACAGGCGTCGTGCCCTCGGTTTTCGCCCTGACGATCGCCTTGTTGACGGCCATATACTCCATGACTGTGGGAACCACTTTCATCACGATCACTGCCAATCCTGCCAGGATAGCCAGCACGAAAATCAGACCCACCAGCGAAATGCCTTGCTGCTTGCGATTGAATACTTTTTTTTGCATGCTTTCTCTCCCCTGGTTCAATTACTGGAAACTACCGATGCGTTTCAAATTACTGAAATTCATCCAGATGAAAAACGCCTTGCCAACAATATTCTGGTCTGGCACAAAACCCCAATAGCGGCTGTCAAGACTATTGTCGCGATTATCCCCCATCATGAAATAGCTTCCAGGCGGCACGGTGCAGGCGAAATCACCGCCATTGAATTTACAAAGCTCATTCCCCGGGAAATTTCTTTCATTCGAAGTAAAGACGGGGGCACCGTTATCGTTCAGGATGCGATGCTCCATGCCATTCATCTTTTCCACGAATTGATTGGAATACGTCAAGCGATCCTCATCCAGATAATCCGGCAGCGGCGCATAAGAAAGCGCTTGACCATTAATCGTTAAACGCTTGTTTTTATATGTAATTTTATCACCCGGCACGCCAATCACGCGCTTGATGTAATCCAGGGACGGGTCTTCCGGGTATTTAAAGACCATCACATCCCCGCGTTTCGGGTCATTGATGTCAATGATCTTCTTGTTAATAACAGGCAATCTTATGCCATAAGTGTACTTATTTACCAGAATTAAGTCGCCAACCAGCAAGGTCGGCAGCATCGAACTGGAGGGAATCTTGAACGGCTCATACAGGAAGGATCGCAGGAAAAACACCAGCGCAATCACCGGAAAAAAGCTGCCTGAATATTCGATCCAGGTTGGCTGGCGCAAAATACCGGCTTCCAGGGCGGCACGGCCATTCGTATCCGGCTTGATACCTTCCGCCGCCAATTTGGCGTTACGGGCGTCGTATTCGGCCAGAGCGGTATTCGCCCGAGCCCTGCGCTGCTTGGCCAGATAAAAGACGTCCAGGAACCAGATAACGCCAGTGACCACCGTGAGAACGAACAGAATGAGGGCAAAATTGCCCAGGATGGACTGCAAACTCATTTTTCTTCCACTTGTAAGATTGCCAGGAAAGCTTCTTGCGGGATTTCCACTGAACCCACCTGCTTCATGCGCTTTTTACCTGCCTTTTGTTTTTCAAGCAACTTACGTTTGCGAGAAATATCGCCACCATAGCATTTTGCCAACACATTTTTGCGCAAGGCCTTGACGTTCTCACGGGAAATAATATTGGAACCAATCGCCGCCTGGATAGCGACATCGAACATCTGGCGCGGGATGATTTCGCGCATTTTTGCCGCCACCGCGCGACCGCGGTACTGGCTGCTGACACGGTGAACGATGATAGCCAGCGCATCGACCTTCTCGCCGTTGATCAGCATGTCGACCTTGACCACGTCGGACGGACGGTATTCCTTGAATTCGTAATCCATCGAGGCGTAGCCGCGCGAAGTCGATTTCAGCTTGTCGAAGAAATCCAGCACGATTTCAGCCATCGGCATTTCATAGGTCAGCTTGACCTGCTTGCCGTGGTAGGTCATGTCCATCTGGATGCCGCGCTTCTGGGTACACAGCGTGATCACGGAGCCGACATATTCCTGCGGCATGTACAGGTTGACGGTGACGATGGGTTCGCGGATTTCCTCGATCTTGGACGGGTCCGGCATCTTCGAGGGGTTATCCACCATCAGCACCGTGCCGTCGCGCAGCACCACTTCGTAGATCACGGTCGGCGCGGTCGTGATCAGGTCCATGTCGAACTCGCGCTCGAGTCGTTCCTGGACGATTTCCATGTGCAGGAGGCCAAGGAAGCCGCAGCGGAAGCCGAAGCCCAGCGCCTGCGAGACTTCCGGCTCGTACTGCAGCGCGGCGTCGTTGAGCTTCAACTTTTCCAGCGAATCGCGCAAGGCATCGTATTGGTTGGCCTCGACCGGGAACAGGCCGGCGAACACCTGCGGCTGCACTTCCTTGAAGCCGGGCAGTGGCTCGGCGGCGGGACGTGCCGCCAGGGTGACGGTATCACCGACCTTGGCCGCCTTCAATTCCTTGATGCCGGCGATGATGAAGCCGACCTGCCCCGCCGACAGCGTTTCGCGCGCCACCGACTTGGGCGTGAAAACTCCGACGCTTTCCACCAGATGCTGCGACTCGGTCGCCATCAGCAGGATCTTGTCCTTCGGACGCAAAGTACCGTTGACGATCCTCACCAGCATCACCACGCCGACGTAATTGTCGAACCAGGAATCGACGATCAGCGCCTGCAGCGGCGCATCCGGATCGCCCTTGGGCGGCGGCACCTTGGCGATCAGGGATTCCAGCACATCTTGCACGCCCAGGCCGGTCTTGGCCGAGCAATGCACCGCGTCGCCGGCTTCGATGCCGATGACTTCCTCGATTTCCGCAATCGCGCTTTCCGGGTTCGCCGAAGGCAGGTCGATCTTGTTCAGCACCGGCACCACTTCCACGCCCAGCTCGATGGCGGTATAGCAGTTGGCCACCGTCTGCGCTTCCACGCCCTGCGAGGCATCGACCACCAGCAAAGCCCCTTCGCAGGCAGACAGCGAACGGCTGACTTCATAACTGAAGTCGACGTGGCCCGGGGTATCGATCAGGTTNNCGCTCCAGGTCCATCGAATCGAGCACCTGGGCTTCCATTTCGCGGTCCGACAAGCCGCCGCAGAGCTGGATGATACGGTCAGCCAGCGTCGACTTGCCATGGTCGATATGGGCAATGATGGAAAAGTTGCGGATATTGTTCATAATCAGTCGAGGACAAGGCACTGCTGCGCTTCGCCATGTCCCGCAATGTCTATAAAGAAAAAGCGCTCATGACAGGGGAATTCCCCGGGCGAGCGCCTTGTGAGATTTTCCACATTCGGAATATGGCGCCATTCTACCGGATTTCAGAGTGAAAAACCGGAAAAACTGGCTTCAGGCCGCAGCAAGCCCGGTGTTGCGCAGCCAGGCGCGCACCCCATCATGATCGAGGAAATAATGGCACAGACGACTCTCCTCGCCCTTTCGCCGGCCAACCAGGACCGGCACCAGTTCATCGTAAAGCTCAACCAGGGCGGGATCGGCATCGACGTCTTCGACGCGCACCGTAAAGGCGAACTCGCCTTGCAGCGCTTGCAGCGCCGCCAGCATGTCGTCACAGAGATGACAATATGTGCGGGAATACAGGATAAATTCAACCGGCATGACAGACCTGTCAGTATTTCCAAAATAAAAGGCTGCAAGCCTTGCAGCCTGCAGCCTTGCGTCGGCCAGCCAATCGGCTGACGGCGCAGCTTACTGCACAGTCGGCCGGATCGGCACGAACTGCGAGGAATCGCCGCGGCGCACCAGCAGCACCGCCATTTTCTTCGGATCCAGCTTGGCGACCAGGCTGTTGAACTGGGCGGCATCCTTGATGTCGGTATTATTCAGGCGCAAGATCACATCACCAGGACGCAAGCCGGCACGCCCGCTGGCGCCCTCCGCCGTATCCACCAGCACGCCGGATTCGAGGTTCAGTTCACGTTTTTGCGCGTCCGACAGATTCACCACCGACAGGCCCAGCGCATTCGGAGCGCGCTCCGGCTTCGACTTGTCATTCTCCTTCTTGGCCGTCTTTTCGGGCTCCATCTCAGCGATGGTCAGCTGCAGGTCGCGGGTGGCGCCCTTGCGCCAGACCGTGATGGTGGCGCGCGAGCCCGGCTTGGTATTACCCACCAGGCGCGGCAAATCGCTGGAACGCTCGATGGCGACGCCGTTGTACTTGAGGATGATATCCCCGGTTTCCACGCCACCCTTCTCGGCCGGAGAGCCAGGCTCGACCCGCTGCACCTGGGCGCCCTGGGCGCGCGCCAGGCCGAGCGACTCGGCGACATCCTTGGTCACTTCGCCAATCTGTACACCAATGCGTCCGCGCGTGACCTTGCCGCTGGCCTTCAACTGTTCAGCAACGCGCATTGCCTCATCGATCGGCACGGCGAAGGAAATCCCCATGTAGCCGCCGGAACGACTGTAAATCTGCGAATTGATGCCGACCACCTCGCCGCGCATGTTGATCAGCGGGCCGCCGGAATTGCCGGGATTAACTGCTACGTCGGTCTGGATCAGCTGCAGGTAATCGCCAGTGTCGCGCGCCTTCGATGAAACGATGCCCGCCGTCACGGTGTTATCCAGGCCGAAGGGAGAACCGATGGCGACCACCCATTCGCCGGCACGCAGCCTGGCAGAATCGCCGATGGGCAGGCGCGGCAGGCTGGCGCCTTCGATCTTCACCAGCGCGACATCGGTGCGCTTGTCGGCGCCGATCACCTTGGCCTTGTATTCACGCTTGTCGTTCAGAGTCACGTACACATCATCGGCGCCCTCGATCACGTGGGCATTCGTCATGATGTAACCGTCGGCGGAAATAATGAAGCCCGAGCCAACGCCGCGCGGCACCTCTTCTTCCTGCTGCTGCGGCTTGCCGTTGCCCCGCGGCGCACGCTCGGGCTGGCGCGGCATCGGGATGCCGAAAAAGCGCCGGAAGAATTCCTGCATTTCCTCGTCTTCGGAACTTAGGCCGCCATTCGGGTTCGAGCGCATTTTCGCCGTCGTGCGAATATTGACCACCGCCGGCCCGGCTTTCTCGACCATATCGGTGAAGTCCGGCAAGCCGGCGACGGACGGTGCCGCCACGGCAGGCAGCGCGGCACCCATGCCGCCCGCAAACAAAATGCTGGTAACGCCAAAAACTAGCGCAGAAAGAAATTTACGAGCAGGAATTCCTGTATTCATAGAGTCCTTATCTTCTATTCGTCTTGAATTCAATCGAATTGGCAACCTGCCTGATTGCGACAGCAGGTACTTCTCCGACTATGGTAAGCCAAAAATCTCCGTGACGCTTGCCGGCAATATTCATGGCCCCCTGCTGCATATAGCCTTCAGTGCGGTTGCCGCCTCCCGGCTCGATAAAAATCGAGATTGCGGCGAGGCCATCCGAATACACCATTTGCGCCATTTCGCGCGACTGCTGGACAGGGTTGCCGACTTGCGAAGTATTTGTGCCGTTCGTCACCAGGCGCTTGACTTCGCGTATTTTCCGAAATCCCGGCGGCATGGCCGTGATGCTCCATCCCGACAGGTTGACCGGCTTCATGGCCGCCCGTTCGATATGCCACCCCTGCGTAGTGAGGACACTGCTGCGCGTACGGCTGCGGTTAATCTTGCCAATCTCGATCTGGGTAAAGGCAATCTGCTCGACCACTTCGCCCTTTTCGTTCAGCGTCTGGGCGCGCAGCAGCAAACCGGTTTTTTTCTCCGACCATAATCTATAGCCATAACGCAAATTATCAAGAGGCTCCAGCAGGATGGCCTGGGCTTGATATCCGGCGACTCGTCCGCTGCCATCCTTGCTCAAACGGTAGTAATCCCCCAGCCTGGCTGGATTTGCATTGGGCAAGGCGGGAAATACTTCCTGCTTTACCCGCTTTTCTACCAGCACGGTTTTACTATCCGGCACGTAGCAAATGATTTCATCGTTGGTGCGAATGTATTCGCGCGGCTTGCCATCAAGAACTTCCAACTTTTCATATTGATTTTTTCCGCTTCTCACGTGGGTGATCCGGGAAGTCTGGAATTGCCCGCCCTGCTGATAAACGAAAGTGCCGGAATAGCTGAGCCTGACGGCAGCGGCCTGGATTTTTTTCAGCCAGGCTTGTGCCTCGCGCTTGTCCGCCGCGGCGTCAGCGCCTTGTGCCTGCACTGAAAATGCGAAGAGAGAGAAAAGTACGAAAGCAAAAAATCTTGATAAACCCGGGGTTTGCCGCATACAGATTATTTACCCGTGTCGCTTGCGAAAGTCGCTGAACGCGCATATTGCGCGGAACTGTAAACCGATGGAGAAAAGCGCTGATGCGCCATCAGGTATTCGTCGATGCGCGGATCGCGCAGCACTTCACCCTGCTGCGCCGCAACCACTTCGCTTTCGGCGCTGGCCGCCGTGCCGATCACTGCAGGCATGGCGACAACGTCAGCCGCCGGTACTGGCCTGGAAGCCACCAGGGAGACAGCCGGTCCGTTATCGGCACCGACATCCTTTTTCGCCACCAGCATTTGCGGCGCGGTGACGAAGACAGCGGTCGCCACCGCGGCAGCGGCCATGCCCGGCATGGCAAAACGCCTGAAGCGCTCCACCAGAACAAAGCCGCCGCCGGCTGCCGCCACCGACGGTGCCACCTGGGGGACAGCTTGAGGAGCAGCTTGCGGCGCCGGTGCGACAATCGCAGGCTCCGCCGCGAGGCGCGCCGCCATGCGCGCAGAAAAACCCTCGCTCAGTGAAACAGCCATGTCATCCGAGCGCAGCACCTCGCCGATCTGGTGATACAACTCCCAGTCGGCACGTGCCTCGGGGTCGCGCAAAGCGGCCAGCGCGACCTCGATCTGACTGTCACTGAGTTCATCATCGGCCAGCGCCGAAATCTGTTCCTGGGTTTTTTCTTTCGTATTCATAGCAGTCCGCAATGCGCGGCCTCACATACATGTTGTAAATATGATTTCCTTACCACCGCTTGTCAATGGCAGTTCCAAGCAGTGGCCGGAGTTTTTCCGCGATCGCTTCCCGTGCGCGAAAGATACGGCTACGCACGGTACCGATCGGACAGCCCATCGCTTCGGCGATTTCATCGTAACTCAAGCCTTCAATTTCACGCAGCGTGATCGCCATGCGTAATTCTTCCGGCAAGGCATTCATCGCCACATTCACCGTTTCCGCGATCTGCTTGGTAGCCAGCATCGATTCGGGCGTATTGATGTCTCTTAGGTGCTCACCGTCATCAAAAGTTTCCGCCTCTTCAGCATCGGCATCCGTCGAGGTAGGTGCGCGCCGTCCCTGGGTGACCAGATAATTCTTTGCCGTGTTGATACCTATGCGGTACAACCACGTATAAAAAGCCGAATCACCGCGAAATTGCGGCAAGGCGCGATAAGCCTTGATAAAGGCTTCCTGCACCACGTCTTCCGCTTCCGCCTGGTCACGCACGAGCCGCGACACCAGCCGCATCAGCTTTCTTTGGTATTTGACCACCAGCAGCTCGAACGCCCTTTTGTCACCACGCTGGACGCGCTCGACTAACACCTGGTCAATATCGCGTTCTGTCGTCAACACCCAGTCCCTTGTCTTTCACAACATGCGCGAATTTACGTTATTGACTACTGGCAATTGCAGAAGTTCAATCCTTTTCGCGACGTTACAAAATTTAACGTTTTGCCTGACCATTGTGCGCGGCTATCCAGCGGCATGCAACCGACAAGCAGCGAAAATCTTCCGCGCTCATGCAATCGCGCAGGATCAGCACATTCCTGGTCCTGCGATCATCAGCCTGTAGTCGCAACAACAGCAAATGTGGCCATATGGTCGAGTCCGGCAAAAGCTTGACCACAGTAGTCCCGGCCGGAGCTTGCCGCGGAGTCTCGTTCAGCCCTGTCTGTCCGCCTTGATTAGTGCATGCCTTATCTTCTGCCACCGTGATTTGTCCGTGCTCGGAAATATCAATACGCAGCGATTTTCCATGCCAAATTACCGTACGGCTTGCCCAAACCAGCACCGCGATCAATAACAGCGCCAGGGTGACGCGCCATGGAAAAGCCAAATTGATTGCGGGGGCAAACACCAGTGCCGCGGCAATGCCGATCACGCCCAGGCAAAGGCATCCCGCCAGCGCGGCAAACCGCCTGGAAGGCATTACCACGGTGGAAACCGCGATGGTCATTGGGAAAGAAAAGGAAGGTCCCGCACCTCCCCAAAAGAGAGATGCGGGGAGGCAGGATCAGGCCTTGCCAAACACCAGGGAACCGTTAGTGCCGCCAAAGCCGAAAGAATTCTTGACGGCGATGTCGATCGGCATGGACCGTGCCGCATTGGCACAGTAATCCAGATCGCAGGCAGGGTCCTGGTTGAAGATATTGATGGTCGGCGGCGAAATCTGCTTGTGCAGCGCCAGTACCGTAAACACCGATTCGAGGCCGCCGGCGCCGCCCAGCAGATGGCCGGTCATCGACTTGGTCGAATTCACCACCACCTTCTTGGCATGCTCGCCCAGCGCGCGCTTGATGGCGGTAGTTTCGGCGAGGTCGCCCAGCGGCGTCGAGGTGCCGTGCGCATTAACGTAATTGATCTGGTCGGCATTGATGCCGGCGTTTCGCATTGCCGAAATCATGCAGCGGCGCGCCCCGTCGCCGTCTTCCAGTGGCGCAGTCATGTGATAGGCGTCGGCGCTCATGCCGAAGCCCAGCAACTCGGCATAGATCTTGGCGCCGCGCGCCTTGGCATGCTCATATTCTTCCAGCACCATGACGCCGGCGCCCTCGCCCAGCACGAAGCCGTCGCGATCCTTGTCCCAGGGACGGGATGCGGTAGCCGGATCATCGTTACGCGAAGACAAGGCGCGGGCGGCGGCAAAGCCACCCAGGCCCAGCGGCGAAATGGTGGATTCGGCACCGCCGGCAATCATGACGTCGGCGTCGCCGTATTCGATCAGGCGGCCAGCTTCACCGATGCAATGCAGACCGGTGGTGCAGGCAGTCACGATCGCCAGGTTCGGCCCTTTCAATCCATATTTGATGGAAAGGTGACCCGAGATCATGTTGATGATCGAAGCAGGAACAAAGAAAGGAGAAATGCGGCGCGGGCCGCGCTTTTCCAGTTCGGCATGCGTTTCCTCGATCATCGGCAGACCACCGATGCCGGAACCGACGATGACGCCAATGCGTTCGGCATTGGTTTCAGTCACTTCCAGGCCGCTGTCGCGGAAAGCCTGGATGCCGGCCGCCATGCCGTAATGGATAAAGGTATCCATCGTGCGGGCTTCCTTGGTCGACAAATATTCGCCGACATTGAAGCCCTTCACCTCACCGGCGAATTGCGTGGAATAAGGCGTGGCGTCAAACCGGGTGATGGTAGCGATGCCAGACTTACCTTCAATCAATGCATTCCATGCGTCGGTAACCGTGTTACCAACGGGTGAAATGCAACCCAAGCCGGTGACGACGACCCGACGGCGTTGACGCGAGCTGCTCAAGCGTTTCTCCTTGCGATACGAATGACGGTTTAGGCCTTGACGTGGGCTTTGGCGTAATCGATCGCTTGTTGCACGGTAGTGATCTTCTCGGCTTGTTCGTCCGGGATTTCCATTTCGAATTCGTCTTCGAGCGCCATCACCAGTTCCACGGTGTCGAGCGAATCAGCGCCGAGGTCGTCGACGAACGAGGACTCGGTTTTGATGTCGGCTTCAGCGACGCCCAGTTGTTCAGCGACGATTTTCTTAACGCGTTGTTCGATATCGGACATGTTATGGCTCCAAGTGTTTACAGAAAGTGCGCGCATTTTATCAGGTTTGCGCTTTGAAAAATCACTTTTAGTTATTTTCTCGATCATTCAAGAAAATCTGCTAAAAGCACCAAAAATTCATTAACTCATGTACATGCCGCCATTCACGTGCAGCGTCGCGCCCGTGATATAGCCAGCTTGTGGCGATGCCAGGAAACTCACTGCGGCTGCAATATCCTCCGGCGTACCGAAACGCCCCAGGGGGATTTGCTGCTGCAAGGCGGCAATCTGCTCTCCGCTCAAGGCCTTGGTCATATCGGTATCGATGAAGCCCGGCGCAATGCAATTGACGGTGATATTGCGGCTGCCGATCTCGCGCGCCAGCGCCCGGCTCATGCCGGCGACGCCAGCCTTGGCGGCGGCATAATTCATCTGCCCCGGGTTGCCGGCCGAACCGACCACCGAAGTAATATTAATAATACGGCCTTGCTTGGCCTTCATCATACCGCGCAATACGGCGCGCGACAGCCGACCGACCGCAGTCAGGTTGGTGGCGATGACCGCATCCCACTCTTCATCCTTCATGCGCATGGCCAACTGGTCCTGGGTAATGCCGGCGTTGTTGACGAGGATAGTGACGGCGCCGGATTCCTTCTGGATTTGGTCGATGAGAGCGGCGCTGGCGGCGGCATCGTTGACGTTCAACACAACACCTTTGCCGGCCTGCGCACCGATTTCGGCCAGGTAGGCGGAAATCGCCGCGGCGCCCGCTTCGGAAGTGGCAGTCCCGATCACCTTTGCGCCCTGGCGCGCCAGTTCGCGAGCGATAGCCTGGCCAATGCCGCGCGATGCGCCGGTGACCAGCGCGACTTGATTGCTGAGATTCAGGTTTTGTGCAGTCACTTCAAGAGCTCCAATACTTTTTCCAGGCTTGCCTGATCAAACACCGCTTCACCAGTCAGATTGCCATCGATACGCTTGGTCAAACCGGCCAGCACCTTGCCGGGGCCGCATTCAACCACGTGGGTGATGCCGCTGCCAGCCATTTTCTGCACCGACTCCACCCAGCGCACCGGGCTGGCTGCCTGCCGTACCAGCGCCTCCTTGATGATCACCGGGTCCGTAACGATGGCGACGTCGACGTTGTTGATCACCGGGATCTGCGGTGCGGAAAAGTTCACGTCCGCCATGTATTCGCGCAAGCGGTCCGATGCCGGCTTCAAGAGCGAGGAATGGAACGGCGCCGACACCGGCAGCGGCAATGCGCGCTTGGCGCCCTTGTCCTTGGCTGCCTGGCAGGCGCGCTCGACAGCTTCCTTGTGGCCGGCGATCACCACTTGCGCCGGCGCATTAAAATTAACGGGCTCCACTACCTGCCCCTGCGCCGCCTCGGCGCAGGCTGAGCGCACGTCCTCGTCCGACAGGCCGAGAATCGCCGCCATGCCGCCCTGCCCGACCGGCACGGCTTCCTGCATGGCCTGGGCGCGGAAGCGCACCAGCGGCACCGCATCCTTGAAGGCGATCACGCCGGCGGCGACCAGGGCGGAATACTCGCCCAGGCTATGACCGGCCACTACGGCCGGGGCCGGACCGCCTGCAGCCAGCCAGGCGCGATAAGTTGCCACGGCGGCCGTCAGCATCACCGGTTGCGTATTGGTGGTCAGGTCCAGGTCTTCCTTCGGACCTTCGGCGATCAGCTTGCCGAGATCAAACTGCAAGGCATCGGATGCCTCGGCAATGGTTTGCTCTACCGCCGCATTGCCGGTAAAGCCATTCAGCATGCCGACCGCTTGCGAGCCTTGGCCGGGAAACACAAACGCGAATTTGCTCATAATCTAGTCAAAAAACCTGTCCAGTTAGTTTCAGTTGGGGACAGAGTACCGCTGCGCTCAACAAATCCATCCAGTTATAGTCAGTTGGGGACAGAGTACCGCTACGCTCAACAAATCCATCCAGTTATAGTCAGTTGGGGACAGAGTACCGCTACGCTCAACTCTGTCCCCAAGAATTTAAAACTTCGCCAGCACCGCGCCCCAGGTAAAGCCGCCGCCGACGCCTTCCATCATGACGTTGTGGCCGGGCTTGATGCGGCCGTCGCGCACGGCGTGGTCCAGCGCCAGCGGGATTGATGCCGCCGAGGTATTGCCGTGCTGATCTACGGTTACCACCATTTTTTCCATCGGCAAGTGAAGCTTTTTGGCCGTGCTCTGCATGATGCGGATGTTGGCCTGGTGCGGCACCAGCCAGTCGATTTCCGAAGCATCCATTGCAGCGACTTCCAGCACTTCCGACGCCACCTTTTCCAGCATCGAGACTGCCAGCTTGAAGACGGCCTGGCCATCCATGACGAGGAAGGCGCTGCCTTCCAGCACGCCGCCGCTGGGCTTGCCGGGCACGCAAAGAATCTCCGCATGGCGACCATCGGCATGCAGCCTGGTGGCGAGGATGCCGGGCTCTTTCGATGCGCTCAGCACCACGGCGCCGGCGCCGTCGCCGAACAGCACGCAGGTGCCGCGGTCATCAAAGTTCAGGATGCGCGAAAACACTTCCGCGCCAATCACCAGCACCTTCTTGTTGGTGCCGGCCTTGATGAAATTGTCGGCGATCGACATCGCATAGGCGAAGCCGGTGCACACCGCCTGCACGTCGAAAGCGGGGCAGCCGTTGGTGATGCCGAGCTTGCGCTGCACCACGCAGGCAGTGCTGGGAAAACCGCCGAAATAATCCGGCGTCGAAGTCGCCATGATGATCAGGTCGATATCGTCCGGTTGCAGGCCGGCCGCATCCAGGGCGCGGCGCGCCGCCTCTACCGCCAGGTCGCTGGACTGCACGCCGGTGTCGGCGAAATGACGCGCCGAGATGCCGCTGCGTGAAACGATCCATTCGTCCGAAGTCTCGATGCCTTTTTCCGCCAGTTGCGCAGCGAGTTCATGATTGGTGACGCGCCGCGGAGGCAGGTAGCTGCCGGTGCCGATGATTTTGCTGTACAGGCTCATGTGTGCTTTATTGGATGGGTGCTGGAATGACACTGGATTCGACTGCCGCCGGCGCCTCCGCTTGCGGCATCAATTCGGCGATACTGGCGGAGATGCGTGCGGTCAGATCGTTATTCGCCGCATCATAAGCGCGCCGGATCGCCCACTCGTAGGCGTAGGCATCGGCGCCGCCATGGCTCTTGAACACCAGGCCGCGCAGTCCCAGGAGGCTTGCGCCATTATAGCGCGACGGATTCATGCGTTTGGAAATCGCCTTCAGGGCGCCGCGCGCGATCAGCGCGCCAAGCATGTTGAGCGGATTGCTCTTGAATTCCGCGGTCACGACCGCCTTGAAGAAGCGGCCCAGGCCTTCGGATGCCTTCAGCACGACATTGCCGACGAAGCCGTCGCACACCACGATATCGGTGGTGCCCTTGAAAATATCGTCGCCTTCGACGTTGCCGTAGAAGTTCAGCACGCCTTTTTCATGGTCGGCGCGCAGCAGCCGGGCGGTCAGCTTGACCACTTCATTACCCTTGATGTCTTCTTCGCCGATATTGAGCAGGCCGACGGTCGGCTTGGCGCGCCCTTCGATGCTCGCCACCAGCGCTGAACCCATCAGTGCGAACTGGTGCAGATGGTGCGGCTCGCAATCGACATTGGCGCCGAGGTCGAGCATGTAGGTGGGCTTGTCTTTCTGGCTCGGAATCAGGGTGCAAATCGCCGGACGGTCGACGCCCGGGATGGTTTTCAGCACATAGCGGGAAATCGCCATCAGCGCACCGGTATTGCCGGCGGAAACACAGGCTTGCACGCGACCATCCTTGACCAGGGTAATCGCGACGCGCATCGACGAATCGCGCTTGCGACGCAAAGCCACTTCCACCGTATCATCCATGGCCACCACTTCCTCAGCATGGAGAATGGAGAGGCGCGAATGATCGAGCGCATGAAGTTTTTTCAGTTCAGCACGAATTGCCTCTTCCCGACCCACCAGGATCAGTTCGGCATCCGACTCGCGATTGACAAATGAAACGGCCGCAGCAACCGTAACCGCACAGCCGTGATCTCCGCCCATGCAGTCGATGGATATTTTAATTGTCATTGCTTTGATTCTGACGCCACGTATCGGCTGGACCAGATGGTACGCGGCGCAAAATGACGCGACTTGAAGTCGGAAACACAAAAAGCGGCGCCGCTCTGTTACGCATCACGCCGCTTCTTCATCCGGAAACAACAATGGATTATTCGTCGTTCTTGGTCTTCAGGACCTTGCGACCACGATAGTAGCCGTTCGGGCTGATGTGGTGACGCAGATGGGTTTCGCCGGTGGTCGGCTCGACGGCCAGTTGCGGCGCGGTCAGATGGTCGTGCGAACGGTGCATGCCGCGCTTGGACGGGGATTTTTTATTTTGCTGAACAGCCATGATTACTCCTAAACCTAAGATTCCAAAATTTTAACACAACCCAAACGCAAACTCACCCCACCTTGCCGGCGGAGAGTCCGCATATTCTTGCCTTGCAGTCTAACGCTTCCAGTCTTTCAAAACACCGAAAGGCGACGGCGCCTTGCCACTGTCTTCCACCGCTTGCTGCGGTGACGCCCCAGGGCAGACATCGTGCCGCGGCGACACCGGCAACGCCAGCAACGCCTCGTCCTCGACCAGATCGGCGACATTGAACTGCCGCGAACCCGCGATGACTTCGAGTTCATCATCATCCAGCGCCGCTTCCAGTTCATCGGCGCCAGCTTCGTCCTGCGCCAGCACCAGCACTGTTTCGACATCGAAGCCGAATTCAAACGGCGTCAGGCAGCGCTGACACATCAAGGCCACCGAACCGGCCACTTTCAGCGTCAGTTGCGGATATCCCTGGGCATGCCTGCCACCAACGAGCGACCAGCGAATCGCTCCGGTAGGAGCCACTGCTTCCGCCGCCAGCCTGGACAAATCGGCGACGGCAAATTCACCCTCGCGCGACTCTCCCTGCCGGGAAAATTCAAATGCATCGATCAGAATGGCTTCCATGCGTCTGACGAGTCCGGAAAACCTGCGATAATAACAGGCTTTTCCTTTATTCGTCAAAGCCTTAGCGTATTTAAGACCTAATTGCACACCATTACTGGCCGAATGCCCTGCCAATATGACAAATTCATCACAGAACTCCAGCCTGCCCCGCCTGATTTTGGGCTCCAGCTCATCTTATCGCCAGGAATTGCTGGCGCGCCTCGGCCTGCCCTTCGAGGTTTGCAAACCCGATATCGATGAAACGCCGCACGCCGGCGAAACGCCCGAAGCGACCGCCCTGCGCCTGTCCCGGGAAAAAGCACAGGCTGTAGCCCGACAAAACCCGGGCAGCCTGGTGATCGGCTCGGACCAGGTCGCCACGCTGGATGGCGCGCAGATCGGCAAGCCAGGCACGCATGAGAATGCCTTGAAACAGTTGCAGGTCATGCGTGGGCGCCGTGTCGTGTTCCATTCTGCGCTGTGCCTGTGGGACGGTCGCGCAACGGATGAAAAGAATGCCGCCCAGGCCGAATGCGTGCCGACTTTCGTCACTTTCCGGGACTTGCCGGATGCGGAGCTGGATGCCTACCTGCGTATCGAGCAGCCTTACGATTGCGCCGGCAGCGCCAAGAATGAAGGACTGGGGATTGCCTTACTGGAAAAGATCGAAAGCACCGACCCCACGGCACTGACAGGACTGCCGCTGATTGCCCTGACGACCATGCTGCGCCGCGCCGGCGTACCGTTTTTCCGGACATGATCATGACCGGAACCCTTTACCTGATTCCCAATACCCTGGGTCCCTGCGAGGACGGCGCCAGCGATCCGCTGACATCCCTGATACCGGAGCAGGTGCAGGCCTGCACCGCCGGGCTCGAGTATTTCATTGCCGAAAACGCCAAGACTACGCGCGCCTTCCTCAAACTGGTCGCCGTCCGGCATCCGCTGGCCAGGCCGCTGCAGGAAATCCGCATTGCCGAACTGAACGTCAATACCGCGGAAGCGGCGCTGCCGCAATTGCTGCAGCCGCTGCTGCAAGGTGAGGACGCCGGACTGATTTCGGAAGCCGGCGTGCCGGCGGTGGCCGATCCCGGCGCTAACCTTGTCAGGATGGCGCATGAGCACGGGATACGGGTACGGCCTTTGGTGGGGCCCTCTTCACTGCTCCTCGCGGTGATGTCCAGCGGCCTGAACGGCCAGAGCTTTGCATTCAATGGCTATCTGCCAGTCGATGCCAGCCAGCGCGCCAAACAGATCCGCATGCTGGAAGAACGTTCGCGCAAGGAAAGGCAAACCCAGCTTTTCATCGAAACGCCCTACCGCAACGCCGCCTTGCTGGATACCCTGGCAAGCACTTGCCAGCCGGGCACGCTGGTGTGCGTAGCAACCGACTTGAGCCTGGCGTCGGAATCGATTGCCACCCGCACCGCCGGCGCCTGGAAAAAACAGCTGACGGCCGGCAAGGCGCCGGACCTGCACAAGCGGCCAACGGTGTTTCTATTATTGGGGCAATAATTGGGACAATAAACAGAGAAGCAATGCACAGACTCCAGCAAGCCGGACGGCGATCAGAGAGCCTGTAACGGTGGTCAGGGAGCCTGTACTTGCTTTTGTCAGCGCAGGCTGGGGCGGGCGTGGCTTCCGCTCCACAAGGACTGCCATGCGCCGGCGCCCACCGCGGCGCCGAATTTCTTCAGGACGCGCTCGGACAGATTTTCGTGCTCGGTATAGTCGACGATTTCACCCACTTTCAGCTCGTCGCGGGCGACGCTGTCGACGGTGCCGAAGCCATCCGCCAACCCCATCTCGACCGCCTTGCTACCGCTCCAGAACAAGCCGGAGAAAGTTTCCGGAGTTTCCTTCAATCGATTGCCGCGCCCTTCGCGCACCACCTGGATGAATTGCTGATGGATTTCATCCAGCATTTCCTTGGCATAGGCTTTCTGCGCGTCGCTTTGCGGACTGAAGGGATCGAGGAAGCCCTTGTTTTCTCCCGCGGTCAGCAAGCGGCGCTCCACCCCGACTTTATCCATCAGGCCGGTGAATCCGAAGCCATCCATCAGCACGCCAATCGAGCCGACGATGCTGGCCTTGTTGACGAAAATCTTGGTCGCTCCAGCGGCAATGTAATATCCGCCGGAAGCGCACATCTCATCGACCACCACATACAGCGGCTTCTTCGGATACTCGGCGCGCAGGCGGGTCATTTCATCATTGATCATGCCGGCCTGCACGGGGCTGCCGCCGGGGCTGTTGATACGCAGGATCACGCCGACCGAACCAGCATCGGAAAAGGCGCGATTGAGCGCCGGGATGACCGAATCGGCATCACCGCTGCCGCCGCCCGAGGCAATTGCGCCATCGATCTCGATCAGGGCGGTGTGGGGGCCGGATACTTCGGCGGCAGATTCGCCGAGGTCAAGCGCACGCCACAGAACGACGGCCGCGAGCAAAAGAAAAGCCAGCCTGAAAAAAATATTCCAGCGACGGCGCGCGCGCTGTTCGCGCAAGGCGGCATAAGCCAGCTTTTCCAGCACTTCGCGCTCCCAACCATCCTTGCGCCCTGCTCCCGCCGATGCGGCGACCGGCGTCGCGTTTTCCCTATCATTGTCCATATCCATCCCTGTCATTGAATTCACGCCATCGCAGGCGTAAGGTAATCATCCGGCTGCCAGTACACCATGCCATCCTTCTCCACCACCGCGATCGGCCGCAGCCTGCCGCCGCGGCAGGGCCCGCCGGCACAGCGCCCGGATTCCGGCATGTAGATTGCCCCGTGCGTGGAGCACATCAGGTACAGGCCGCTGGAATCAAAAAAATCCCCTTCGTTCCAGTCCAGCTCGATCGGCACGTGGGCGCAGCGGTTCAGATAGGCGTGCGCGACGCCATCGTAGCGCACCGCAAAACCGCTGGCATCCTCGCCGCCGGCGGTGAGCGGAAAGCGTACCCCCTTGCCGCGCTCGGCCAGCGCGTCGGCGGAGCAAATCGGGATCAATTCAGCCATAGTATCTAGCCATGTTCGGCAAGCCAGGCATGCAGCAACGGCACCGAATCGGCCGCATATACGGGAGCCAGCTCGCGCAGCTGATGCGCCGGATGGGCGCCGTAATGCACAGCGATACCGGCGGCGCCGGCATTGACCGCCATCTGCAGGTCGTGCGTGGTATCGCCGATCATGACCGTGCGCGCCATGTCCTGGCCGAGTTCGCGCGTCAGTTCGTTCAGCATGGCCGGGTGCGGCTTGGAAAAGGTTTCGTCGGCGCAGCGCGTCGCATCAAAGAAGGAAATCAGTCCGGCGGCATGCAGCGCGCGCGTCAGGCCGACGCGGCTCTTGCCGGTGGCCACCGCAAGGAAATAGCCTTGCTGGGACAGATCCTGCAGCATCTCGCGCACACCCTCGAACAGCGTCAGCTCGTGATCCTGACTCAGGTAATGGTAGCGGTAGCGCTCCACCATGCGAGGATAGTGCTGCGGCTCCAGGCCCGGCACGGCTTTTTCCAGGGCTTCCTGCAGGCCCAGGCCGATCACGTGTGCCGCCATCTCGCGCTCCGGCACCGGCACGCCGAGGTCGCGCGCAGCAGACTGGATGCACTTGACGATGGTCGCCGTGCTATCCATCAGGGTGCCGTCCCAGTCGAACACGATCAGATCATATTGTTTTCTTGCCATGGTGTCCGGTAGCGTAGCCGCTTATCCTTTCAGTTTCGCCATGTCATCATCCCGCGCCGCCGCGGCCTGCTGTTCAAGGCTGGTCAAAAAATTCGCGCATTCCGCCGGCAAGGGAGCATTCAATCTGACTTCCTTGCCAGTATGCGGATGCGTAAACGTGATCTGGTGAGCATGCAGGAACATGCGCTTCAGAGCCCGGCGCCCGCCATCGGCCTTTTGCAGAGCGCGATTGAGGCTGAAATCACCATACTTGTCGTCGCCCAGGATCGGGAAGCCGCTGGAAGACAGGTGCACCCGGATCTGGTGCGTACGGCCGGTCTTCAGATCAGCTTCCAGTAATGTATACGGGCCATATTTTCGCAAAAGCTGGAACACCGTGTGCGAAGGCTGGCCATCGGCCTGTACCCGCACCCGGCGCTCGCCATCCGGCGTGGTGTATTTAAACAGTGGCAACTTGACATGCTGGCGATGGTTTTGCCAGTCTCCCTGCACCAGCGCCAGATAACGCTTGTCGAAGGCGCCTTCACGCATCTGCTCATGCAGATTGGTCAAGGCGGAGCGTTTTTTTGCCAAAAGCAGGATACCGGAAGTTTCGCGGTCGAGCCGGTGCACCAGTTCCAGGAACTTTGCCTGGGGTCGCGATGCCCGCAGCTGTTCGATCACGCCGTAGCTGACGCCAGAGCCGCCATGTACGGCGACCCCGGACGGCTTGTCGATCACCAGCATGTGCTCGTCTTCGAGCAGGATGGCAAACTCGGCCCCCGGCGCCGTCTGCGCCGGTTTGTCGGCCAGACGCAACGGCGGGATACGAACCACGTCGCCCTCTTTCAGGCGATAGGTCTGATCGATCCGTCCCTTGTTCACACGTACCTCGCCGGAGCGCAAAACCCGGTAAATATGGCTTTTCGGCACGCCCTTGCACACTCTTATCAGGAAATTATCGATGCGCTGGCCGGCTTCTTCAGGCGAAATCGTGACAAGTTGAACTTGCGGCAAGACTTGCGACGGCTGGGATTGCGCACCGTTTTTCGTGCCTTCCCTTGAATATCTCGCTAAGTCCTTCATTTTGAATATATAATTGCTGCGCGATGGGCATAACCCAGAGCAAGTGTAAGAATAAAAAGAGCATTCTACACAGAGGCGGGTCCATCGGCCTCGCTGAATTGCAAAATCGATGGAAAAGCAGTGTATGCACATCGTTGTGCGTATCGGGGTTGCACCGCAGTTGCAATCAGATGGCGCGCGTCGATGCTGGATATGAATGCCCGGATAGATAAGATAATGCCGGCGAGCCCGTTCACAAGGGCGAGCTCGCTGGCTGGTAGTGTTGCAGCCGGTTGGCCGTTTGCGAACCGGTGCGTTGCTGATAGTGCGTTTGCCTGGCCCTCTGGCGCCTGTATTTCGATACGCCCACACCCGGCCCGGCCCACGTCCGGCAATGCGTGTAACGCCCTGCGCCCTGTTGCGGCACGCGCTCGAATTCTGCGCGGCCGCACGCCAAGGCAATTCTCTCCCCCGGGCGCTCCGTCCATGCGTACATCCCTGTACTTGTGGTTGCATGTGAGCGGTTTGCGTCGTCATTAGAGAAATATAAAGACAGGTCATGAAACCGTCGGCTGTTCCCGGCATTGGCATCAGCGCCCCGCGCTGGCCATGCCGGCAGTACACGAATCCGGACCTGCCCTGTTTCTGAAAACTGACTACGTGCGCTGGCTGCAGCCCTGATATGACCTTCGGGTCCGGAGCATACCAACATGAAACGGATGTTATTCAATGCCACGCAGCAGGAAGAATTGCGCGTGGCGATCGTCGATGGGCAAAAACTGATCGACATCGACATCGAAACCGCTGGCCGCGAACAGCGCAAATCGAACATTTACAAAGGCGTCATTACCCGCATCGAACCCTCGCTGGAAGCCTGCTTCGTCAACTACGGCGAAGACCGCCACGGCTTTCTGCCTTTCAAGGAAGTGGCGCGCAGCTACTTCAAGGAAGGCGTCGACGTGCGCAATGCCTCGATCAAGGAAGCTCTGCGCGAAGGCCAGGAAATCATGGTCCAGGTGGAAAAGGAAGAGCGCGGCAACAAAGGCGCGGCGCTGACCTCCTTCATTTCGCTGGCCGGCCGCTACCTGGTGCTGATGCCGAACAACCCGCGCGGCGGCGGCGTCTCGCGCCGCGTCGAAGGCGAAGACCGCCAGGAATTGCGTGAAACCATGGACAAGCTCGACCTGCCTTCGGGCATGTCGGTGATTGCCCGCACTGCCGGCATTGGCCGCAATGTCGAAGAGCTGCAGTGGGATTTGAATTACTTGATGCAACTGTGGCGCGCTATCGAAGGCGCCGGCCAGTCAGCTCCCGGCGCTTTCCTGATCTACCAGGAATCCTCACTGGTGATCCGCGCAATCCGCGACTATTTCCAGCCTGATATCGGCGAAATCCTGATCGATACCGACGATATCTATGAACAGGCGCACCAGTTCATGTCGCACGTGATGCCGGACATGATCCACCGCGTCAAGCGCTACCGCGACGATGTGCCGCTGTTCTCGCGCTTCCAGATCGAGCACCAGATCGAAACCGCCTATTCGCGCACTGTGCCGCTGCCTTCCGGCGGCGCCATCGTGATCGATCATACCGAAGCGCTAGTGTCGGTGGACGTCAACTCGGCGCGCGCCACCCGCGGCACCGACATCGAGACCACCGCGTTCAATACCAACCTGGAAGCGGCCGAAGAAGTGGCGCGCCAGCTGCGCCTGCGCGATCTGGGCGGCCTGATCGTGATCGACTTCATCGACATGGAGAATTCCAAGAATCAGCGCGAAGTCGAAAACCGCCTGAAGGATGCGTTGCACTATGACCGTGCGCGCGTCCAGATGGGCAAGATTTCCCGTTTCGGCCTGATGGAATTGTCGCGCCAGCGCCTGCGCCCGTCGCTGTCCGAAGGCAGCCACGTGACCTGCCCGCGCTGCAACGGCACCGGCCATATCCGCGATACCGAATCCTCCGCCCTGCAGGTGCTGCGCATCATCCAGGAAGAAGCGATGAAGGAAAATTCCGCGCTGATCCACGTCCAGGTGCCGGTCGATGTGGCCGCCTTCCTGCTGAATGAAAAGCGCGGAGAGATCCTGAAGATCGAAACGCGTCATCGCGTGACCGTGATCCTGATCCCCAACAAGCATCTGGAAACACCGCATTACAAGATGGAACGGATCAAGCAGGACGATCCGCGCCTGGAAGACATGCAGGCCAGCTATACCATGGCAGAGGAAGCCGATACCGACATCGGTTACAGCAAGCGCCAGAAGGAAGAAGCCAAGCCGCGCCAGGAAGCCGTGGTCAAGGGCATCACCCCGGCGCAGCCGGCTCCCATTGTCGAACGCAAGCCGGCCGAGGAAGCCATCCCTGCCGCTGCGCCCGCGATCCTGTCGGGCGAGCCGGGTTTCCTCGGCAAGCTGTTCGGTTTCTTCTTCAAGAAGCCGGAACCGGCGCCGGCGCCCGTTGCGCCGGTCGCAGCCAAGCCTGAACAGGCGCGCGAGCGCAGCGGCGAACGCAATGGTCGCGGCGGCCAGCGCGGCCGTGGACGCGGCGGTCGCGGCCAGCGCGAGGAGCGCGAAGGCGCCCGCGGCGAGCAGCGCCAGGAAGTCGCCGCCAAGCCGGCCCTGAACGAAGCCGCTGCGCCGGCAGCACGCCAGCCGCGGCAGCCGCGCGAAGGCCAGGAACCCCGCCGCGAACGCCCTGAGCGTGGCGAGCGCGCCGAACGTCCGGAACGCGGTGAGCGCCCGGAACGCGGCGAACGCCCGCAGCGCAACCGTGAAGAGCGCAAGGAAATCGAGGCAAAAACAGAGGAATCCGCGGTCGAAGCCACGACTCTTCCATTGGCAGCCGCAGCTCCAGTCGCCATGGAAGCCGTGTCCTTTAATGTGGCAGCCATAGTATCCGAACAAGCCGAAGCGCAAGGTGAAGGCGCCGTGCTGGAAGCGGAAACCGGCGAACAAGGTGAGCAAGGCGAAGAGCAGCGCCGCCGCCGCCGCCGCCGTGGCGGCCGTAACCGCAACCGCCGCGAACGCGAAGGTGGCGAGGCACTCGCTGAAGGCGAAAATGCCGCTGAAGCCGGCGAGGCTGAATCTGCGGAATCGCTTGAGACGACGGCAGCCGTTGCCGAAACCGCACCAGCTGCTGAAGAAACCGCCTCAGCTGCTGAAGAAATCGCGCCATCTGCTGAAGCAACACCAGCTGAAGCCGTGCCGGCAACCGAAACAGGCGAGCAGCCTGCTCCGGCAGCCCCGGCCATCGCACCGGCGGTCGAACCGGCAGCGCCGCAGGCAAGTACCGCAGCGGTACAGGCAGTGCAGGCTGTCCCGGTTGTACCTGCTGCCGCCGCAAGCGCCATGGTGGAACAAGCCGTACTGCCGCTGGAACCGGTTGCCACTGCGCCCGCCGAAGCTCCCGTGTCTGCACCGATCGCCACACCTGCAGCGGAGCCCGTGGCAGAGGCAGCACCGGCCGTAGCGCCTGCGGTCACCGAGCAGCCGACGGCTAAGCCAGCCACTGCGCCAGCTGCCACGCCGGCAGTCGCCAGCCAGAGCCGGGACATCGCCCCTGCGCCCATGCAGCTCGACGCATTGCGCGACATTCTGAGCGCAGCTGGCCTGACTCTGGCCAGCACCGATCCGGACAAGCTGCGTGCCGCCCAGGAAGCAGCCGCCAGGATCGTGCCGCCGGTACGCGTGCCGCGCGAGCGCAAGCCGTTGCCGCCGCAATCGACGGAGCCACTGGTCCAGGTGGAAACCCGCCGCTGATCGCTATCGGTGAAGAACAAAAGAGGAGCTGCGGCTCCTCTTTTTTTATCCTGACATCATGCTTTGCCCGACACGTCCGCCCCTTGCCACGCATGATCGCAACTGCCCAGCCAGCCGCACTATCCCTTGCAGAAGCCTTTCGCTACTGGCTCAAGCTCGACTTCGGAACGACGCTTCCTGCATGTGCGATTGCCGGGCTCGTGGTATCTTATTTCCGTTAATGACACCAGCGAGGCAAATCGATTTCCCTTGGCAAATTTGCTCGTGCGGCATGCACTGCACATCGGGCTTTTTCCATGGAACGCTGCCAACGCAATCCCGGCATGACTGAGAAATTCATCCCTGTGGCTGATCTGCGGAAGCGACCTTCGATACCGGTCATTCCCGCTCGTGCGACGGCGCCCGTCGGCTTGCTTGCCGACAGCCTGGGCCGGCCGCTGCGCGACTTGCGCATCTCCGTGACCGACCGCTGCAATTTCCGTTGCGTGTATTGCATGCCGAAAGAAGTATTCGACAAGGACTACCGCTACCTACCGCATGCGGATCTGCTTTCCTTCGAAGAAATCACCCGTATCGCCAGTCTGTTCGTCGCGCATGGCGTCGACAAGATCCGCCTGACCGGAGGCGAACCGCTGTTGCGCAAGAATATCGAAGAACTCGTGGCCATGCTGGCGGCGCTGAAAACCCCGGATGGCCGTCCGCTCGACCTGACCCTGACCACCAACGGCTCGCTGCTGGCGAAAAAGGCCCAGGCGCTGAAGGATGCTGGCCTGACGCGCGTGAGCGTGTCACTCGACTCGCTGGACGATGCCACATTCCGGCGCATGAACGATGTCGATTTTCCCGTGAGCGATGTGCTGGCAGGCATCGAGGCCGCCAGCCGCGTTGGACTCGGGCCGGTGAAGGTCAACATGGTGGTCAAGAAAGGCATGAACGATGCCGAGATCCTGCCCATGGCGCGCCACTTCCACGGCAGCGGCGCCATCCTGCGCTTTATCGAATACATGGATGTCGGCACCAGCAACGGCTGGAAAATGGAAGAGGTGCTGCCTTCGGCGGAAGTAGTGCGGCACATCGGTGAAGCAATGCCGCTGGAAGCGATTGCGCCGAATTATGCAGGAGAGACGGCGGAACGCTGGCGCTATGTCGACGGCGGCGGTGAGATCGGCGTGATTTCCAGCGTGACGCAAGCGTTTTGCCGCGACTGCACGCGCGCGCGCCTGTCAACCGAAGGCAAGCTCTACACCTGTCTGTTCGCCAGTGATGGCCACGACTTACGCGCCTTGCTGCGCGGCGGCTACAGCGAGGCCGATATTTCCGGCGCCATCGCCTATCTCTGGCAGGGGCGCGCCGATCGCTACTCCGAACTGCGCGCCAGCCAGGCCGAGCAGCAGGCAAGACGCAAGATCGAAATGTCTTATATCGGCGGCTGAACGCAGCAAGCGTGCCGCGCCACATCAGCGACGCTCAGGCACCTTTAGGCTTTGGCCTTCATTTGACCACCCAGACNNGCCTGCAGGCATTTCTCCCGGTCGCCCTTCATGGCCTTGGCGGTCAGCGCAATGATCGGCAACTCCTTGAAGCGGGAATCGCTGCGTATCTGGCGTATGGTTTCGTAGCCATCCTTTTCCGGCATCATGATATCCATCAGAACAATGCCGATGCCGGGCGTGTCGTTCAGGCGCGCAATGGCTTCCTGCCCTCGTTCTGCCGTCACGACCGTCATGCCATGCGTTTCCAGCAATCCGGTGAGGGCAAACAGATTGCGCACATCGTCATCGACGATCAACACCGTTCTGCCCTCAAGCGACTGGTTGGCAGACGCGTCATTTTTCACCATGCCTCTTTTCTCTTCCGGCAGATCGTTTTTGACTCGAAGCAGGAACTGCGCAGCTTCCATCCTCAAGCTGTCGAGCGCATGCTCGCCTTCCACGACCACGGTAGCGTTCAGTTTGCCGAGCTGCGCCTGCGTATCGCCATCGATTTCGCGCGTTGTATAGATTACCGCCGGAATATCGGAAAGCGTGGGATTGCGGCGCATTTTCTGCAACAAGTCAATGCCATCCCTATCCGTCAGGTCGAAGTCGATCACGATGCCATGGTACGGTCTGCTGCGCAAGGAAGCCAGGGCGTCGACAGCGTTCGTCACTGCATCCAGCTCGACATCTTCCTGTTGCAGCGCGTCCATAATGGCCTTGCGCTTGCCAGGATCCTGTTCGACCACCAGCAGCGCACGAATCGGCCGCGGCACGTTATGGGTAATCTTCGCAAACACCTGTGACAGGGCAGCCGCATCGGACGGCTTCGGCGTATAACTGGCGATGCCATGCTGGCTATTGGACGCGGGCCGGTCGCGGATCGAAATCACGTGAACCGGGATGTCGCGGGTATGCGGTTCCGCTTTCAGGCTGTCGGCCACGGTCCAGCCATCCATGTCCGGCAGGATCAAATCGAGCGTGATCGCATCTGGCCGGTATTTCCGGGCCAGCGCCAGTCCTTCTTCGCCGCTGGCTGATACCAGGGTCTTGAAGCCGCGTTCCTGCGCCATGGCCTGCAATGAAGTGGCAAATACCGGGTCATCCTCGATGATCAGCAGCAGCGTATCCTGCGGTGAAATCGTCGCACGGTCGTCCCGGATTGGCGCATTGGCCCGCAACTTCGGCTTCGCGGCCGCTCCCTCGGAAATCATCTGCTGCGGCAAGTAGAAGGTGAAGCGGCTGCCCCCCCCCTCCTCGCTTTCGACCTGCAGTTCGCCGCCCAGCAGGTAGGCGATTTCACGGCTGATGGCCAGCCCCAGGCCGGTGCCGCCATAGCGGCGCGAGGTGCCGGCGTCAGCCTGCTGGAATGCCTCGAAAATCAGTTTCTGCTTGGATGCGGGAATGCCGATGCCGGTATCGGCAACAGTGAAGGCGACCACCAGCGGCGCGCGATCGAGAATCTGGCGCTCCGGACTCCAGCCGGAGCGGACAACCCGGGCTGAAAGCGTCACGCTGCCGCGAGACGTGAATTTGATGGCATTCGACAGCAGGTTTTTGAGCACCTGCTTGAGGCGTAATACATCGGTGCGCAGGTACTGCGGCAAATCTTCGGCGAAATCGATCTTGAACGCCAGGCCCTTGGCCTCCGCCAGGTGGCCGAAAGTCCTTTGCACATGGTCGATCAGGGCACTGGGCGGGATGTCCTCGATATCCAGTGTCACGCTGCCGGATTCGATCTTCGACAAATCAAGGATATCGTTGATCAGATGAAGCAGGTCGCTGCCCGAGTCGTGGATGACCCTGATCATCTCCAGCTGTTTTTCCGACATGTTTTTCTCGCGATTCTGGCGCAACTGCTCCGCCAGCAGCAGCAAGCTGTTCAGGGGCGTGCGCAATTCATGCGACATGTTGGCGAGGAATTCCGACTTGTATTTCGAGGTCAGCGCCAGCTGTTCAGCCTTTTCCTGCAGGTTGCTGCGAGCAATTTCGATTTCGCGATTCTTACGTCCGACTTCGGCATTCTGTTCGGAAAGCTGGAGCGCCTTCTGCTCCAGTTCGACATTGGTTTTCTGCAGGTCATCCTGCCTGGCTTTCAATTCGCTAGCCAGCGATTGCGATTGCTGCAGCAGCGTTTCAGTGCTCGATGCGGATTCGATCGAGTTGAACACGATACCCAGGCCTTCCGCCAGCTGATCGAGAAAATTCAGGTGAATTCCCTGGAAATGGCCGAAAGCGGCCAGTTCGATCACGGCCTTGACCTGATCCTCGAACAGGATCGGCAGCACGACGATGTTGCGCGGAGCCGCCTGTCCCAAGCCGGACACGATCTGCACGTAGTCTTCCGGCACATCGGTGATCATGATCCGCTCTTTCTCGAAAGCGGCCTGGCCGACCAGGCCTTCGCCGATCTCCCATTCCGTCGACAGGTTTTTGCGCGCCTTGTAACCGTAGCTGGCCATCAGCTTGAGATGCGCCCGTGCATTGATGCCCTGTCCCTGGCTGTGCATCAGGTACAGTACCGCATGCTGGGAAGCCACCAGAGGGGCCAGCTCGGACAACAGCATGCGCGATACCGTGATGATATCGCGCTGCCCCTGCAGCATCCGGGTCAGGCGCGCCAGGTTGGTCTTCAGCCAGTCCTGCTCGGTATTGCGCTCGGTGGTCTGCTTGAGGTTAACGATCATCTGGTTGATGTTATCCTTGAGAAGCGCCACCTCGCCGCGCGCCACGACCTGTATCGAGCGGGTCAGATCGCCCTTGGCCACTGCCGTCGCCACTTCCCCGATCGCGCGCACCTGGGTGGTCAGGTTGGCCGCCAGTTCATTGACGTTATCAACCAGGTCTTTCCAGCTGCCGGAGGCGCCGGGCACGACCGCCTGGCCGCCCAGCAAGCCTTCCACGCCCACTTCGCGCGCCACTCGCGTGACCTGATCGCTGAAAGTCGCCAGCGTATCGACCATGTTGTTGATCGTTTCGGCAAGTGACGCCACCTCGCCCTTGGCCGGCACCATCATTTTCTGTTTGAGATTGCCGACTGCCACTCCCGTCACCACTTTGGCGATGCCGCGCACCTGGTCGGTCAGGTTGTCTGCCATCACATTCACGCTGTCGGTCAAATCCTTCCAGACGCCCGAAACGCCTTTAACGACCGCCTGGCCGCCCAGCTTGCCTTCGGTGCCGACTTCNNCCCTTCACGTCGACCGTGATCTTGCGCGACAGGTCGCCCTTGGCCACCGCCGTGGTCACCTCGGCGATATTGCGTACTTGCCCGGTCAGATTGTTCGCCATCAGATTAACGTTCTCGGTCAAATCCTTCCACACGCCCGAGACGTCCGGCACCTGCGCCTGGCCGCCGANNCCACCCGCGTCACCTCGCCGGCAAAACTGTTGAGCTGGTCGACCATGATGTTGATCGTGTCCTTCAACTGCAGGATTTCGCCCCTCACGTCGACCGTGATCTTGCGCGACAGGTCGCCCTTGGCCACCGCCGTGGTCACCTCGGCGATATTGCGCACCTGACCGGTCAGGTTGTTCGCCATCACATTCACGCTGTCGGTCAAATCCTTCCACACGCCGGAGGCGCCTTCGACCTCGGCCTGGCCGCCGAGCTTGCCNNCGCGCCACCCGCGTCACCTCGCTGGAAAAACTGTTGAGCTGATCAAGCATGGTGTTGATGGTGCGCGCATTCTTGAGGAACTCGCCTTTCAGCTGGCGGCCTTCGATCTCGAGTTCCATGTTCTGATTGAGCACACCGCGCGCGACCGCCCCGATCACCCGGCCGGCATCGCGCACCGGCTGCACCAGATTATCGATCAGGGAATTGATGGCGACGACTTCCCTGCCCCAGGCGCCATCGAGCTTGCCAGATATCATTCGCTGACCGAGCTTGCCTTCGCTGCCCACAATCACGGATACCTCTTCGATCTCTCTGGCCAATCCCTGGTTGATCGTCACAATCTCGTTGAAGGCATCTGCGATCTTGCCATCCAGGCCATCCCAATCCTGCGGCAGGCGCACGCTGAAGTCGCCGCTGCGGACTGCACTGAGAGCATCGAGCAACATATTCTTGTCAAGCACCGTGGTCAGTTGCGTCACGACGAGCTCCTTTGCATGATTGTCAGTGAGCGAGATTGAAGCGCCCGCGCTTGAGCAGGTCCAGCGCGCCATCAGTCGGCAACGGCTTGCTGAAATAGTGCCCCTGCATTTCATCGCAGCCATGTTCGATCAGGAATGCCACCTGCTCCGCCGTTTCCACACCCTCGGCAATCACGGTCAAGCCCAGGCTATGCGCGAGCGTAATGATGGCGAGCACGATCGCCGCATCATCCGGATCACTGGCGATATCGCGGACGAAAGCCGCATCGATTTTGAGTTTATCGAGCGGAAAGCGCTTGAGATAGGAGAGCGATGAATAGCCGGTGCCGAAATCGTCGATGGAAATGGTCACGCCGAGATCGCGGATCTGGTGCAACGCCTGGATTGCCTTTGCCGGGTCGGTCATCACGGCCGATTCGGTCAGTTCGGCTTCCAGCATATTGGCCGGAATATCAGATTCCATCAGCGCAGCTTCGATATTTTTTGCCACGCTATCCTTGCGAAACTGCCAGGCGGATACGTTGACCGCCACCGGACAGAAAAAGTCCACCTCTTCGCGCCAGCTCCGGATCTGCCTGGCCGCTTCCCGCAACGCCCAATTGCCGATCTGCTCGATGCGGCCGGTCTCTTCCGCGATCGGAATGAACTGGCTCGGCGAAATCCACATGCCGTCCGCCTGCGGCCAGCGGATCAAGGCTTCAAAGCCGCTAATTTCACCATTGGCTGCGCTCACCTTGGGCTGGTAATGCAGGACGAACTCCTCCCGCTGTATCGCCTGCTGCAAGGCGCTCCCCACCGCCAGGCGCCGGCTTGCCGCTTCGTTCATGCTGGAAGTAAAAAACGAAAAACGGCCACGGCCTTCCTGCTTGGCGTGATACATGGCGGTATCGGCGTTGCGCAACAGTTCATCGATATCATGCCCGTCGCCGGGAAATATTGCGATGCCGATGCTGGGCGACACGCGCAGCTCCGTGCCGCTGATGCGGCATGGCGCCGCCACAGTCGTGACGATCTTGTCGGCAACCACGGCGGCATCCTGCACATCGCTCAATCCCGCCAACAGCACCACGAACTCATCCCCACTCAGGCGGGCGACGGTATCGCCTTCGCGCACACACCTGCCAAGACGTTCGGCGACTTCCTGCAGCAAGCGGTCGCCGGCGGCATGACCAAGCGTGTCGTTGATATCCTTGAAGCGGTCAAGATCGATGAACAGCACCGCCACCGGCGCATTCTTGCGCCCCAGATGGGCAGTCGCCTGTTTCATGCGATCCACCAGCAACTGGCGGTTTGGCAGCCCGGTCAGCGCATCATGGAAAGACTGGTGCAAGATATAAGCTTCCATTTCCTTGCGCTCGGTGATGTCGCGCGAAATCATCACGATTTGCGTCGCCTTGCCGGAGGCGTCGTGAATCAAGCTGGCTTCGGACTCGAGATGGCGTTCGCCGCGCTTGGCCATCAGCACCCGGTATTGCAGGCGATTCGGCGCCTCTCCCGCCAACAATTGCAGAAGCGCGGCACGGATGCCGTCACGATCGTCCGCATGCACGATTTCCAGATATTCTGCGCCGGGCTGGATCATTTCCCCGAACTCGTCCTGGTAGGACGGGCTGGCGTAGATACAAGCCAAGCCGGCATCCAGCAGAGCGACGAAATCTCCGGCATGCTGAATGATCAGACGTTCGGCTTCGCCGCTCTGCGCGACATTCTCCTGCCTCGAACGGGCGGCGATTTCCGCGCACAACACCTCATTCAGACGAGTTACCTGTTCAAGCTCCTGCCTTAATGTGCGGTTCTGATTTTCGAGTACTCCATCCTTGATACTTTCCTGCCGATTGTTTCGCGCAAGATCAATGAAAACCCTGGTTTTCGATTTGAGAATTTCAGGCGCCACAGGCATGAACAGATAATCGACCGCGCCAAGCTCATAGCCTTTGGCGCGATCAAGATCGGTAGCGCGATGGGATGTCAGAAAGATGATCGGCGTGGATCTTGAGCGCGGCCGATTCCGGATCAAACGGGCGGTCTCGAAACCATCGAGGCCATCCATCTTGACGTCCAGAACTATCACCGCAAAATCCTGTTTCAACAGGTGCATCAGCGCTTCATCGCCGGATGCGGCAGTCTCTATCGGAACGCCCAGATCGGTCAGGATCGTGTGCAAGGCAAACAACGTTCCAGGATTGTCGTTAACCAGCAAGATCTTTATTTCATCAGCTACGGCCATGGATGAGTTTGTCTTTTTAAAATAAATTCATTCCATAATTCATCGCACATGCAAATTTGCAAAACTTGTGGCGATATACTTGTGACGATATGTATATGACTCTTCAGGCGACACGGATTGGCAACCCATCAATGAGAAGAATCGCAACAAGGCAATTTATTGATTCCCAAAATTTTTTAAGGTTCAATAAGGCCGCTGGAAGCAAGGCCAAGAGACATGCAAAAAAAATGCACATTGATACCGAGAGAGGATGCCGCAGGGAACCGCTTTTAGAAAAACTAGCGGTCTCTGAAAGCGGAGGGCCAACTGGCCTGGCGCCTGCCATGGCCATCGGCTAATGACGCAGCAGGCTTTGAAGAATGAGATTTGCGGCGAGAAGCAGGACGGATTCTGGCAAGGCCGGCTCAGGCAATCCCGCTGCCGCCTTCATCGCCGACTTCGGATAATTCGCCGCCCAGCAGGCGAAGCGCGGCTTCAGTCGGCAAGGCTTCGACCGATTTCAGCTTGCGCGACATCTGCCGGGTGCGCACCTCGGCCTGCTCGATATTGCGGGCGGCGCGCTCCAGCGTGCTCTTGGTGGCGGCCAGCACTTCGCCGAACTTGCCGAACTCCGTCTTGACCGCGCCCAGCACCTGCCACACTTCGGAAGAGCGCTTTTCCAGCGCCAGGGTACGAAAACCCATCTGCAGGCTGTTGAGCAGCGCCGACAGAGTCGAAGGGCCGGCAATGCAGACCCGGCAGCTGCGCTGCAGTTCATCGGCCAGACCGGGGCGGCGCATTACTTCGGCATACAAGCCTTCGGTCGGCAAAAACAGAATGGCAAAATCGGTGGTCAGCGGCGGTGACAGATATTTTTCGGCGATGGTTTTGGCCTCGATGCGCATCGCCTTCTCCAGCTCGCGACCGGCGACCGCCACGCCTTCGGCATCGGCATGCTCGGCTGCCTCCGCCAGGCGCTCGTACTGCTCCTTGGGGAATTTGGCATCGATCGGCATCCATACCGGCGTCTGCCCTTCTTCCTGGCCCGGCAGGCGGATCGCGAATTCGACCCGGGCGCCGCTGCCCGGAATGGTTTCGACGTTCTTGCCATACTGATCGGCGGTCAGCATTTGCTGCAGCAGCATTTCCAGCTGCACCTCGCCCCAGGTGCCGCGCGTCTTCACATTGGTCAGCACGCGTTTCAGGTCGCCCACGCCGACCGCCAGCTGCTGCATCTCGCCCAAGCCCTGATGCACCTTTTCCAGGCGATCCGACACCAGCTTGAAGGATTCGCCCAGGCGCTGCTCCAGCGTGGCATGCAGTTTTTCATCGACCGTCTTGCGCATTTCTTCCAGGCGCAAGCCATTGTCGTTCTGCAGCTCGCGGATCTTGGTCTCGAGGGTAGCGCGCACTTCCAGTAGGCGCTGCGCATTCGATTCGGACAGCGCCGCCAGGCTCTGATGCAGGGTGTCGCCGAAGCGTTTCAGGGACGCCGCCTGTTCCTCGCGCCCGGCCTGGGCCTGCTGCACCATCATCTGGCGCATGCCATCGAGCTGCTGGGCATTGGCTTCATTGAGCTTGGCCAGTTGCTGGGCGAAGCCATCGATCTGGCTGTTCTGGATGGTCGCCACGCTGGTCATCTGCGCCGCCAGTGTCTGCTGGAACTGCGCCAGGCTGCCGTTCAATTCGAGTCGAGTGCCCTGGCCCGAGGTCTGCACCTGGGCGCGCAACTCGCGCTCGATGCGCTCGCTGGTCTGCTGCTGGTGCGCGCGCAATTCCTCCTGCAGTTGCGCCAGGCGCGGTGCGAGGTCGCCGCCTTTCGCCCGCAGCAACAGCACGACCTGCAACACAAGGATAAAAGCCGCCAACAGCAGCAGGATGATTTCGGTAAGGCTCATAGATATGTTCCGGCGCCCGGTGGCACCGCTCGGCTAGAAGTCAGGCTTAAGGTCAGGCTTAACAACGTTGTCGTCGCATCAACCAGGTGTATTACGCATCCAGTCGGCGGTCTGGTAAAACGCCTCCATCAGGCGTTGCTGCATTCCTTCCTTGATGCCGACATCCTGCATCGCCCAGGCCATGCAGCGCAGCCACTGGTCACGCTCGGCGGTGGCGATAGCAAACGGCAGATGGCGCGCGCGCAGGCGCGGATGACCGAAACGTTCGACGAACAGTTCCGGCCCGCCCATCCAGCCGGACAAAAACCAGTACAGCTTGTCGCGCGAGCTGTCCATCGGCGTCGGATGCATGACGCGGATGCCGGCGAATTCCGGCTCGAGGTCCATCAGATCGTAGAAGCGGTCAACCAGCTCTCGCAGTCTTTCCGCCCCGCCGATTACTTCATAAAGAGTCGGCTGCTGCGACTCGGATTGGTCTTCGGTGCTCATGCCGCCAATGATAGCGCATCGGCCCGCCGCCGTCGCCTGGATTGGCGGGCGTGGCTGGCTCTAGCCTCACGTGATCAGGCTTCGCGCAGAGTCTGCAGCGGCGGCTGCCGCAGCACATTGCGCAAGGCGATCCAGCCGCCGACGAAGGCGCAGACGATGCCCACCGCCAAGCCCGCCAGCCACACCGCCGGGTCGAATACCCATTCGAACTTGAACACGAAGCGCGCCAGCGCCCAGCCCACCGCCGCCGCGCCGCTGGCCGCCAGCACGCCGGACAGCCCGCCCACCAGCGTGAATTCGATGCGCTGCGCCTGCGACAGCTGGCTGCGCGTCGCCCCCAGCGCGCGCAACAGGCCGGCCTCGCGCGTGCGCTCATCTTGCGAGCCCATCAGCGCCGCGTACAGCACCAGCACACCAGCCGCCAGGGTGAACAGGAACAGGAACTCCACCGCCGTCACCACCTGGTCGACCACGCCTTGGATCTGGCGGATGATGCTGCCCACATCGACGATCGTCAGGTTGGGAAAATTGCGCGTCAATTCATTGACGAAACCGCCATGCTCTGCCGGCAAGTGAAAGGCGGTGATCCAGGTCTGCGGCATCTCCTGCATCAGCGACGGGTTCAGGATCACGAAGAAATTCACCCGCATCGAGCCCCACTCCAGCTTGCGCAGGCTGGTGATGGGCGCCGACACGATCTGCCCGCCGATGTCGAAGCTCAGCCTGTCGCCCAGTTTCAGGTTCAGGGTCTTGGCCAGTCCTTCCTCGACCGAAGCTTCCGGCTTGCTGCCATCGTACCAGCGACCGGCCGAGATGCGGTTCTGCGGCGGCATCGCGGCCATGGTGGAGAGATTGAATTCGCGATTGACCAGGCGTTGCGCGCGGTCGTCGACGTACGTGCTGCCGTTGATGGCGGCGCCGTTGACCTCCACCAGGCGGCCGCGAATCATCGGGTACAGTTCGGCATCGCCCGCGCCGATTGCCCGCAGGCGCGCGGCGATCTCGTCTTTCTGGTCGGGCTGGATATTGATGATGAAACGGTTCGGCGCATCGGCCGGCGTGGCCTGATGCCAGGCATCGACCAGATCGCCGCGGATCACCGTCAGCAGCAGCAGCGCCATCAGGCCCAGGGCCAATGCCACCACCTGGATCACGGTGGCGCCGGCGCGCCGCTGCAAGCCCGTCACGGCGAAGCGCCAGGCCGCATGCGGCAAGGCGGTGCGCAAGGGCCGCAGCGCCTGCAATCCGGCCCAGCCGACCGCCGCGAACAAGATCATGCCACCCAAAAATCCGCCGGCGGTCAGCAAGCCCAGTTTCAGGTTACCCGATTGCCACAACAGCAAGGCGGTAAACGCGCCCAGGCCAAAAAGATAGGTAATCAGGGTCAGCGGCTTCGGCGCTTCCTGTTCGCGCCGGATCACGCGGTTATGCGGCACTTCCCGCAACTGCAGGATCGGCGGCATGGCAAAACCGGTCAGCAGCAGCAGGCCGGTCGCCATACCCTGCAGGGCCGGCAGCCAGCCCGCCGCCGGCAAATCCGCGGCCACCAGCTTGCCCAGCCATTCCAGCAGGATGAAATGCGCACCGAAACCAAGCAGCACACCGAGCGCGCTGCCCGCCAGGCCGACAATGATAAATTCGGCCAGGAACAAGGCCGTCACCTGACCCTGCGGCATGCCGAGGCAGCGCAGCATGGCGCAGGCATCCACATGACGAAGCATGAAACGGCGCGCCGCCATCGCCACCGCCACCGCCGCCAGCATCGCGGTCAGCAGGCCGACCAGGGAAAGAAATTGCTCGGCGCGCTCCAGCGTAGCTTGCATTTCCGGCCGGCCCGATTCCAGCGACTCGAGCCGCACCCCCTTGACCGTATTGCGCGCCATCGCCTCCTGCAGCCACTTCTGGTAGGCCCTGGCCTGCTCCGGCTGTCCCGCCACCAGCAAGCGGTAAGTCATGCGCGAGCCATCCTGCACCAGGCCGGTGGCTTGCAGATCGGACAAGCGCAACAGCACGCGCGGGGCGAAATTCATGAAGGCGGCGCCGCGATCCGGCTCGACCGCGATCACCCTGGAGATGGTGAAACGCTTCTCGCCCAGCTGCAGGCTGTCGCCCACCGCCACGTTCAAGTCGCCCAGCAGGGCCGGGTCGGCCCAAACCGTGCCCGGCGCGGGAATATCCGCCGCCGCGCTGGCAGGTCCATCCGGTCGCTGCGCCACCGTCACGCGGCCGCGCAAGGGGTAGCCGGATGAAACCGCCTTGATCGACACCAGCTGCGATACCGACTGCACGCCTTTGCCGGCCAGCGCCATGCTGGGAAAAGCCACGGTATCCGCCACCGCCAGGCCGCGCCGCTGCGCCTCCGCGCGCCAGGCGGCTGTCACCGGCTGATCGGCATTCACCACCAGATCGCCGCCCAGCAACTGATGCGCATCGCGCTGCAAGCCGGCGCGCATGCGGTCGACAAAAAAACCGACCGAGGATAGCGCGGTCACCGCCACGATCAGGGCCAGCATCAGGAAACGCAATTCGCCGGCGCGCCAATCGCGCGCCGTCATGCGGACAGCTTGCAGCAGCATGAATCGATCCTAAGGAAAAATCGGTGTCAGTCCGGCCTGCCGCGAACGACAGGGGATAGCAGGTGTTATTTACTCATTGTAATGGAGTCCGTTCCAGCGAGCATGCGGCAGTACGACGCCCAAGAGATTGCTGCGCGAAGCAAATCCCTGCCCTGCACTACATGGTCGAGCCCTTCATCGTATCGATATGGGTTTTTTCCCGCTGCATCTGGCACGGCGCGCAACGCTCTGCCGTCGGCTGCACCTTCAGCCGTTCGTAGGGAATCTCGATGCCGCAATTGACGCATTCCCCATAAGTACCGTTATCCATACGCGCATAGGCATTCTGCACCGCGCGCAGTTCGGTCAAGTCGCGCGTTACTGCAGCATTGCCCAGATCGACCGAAAGATCGGCGAAGGAAGCATCACCCGGATCGGGCACTTCCGCCGCCACATCCGCATAACTGTCCTGCAGGTTCATCTCGCGCCGGATATCGTCCCGCAAGACCTGTTCGCGCTCCTGCAGGTTTTTTTTCAGTTCGTCGATCTGCTCGCTGTTTAATTCAGCCATGGCGCATTTCCCGAAAAAAGATGATTTTAGATAATGGAATCTGCTGACAGACTTTCTGTCCGCCGGCACAAAGCTGCCGCTCGGATTATTGATTGTGCACCAGCTTAGGGCCGCCACTGCATGCAACCGACATGATGCTGTGACATCACGCAAGTCATGGCGTTCCTGCGACACTTCCGGCGTATGTGGAACCGCCATGGCGCCAGACACTTGGTGATACCTGGCCATACAGATAGAATGAAAAATATTGCGTCACATCAACATTTACACCATGCCAGCAATCAACGTCGTCATCAGTGAAGCCGATCATAAGAAGTTGCAGGAAGACTATGAAAAAATGTCGCTTACCTGGGTGCAGCAAGGTCGCACCTCCGCGCCTCCGCCGTTTGAGCATTGGGCCGGAGAACGCCTGATCGGCGCCACCCCGGTCTCGGCCGAAGAAATCGATCACATGCGCGTGTTTTCAGCGATCGAACAACTGATTACCAGCTTGCACGTCCACGGCTTTTGCCTAACTCATGTCGCCGGCCGCACCACGCCACCGGAAAAATCTGCACAGGAGATGGCACAAGCACTGGCGCAGCATTTTGAATTGCCGACCCACTATATCAAGCGTTTGCAGGATGTCCTGGCCTATTACCAGAAAAGTCCGGATTACCTCATTGATGGCGGCCAGGGGAAAGGCATGCTGTATTCTGCTTCGGCAATCGAAGCGGCCTATGAAGAATTTCTGGATCGCACGACAAAAGCGCTCGACCATCGCGACACGGAACGCGCCATTGGACGCGTAGAGGGGGTTACTGCGCTGCTGGTCAATCTGGAAGTGATGGAACGCGAAACAGCCAAAGACAAGACGCAAGCCTTCAAACTGCTGGCCCGTGGCATGAAAAAATCATAGCCTTGCATCGACTAGTGTGGCGGCTTGTCATCACTATCCGCCACACGCGCCAGTTGCACCAGCAAGGCACCCTGCACCATTGACATGGCGACATTGCTGCCGAACTGAAATCCACGCATGGCGGCGGCATCCATCAAGTCAAGCACTTGTTCACGTGTCAGAAATGAAGATTCTTCATGGACAGGAAAGGCATCGCGATTTTTCCGGCTAATTTCGCTAACGATTTCGTCTGAGGTCATTGTTCAACTCCAATCCAGCGAAATGGCTCAAGCTGCCGATAGAGTTTTAACAATACCAATTGTTCCCGCGAGATTAGTTGTCGATGCTCATATGCGCGGTATGTTTAACACAAGCTTGCTGCAACAAAGTTTTATTGCAAGAAGTTTTTCAGGAGGCGGGTTTCAGCAGTTTAAGGATTGCTGCTAACTCGGCACGCAATGCCAGCCCATTGGAAAGTGCTGGCGTCACCACCGGCGCGCTGCCGTTGGCGCCCCGAACTTTGTCCGAGACGCCATTGTCCAGCTTGTTGCGGGCGCCGCTGATGGTAAATCCCTGTTCGTAAAGCAATTCACGAATACGGCGAATCAACAGCACTTCATGGTGCTGGTAATAGCGTCTGTTACCGCGCCGCTTGACCGGTTTCAGCTGAGTGAATTCCTGTTCCCAGTAACGCAACACATGCGGCTTGACGCCGCATAACTCGCTCACCTCGCCGATCGTGAAATAACGCTTGGCGGGAATCGGCGGCAATACCGTCGCCTCAGGCTTAAGGATGGCGCGATCGTTCATGCACTAGCTCAGGAAATACTGGGACTGGAAAGCGGCTTGCGGCTGGCGTCTTCCACCATGCCTTTGAGCTTCTGGCTGGCGTGGAAAGTCACCACGCGGCGCGCGGTGATGGGGATTTCTTCGCCGGTCTTGGGATTGCGGCCCGGCCGCTGCGGCTTATCGCGCAACTGAAAGTTGCCGAAGCCCGACAGCTTGACCGATTCGCCGCGCTCCAGCGCATTACGGATCTCGTCGAAAAAAGTCTCGACCATATCCTTGGCTTCTCGCTTGTTCAAGCCCACTTGCTCGAACAGCAACTCGGCCAGCTCCGCCTTGGTCAAGGTCGGCAATTCCTTTTCCGCCTGAGAACGCGCGCGCGCTTCCAGCATGGCGCGGTTCAGGTCGGCGGTCAGGATCGATTGAAATTCGGCTGAAGTCACGTCATTCATGCTAAAACTCCCCTCCTGCTTCATGTACGCAATTTCGCGCCGTGTTTTTTGGAGACGGCAGCCAGTAAAGCAGCGATTGCCGCTTCTACCTTGTCGTCTTGCAGGGTTGTTTGAGTATCTTGCAAGGTGAACCGGAAAGCAAGGCTTTTTTCGTTGTTTTCCAATCCTTTGCCGCGATATTCATCAAATAAAACAATGGCTTGCAAAATACCGCATTGGGAATTTGTTGACTTCTCAGCAATAAATGTATCAAGCAAGTCTTGCGCGGGCGAGGACTGCGGCACCACCACAGCCAAGTCGCGTGTCACTGCTGGAAATTTGGAAATTTCCTGGTAAGCAGGTACTTGCCGTGATTGCAATGCATCCGCATCCACCTCAAACACCACGGGAGCCAGCGGCAAGCCGTATTTCTGTTGCCAGCGCGGATGCAATTCGCCAATAAAGCCGACAGCCTTGTCGTCAAGCCAGACCTGCGCCGAACGTCCCGGGTGCAGCGCCGGATGCTCTGCCTTGACGAATCGCAGCTGCCGCGGCGCGAACAGTGCTTCCAGATCGGCTTTCACATCGAAAAAATCGACATTGCGGGTAGCCTGCCCCCACTGCTCTTCGGCCACCGGGCCGTAAGCCAGCGCCGCCACGCGCTTGGGCTGATCGAAGCCAGCCACGCTGAGCGGGCCATCCTGGGCCGCCGGATTGCGCAGGAATACCGCGCCGGTCTCGAACACGCGCACGCGGTTGACCTTGCGGTTCAGGTTGTAACGCACATTCGCCACCAGGCTCGCCACCAGCGAAGAGCGCATCACGCTCATCTGGCTGGCGATCGGGTTCAGCAGGCGGATCGGATTCGTATTGCCGCAGAAATCCGCTTCCCAGGCTTCCTCGACAAAGCTGTAATTGACCACTTCCTGATAATCCAGATCGGCCAGCTGGCGCCGCACAGTGAATAGCGAACGGCGGTTTTCCGGCGCAATGCGCATTTCATTGGCCGCCACTGGCGGCAGCGTCGGAATATTTTCAAAACCGTAGACGCGCGCGATTTCCTCGATCAGATCTTCCTCGATCTCGATATCGAAGCGATAGGAAGGCGGCGTTACATTGAAGCCATCCTCCGTGGCGACGAATTGCAAGCCCAGGCGCGTGAAGATATCGGCAATCTGCGATGCCTCCAGCGGCACGCCGATCACCCTGGCGGCGCGCGCGGTGCGCACGTGCACCGGGTCACGCGACGGCAAGTTGACGATATGATCATCCACTGGACCGACCAGGGTCTGGCCCTTCTGGCCGCAGATTTCCACGATCAGCGCGGTGATGCGCTCGATGTGTTCGACCGTGGTGGCGAAATCGACGCCGCGCTCGAAGCGGTGGCCGGCATCGGTGGAGAAGTTGAAGTGGCGCGAACGTCCCTGGATCGCCTGCGGCCACCAGAACGCCGCCTCCAGGTAAATGTTTTGCGTTTCCAGCGTGACGGCGGTGTCGTCGCCGCCCATGATGCCGGCCAGCGATTCGAGGCCCTGATCGGCGGCGATCACCCCGACCCACTCATCCACCTCGACAGTATTGCCGTTCAGGAGCTTGAGCGATTCGCCCTTCTTACCCCAGCGCACATCCAGGCCACCCTTGATCTTGTCGAGATCGAACACGTGCGAAGGCCGGCCCAGTTCCAGCATCACATAATTGGAAATATCCACCAGCGCGGAAACGGAGCGCTGACCGCTGCGCTCGAGGCGGCGCTTCATCCAGTCGGGCGTCGCGGCCTTGGCATTGACGCCGCGGATCACGCGCCCGGAAAAGCGCCCGCACAGGTCGGGCGCCGACACTTTCACCGCCAGCTTCTCATCCGTATTCGCCGCTACCGGCACAATCGCCGGCGCCTTCAGCGGCTCGCCGGTCAGCGCCGCCACTTCCCGCGCCACGCCCAGCACCGACAGGCAGTCAGCCTTGTTGGGCGTCAGCTTGATGGTGAACTTCAGGTCGTTCAGCAGGTAATAGTCGCGGAAATTCTGGCCCACCAGAGCATCTTCGGGCAGATCGAGCAAGCCGGCATGTTCCTCCGACAGGCCCAACTCGCGCGCCGAGCACAACATGCCCTGCGACTCCACGCCGCG
This sequence comes from Oxalobacteraceae bacterium, assembly GCA_003537575.1. GTDB lineage: Bacteria > Pseudomonadota > Gammaproteobacteria > Burkholderiales > Burkholderiaceae_D > Paucimonas. The sequence goes on from DPRS01000014.1 coordinate 41,716, forward strand.
CAATTTCCCGACCTTGATCTCGAAAGTCTTGCCATCCTCGCCCGGCGGCAGCACCGCGCCGACCATGGCGCAGGCCACTTTCATGCCGGCGCGCACGTTCGGCGCGCCGCAGACGATGTTCAGCATCGTGCCGGTGCCAGCATCGACCTGACATACGTTCAGGCGGTCGGCGTTCGGGTGCTTCGCCACTTCCAGCACCTTGGCCACCACCACGTTGGAGAAAGGCTTGGCGACCGGCTCGACTTCTTCGACTTCCAGGCCTGCCATCGTCAGCAAATGCGCCAGCTCGTCCGAAGTCAGCTTCGGATTGACCATGGTGCGCAGCCATTTTTCGGAAAATTGCATAATTCAGCCTTCAGATATTCAGGTTTCCTTCCTGCTCAAAGGAAGGAATAAAACTTCACGCCACCGTCCGAGCCGGGCGGATACTCAAACGCTCGAACGCTCGAACGCGCCGCCTCGCTCAGTTGAACTGCTTCAGGAAACGCAAGTCGCCCTCGTAAAACAGGCGCAGGTCGTTGATGCCGTATCGCAGCATGGTCAGGCGCTCGAGACCGGAGCCAAACGCGAAACCGATGTATTTTTCCGGATCCAGCCCGTAGTTGCGCACCACCGTCGGATGCACCTGGCCGGCGCCGGACACTTCCAGCCAGCGGCCTTTCAGCGGGCCGCTGCCGAAGGCGATATCGATTTCGGCGGAGGGTTCGGTAAACGGAAAGTACGAGGGACGGAAACGCACCTGCAAGTCATCCGTTTCGAAGAAAGCCTTGACGAAGTTCAGGTACACGCCCTTCAGGTCGGCGAAGCTGATGTCCTCGGCGATCCACAGGCCTTCGACCTGGTGGAACATCGGCGAATGGGTGGCATCGCTGTCAACGCGGTAGGTGCGGCCCGGCGCGATCACCTTGATCGGCGGCTTGCTCTGCCGCGCATAGCGCACCTGCATCGGACTGGTATGCGTACGCAGCAGCAACGGCTTGCCGGTGCTGTCCTTTTCCTCGATGTAGAAAGTATCCTGCATCGAACGCGCCGGATGGTTTTCCGGGCTGTTCAAGGCGGTGAAATTGTTCCAGTCGGTTTCAATCTCGGGGCCGTCGGCGACGTCAAAGCCGATCGAACCAAAAATTTCCTCGACACGCTGCCAGCTACGCATCACCGGATGGATGCCGCCCACGCCGCGGCCGCGGCCAGGCATGGTGACGTCGATGGCCTCGGCGTTCAGGCGCGCTTCCAGCTGCGCATTCGCCAGCGCGTCACGGCGCGCGGAGAGCGCACTCTCGATTCTCTCCTTGGCGGCGTTGATCACGGCGCCCTGCGCCTTGCGCTCTTCCGGCGCCAGCTTGCCCAGGCCCTTCATCTGTTCGGTGATCTGACCGGTCTTGCCGAGGTATTTCGCCTTCGCGTTTTCCAGCGCGGCGGCATCGGGCGCGGCGGCAAAATCAGCCTGCGCCTGGATGACGAGTTGTTCTAGGGGATTCATGCTTTGCCGATTCAAAATAAAACGGGGCCAAGGTGTCGACCTTTGCCCCGCCTGTATTGCGCGGCACCGAGGTGCCGCAAGCATTGCTTACGCAGCGATGTTGGCCTTCACCTGATTGACAATCGCGGCAAATGCCGGCTTGTCCATCACAGCCATGTCAGCCAGAACCTTGCGGTCCAGTTCGATGCCGGCTTTCTTCAGGCCGTTCATGAACACGCTGTAGGTCAGGCCATTTTCACGCGAAGCCGCGTTGATACGGGTGATCCACAGGGCGCGGAACACGCGCTTCTTGTTGCGGCGATCGCGGTAGGCATATTGACCTGCGCGCATGACCGCCTGCTTGGCGATGCGATAGACCGTGCTGCGGCGGCCGCGGTAACCCTTGGCTGCGTTGAGGACTTTCTTGTGACGGGCGCGTGCGGTAACCCCACGTTTAACTCTAGGCATAGTAGCTCCTTATGTGTGAGGTTAGGCGAACGGCATCATGCGCATGACGGATACGACGTCAGCAGCATGAACGTTGGTGATACCACGCAATTGACGCTTGGTTTTGGTGGTTTTCTTGGTCAAGATGTGACGCTTGAAAGCGTGACCGCACTTGACAGTTCCACCCGGGCGCACGCGAAAACGCTTCTTCGCGCTGCTCTTGGTCTTCATTTTTGCCATGACAATGTCTGTCCTTGACGGACAGCTCCATTTTTAGATGATTGCAGGTGGCAACACTTCGTTGCGCTTGGATGCCTGCTTTCACTTGTTTTGCAGCGACATCAAGGCCGCTGCAGTTTGTGCACCCTGTCCGTTACCGGGCAAGGCACGCAATTCTATAACATCGAGGACAGCGTAATCCGCTGCACTTTGGCAGCTCACCACCTCCGCCACCGATTTGTTATTTCTTTTTCTTCGGCGCCAAAATCATAATCATCTGGCGGCCTTCCATCTTCGGAAACTGCTCGACCTGCGCATACGGTTCCAGGTCAGCTTTCAAACGCTCCAGCATACGCATGCCAATATCTTGATGCGCCATTTCGCGACCGCGATAACGCAGCGTGATCTTGGCCTTGTCACCATCTTCATCAAGGAACCTGATTAGGTTACGCAACTTGATATTGTAGTCGCCATCGTCGGTACCCGGCCGGAATTTCACTTCCTTAACCAGAATCACCTTCTGCTTCAACTTGGCTTCGTGCGCCTTTTTCTGTTCCTGATACTTGAACTTGCCATAATCCATCAGGCGGCACACTGGCGGCTGCGCGGTCGGCGCAATTTCCACCAGATCGACATTAGCCTCTTCCGCCAGGCGGAAGGCTTCAGCCAGACTCACGATGCCGATTGCTTCGTTGTTGGCCCCGGTCAGGCGCACCTCAGGCGCAGTGATTTCGCCGTTGATGCGATGCGATTTATCCGTAGCTATTGCAGTTTCCTTTAAAAATCAAATAATTAAGCCGTGCTCCACGTCAAGGAGTCGCAATCAGGCTTTGGTTTCGACCTCGTTCTTCAGGCGCTCCACCAGCTGATCGACGGGCATCACACCCAGATCGACATTTCCTCGCGCACGCACGGCCACTGTATTGGCATCCCGCTCCTTGTCGCCGATAACGACGATGTAAGGCAGCTTTTGAACCGAATGCTCGCGTATTTTATAGGTTATTTTCTCGTTACGCAAATCGAGGTGGACCCTAAACCCTTGTTTTTTCAGGTTTTGTGCCACCATTTGCGCATAATCAGACTGGGCATCTGAAATATTCAGAACGGCAACTTGCACCGGCGCCAGCCACAGCGGCAGCGCGCCGGCGTGATTTTCGATCAAGATGCCGATAAAACGCTCCAAAGAGCCGACAATTGCACGATGCAGCATCACCGGCACCCTGCGAGTATTGTCATCCGCGACATACTCGGCGCCCAGCCGGCCCGGCATGGAAAAGTCGACCTGCATGGTCCCCACCTGCCAGGGGCGGCCCAGCGAATCCTTCAGGTGGTACTCGATCTTCGGACCATAGAAAGCACCTTCACCCGGCAGCTCTTCCCATTCCACGCCACTGGCGCGCAGCGCATTGCGCAGAGTCTCCTCGGCCCGATCCCACACTTCATCGCTGCCGATACGGTTTTCCGGACGCAGGGCCAACTTCACCGAAATCCCTGAAAAACCGAAATCGGCATAGACCTTCATAGCTTGGGCATGAAAAGCCGTCACTTCCCCCTGAATCTGTTCTTCGGTACAGAAAATGTGACCGTCATCCTGGGTAAAGCCGCGCACGCGCATGATGCCGTGCAGCGCGCCGGAAGGCTCGTTGCGGTGGCATTGGCCGAATTCGCCATATCGCAACGGCAGGTCGCGGTAACTGCGCATGTCGGAGTTGTAAATCTGTACATGCCCCGGGCAATTCATCGGCTTCAAAGCGTAACTGCGGTTTTCCGACTCGGTCTGGAACATGTTCTCGCGGTAATTCTCCCAGTGACCGGTCTTTTCCCACAGGCTGCGGTCAAGAATTTGCGGCGCCTTGACTTCCTGGTAGCCATTCTGCTGATAAACCTGGCGCATATACTGCTCAACCTGCTGCCACACGGTCCAGCCCTTCGGATGCCAGAACACCAGGCCCGGACCTTCATCCTGGAAATGGAACAGGTCGAGCGCCTTGCCCAGCTTGCGGTGATCGCGCTTTTCGGCTTCTTCCAGCATGTGCAGGTAGGCCTCCTGCTCTTCCTTCTTCGCCCATGCAGTGCCGTAGACGCGCTGCAGCATCTCGTTCTTCGAGTCGCCGCGCCAGTAGGCGCCGGCCAGCTTCATCAGCTTGAACACCTTCAGCTTGCCGGTGGAAGGTACGTGCGGGCCGCGGCACAGATCGGTGAACTTGCCCTCCGAGTACAGTGACACATCCTGGTCCGCAGGAATCGATTCGATAATTTCCGCTTTGTACGCTTCACCGATCGACTTGAAATACGCCACGGCTTCATCGCGCGGCAGCACCTTGCGCGTAACCGGCTCATCCTTTTTTGCCAGTTCGGCCATCTTCTTTTCGATGGCTTGCAGGTCTTCCGGCGTAAAGGGACGCTTGTAGGAAAAGTCGTAATAGAAGCCGTTTTCGATCACCGGCCCGATGGTCACCTGCGCGTCCGGGAACAACTCCTTGACGGCGTAGGCCAGCAGGTGCGCGGTCGAATGGCGGATCACGTCCAGGCCCTCGGCATCCTTGTCAGTGACGATGGCGAGATCGGCATCCTGCTCGATCAGATAGGAAGTATCGACTACCTTGCCGTTGACCTTGCCGGCCAGCGCAGCCTTGGCAAGGCCTGCGCCGATGCTGGCGGCGACTTGCGCAACCGTGACCGGCGCATCGAATTGACGTTGTGAACCATCGGGGAGGCGGATTGCAACCATTTGTTTTCTCCATGCCGTGGCTAAATGCCTGCGGACTTCTTAGCTTGGAACTGCATATGCGCAAAAATGCGGACGAAAAAAAACGCGGGCCAGCCGCGTTCTTCATACAGACGATGAAAGACCCGACTAGCGTCGCTGTGTACCCTCGGTGCTAGTTCGCGGTGTCATAACCAGGTGCCTTTCTCGCTCTTACAGAATGATGTTGATAAATTAACAGGCAGAAATTGCCAAGTATTTTTACCAAAGCGATCATTTTAGGGGGATTTGGCGGGGATGTCCAATGGCTGCTCGCAAAGAGATGGCGATATCCCAAAAGCAATGGGGAAGTTTGCGCTTTCGGTCAGGCAAAAATTTGGGGCGCCCATCAAAAAAGAGGATGGCTTAGGCTACCTGCAGGCGCATCAGAACCGATCCATCCGGATGGCTTCTAAGTTATTTTTTGGAGGCGAAGATGACTCTTCCACCGGCCAAGCAGAAACCTCTTAAGTCCCATACAAAACCGGAAAAAGGCCGCTTGGAGAAGTTTGCCGAGCAAGTTGATCCGCCCGGCAGGGAAATTCCTGACCGCGATCTGAAGGATCCGGGCAGGATGACGCCGAATGCGCCACCGACGGATAACCGGTCATGACCAGCAGCTTCTTTGTGCCTGCACTTTCGAGAATACGTAAGATCGATGCAGAGTTTCGGGTTTAATACCTACGCATCCACATCTGCGCAAGCTTGACGCCGCCGATCAATGAGCCTATCAGCGCCAGTGTCGCAGCCCATTGCCAATGTCGCAGCATATTTTTGCGTTCCGCCGTCCACCAAGGCTTGCCTTTTTTCGTCCGGACATATGCTCTTTCTTCCTTTTCCTCCGGACTGAGCATAGATTCATCTTCAGCTTTCACAGGAGGCATCAACGCTCGTATCAGATCTGGTCGCGCTCCAGCCTGGTGGTGCCAGAACCGATGGCACAGACGGAAAACGTGGTTAAGAAGCTCATGGCGAAAGCGCAATCGGTTAAACCAGATGCGTCACCCACCACGCAAAACCAAACCAAAACAAACAACCGCCACCAACCGTCACAAGCAGCCATGGCGCCACGATACGGGCGGCTTTTTTGCGCAAGAGCAGGTCTTCCGGTGTGGCTGGCTTGGTTTGGTAAGGGTTATCGCCCTTCGCAGGCTGCGGCCACCATGCATCAGGCAATTTTACGGTTCGCCGGCCCCACGCTTGAAACAGGCTGAACAATGAACCTGGTCCCATGAAAGCTACGTAGAGCGTATTGATCGCATTGATTTCCGGTTTGCCGTTTCGCTCGCGCAGGCGTTGCATACGGTCGCCGTCCGGCGTGGCATCGTAATATGGCCCTCGATCCAGCACTTTGCTGATCCAGNNCGTGCGTACTCTCTGGCTGGAATAATACGAGGTTGTAGAAACGTTGCGCGCCTGCGGCAATGAGCACGCCTTGCGTTAATACCGGCCGCACCTGTTTCCAATCCATTTCCAGAGCACGGCCTCGGTGTGATCCGTAGACTTTGCCGGTTTTGCGATTGAAAATGATGGGACTGGGGGCTGGGCGGATTAGCCCTAACCAACTCATCCAAATACTCAGATAGATCAGTACAGAAAACATCAATAGGCTGACGCCATTGACAATGTACATTTCTGTCTGCGAAATCCCAGAAGGTGCGGGCTTCGCAATTTCATCTAATATTTCCGGAATAAAAATGCTGCACATCGCTGGGACAATTATAAACATGACGAACATTCCAAGTCCCATAAATATGGTTCCCTGTGCGTTGGTCTCCAAAATCAAAGCCTCTGAATCCATACGTAGTACGGATGCGACCTGCGCACTGGATTCTTCCTTGACTGGCTGACCAACTTCCTGCCACATGGTGGTCAACAACATGCGTGGTGCTTTGCTCATACCCTGGCCTCTACGGCGAAATCGGGCCAAGTTTTGATATCCGGCTGGTACTGTACAACGATGCGCATTTCTTTAATGTAAATCACATCGCTCACGTTTTTAAGGGTAGTGCCTACGGGGATGAACTGTTTTCCACTCCTGGGGTCGTGCGACAAGTCCGATGGCGGCCTACGCACGAGCACTTCGCCATCAATGCGCAAAGTTTTATCTTCTTGAAGCTTCATCGAGATCTCACTGACAGGTGCCACCTTGCGGTCGACATTTTCTTTTGGAAGCGAAGATTCGCCTGTAAATACGGTATGGGTCAGTAGGTGGTCCTTGCCCCATGTATCTTGTCCCCACACTTCGACGCGTAGCTTGGTTGAGGATGCGTAGTATGGCACGGTTGCCTTGTAAAAAACTTGTAATGTTCCTGAGTTCTTCAAGTGCTCCAGTGATATGGCAATGATATAAATGGCAGATCGCAATCCGAGCATTTCTGCTTCCAAGTCCTTAAATGGCGACTTACTGTCGGGGCGCTCGCGCTTGCCGAAGCGGCAGCGATCAAGCCATTTTTCAAGCTCTGTATCCGTTGCCTTGTTTCCCCGAAATCCGAAAACCATTGCAGCAATGCCAAAAACCACAGCGCCCACAACCAAAACGGCTAGACCAATTCCCGTGAATCCGAATATTAAGCTAGCGATTCCAGCAGAAGCAGCAAACCCTGCTGAACCGGCGGTAAAACGAGCACTCCAAAGAGTCAAATTCGCAGCATCCTTATCCCCCTCAGCAGCCAACTTATCCGCCGATTTCCACAAGAAGTATGCATCGGCCAACCCGACAACTAAACCGATGCCGGCAGCGCCACCCAACAACACCTTAGTCCCAAAGCTTGACGCCCCTCCCGCAACCACAATATTGCCCGCCGCCTTGATTTCCATCCCTGCCGCAATCACCGTGGCACACGCTCCCAGCATGCCTGCCACACTGGACGTCACTTTCAAACTGTCGGCATCCTTGCCCTTTTTCAGCTCATCGCTTAAATCGTTGGCTGTATTGAAGAATGAAATGAACTGCAAAAAAGCCGTACCGCTGGAAAACGCGCGATCAAGCTTCGCGCTGCGCACATTAAGCGCCCCTTCGGTCAATGGATTAATCTTGAAATCCGCGCTCATGGTCAGATCCGCCGGGTTCATCTTGAGTTGCTTCAGCAGCTTTTGCATGGCCTCGCCAGGGGCCTGACCGGGCTGCAAACGCGCTGCGGCCCACGCGGTGAAAGTCATCACGCCGTCCTTGCCAGATAAATCGATCATCAATGCGCCATGTAGGCTTTGTACTTCCTGACGCAACTCCGTATCGGATATCTTGCTTGGGTCAATGTGCTTCGGGCTGGTACGGCTGCCTGCTGGGTTGATACGCAGCGGAGCCTTGACAGTTGGCTTGCCCAGCCAGGCTTCTTGTTGCCAACGGATGTATTGCGACATGCGGGATGTGATAGTCTTGGGCAGCATGACCAGATCACCGCGCGCCATGAGAACGGTGGCCATTTGCGCTGCTGTGCGCAAGAATTTCTTTTGATCGCGGTCTCTCAGCCAGAGAAGTTGCGCCGCAAGCGTTTGGGTAATCTTCTCGGTGGCCAACGTATGGGCACGCTGCTGGCCTTTCCGTTGTGCGCGTGCCGACAGCGCTTCTTGGGCATGCGCGTACCATGGCGCTTCCTTGAACGCGTCTTTGGCGCCCTTGATGGCATCGAATGTCTTGTCGACCTTATTCCATGCAACATAGGTGAGCAAACTTGGATCATTGGCCGTGGCTGCCTTCCACAACAGGTTGGTTTCGTCTTCCGGTTGTTTGTCAAACCAGGGTTGCCAGACCCGGTCGCGTTCCACCTTGGTGGTGCCGGAACCGATGGTACAGATGGCAAACGAGGATTCCAGGGCCAGGGAACTGGCGCTATTGGCTTTATCAAAATCCTTGCTAAAGATCTCTTGAGTTGGTGCGGCCGTCATCCATGCAACGTAATCTGCCGACATGGCGTCGACTCTGGTTGCGAGCTTGCGGCGTTGATCCATTTTCTTCTTCACGGCTTCGAGCTTGGTCATGTCGATATGTTTGGCATGACGCTCCCAATCCCCCCCATTTTTTTGCATCCCTTCTCGCAGGTCTTCAATTACGCCTGCCACCAGCATGTCTGCTCTTTCTGTTTCGGAGGTTTTTTGGTCAAGCAGAAGCACTTGTTCAACAATATCATTGCGGCGCTGATTCAGTTTTGCAGTCATGCCGATAGGGTCGCACAACGCCATGATCAGGCCAGGAACCTTCAGGTCGCCGCTTGATTTGAACATGACATTGAACAGCGATTCGGCTCTACCGCTGCGATCCTCAACCTGTGCATCCTGGGGCAGAGACTTATTGAGAGCTTTGACGGCATTTTCGTTGTAATCCAAAACCGACATTTGCAGGAGGGATGGCGCCATGACCTGCGCATGCGGAAAGGGGCTGCCGTCCAGTTTGGCTATTTTCTGCATGCGGCTGGATGGGTTCTTGCTGTATTGATTGCGCACTGCCTTGGTCCATTTGTGGCGACTGTAGGCAATATAAACCGTGCCCTTGATCAGGTGCGGCGCGTTGATGCACAGAGATTCCACACCAGTATGGCTTTTACCCTGGCTTTCGCATGCGGCCACATCGGATTTTTCCGGTATGGTGGTGGGCATGTCTTCAATTTCCAGGTCGGGATACCAGGCAAGATAGCCCTTTGCATCGACCATAAAACCTTGCCAGTGATTATTGGGATAGAGCAGATAAATGTAGCCAGGATCCATGGCGCGCAGAACATAGCTACTTTCGTCCAGCTTCTTGTCAATGAGTCCTTCGCCAAACGGACTTGCCAGCGGCTTCATGCCGGTTTCGACATCCTTTGGATTGACCGAGTAAAGTACGGGCAACAGGAGAAGGCCAGTGCGCTTGCAGCGATTGCATGGAATGCTCATGATGATTTTATTGTTGTATCTGGTTGCTCAGTGAATTTCTGCTGCCATTGTCCGGAACGGACATTATCGATCAATGCATCTGACCATTGATGCGAGAGCATGCTGAAATCTGGCAGGTCGTCACGGTTCATTTGCATCGCATGCAGGCTGCGCGCGATTTCCGGATGAGAGTCAAAATATGGATGTATCGAAACTGCGCATTGGGCAAAGCGCAGTATGTCGGCATCCTTGCGCAATCCATACGCCATGGCTCGCCGCAGGATCTGGTCCATGTGTTGCCGCTGCACTGGTTCGTTATAACCCCATTCGGGAAGCAATCGCGCAAGCTTGTTAAGCCAATGCAGTCGTTCAAGCGCTTGCCATTGATCTGCATTGAATGCCCAGCCTGCCTGTGCAGGATGCTGCGGGCTGGCTGCCGGGGTGGTGCCGATACGGATGAATTTTCCATGCGGATCGAGCGTGTGCCAATGGAAGCAGTTTGCTGCCGCCTGAAAGTTTCGCCAGCATTCTTCCCCTAGCAGTTCAGGAAGGTGCGGGGTGACGCGTGGATCCCAGAAACGAAAGGGCAAGCGCACACTACCGTTGCTGGCCGAGGCGCGTTTTCCGAGGACGTATGCGAGCCCACTTGCATCTCGTTGATTGGCCGGCGTCGCTTCGGATTCGACCAGCCATGCACAAACGCTGCGCGGCTGTCCATCTTCCCGATCGTGCATGCCGAGATATTCCTGAACCGCAATACGCAGCGAGGTATTGAGCACGCTTTCGTACCTGAGGTTGTCGTACAGTGTCAGGAGATAGGGGCTGCGCTCCCTGGCGATGCCGTTGATGTCGACAACCTTGACAGCAAGGTGCGGCATTCTCTCTTGCCAGATGCCGGCCAGTGGATCTCCTAATGCCGGATCGATCAAAACATGAACGCTCCTGTCCGGAATGTTTTCCAGGGCGATGCGCAGGCTCGCTAGCGCGGACTCGAACAGGTCGTCTTCAGTGGCTATCGACTGGGGCATGTTGAGACTCATAGACCGACAAACGGGCTGCCTGAACCGGCTGCTGCCGTAAGTTTCTGCGGGCAGGGATGAAGATCCCCATTCGGCATCACCGGCAACGCCGCATTCAAGCTCGTCGGCCCACTCAACTCCTTCATCCCCGCCTTGAACAGCACGCTTCCCGGTGCATGAATCTGAATACTCCCGCCCGCAATCTTAATATACGCCCCGCCTGCCGTCAGCAGTACATGCTCCTTCGCCGCCGCCTCCACCTTGGCGTGCGTGCTGCAAATCGACAAATCCTTGTCCGCCGCCGCCTTCAACTCCCCGCTCTGCGCCTGTACATCCACTTTGCCGTGCGCCGCATGCAGCTTGATGCCTTTATCTCCCTGCTCCTTGCGCTTCGCCCTGGCGTCGCCATAGGTAAAAAGACTGATGCCCGACCTTACCGCCGCCGCATAGTTGCGCCCCACCGTCACGCTCACATCCACTCCGCCGGCAATGGTCATGGACGATGCCGTCGCATGATGATCAGCAGGCGTCAGCAGCGCCACGCCGCCCGGTGCGCTCATCACCAGGTCCGGCCGCCCGAATGCCGGCACCGTGCCGGCGCCGCCGCCTTCGGCCGCACCGATACCCTGATCCGTCTGTGCCAGCGACTCGATCGGACGCTGCAACACCTCTTCCGGCAAACCGTGCTGTTCCTGGTCGAATGCCTTGCCGACATAGGCATTGTGTTTTTGCGCGGTATCGGCAAGCTTCTTTTGCATCTCATGCGCCTGCTGCAGTTGCGCATGCGCCTCTTTCGCATCCATCTGCGATGAACCGGCATTGGGCCGCACATCGGTGGAGAGCAGCAAGCCCTGCCCTGCCCGCAACGCGCCGAAGGCTTCCGTGGTCAACTCCGCCCCATGCCCATGGCTTTGTTTTCTGGCGTTATCGGTCTGCCGCTTGATATGGCCAAGATTCAGCTGGGCCTTGGTCCTGGTGGTCTGCAGCCTGGCGCCGACCTGGCCGGTGGAATCGTCGAACACCAGCGCGTTGTAGCCGCCCTGCCCATCCTGGCTATGGCCGATTTCCTGCGTCTTGAAGCCGGCCAGAATGGCATTGTGGGCATGCTCGCCGCTTTCTCCCGCAAACCAGGCCGGCGCATTGCCGGTGGCGGCGCCCGCGCCTTGCGCATTCTGGTTGCCCTGGGCGTTGTCCAGGCCGCTGCCGTTGTAGAGCGAGCCGATCACGACCGGCCGGTCGATATCGCCTTCGACATAGTCGAGGATCACTTCCTGGCCGATGCGCGGCGTGAAGCTGCTGCCCCAGTTGGCGCCGGCGGCAGGTTCGGCCACGCGCACCCAGACATACGCAGACGCATTGCCCGGGGCGTTATCCTCGCCCTCAGGACGGCTGCGGCGGCTGGCCGATTGCGCGCCGCGCTGCCAGTGCATCTGCACCTTGACGCGATGGTCGCGCTCGGTGGTCAGGTCCTGCCCAGACGTGCCGACGACGATCGCGGTGTGGATGCCGGTGATGGTGGGTTTAGGGTGCAGCAAGGCGCCGCGCGCATCGATGGCCAGCGGGCGCCATGGAATGTCGGCGCGCAAGGCTGTGAAACGGTTATGGTAGAGCGGCTCTTCTTCCTTGCCCTTTCCACTGTTTTTTCCGGCGCCCTGCCGCGATTGCGCTGCCGATTGACTGTTGTTGGCAAATACGCTGTCGATCAAGGCCTGCGCTTGCGACCCCAGGTTGTTGCGGCCGAAGTGCTGCACCGCGATGACGGCAAAGGTGGCGGCAGCATCGCCGTCATTCTGGCGGTCGCGGTCATGAACCGCATGCCCGTTCAGCACAAAAGTTGTGGCCGGCGCCAGCGTCCTGACAGTGCCTTCGCCGTGGTAAGTCTTGTTGCGCGCTTCCAGCGCTTCAAGCTGCAGTTGCGCAATGCGGTCCGCGGATTCGCCGCTGTCGAAATGCCGCAGTCCGGAATGATCGCTGGCCAGCAGTTCAGGCACATCGCCATTGGCATGGCCGCTGGACTGCTGACTGGCGATGGTGCTGATCTGACGCTCGTTCCAGCTGGCTACCGCAATGGCATTGGTGACGATGCGGCGGGAAGCCTGCCAGCCGGTAATGGTATCCGTGTGCTCGACGGCGGCGGCGCGATGGAAACGGATCTGCTGCTGATTCGGCTTAAATGCCGCATTGTTGTCGGCGATGACCAGCGTGTGGCTGCCCAGCGATTCGCCCGATGCATCGGCGCTATGCTCGAACCAGTAGAACAATCCTTCTTCGGCCAGCAAGCGATCGACGAAAGCCAGATCGCTTTCCTCGAACTGGGTGCAGACCTCGCGCGGAGCATAACGGGATGAGTCGGCAATCGCCAGCCGCCAGTCCGGCACAAGTTTGCCCTGTCCCTGGTAATCAGCGAATACTTCGGCGACGATATCGAGCGTGCTCTTGCCTTGCCAGACATAAGCATCGCGGCGATGGCGCAAGAAGGCAATCCAGGGTTCAAGCGTCAAGCGGTAGCGCGCGAAACCTCCTTCGGAAGACAGCAGCTCGAACGCGGTGATATGTCCGTGCACTGGACGCAAATCACTACGGCTGTGCTGCGTCAGGATTTGCAGCAGGGCCGGCTGGCCGAGCAGATGCCGGCCATTCAGGGTAGCGTCGGCAGACAGCGCGGTTATCTCGAAAAAGAATCCCTGGCTCAGGCCTTCGCGGCCACGCATGCTTTCCACCAGCAGCGCGTTTTCGCCCAGCGACGTTACCAGGCGCAACAGGCGCGTGTCTTGCGTATGGCTGGCCAAGTGCGCACGCAACGCGGCGGCGCCAGGCATGTCTCCATTCATCGTTTGTCCTGTTATTCAATGTTATCAAATTGAAAACATGAAGGAATGATAAATGAATGACAGGAAAATGTCATTAAATTAACTAGTTCTACCTATGAACTTTCCCAAAAGAAAGAATGGGATTGACGCTTGGATTGGCGTGAAGCGCGGTACATTGCGCCCTTCAACATCGATGGTTTCGAAAAACACCGATTGGGCTGCACCCAGATGAAGCCGTTCTGCGCCCGGCACGCGAAGACAGGTACCAATTCACGAATACCGCCTTTGTAACGGCGGCAGCAGATCGGAGGATTTATTGGTATGGCAAACTAGGGCTCAGTTGTTCTTTGGCGTCTCGGCATCAATCAGCGCATACGCATCGGCAACGTAAGCCGGGCCTTTCATCACCATGACGACGAAAGCACCATTGCCGATGATGACGAGAGAAATCCAGAATACGATCATGGCACCGATGCTGAGGATATCGATGGTAGACACCAGCTTGAATGAGACTGGATCGAACCCCAGCACTGGCGCCAAGCGCACCGAGAGCGATGGAATAGCTACCAGGAGGCTGCCGAACAAGAATACCTTGGGAAGCAAGCGCAGGATCTTGCGCTCCATGCCGGCCGGTGTCTTGGCAAAACCCGGCAATTTGTTGAACAAGTTCGCCATGACACCCCCGGAAGGCAAATTACGCGCACGCTGCTGCAGTCAGATTCGCATTTTAATACACCGGCTGCGGACCGACCAATCTGAATTTGTCATCAGAATTACACCAAAGCTCTTTCCAGTCCCCGGAGGAAGCGGCTGCCTGTCCGGCATCAGAGCTTATTGTGCCAGCAACGTCGACTCGACCCAAGGCCGTCTGACCGGGGTAGCTTTCCTCCGTGAAGTTTTGCGTCGTGTGCTTGTCATCAATGACATTATCGTCGACTCGTCCGATTTCCCAAATGCATACTGGTAAAGTCTGAGTACAAAGCCCAAGACAGCGATTGCCAAAAAAATGTATTCGAAAATGTCCATGGTGCATTCCTTCATCATCGTGCTTGATTAACTACTTACATTAAGGAATCCGCCTTACGAATCCCTCTGTTGCTCCACTGCACTATAGGACAATAAAAAGAACAAATATACTTTTATTCCCGAATATCTAATATCGATTTTCTGAATTGTAGCGGGATGGATAAATCTCTTTAAATTCAGATAATTACTGAACATTTATCCGGATCACAATACGGTTTAATTGGCTTAAAGAACCATAATTGACTATGATTCATTCAATGCCGATATTGCCAGTCAGCCTATGCAAACCGTCGATCGTTCCTTGTTAAATCAGGCACAAGCCCTTGCCGTAGCGCTCAACGAGCGGGACGAATATACGTCTGGCCATTGCGACCGCGTGGTCAGTTTTTCCCTTGAACTCGGTAAGAAATGCGAATTGTCCTCTGCAGAACTACGAAGCTTGCAACTTGCCGCCGCGCTGCACGACGTTGGCAAGATCGGCGTTCCTGACCGCGTCCTCTTGAAACGAGGACGTCTGGACGCAAATGACTGGGAAATCATGAAAAATCATTCGGAACAGGGCGAGCGCATCCTGATGGCGCTGGAGACACAGGAAATGCAATGCACCGCCAGGATCGTGCGCCACCATCACGAAAGTTTCGATGGTTCCGGCTATCCGGATGCGCTGGCGGGCGAAAATATCCCGGTACTGTCGCGGATCGTCGCGCTGGCCGACAGTTATGACGCCATGGCGACTACCAGGCCGTATCACCTCCCCAAGACTCACCGGGAAATCATAGCGATCATGGATAAGGAATCGGGAAGCAAGTTTGATCCGGACATTTTCCAGCGTTTTTTGAAGGTGGTGGAGGGTTCCCGGAACATGGCCGGTTAAGATGGCGGGTTAGCGATTTCTTTGGTACACCCATTGGTGAGTCAAGCACAGCGGCCCGCTGCGCTGCCAACGCACTGACGAAGGCAAAGACATCAGATCAAAATGGATTAACACCGATCAGCAAGCCGTGCAGCGAGAATGCAAAAAGGCTCCAGACCACCGCCCCTGCCGCTACTGCGGCGATCGTTCCTCCCATCGTTCCAGAAGGATACTGTGTGCCAGCCATGCGGTCCCTCTTGCGCGCGGCCAGGTAAGACAATTTTGCCCACACAAGAAAACTGCCGAAAAGAATCACATCTGCAAGCGCTCCATTCGCCAGCAAGTGGGCGAAGGCCCACACCGTTACGCCCAGCACCATGGGGTGATGCAAGCGCGCCTTGATGCCGTTGCGGGGAACGTAGGTCGCTGCCAGCAAGATGAAAGAGACCAGCGTGAGCAGTGCCGCGATATGCCGCATGGCCAGCGGCGGATTCCACAACACCATCGGGTCGCTCCTGGCCATCCCGTATCCCCAGATGATCAACCCGAAGCCAACCAGCGATAGCAGGGTGTATCCCAGCTTCCACACCTTCTCGCCATGCTTTGCAAGCTGCGCGGTGCGCCAGTCATTTGCGAATATGCGGACTGAATGGGTACCTAGAAAAATCACCAGGCCAAGAATCAGGATCGTCATCGCTAACCTTTTCAGTAAAGAGCTTGTACTGACCGCTCATCATTGCACATTGTCAGGAGCTTGTACCTGGCATGAATTTCCACCCGGTTGCGGCCGAGTCGCTTGGCTTCGTAGAGTGCCGCATCCGCATCCGCAATGAGTGTGTCAGGATCTTCCTCCTGCCCCGGCAACATGATGGCGACGCCTGCGCTCACCGTCAGTTTCAGCCTCTCGCTGCCGAAAACCACTTCACGATCCTGCACGTGCCGGCGTACATCTTCCGCAAGCTCGGCGACTCCATAAGGATCGCTGTGGGGAAGAATCAGGCAGAACTCTTCACCGCCGTAGCGGGCCGCATGATCTGACGGCCGCCTCAACGAGTCCTGCAACACCTTGGCTACCGTCCTGATACAGGCATCGCCGCACAAATGCCCATAGCGGTCATTGATCGATTTGAAGTGGTCGATATCCACCATGATCAGCGCTATCGGGTACTTCTGACGGACCGCGCGGCGCCACTCCTCAGCGTAGCGCTCGTTGAAGAATGTGCGGTTCTTGATGCCGGTTAGCGGGTCGGTCAGATTCAATTCACGCAGGGTTTCGTTCGCTTCAGCAAGTTTCTGCAGGGCGATGTCGAGCTCGCTGGTACGCTCCTGTACCCTCGCTTCCAGCAAGGTGGTGGCCTGGCGCTGAATCCGCTCGTTCTCTTCCTTCAGGATGCGCAGGCGATCCGCCAGTGCCATGGATAGCAAAATGACTTCCAGCGCCGAGCCGATCTGCTGGCCGTACTCCGTGACGAAGACCGGTGGCAGCACCGAGAAGGTCTTCAGAGAATACAGGATCGAGCCGATCAGGAATACCGACCAGGCGATCATGAAGTAACGCGCCTGCTTGATCCCTTTGACCACGGCGTAAAGACCAGTGGCGAATGCCGTCATGCATGCGACGATGGCTTCCAGTGTGCCCAGGCGGATCATCAGCGAATATGGCGCGATGAAAGCGGCGGCAGCCGTCGCCAGGGCGACGATAAGCAACGCCGTAAACACCCGGTTCAGGCGAGGGAAACTCTTGCCGACGTCGAGGAAGGAGCGGGTGAACTCTGTCACGCCGATTGTGCCGCAGGCCATGAAAATCGGCAGCGCAGTATTCGCCCATCCCGGGGCGTCTGGCCAGAGGTATTCGTAGGTCAGGCCATGCAGCGTAGCCTGAAAGAGAAAGTAGGTCAGGAGATAGTAAACGTAATAAAAATATGGCTTGTCCCGGGTCGACAGAAACAGGATCAGGTTGAAAACCAGCAGGCCGATCGAAATGCCGTAGTACAGGCCCATGAGATGCTGCTCGACCTCCTTGGCCTCGAGGTAGGCCGGGACATTCCAGAGCACCAGCGGCAGCTGCAGGGAACTGTCGGTGCGGACCCTGATATAGACGTCACGGCTGTCGCCGTGCGGAACGTGCAGGCGAAAGTTGATGTTGCGCTGCTTGACTGCGCGCGCATCGAAGGGCAGACGGTCACCTCCGCGCATGAGTTCGTAAGAGCCATCGGGCGCAATCAGATAGACGTCGACGTGATCAAGGGGTGGATACTGCACTTCGAGCAACCAGTCCTTGAAGGTCGCCGAGCGATTCTCGAGCTTGAATCGGAACCACATGCTGGAGGAGGTGAAGCCGAAGCTGGGCGTTGGTTTGTCGACGGATTGAAACCGGCTTGCATAGACCGCATTGCGCACATCAGCGAGCGAGAGCGCGCTGGAAGCGTCTTCGAGAAATTCCAGATGCCCGCCAGTGAAATATTTTCCATTCTCGTCGTTTAAAACGAGCGATGCGGGAGTAGCCATCGCAGCCGTGGCCGCCAGCAGCAGCACAAGGGTTAAAAGGCCGCGCCGCCAGAGTGGAATTACGTCGTGCGAACCGCGCTGCGTGCCGGATACCCTGCTTACGAACATTTTTATCATTATTTGAAGTCACTCTCTCGGCGCGAAACCGGATCAGAGCATGTCTCCATGAAGCATATGGGCAAGCATCATGGATATCAGTCCCCAAAGTTTTCAGATATCAAGTGTTTTGTCGTAATTCAAATTTCTTTTAAAAAAGTTTATCCGAGAAGTGCTCATGGCATTCAAAAGAAACGTAAAACTTTGTTTATGGTGTTGTTTATAGCGATAGTCACGGGCGAGCTTGAGAAGGGAATGGAGAACGGTCATGAGGTTTGGCGAAAGGTCTTAGCCTCTGCGGAGCAATGTTCCGCGAAATCCCTGCTTTGCTCTTTCCCGCGTGCTTTGCGCGCTCGTCTCCGCAAAAAAAAATCCCCGCATAAGCGGGGATCTTTCTTGAATTTGGCGGAGACGGAGGGATTCGAACCCTCGATACAGGTTTAAGCCCGTATGCTTCCTTAGCAGGGAAGTGCCTTCGACCACTCGGCCACGTCTCCACACGAGAAACGGTCAAACAAAGCCGTTTCTGTTGAGCCACGCATGATAACTTCTCAAGCGCGTCTGGTCAATCAAACTCTGCAAGCGGATCAGTCGGCCTTTTCCAGATCGAAAGCCTTGTGCAGGGCGCGCACTGCCAATTCCATGTATTTCTCGTCGATCAACACCGAAATCTTGATTTCGGAGGTCGAAATCATCTTGATGTTGATACCTTCTTCCGACAAGGTGCGGAACATCTGCGAGGCAATGCCAACATGGCTGCGCATGCCCACACCGACCACCGATACCTTCGAGACCTTGGTGTCGCCAACGATATTGGCGGCGCCGATATGGGCCTTGACGCTCTTTTCCAGGATATCCATGGAGCGTGCGTAGTCGCCGCGCGGCACGGTGAAAGTGAAGTCGGTTTTGCCTTCCACAGACTGGTTCTGGATGATCATGTCGACTTCGATGTTGGCATCGGCCACGGGCCCCAGGATCTGGTAGGCGATGCCCGGCTTGTCCGGCACCCCCAGCACGGTGATCTTGGCCTCGTCGCGGCTGAAGGCGATGCCGGTGATGGTTGCTTGTTCCATGTTGGTGTCTTCCTCAAACGTAATCAGGGTGCCAGATTTGGCTTCTTCTTCCAGCGGCATCATCGGGTCGGTCAGCGACGACAGCACGCGCGTCGGCATGCGGTAGTTGCCGGCAAATTCCACCGAACGGATCTGCAGGACCTTGGAACCCAGCGAGGCCATTTCCAGCATTTCTTCGAAGGTCACCGTGTTGAGGCGGCGCGCTTCGGAAACCACGCGCGGGTCGGTGGTGTAGACGCCGTCGACGTCGGTGTAGATCAGGCATTCCTGCGCCTTGAGCGCAGCCGCCACGGCCACGGCCGAAGTGTCGGAACCGCCGCGGCCCAGCGTCGTGATGTTGCCGGCATCGTCCACGCCCTGGAAGCCGGTGATGATGACGATCTTACCGGCGTCGAGATCCTTGCGCACGCGGGCGTCGTCGATCGACTGGATGCGCGCCTTGGTGAAGGCGGAATCGGTCTTGATCGGCACTTGCCAACCGGCGTAGGACACCGCCTGCTTGCCGAGCGCCTGCAATGCCATCGACAGTAGCGCCACCGAGACTTGCTCGCCGGTGGAAGCCAGCATGTCGAGTTCGCGGGGATCCGGCTGCGGCATGATTTCCTTGGCCAGGCCGATCAGGCGGTTGGTCTCACCCGACATCGCGGAGGGCACGACCACGATCTGGTTGCCGGCGTCATGCCATTTGGCGACGCGTCTGGCGACATTGCGGATGCGCTCGGTCGAGCCCATCGAAGTACCGCCGTATTTGTGAACAATTAGGGCCATAGCGAAAAATGGTAAAAAACAAATAAAATCAACCCTTTAGTCTACCTGTTGCAACGAGGGAAGACAAGTGGGTAAGGCCGTAATGGCTTCACAAAATGCGCCCTCGTGGAGACGGCGACCTATGCCTTGAGCGCATGCTCCCAGCGCAGCCGGATGTATTCGCCCTGCCCCGACGCCAGACGATGGCTGTCCATGCCGATGCCGGCAGCGTACAGCACCTCTTGCGCGGCCGTCACCAGCGGCAGAAAGGGGCGTTCCCAGGCCGGCACGCCAAGCGCCTGAAAATGCTGCTTCATGCTGCGGCTGGGACGGTTGGCGGCCAGTTTGACCATGTCGCCGCCCTGCCGGTAACGGATCGTCAAGGCTTGCGTGCGCAGCCACTCTGCTTCCAGGCCCGGCCCCCCCTCTTCCGCCAGCTCGAAATGCAGATAACCATGAAAGGCTGGAAATGCCAGGCTGCCCTCGCCCTGCCAGCGAAAAGCCTGCGGCGCCACGCTAACGGCATCCTGATCCCATTTCGGCGTCAGGTAGACACGATCGCGATGGCGGCGAATGGCGCAATCCGGATGCGAAACGCATACCTGCGCATCCGCCTTCGCACCTTGCAATTGCGCGCGCATTTCAGCCAGCCACGATGTCGATGGCATCCGCACGCCCCGCGTTCCGAGCCAATGGCGCAAGAGATTGTCGATGCGCTCGTCGCTCAGGGAGCGCAGGCATTCGAGCCGGAGGCAGGCGCCGTCGGCGCAGACAGCTAGGTCGGCTTGCGCCAGTTCTTCTAGCAATCGCTGCGCCGCCTGCATGTGACCGGCGCTGCGCGCCAGCCGTTCCTGGAAACCGGGAAAGCTGCCGGCCAGTTGCGGCATCACGCCATGCCTCAGAGCGTTGCGGGCATAGCGCGGGTCAGCATTGGATTCATCTTCCACGTGACTGATGCCGGCGCGAGCGGCCCATGCTTCCAGTTCGGCACGGCTGATATCCAGCAGCGGACGCCCCATCATCGGACTGAAATCGCCCAGCAAGTCGGGCGCCGCATTGACTGCTTCCATGCCCGACAGTCCAGCCACGCCGGAGCCGCGCAAGAGCTGCAGCAGGACGGTTTCCGCCTGGTCATCCTGATGGTGGGCGGTCAGCAGCAGCGCCACGCCATGGTGGCGGCACAGCTCGCCAAGCGCCGCATAGCGCAGCTTGCGAGCGGCTTCTTCCACGCCGCTGCGTCCGGCGTCCTGCAGGCGCACCCGGCGCGCCTCGAATATCACCCCTATCTGCCGCGCCTCGTCCTCGCAATGGGCGAACCAGGCATCTGCATTGGGACTCAGGCCATGATGGATATGGAACGCGAGCAGGCGCATGCTTCGCGCGGCGGCATACTGCCGCGCGAGGTGCAGCAATACCGTGGAATCCAGCCCGCCGCTGTAGGCTACGGCGATGGCGGCAGGAGCTAGGGGCGCAGCGGGGGCAATGGTGGCAACGGGCGCAGCGCCTCCCTTGCCCGAATCGGCGCAAAAGGAAACGCGCGCCAGAATCGCTTCCAGCGCGCGTTCGAACCGGCCGTCCAGTGAAGGCGGCGCAGATGGATGCCCCACTCCTTAATCCTGCGGTGTGGTTTCCTTGAATTTACCGTAGCTCATCAGCTTTTCATGGCGGGCCGTCAGCAGATCCTTCGGCTTCATGCCGTGGAACTGGCGCAGCGAATCGGCCAATGCGCGCTTGAGCATCGTGGCCATCAGCTTCGGGTCGCGATGGGCGCCGCCCAGCGGTTCGTTGATGATTTTGTCGATCAGGCCCATTGCCTTCAGGCGGTGCGCGGTCAGGCCCAGCGCATCGGCGGCGTCAGAGGCGCGTTCGGAGGTCTTCCACAGGATCGAGGCGCAGCCTTCCGGCGAAATCACCGAATAGGTGGCGTATTGCAGCATAAGCACGGAATCGGCCACGGCAATTGCCAGCGCGCCGCCGGAGCCGCCCTCGCCGATGATGGTGGCGATCAGCGGCACCTTCAGCTCGGCCATCACGTAGAGGTTGTGGCCAATCGCTTCGGACTGGCCGCGTTCCTCGGCATCGATGCCGGGAAAGGCGCCCGGGGTGTCGACGAAGGTAAAGATCGGCAGGTTGAATTTTTCCGCCAGCTTCATCAGGCGCATCGCCTTGCGGTAGCCTTCCGGCTTGGGCATGCCGAAGTTGCGCATGGCGCGTTCCTTGGTGTCGCGCCCTTTCTGGTGGCCGATCACCATGCAGGCCTGGCCATTGAAGCGCGCCAGGCCGCCGACGATGGAAAGGTCGTCGGCAAAGCTGCGATCGCCGTGCAACTCATGGAAATCCGTGAAAATCTCGTTCACGTAATCCATGGTGTAGGGACGCTGCGGATGACGCGAGATTTGCGACACCTGCCAGGGCGTCAGCTTGGCGTAGATATCCTTGGTCAGCTGTTCGCTCTTTTTCGCCAGGCGTTCGATTTCTTCCGAAATATCGACCGCGGAATCGTCCTGCACGAAGCGCAGTTCCTCGATCTTGGTATCCAGTTCGGCGATTTGCTGCTCGAAACTGAGGAAAGTGGTTTTACTCATCGTGTTCCCTTCCGTTCAACTCGGGATAATTTTGAAATTCCGGATCAGTACTCGACCGGCACCGGCGCCAGGCTGCGCCATAGATACCAGGTTGCGACTGTACACCAGGGCGCCCAATTGGCGGCCACTTCACGCGCATCGCTGCGTGAAACTGGTTCTCCGGAGAAATAATTAATACTAATGCCTTTGAGCAATCCCAAGTCATCCAAAGGCAAAATATTCGGTCGCAGCAGATTAAATATCAAAAACATCTCCGCTGTCCAGCGTCCAATGCCGCGAATCTGTACGAGTTCGGCGATAACTGACTCGTCTTCCATGCACGCCCACTGGTCGGCATGCACCTTTTTTTCCTTGAAATGTCTTGCCAAATCAAGGAGATACTCCGTTTTTCGCTTGGACAAACCACAGGTCGCGATGCTTTCCCCAGCTTTCAGAACTTGCGCTGGGGTAACTTTTGGACAAATATCGGTAAAGCGCAGCCAGATGGCATCCGCCGCCTTGACCGAGATCTGCTGGCCGATCACGGAGCGCGCCAGGGTGGTGAACGGCTCGCCGCGCCCGACCAGGTGCAGGTCGCCGAACTGCGGAATCAGGCGACGCATGATGCGGTCGCGCTTCATCAGCTCGGCCTTGGCATCTTCCCAATATTCGGGAATGAACACGCGGCTGTCGTCAGCTATCGGTTTGGCCATGCCGCTTACGCCCTTCGCCATTCGGTGATGCCGCCCGGCTTGTCTTCCAGGACGATGCCCTCGGCCAGCAGTTCGGCGCGCAGGCGGTCGGCTTCGGCAAAATTCTTTGCTTTTTTGGCGGCGGCGCGCGCTTCGATGCGCGCCAGGATAGCGACTTCGTCAGCGGCAGCAGATGCGGTATCGCCGCTGCCCGGCACGCCGTGTAGGAATTGCTGCGGAGCGCGCTCCAGCAAGCCGATGATATTCGCCAGCGCCTTCAGCTGTCGCGCCAGCGCCGCCGATTTCGTCTTGTTGACTTCATTGGCCAGTTCAAACAGCACAGAGATCGCCAGCGGCGTATTGAAGTCGTCGTTCAGTGCTTCGGCAAAACGCAGCGCATGGGACTCCTCGCGATCCAGTGCAGCGCCGTCCGGCGCCACTTCCTTGAGCGCCGTGTACAGGCGCGTGAGCGCGCCACGGGCATCGTCGAGGTGGGCGTCGGAGTAATTCAGCGGACTACGGTAATGCGCGCGCAGGATGAAGAAACGCACCACTTCGGCGTCGTATTTTTTCAGGACATCGCGAATGGTAAAGAAATTACCGAGCGACTTGGACATTTTTTCATTGTCCACGCGCACGAAGCCATTGTGCATCCAGTAATTGACGAACTGTCCGCCGTGCGCGCCTTCCGACTGGGCGATTTCATTTTCATGATGCGGAAACTGCAGGTCGGCGCCGCCGCCGTGGATGTCGAAACGCTCGCCCAACAGGTCGCAGGACATGGCCGAGCACTCGATATGCCAGCCGGGACGGCCGCTGCCCCAGGGAGAGGTCCATTTCACTTCTTCCGGCTCGGCTTCCTTGGCGGCTTTCCAGAGCACGAAGTCGAGCGGATCGCGCTTGCCTGTGTTGACGTCGACGCGTTCGCCGGCACGCAGGTCGTCCAGCGACTTGCCGGACAATTTTCCATAGCCCGAAAAGTCACGCACGGAATAATTGACGTCGCCATCGGCCGCCTTGTAGGCCAGGCCCTTTTGCTCGAGCTGACCGATCAGGCCCAGCATCTGCGGCACGTAGGCGGTGGCGCGCGGCTCATGGTCGGGCTTTTGCACACCCAGCGCGGCGGCATCTTCATCCATCGCGGCGATGAAGCGCGTGGTCAGTTGCGAAATCGATTCGCCATTTTCGACGGCGCGCTTGATGATCTTGTCATCGATGTCGGTGATGTTACGCACGTAGGTCACGTCGTAACCTGAGGCGCGCAGCCAGCGCTGCACCATGTCGAATACCACCATCACCCG
Source organism: Oxalobacteraceae bacterium (assembly GCA_003537575.1). Lineage (GTDB taxonomy): Bacteria > Pseudomonadota > Gammaproteobacteria > Burkholderiales > Burkholderiaceae_D > Paucimonas. Next base: position 66,127 of record DPRS01000014.1, read on the forward strand.
CGCATGGCCGAGATGGCAGTAATCGTAGACGGTCATGCCGCACACATACATGCGCACCTTGCCGGGCTCGATCGGGGAAAAAGCCTGCTTGTCACGCGCCAGCGTGTTGTAGATCTTCAGTGCAGTCATGGGGTATTTGTGAAGCCGGGGAATCAGAGCGCCGCCGGACACTAGAATAAAGCTTAATTTGTTAAAATGCCTGGTTTCGCGGCAGTATAACATTGATGAAAAAGGATAGACCCATGCATGCAACCCGTCGTCGTCTGCTGAAACTCGTCTCCGGCCTTTTGCTGGCATCTTCCGCCCTGCTGGCCCAGGCCGCCGACAAGGTCGAAAAAGCTGACAAAGCCGCCCACCCCCAGGTGCTGCTGAAAACCAGCATGGGCGACATCGTGCTGGAATTGAACGCTGACAAGGCCCCCAAGTCAGTAGAAAATTTCCTCCAGTATGTCAAGAGCGGTCATTACTCCGGCACCGTCTTTCATCGCGTCATTGAAAACTTCATGATCCAGGGCGGCGGTTTCGACAAGGACATGGTGCAAAAGCCAGCCCGCGCGCCCATTGAAAACGAGGCGAAAAACGGCTTGAAGAACGATGTCTATACCGTCGCCATGGCACGCACTTCGGCGCCGCATTCGGCTTCGGCGCAATTCTTCATCAATACGAAAGACAACGATTTCCTGAACTATCCCGGCCAGGATGGCTGGGGCTATGCTGTCTTCGGCAAGGTCATCAAAGGCAAGGAAGTGGTCGACAAGATCAAAACCGTCCCGACCGGCAACAAGGGTTTCCACCAGAATGTGCCGACCACGCCGGTGGTGATCGAATCGGCCAGCGTCGTCAAGTAAGCACCCCAATTCCCCAATAACCATTCAACAAGGATCCATCATGGCTGTCATCCTCACCACCAATCACGGCAAGATCAAGCTCGAACTCGACGCCGAAAAGGCCCCGAAAACCGTTGAAAATTTCCTGTCGTATGTGCGCGACGGCCACTATGATGGCACCATCTTCCATCGCGTTATCGACGGCTTCATGATCCAGGGCGGCGGTTTCGAGCCTGGCATGAACCAGAAGCCGACCAAGGAGCCGATCGAAAACGAAGCCAAGAACGGCCTGAAGAATGATGCCTACACCATCGCGATGGCCCGCACCTCGGCGCCGCATTCGGCTTCGGCGCAATTCTTCATCAACATCAAGAACAACAGCTTCCTCGACTACCCGGGCCAGGATGGCTGGGGCTATTGCGTGTTCGGCAAGGTCACTGAAGGTCAGGATGTGGTCGACAAGATCAAGTCGGTCAAGACCGGCCGCGCCGGCATGCATTCCGATGTGCCCGTCGAAAACGTGGTGATCGAAAAAGCCGAGATCGTCTAAGCAGGCACCCGGGATATTTTTTCCATGACTGCTCCACATCAGGCAAGCGCAGCGCAACCGGAAACGGTTGCGCTTTTTGTTTCTGACGTTCACCTGCAGGAATCGATGCCGCGCACCACGCAGGCCTTTCTCGATTTCCTGCAACACCACGCCAGCCGCACCCGCCAGCTTTACCTGCTGGGCGACCTTTTTGAATACTGGGCCGGCGACGACGACCTCGATACCCCGTACCTGCGCCAGATCGTCGAAGCGCTGCGTCAGCTTAGCGATGCCGGGGTAGCGCTGTTCTGGTTGGGAGGCAACCGCGATTTCCTGGTTGCGGAAGGATTCGCCGAAGCGGCTGGAGCCACCCTTCTGGCGGAACCCTATGTGACCACGATCGCCGGGCGCAAGCTTACGCTGGTGCACGGCGATGCCCAGTGCACCGACGACGTCAGCTACATGGCATTCCGTGCCCAGGTACGTCAGCCGCACTGGCAGCAAGAGTTTCTGCGCATGCCGCTGGCCAAGCGCAAGGCTATCATCGCCGGCATGCGCGACCAGAGCCGCGCCGCCCAGCGCGAAAAATCCTACGAAATCATGGATGTGAACGCGGCGGCGATTGACGCACTGTTCGATGCCACCGGCGCTGAACTGCTGATCCATGGCCACACTCACCGGCCGGCGCGCCACAGCTACCCGGCGCCGGGCGGCGAGCGCCTGCGCTATGTCTTGCCGGACTGGGATTGCGATACGGAAGCGCCGCGCGGCGGCTGGATTGCTATTACCGCCGATGGCGCGGTGCGACGCATCGGCCTGGACGGCCGCGAGCTGGCATGAGCCGTCCGGGCTAAACCTGCCTCAACCTACCAGCTTGTTGAGCTGCTCCGGATCGAACTTCTCGAGTTCCGGCAGCAGCTCGCAGGAGATCCCCGCGCGCATCAGCGCCTCGACTATTTTCAGGACCTGCATCTCCTGGGTTGTCGCATTGTCGATCAAGCCGTGCAGGGCCTTGGACAGCGGATCGTCGGCCGCCGTGGTCAGGCCATAGGCGGCGAACCTGCGGGCTGCCGCTTCGTCGCGGCTAGTCTGGACATCCTTCTGGATGATGCGTGCCGGGATGCCGACCGCGGTCGCCCCGGCAGGCACTTCCTTGACCACCACGGCGTTCGAGCCGATCTTGGCGCCTTCGCCCACCGTGAAGCTGCCCAGCACCTTGGCGCCGGCGCTGACGATCACTCCGCGCGCCAGGGTCGGATGACGCTTGGCGCCCTTGGAGAGCGAGGTACCGCCCAGAGTCACGCCCTGGTAGATGGTGCAATCGTCGCCCACCTCGGCGGTTTCGCCAATCACCACGCCAAAGCCATGGTCGATGAATACGCGCCGGCCGATGGTCGCACCCGGATGGATCTCGATGCCGGTGAAAACCCGCCCCAGGTGCGAGATGAAGCGCCCCAGCCATTTAAAGCCATGGCGCCAGCACCAGCTGGCGCGGCGATGCATGATCAGCGCGTGCAGCCCCGGGTAACAGGTCAGCACCTCCCATGCCGAGCGGGCGGCAGGGTCACGTTCGATGATGCTGGCGATGTCTTCACGCAGGCGGCTGAACATAAAAATCGGCTAAGGTTATGCGGAAATGTAGAAACGTAATGGTAGCGCAATGCGGAAAGTTGCGTAGGCGAACAAGAACGAAACGGGAACGGGCCCTGGCAGCCCGTCCGTGATTTACGCCTTGGCGATGCGCTGGCGGCGCGCCTCGTAGAGGCTGACGCCGGAAGCGACTGAAACATTCAGGCTCTCGACCGAGCCGAACATGGGAATGCTGATCAGCACGTCGCAATTTTCGCGGGTCAGGCGGCGCATGCCCTCGCCTTCGGATCCCATCACCAGGGCCGCAGGTCCTGCCAGGTCAGCCTGGTACAGGGTCTTTTCGGCATCGTCGGCGGTGCCGTACAGCCAGACGTCGCGCTCCTTCAATTCGCGCATGGTGCGCGCCAGGTTGGTGACGGTAATGTAGGGCACGGTTTCCGCCGCTCCGCTGGCGACTTTGGCCGCGGTCGCATTCAGGCCGACCGCACGATCCTTAGGCGCGATCACCGCATGCGCACCGGCGCCATCGGCGACGCGCAGGCAGGCGCCAAGGTTGTGCGGATCGGTGATGCCGTCGAGGATCAACAGCAAAGGCGGGCCCTCGATCGCATCGAGCAATTCGTCGAGATTGCGTGCCAGCGAAAGTTCGCCGGCTTTCGCCACCACGCCCTGGTGGCGGCGCGTGCCTACCATGCTGTCGAGGCGCTGGTCATCGGCATGGATGATGCGCACATTGGCTGCCTTGGCGGCGTGGATCAGGTCCTGCATGCGGCGGTCGTGACGCGAGGCGTCAATGTAAATTTCTTCGACCGACGAGGCTTCATGGCGCAGGCGGGCGGTGACGGCATGGAAGCCGAAAATCATCTTACTTTTCATTGTTTATTTAACGCTTTTTCCTGACAGTTTTGCCGGCCGCGCGCGCACCGCTTGACTTGGCTGATCTGGGCGACTTGGCGGCGGCGCCCTTGGCCGGGCGCGTGCGCTTGGCAGCGCCGTTGTCGGACTTCGCGCCCTTCTCGCCCTTCGATGCCGTGGTGGCATTGCCGTTCCTGGCTGCCCTGGTGGCATTGCTACTCTTGGCTGTCTTGGCGGCCTTGGTGGTTTTAGCCGCCTTGACCGGCTTGACGCCAGCAGGCGCCTTCTTCGTTCCAGCCTTGCCGGGCTTGCCCTGCTGCTCGGCCTCGGCGCGGCGCGCCTCGTTTTTCAACTGGGTGCGGATGCCTGGTTCCTGCACCAGGCGCAGGTCGATCTTGCGCGCATCCAGGTCGACCCGGCTGACCTGTACCGTCACGCGGTCGGTCAGCTGATAGCGGATGCCGGTGCGCTCGCCGCGCAATTCGTGGCGCGTGTCGTCGTACTGGAAGTAATCGGCGCCGAGGTCGGTCACATGCACCAAGCCCTCGATGTACAGCTGGTCGAGTTGCACGAAAATGCCGAAGCTGGCGACGCCGGAAATGGTACCGGTGAACTCTTCGCCCAGCTTGTCGCGGATGAAGTAGCACTTGAGCCACGCCTCGACATCGCGGGAAGCCTCATCGGCGCGCCGCTCGTTGGCCGAGCAATGGATGCCGAGCGCTTCCCAGATCGCCAGGTCGCCCTCGCTCTTTTTCTTGCCGGCCGCCTTGCCCTGTGCCTGCATCTTGCGCGCCGCCGGCGACAGCATGGTGTTCAGGATGGATGTGTCGATATCCCTGGGCGAATAGCGCTTGCCATGCAGGATGGCCTTGATCGCCCGGTGCGTCAGCAGGTCGGGATAGCGGCGGATCGGGCTGGTGAAGTGCGCATAGGCTTCGTAGGACAAGCCAAAATGGCCGATATTGTCCGGGCTGTAGACCGCCTGCTGCATCGAGCGCAGCAGCATGGTCTGCAGCAGCACTGCATCCGGACGCAGCTTAATCTTGGGCATCAACTCCGCATAATCGGATGCTGCAGGTTCATCGCCGCCGCCCAGGTGCAATCCGGATTGCTTGAGGAAGTTGCGCACCTGCGTGAGCTTTTCCTTGGTCGGTCCGGCATGCACGCGGTAGACGCCCGGATGCTCGTGGCGCTCCAGCAGATCGGCGGCGCAGACGTTCGCCGCCAGCATGCATTCCTCGATCAGGCGGTGCGCATCGTTACGGGTGCGCGGCAGGATCTTTTCGATCTTGCCGTTGGCATTGCAGACGATATATGTCTCGGTGGTCTCGAAGTCGATCGCGCCGCGCTCATGGCGCGCCGCCAGCAGGGACTGGAACACTTCGTACAGATGCGTCAGGTGCGGCACCAGGGCGGCGCGTTTTGCCGCTTCCGGGCCTTTGGTGTTGCCGAGGATGGCAGCAACCTCGGTATAGGTCAGGCGCGCGGCGGAATGGATCACCGCCGGATAGAACTGGTAAGCCTTGATCTCGCCCTTCTTGGTGATAACGGCGTCGCATACCAGTGTCAGCCGGTCCACATCTGGATTCAGCGAGCACAGGCCGTTGGACAGCTTTTCCGGCAGCATCGGGATTACCCGGCGCGGGAAATATACCGAAGTGCTGCGTTCCAGCGCATCGCGGTCGAGGTCGTCGTTGGGCCTGACGTAATGGCTAACGTCGGCGATGGCGACGATCAGACGGTAACCGGCGCTGCGGCCGATCTTCACCGGCTCGCAATACACGGCATCGTCGAAGTCGCGCGCATCCTCGCCGTCGATGGTCACCAGCGGAATGTCGCGCAGGTCGACGCGCTCCGCCAGGTCCGCCTCCTGCACTTCATTGGGCAGCCTGGCAGCCTGCTTCAGCGCCGCCTCGGAAAACTCGTGTGGCACGCCATACTTGCGCACGGCGATTTCGATTTCCATGCCGGGATCGTCGATATCACCCAGCACTTCGGCGATCTTGCCGGTCGGCTGGGCATAACGCGAAGGCTGCTCGACCAGCTCAACGCTAACCACCTGTCCTGCCTTGGCCTTGCCGGGCGAGCCCGCCAGCAGGATATCCTGGCCGATGCGCTTATCTTCTGGAGCAACGATCCAGGCGCCGCTTTCATTCAGCAAACGGCCGATCACGTGGGTATTGGCGCGCGTCACGACTTCGACGATGCTGCCTTCCGGACGGCCGCGGCGATCAATGCCGACCGCGCGCACTTTTACGCGGTCGCCATTCAGGACCTTTTGCATTTCCCGTTCGGGCAGGAAGATATCGCTGCCGCCATCGTCCGGAATCAGGAAACCGTAGCCGTCGCGGTGGCCGCTGACGCGGCCTTCGATGAAACTGGACTGGTGCGCCAGCTGGTAGTGGCCAAGCCGGTCCGGCTTGATCTGGCCATCGCGCTCCATCGCGTTCAGGCGACGCGTCAGGCCTTCCATTTCCTCGGGCTTGACGCCAAGCGCAGCAGCGAGCGCATCCGCGTCATGTGGACCTGCGGAAGTGCGCAGGATGCCGAGGATTTCCTCTCGGCTGGGAATAGGATAAAGATATTGGCTCAAAAGTGTTATCAATTGGTTCTTGTTGAATATCTTAGTGTACTGGAGTGGCAATAAGTTTGCTTTAACAATCGGACGTATATCATTATCCAAAGCACGAATACGCCCTTACGCTTTGACATTTTCCAACTTTCCGCTATAATCTCACCTTCTTTAGGCCCACGTGGCGGAATTGGTAGACGCGCATGGTTCAGGTCCATGTGCCGCGAGGTGTGGGGGTTCGAGTCCCTCCGTGGGCACCAAAATTTAAAAGGGATCGCTTCGGCGATCCCTTTTTCATTTATGCCCACGAGCAAAGCGCCTGCGCGCTTTGCGGGAGGGACTCGAAAGGTCGGGCCTATCGGCCCGGCCGGGGCCGCGGAACGTGGCCGAGCTCCCGACGTGGGCCTTTAAAAACAAAAAGCTTCGCCACGGCGAAGCTTTTCACTATGGCGCAGTCGGCGGCTGCGCTCCGCCGGCGCCCGGGAAGTCTTTACCCTTCTCTCCTCCAACACTCGTCCTTGCGAATCCCAATCAACTGGGCACCAGCATGAGCATCGCCGCCAGCACCAGAACAAATCCGCCGCCCCCACAAATATTTCCCGAAATTCCCAAGGTCCGATTGACCAATCCCCCCATAGCCAGTATGATTCGGGACTCCAAAAGCACTGCCTGCTTCATACAGGCGATGCTTTGAGGCCCACGTGGCGGAATTGGTAGACGCGCATGGTTCAGGTCCATGTGCCGCGAGGTGTGGGGGTTCGAGTCCCTCCGTGGGCACCAAAATTTAAAAGGGATCGCTTCGGCGATCCCTTTTTCATTTGTGCCCACGAGCAAAGCGCCTGCGCGCCTTGCGGGAGGGGCTCGAAAGGACCGGCCTATCGGCCAGGCCGGGGCCGCGGAACGTGGCCGAGCTCCCGGCGCAGGCTCCTGAAAACAAAAAAGCTTCGCCGCGGCGAAGCTTTTTCATTTTAGCGCTGTATAGCGCTGTAAGACTTTCAATCAGCCTGGACTTCTGTCAACCCTCGCTCCAGCAGCCCATCGATCCGCAAATACTCATACTCCTCGAACGGCTGCTTGATCCACGGATTACCATCCAGGTACTGCAGATAATAATCAGGCCGCATGCAGGAGCGCGCCTTGTACCAGATTACCGCCGAACGCACTTCCGTCACTTCCGGAAACGCTTCCCCCAGATGTTTCTGCACTTTGTCCAGCGTCACGCCGGAATCCACCAGGTCATCAACCAGCAAGACCTTGCCTGCCAGCGTGCCGGTCGGCATGGTGACGTGCTTGGCAATAGCCAGCTCCCCCTGCTTGCTGCCGGCTTCCTCGCGGTAGGAACTGGTCGAAAGGATCGCCAGCGGCACATTGAACAGGCGCGACAGCACATCTCCCGGACGCAAGCCGCCCCGAGCCAGGCACAGAATATGGTCGAACTGCCATCCCGAGCGGTGCACCTGCAGCGCCAGTTCTTCAATATCTCGATGGTACTGACTCCAGGAAACCCTGAGTTCGCTATGTCCAGCTTCAGACATGAATAAGCTCCTCGGTGCGATTACTTGAAGGGATGCCGCAGCACGATGGTCTCTTCCCGGTCCGGACCGGTGGAAACCATGTCGATCGGCACGCCGATCAATTCGCCGATGCGGGCGATGTAGGCGCGCGCATTGGCCGGCAAGGTATCCATGCTCTTGGCGCCAACGGTGGATTCCTGCCAGCCCGACATTTCCTCGTACACCGGCACGCAGCGTGCGGCGTCTTCGGCGCCCAGCGGGAAAATATCGACATCCTTGCCATCGACCTTGTAGCCGGTGCAGATTTTCAACTGCTCCAGGCCATCGAGCACGTCCAGCTTGGTCAGGCAGATGCCGGTAACGCCGTTGATCTGGATCGAGCGGCGCAGCAGCGCTGCATCGAACCAGCCGCAGCGGCGCGCGCGGCCGGTGACGGTGCCGAATTCGTGGCCGACGCTGGCCAGGTGCTTGCCCACCCCTGCATCAGTCGGCAATTCCGACGGGAACGGGCCGGAGCCGACGCGGGTGGTGTATGCCTTGGTGATGCCGAGGATGTAATGCAGCATGCCTGGTCCCACTCCGCTGCCGGCGGCGGCATTGCCGGCCACGCAGTTGCTCGAGGTGACGAAGGGATAGGTGCCATGATCGACGTCCAGCAGGCTGCCCTGCGCGCCCTCGAACAGCAGATTGGCGCCGGCCTTGTAGGCAGCGTACAGGGCGCTCGAGACATCGGTCACCATCGGCCTGATGCGCGGCACGGTCGCCAGCGCATCGTCGAGGGTCTTCTGGTAATCGACTGCCGGCGCCTTCAGGTACTGGGTCAGCACGAAGTTGTGATAGTCGAGATTTTCCTTGAGCTTTTCGGCAAAGCGCTGCTCGTTCAGCAGGTCCATCACGCGGATGGCGCGGCGCGCCACCTTGTCTTCATAGGCCGGGCCGATGCCCTTGCCGGTGGTGCCGATCTTGGCGGCGCCGCGCGCGGCTTCACGCGCGGCATCCAGCGCGGTATGGTAAGGCAGGATCAAGGGGCAGGCTTCCGACACTTTCAGGCGCGAAGCCACTTCGACGCCGCTTTTCTCCAGCTTGTCGATCTCGCGCAGCAGGTCCGGCACCGACAGCACCACGCCGTTGCCGATATAGCAGGCCACGCCGGCGCGCATGATGCCCGACGGGATCAGTTGCAGAGCTGTCTTCTGGCCGCCGATGACCAGCGTGTGGCCGGCATTATGCCCGCCCTGGAAACGCACCACGCCCTGCGCATGATCGGTCAGCCAGTCGACGACCTTGCCTTTGCCTTCATCGCCCCACTGGGTGCCGATCACAACTACATTTTTTGCCATACGATTCTCTACAGTCTGTTAGCTCAAATTCTTCACTACCCAATTGCCGCCCTCGCACACCAGCGCGCGGTTGCAATCGAATTCCCCCTGCTCCCCGCCTTGTCCGGGGAGACTCTGGATCACCACTTCACCAGCCTGGCGCAGTTGCGCGATCCTGTCGCGCAATGCAGCCTCGCGCCCCCATGGCGCTAGGATTGCGCTGGTGCGCCGCGCTTCCGGCAAAAGCCGCGCCAGTTCGCGCAAGTCCATCGAAAACCCGGTTGCCGGGCGTGCCCGGCCGAAAGCCTCGCCGACGTGATCGTAACGGCCGCCGCGCGCCACCGCATTGGGCAAACCGGGCACGTAGGCGGAGAACATCGCGCCGCTTTCATACTGATAGCCACGCAAGTCCGCCAGGTCGACCGTCACCGCGGCATCGCCCGCCAGTTCCAGTAAAGCCTGCAATTCGTCCAGCGCACTGGCGATGCCCGGCAGCGCCGGCAGCACGGCCCGCGCCTTCGCCAGCACGCCGGCGTCGCCATACAGGCCGGGCAATGCCAGCAAGGCATCGCGCGTGGCCTGCGCATAATCATGTGTCAGTTCGCGCAGACCGGCGCCATCCTTGGCCTTCAGCAGGTTGATCAGCGTTTCTTCATCGCCTTGCGCGCGCGCATCGCTTTGCAGGATGGCTCGCACCACGCCAACGTGGCACAGGTCGAGCCTGACGCTGGAAATGCCGGCCAGGGCCAGGCATGCCAGCGCCAACTCTTGAATTTCAGCATCGGCTTCCAGGCCGGCGTGGCCATAGATTTCCGCACCGATCTGCAAGGGCTCACGGGTGGCATGCAAGCCGGAAGGCCGTGTATGCAACACGCTGCCGGCATAGCACAGACGCGTGACCGAACTGCGATTGAGCAGGTGCGCGTCGATGCGCGCCACCTGCGTGGTCATGTCGGCACGGAGCCCCATGGTACGACCAGACAGCTGGTCCACCAGCTTGAAAGTGCGCAAGCCCATGTCCTGACCGGTGCCGGTCAGCAGCGACTCGATATATTCGAGCATGGGCGGCATCACCAGTTCATAGCCGTAACGCCGGAAGGTATCGAGCATATTGCGGCGCAAGTCTTCGATCTTGCGCGCTTCCGAGGGCAAGACATCGGCGATGTTTTCAGGAAGGAGCCAGGTGCGCATTACTATGGAATTACTTCAGAAAAAATAAACCAGACTGACTAGCGCCAGTCCAGCCAACAGGGCAATCAAGCCGAAAAAGCGCAATTGCCCATTAGAAAACTGCAAGATCCGCTGGAAAGTTTCACGCCACTGCGCCGGGAAAAGCAAGGGCATGACACCTTCAAACACGAGTATCAGGCCCAGCACCAGCAGCCACGGGATATCCACGCCGGCTCCTGCTTGTTACCTGGCGCCGGCGCCTCCCGCCCCCGAACTGCGGAAATAGCGGAAAAACTCGGAATTCGGGTCCAGCACCATGACGTCGCCCTTGTCCCTGAAGCTGGCCCGGTAAGCCTGCAGGCTGCGGTAGAACTTGTAGAACTCGGGATTCTGGCCGAACGCCTGGGCATAGATCTGCGACGCTTTGGCATCACCCTCGCCACGTGTTTTCTCGGCTTCGCCGTAAGCTTCCGCCAGGATCACGGTGCGCTGCCTGTCGGCGTTGGCGCGGATTTTCTCCGATTCCGCCGCGCCTGTCGAGCGCAATTCGTTGGCTACGCGCAGGCGTTCCGAGCGCATGCGGTCGAACACCGAGTTGCTGATCTGCTCAACATAATCCACGCGCTTCAGGCGCACGTCGATCACCTGGACGCCGATCTTCTTGGCTTCATCCTCGACATTCTTGTGGATCGCGTTCATCACCTTGGCACGCTCGCCCGAGATCACTTCGCGCACGGTGCGCCTGGTGATTTCCGTGTTTAGCGCATCGCGGATGATCTGCTGCATGCGGTCCAGCGCGCGCCGCTCGTCGCCGGTGAAGCTGATGAAATACAGGCGCGGATCGACGATGCGCCACTTGACGAAGGAATCGATCAGGATGTTCTTCTTCTCGGCCGTGATGAAGCGGTCGGCGTCCGGCGAATCCAGGGACTGGAAACGTTTGTCGAGGAAAATCACGTTCTGGAACGGCGGCGGCAACTTGAAATGCAGCCCGGGCTTGTCGATCACCTGCTTGACTTCACCCAGAGCGAACACGATCGCATACTTGCGCTGGTCGACGATGAACACGGTGGACGACACCGCCCAGATGGCCAGGATGGCAACAACAAGAATGGTTACAAGACGGTTCATTTATCGGCCCTCCCTGTCGCGCGCACTACGCGCATCCCGCGTGCGTGAATCGCGCTCGGCATCGATCGCCTGCGACGCTTCGGAGGCGCCCTGGGCGGCAGCGGCCGGCGACGCCGGGGCGCGCGCCGCATTACCAGCGGCATCCTGAGCGGCTGTCTGAGAAATCAGCTTGTCGAGCGGCAGATACAAAAGGTTGTTGCCGCTTTTTGCGTCGATCATGACCTTGCCGGTATTGGAGAAAATCTGCTGCATGGTTTCAATGTACATGCGGTCGCGCGTGACGGCCGGAGCTTTCTGGTATTCGGCCACCACCTGCCTGAAGCGGGCGGCGTCACCCTTCGCGGTTTCCTCCACCCTGGCGCGGTAAGCTTCGGCTTCCTGCAGCAGGCGCGAGGAAGCGCCACGCGCCTTGGGAATGACATCGTTGGCGTAGGCCTGCCCTTCGTTCTTGAGGCGCTCGCGGTCCTGGCCGGCCTTGACGGCATCGTCGAAGGCTGCCTGCACCTGTTCAGGTGGCTGCACGCCCAACGTGGCCACGTTCGTGATCAGCACGCCGGCGTTGTAGCGGTCGAGGATGGCCTGCATCAGTTTCTTGGCGTCGAACGCTACCTTGGCGCGGTCTTCGTACAGGACGAAGTCCATCTTGTTGCGGCCGACCACTTCGCGCAGCGCCGATTCCGCCACCTGCTTGACCATTTCTTCCTGTTCGCGATTACTGAAGATCCACTTTTCGGCATCGCTCAGGGTGTACTGCACCGCAAACTGGATGTCGATGATGTTTTCATCCTCGGTCAGCATGAGGGACTCGCTGGTCTGCTTGTTGCGGACGCTGCCACGGTAGCCGACTTCGGCGGTGCGCACCTGCGAGACGTTGACAATCTCATGGGTCTGGATGGGCGACGGCCAGCGCCAGTTGAAGCCGGCGGGCGTCTTGTGGGTGTACTTGCCGAAGGTCATGACCACGGCGGTCTGGCCTTCCTGGACGATGAAAAAGCCGCTGATCAGCCACAAAAACGTGATCACGATGGCGGCGATGCCGAAGATGCCGAAGCCGGCGCCTCGCATGTTCGGCTTGAAACCGTCAGGGCCGTTGCCGCCCCCTCGCTTGCCGCCGAACAGGCGATTCAGGCGCTGATTGAAATCACGCCACAATTCATCGAGGTCGGGCGGGCCATCCGGCCGCCGGCCATCCTGTGGATTCTGGTTCTGGTTGTCGTCTTGCGAGCCACGGCCCCAGCGGGGATCGTTGATCGAAAACTTGAGACCGATTTTTTTTAGTATGGGGGCAAGCATTCTGTCGCGATCAGCTGAAATTAGTAGGGGGAATGCCCATTGGATTGCTCAATTGCGCTTCATTGGTCATCTGCGCGGATGCGTCCGCGAGCGGAGCCGCGCTGCTCTCCCTGGCAAACTCCGCCATGGCCTGGCGCAGAAGATCCAGGCCGGCGCCGGTTTGGGCGCTGATGAAAACACGGCGGATTCTACCATACTCGTCACGCTCCACTGCCGGCTCCAGGCCGGCGGCGTCGATCTTGTTCCACACAAGGATTTGCGGGATATCGTCGGCGCCGATTTCCTTCAACACGAGGTTGACCTGCTCGATCTGCTCCATGCGCGCCGGACTGGCGGCATCGACCACATGCAGCAGCAGATCGGCCTGAATGGTTTCTTCCAAAGTGGCGCGAAAAGCCGCCACCAGCTGGTGCGGCAACTCGCGAATGAAGCCGACCGTGTCCGAAATCACGATACTGCCGGCCTCATCCAGGTGGAGCCGGCGCGAAGTGGTGTCCAGGGTGGCGAACAGCTGATTCGCCGCGTAAGCGCCCGCCTTGGTCAGGGAATTGAACAGGGTCGACTTGCCGGCATTGGTATAGCCGACCAGCGACACCGAGAATGCATTGTTGCGGGCGCGGGCGCGGCGCTGGGTTGCATGCTGCCGGCGCAGCTTGTCGAGCTTGATACGCAAGGCCTTGACCCGTTCGCCCAAGAGGCGGCGATCGGTTTCAAGCTGGGTTTCACCCGGTCCGCGCAGGCCGATGCCGCCCTTTTGCCGTTCAAGGTGAGTCCAGCCGCGTACCAGACGGGTAGCTAGGTGCTGCAATTGCGCCAGTTCGACCTGGACCTTGCCCTCGTGGCTCTTGGCGCGCTGGGCAAAGATATCGAGGATCAGGCTGGTGCGGTCGACCACCCGCACCTTCAGGTTGCGTTCCAGGTTGCGCTGCTGGGCCGGCGACAGGGCATGGTTGAAAATGACGAGTTCGAGCTCTTCGTCACGCACCGCATGGGCGATTTCCTCGGCCTTACCGCTACCCACGAACAATGCGGCATCCGGACTGGCGCGACGGCCGGTAATGGTGACTACCGGATCTGCGCCAGCCGATCTGGCCAGAAGAGACAGCTCATCCAGGCTGGCGGCAAAGTCGCCTTTGCCGAAGTCAAGGCCAACTAGGGCCGTGCGCATACCGAATTCAACATGAAATTACCAGATTGCAAATTTTATTCCGATTCGGCATCGAGACTCAGATTGACGGCGCGTGCCGGTACCACCGTCGAAATCGCATGCTTGTAAACCATCTGGGTCACGGTATTGCGCAGCAGGACGACATACTGGTCGAAAGACTCGATATGCCCTTGCAGCTTGATGCCGTTGACCAGGTAAATCGATACCGGGACATGTTCTTTACGCAAGGCGTTCAGGAAGGGGTCTTGTAACAGTTGCCCTTTATTGCTCATAAAAGCTCCATTGTGTTTTGTGTTTTGGAGTTTGAGGCAACTTGAGTGGATTTCAAGTGCCAACCGGGTAAAGTATTTCGACTGTAGCCGATTTTTCGGTTTGTTGCCATGACCAATGCGGCAGCATAAGATGCCGCATTGGCTTATTTTTCTTGTCGGGTGAAGGGATTCTTTCCTGACCGCAGTTCAATGCGTAGGGGCGTACCGACCAGGGAAAAAGTTTCACGGAAATGTTTTTCCAGGTAACGCTTGTAATTGTCATCGATCGCATCGAGCGCATTGCCGTGGATGACGACAATCGGCGGATTTTGCCCGCCTTGGTGGGCATAGCGCATTTTCGGCCGGATCGAGCCCTTGCGGCGCGGCTGCTGGTGTTCCACCGCCTCTTCCAGCGCGCGCGTCAGCTTTGGCGTCGACAGATTGATCATTGCCGCCTTGTATGCCGAATCGACCGATTTCATCAAGGGGCCGATGCCGGTGGACTTGAGCGCCGAAATGAAATGGAACTTGGCAAAGGACAGGAAACTGAGCTTGCGATCCAGGTCCATCTTGATTTCGTCGCGCCGGTCGCTGGTCAGACCATCCCATTTATTGATACCCACCACCAGCGCCCGGCCCGATTCAAGAATGAATCCGGCGATATGGGCATCCTGTTCCGAGATGTCTTGTTGCGCATCAAGAAGAAGCAGGACGACATTGGCCTCCGAAATCGATTGCAGGGTTTTAACCACGGAAAATTTCTCGATCGCCTCGAACACCTTGCCGCGCCGGCGGATACCTGCCGTATCGATCAGAGTGTAATGCTTGCCTTCGCGCTCGAACGGGATTTCGATCGAATCGCGGGTGGTGCCCGGCATGTCGAAGGCGATCACGCGCTCTTCGCCCAGCAAGGCATTTACCAGGGTCGATTTGCCGACATTGGGGCGGCCGACGATGGCCAGCTTGATGCCGGATTCCTTTTGCTCTTCCGGTTCCTCTTCAGCAGGCTTCTGCTGCAAGACCAGGTCGAGCGCCTCGTTGACAAGATCATGCACGCCGTCGCCATGGGCGGCGGAAATGACATACGAATCGCCCAGGCCGAGCTCATAGAAATCGGCGGTGACCGTGGTGTATTTCATGCCCTCGGCCTTGTTCACTACGAGCAGAACCGGACGTCCCGACTTTCGCAGGAAATCCGTGATGGTCTTGTCGTGCGGCGTCAGCCCCTGGCGTCCATCGACCAGGAACACGACGGCATCGGCTTCCGCCACGGCCTGTCTGGTCTGCTTGGCCATTTCGTGCATGATGCCTTCCTTGGCCACCGGCTCGAAACCGCCGGTATCGATCACCAGGAAGGGACGCTCGCCCACGCGCCCTTCGCCGTAGTGGCGATCGCGCGTGAGGCCGGGGAGATCGGCGACCAGGGCATCACGCGACCGCGTCAAGCGGTTGAACAGCGTGGATTTGCCGACATTCGGCCGTCCGACTAATGCGATAACCGGTTTCATTAAATTCAATTGACTCCAAGTGCGACCACGGTGCCATCCCGGGTCTGGAACACGGCATACGAGCCGGCCACCACCGGCGTGCCCATGACCGGGCTGCCATCGGTGGCGGCGCGTGCCAGCATGCTGCCGTCTTCACGCGACAGGAAATGCACGTAGCCTTCATAATCGGCCACCGCCACGGCGCGGCCGAAAGACAGCGGCGCCGACAGGTTGCGGTTGGCAAGTTGCTTGTTGCGCCAGACGCTGGCGCCCTCACGGGTAAACGCATGCAGCGAACCGGCGTCGTCGGCGGCGAACACGAAACGCTCGTCACCACCCAGGCCGACGTCGCTCGACAGGTTACGGACCCAGCGCGCCGTCCCGGTGGCGCCATCGACACAGGCAGCGCGCCCCTGGTACGCCACCGCGCAAACGTCACGCCCGAGCAGCAGCGGCATGCCCGAGGTATCAGCCACGCGTTCGAGTTCGGTGGCGCCGCGCGCTTCGCCGACCGCCACTTCCCAGCGCGGGCCGCCATTGTTCAGGGCCACGGCCAGCAGACGTCCACCTGGCAAGGCCACATAGGCATTGCCATCGGCGATGGCGATGCCCGGAGCGCTGCGCAGAGTCAGCGCAGGCACGCTGCGCTGCAGGATCCAGCGGCGCTTGCCGGTCGCGGCATCGAAACCGGCGATGCTGTTGTCGACGCTGCGCACCACCACCAGGCCCAGCCCGACTGCCGGCGCCGACAGGACTTCGCTGGAGGCCTGCGCTTTCCAGACTTGCTTGCCATTTTCATCAAAGGCCAGGATCGCGCCTTTTTCGCCTGCCACCACCACCAGGTTGCCGTCGCTGCCCACACCGGCCGTCAGGCGGGTGCCGGCATCGATGCGCCACAGGGTACGGCCGGTAGCTGCCTCGATGCGTGCCAGGGCGCCATCGGCGGCTGCGGCAAACACGCTGTTGCGCGCCACGGCTGGTGAAAACACGTTTTCACCAGCCTTGCCGATGGAAGCCGTCCAGGCGGTGCTTACCGCCAGGGTCGGCTTGAACTCAGCCAGCGCGGCCGGCGGATTGCTCGGCGCCTTTTTGCTGGAAAACGGATTCAGCGAAGACAGGGTGGAACATCCCGCGAGCGCGACCAGCGCCCCTGCCACAGCCAGATTCAAAGCGATACGCATGGTTTCTCCCCTGTCTTCAAGCCGCGGACTTGTCGCCGGCGCCGCCGATCGCATCCAGCTTCAGTTGCACCAACTGGCGGCCCGGGTTTGTCTCATCCATTTTTTCCAGCGCCGTGCGATAAGCCGCACGCGCTTCTTCCAGCTTGTTCTGCGCCACCAGGATATCGCCCTTGCGGTCAGCCACGATGGCGGCAAACGCCGGCGTGAAGTCGCCTTCCAGCAGCTTCAGGCCTTCATCGTAGGCTTTCTCGTCAAGCAGGATGCCCGCCAGGCGGATTTTCGCCACGGCCCGGTATTCCTCGTCCTTGCCCTGCTTTGCCGCCCACTCCAGCTGCGCCTTGGCAGCCTTCAGATCGTTTGCCTCGAACGCCGTCCTGGCAGCGGCCAGCGCGCCCATCTGCGCATAGGCAGTGCGGCTGAACTTGTCCTGCAGGTCGGCGGCAGCGCGCGTCACCTTGGCATTGTCCTTGGCGGCGGCGGCTTTCTGCAATTCTTCGTACAGCACACCGGCTTGCGCAGCCTGGTTGCGCTGCCAGGTTTTCCAGCCGTTCCAGGCGGCATAGCCGCCCAGCGCAATGATCAGCACCCAGGTGATCAGGTTGCCGTATTTCTTCCACCAATCCTTGATGGAATCCAGCTGTTCTTGTTCTTCGAGATCGTATGCCATGATGTTTTATAGTTAATGGTGGTAATGGATATGCTCGTGATCGTGGTCGTGATCGTGTTCGCCAGCGCCGACAATCTGGTCGACGATGTGCTCGACCGCCTTGTCGAAGGCGACTGTGACCTGCTTGTTTTCCTCTTCCTCGGCGCGCATGGCCTTCACCGCGACGCTGCCGGCGGCGACCTCATCCTCGCCGATGATCAGCGCGAATGCCGCGCCGCTGGCGTCGGCGCGCTTCATCTGCGACTTGAAACTGCCGGCGCCGGTCGCCGCCGCGCAATGCAGCACGACGTCGAGGCCGGCATCGCGCAGGCGTTCGGCCAGCACGAAGGATTGCATCTGCGCTTCTTCACCCTGGTGCACCAGGTAGACGTCGCACTGGTTGCGCGCGATCTGTTCACCGCTGGCCTTCATCAGTTCCAGCAGGCGCTCGACGCCCATGGCAAAGCCGCAGGCCGGCGTCGGCTTGCCGCCGAACATTTCGACCAGCGGATCGTAGCGGCCGCCGCCGCACACCGTCCCCTGCGAGCCGAGCTGGTCGGTGACCCATTCGAACACGGTGCGGTTGTAGTAATCCATGCCGCGCACCAGGCGCGGATTGATGGTGAACGGAATGCTGTTGTGGCGCAAAATCTTTTGCACGCCTTCGAAGTGGGCGCGCGATTCTTCGCCGAGGTAATCGATCAGCTTCGGCGCGGCGTTGACCATGTCCTGCATCGCCGGATTCTTGGTGTCGAGGATGCGCAGCGGATTGGCATGCAGGCGGCGCTTCGCGTCCTCGTCCAGCAAGTCGGCATGCTGTTCGAAGTAAGCGATCAGGTCGGCGCGATGACGGTGACGCTCTTCGGCATCGCCGATCGAATTGAGTTCCAGGCGGATGTTGGACAGGCCGAGATCATCCCACAGACGCTGGCACAGCATGATCAGCTCGGCATCGATGTCCGGGCCGGAAAAGCCGATTGCTTCGGCGCCGACCTGGTGGAACTGGCGGTAGCGGCCGCGCTGCGGACGCTCGTGGCGAAACATCGGGCCGGCATACCACAGGCGCTTGGGGCCGTCGTAGGTCAGGTTGTGCTCTAGCGCGGCGCGCACCACGCCGGCAGTGCTTTCCGGGCGCAGTGTCAAGTTGTCGCCATTCATCGAATCGGTGAAGGAATACATTTCCTTCTCGACGATGTCGGTGACCGCGCCCAGGCCGCGCGCAAACAGCGCGGTCGGCTCGACGATCGGCGTGCGGATCTGCTGGAAGCCGTAGCTCTTCAATACCGATTGGACGGTATTCTCGAACAGTTCCCACAATGGCGCATCCGCCGGCAGGATGTCGTTCATCCCTTTCACGCCGACGATTTTTTCTGCTTTCTTGTTTTCAGACATCTTCTGCTAATAATGACCGGCCTTGCCGGGATAGATTATCGGTGATGCGCAAAGGCCGCTTACAGGGCGGCTTCTCTTGCGCCCTGGTCGGCACCCTCGTTGGCACCATAGCGGCTTTGCACGTATTCCAGCACGATCGCCTGAAATTCCTCGGCGATGCGCTCGCCGCGCAGGGTGATTTTTTTCTGCCCATCGACGAACACCGGCGCGGCCGGCGATTCGCCGGTGCCGGGCAGGCTGATGCCGATGTTGGCATGCTTGGATTCGCCAGGGCCATTGACGATGCAGCCCATCACCGCGACATTCATGCTTTCCACGCCGGGATACTGTTTTTTCCAGACCGGCATCTGTTCGCGCAGATAGGTCTGGATGCGGTCGGCCAGTTCCTGGAACACGGTCGATGTAGTGCGTCCGCAACCCGGGCAGGCAATGACCATCGGCGCGAACTTGCGCAGGCCCATGGTTTGCAGGATTTCCTGCGCCACCACCACTTCCTTGGTGCGGTCGCCGCCGGGTTCGGGCGTCAGCGAAATGCGAATGGTGTCGCCGATGCCTTCCTGCAGCAGCACCGACAGCGCCGCGGTCGAGGCGACAATGCCCTTGCTGCCCATGCCGGCTTCGGTCAGGCCCAGGTGCAGCGGGTAATCGCAACGCTTGGCCAACTCGCGGTATACCGCGATCAAGTCCTGCACGCCCGAGACCTTGCACGACAGGATGATGCGGTCGCCTGCCAGGCCCAGCTCTTCGGCGCGACGGGCGTTTTCGATGGCGGAGGTCACCAGCGCCTCGTACATCACGGCCTGGGCATCCCAGGGCTGCGGGCGCTGCGCATTCTCGTCCATGATGCGCGCCAGCAGGCTCTGGTCCAGGCTGCCCCAGTTGACGCCGATGCGCACCGGCTTGTCGTACTTGCAGGCGGCTTCGATCATTTGCGCGAATTGCGTGTCGCGCTTGGCGCCCTGGCCGACGTTGCCGGGATTGATGCGGTACTTCGACAAGGCACGCGCGCAATCCGGGTAATCGTTCAGCAGCGTATGGCCGTTGTAATGGAAATCGCCCACCAGCGGCACGTCGACGCCCATCTTGTCCAGCTGCTCGCGGATCGCCGGCACGGCAGCAGCGGCTTCCGGGTTGTTGACGGTGATGCGCACCACTTCAGAACCGGCGCGCGCCAGTTCCTTGACCTGGATGGCGGTGGCAATGGCGTCGGCGGTGTCGGTGTTGGTCATCGACTGCACCAGGACGGGCGAGCCACCGCCGACGCCGATTTCGCGCGCGCCGTGGCGAATGACGACGCGCCTGGTCTGGCGTCTTGGATGAGGGCCGGAGCCGATTGGCAGTTGGTTGCTTTCCATATTCAAAATTTATTTCAAGGTCAGACGCGCCACATTGCTTTTGGCGCCGGCATTCAAGTCCAGCGCCTGGCCCCGGAACGTCGCGTCGACGCCCGTAGCATTGCCCACCACCAGGCGGGCGCCCGGGCCAATATCGAAAGATTCGGTGGCGCCAGCCGGCACCAGGCGCGACGCGACAGCTTCGCCATCCTCGCGCCTGAGTTCAATCCAGGAAGCCTCGCGCATTTTCAGCACCAGCTTGTCACCGGCCCTGGTCACGGGCTGGCTGCCAGCCGGCGCCTGCGCCGGAGCAGCAACAGCTGCGGCAACTGCAGCCGCTTGTGCGGGGGCGGCGCTTGAAGACGGCGCCGGCACGGCTGCAGGGTTGGCCGGAGCCGGAGTCGGCGTCTGGACAGGCGATTGAGCAGGCGATGACGCGTCAACTCCCGGCGTCGATGGTGGCGCGCCTTCTTCGGCCAGCCCCAGGGGCACCCCGCTGCCAGCCTCAGGAGCTTCCTGCGTTTGCTGCGCCGGCATCGGTGAGCCGTCAGGCAATTGCAATCCGGCGAGCCAGCCTTCACGCCAGGCCAGCCACCCGGCGGCCGCCAACGCCAGCAGCAACAGGATCAGCGCCAGCCATTTTCCGCCGCTGCCGGAACGCTTGGCGGTCGGCAGATTGGATTCAGTAAACGTGGCCGACAAGGTGCGCCGCAACTCGAGCGATTCAGGACTGGGCGCAGCCTTGTCCGTGATCAGCGCCAGCAGCGGTGCCGGATCGAACTTGAGCAATTTGGCATAAGCGCGCACGAAACCACGTGCGATGACCATGCCGGGCAAGGCGGCGTAGTTGTCGTCTTCCATTGCCTGCACCTGGCGCGGTGCCAGGTTGAGCTGATTAGCCACCTGCTCGATGCTCCAGCCGAGCTCCTGGCGCCGGGAGGCAAGCTGCGCGCCCGGACTTGCAAGCGGCGGCGACGGCGGCTGTGATGACGTTAACGGCGGCTGGCCGCTTCCTTCCATTTCGGCATCACTCATCGAATGCCCCGCGCTGATAGGCGGCGAACTCGGCCGAATTGGGGAAGCGCCGGCTCAACTGGGTAACCAGGCTCAGTTCCGCCGAGCGATCACCCAGCTTGCGCTCGATTTTGATCGCCTGCCACAGGACATCCGCGCTCAGCGCATCCGAACGCATCACGCGTGAAATATAAAAACGTGCTTTATCGTAATCGCCGCGCTCGAAATGAAGCTTTGCCAGGTTGATGCTGGTCGATGCGCTGCCCGGATCCTGGCGAAACGCCTCGATGAAATAGCGCTCGGCTTCCGCGCTTTTCTTCAGTCGCAGGCTGCATACGCCGGCATTGTTCAGGGCCTTGGCCGGCGACTGATAGGCGCGACTCTTCAAAGCCGTTTCGAAATAGCCGATCGACTGTTCCGGCTGGCCGTTCTGGCACAGGAACCAGCCGTAGTTGTTGTTGAAGTCGGGATTTTGCGGCGCCAGGCGCAGGGCTTGCTGGAAGTTGTCGTCCGCCAGCCGGGATTCGCCCATGTCCATGTAAATCAGGGCGCGCATGCTGTAAGCCTCGGCGAAATCCGGATCCGCCTGCAAGGCCTGCTTGATCTCGTCCAGCGCCACCGGCAACTGCTGTTGCTGGTAATAGCTCACCGCCAGCTGCAGGCGGATGCGCGCGCGCTTCTGGTTATCGGTCTGATCCGAGCTGGTCGGCAATTCGCGCTCCGCGCCGGCTTGCTGTGTCCCTGCGCACCCTGCAGCCAGAAACGCCGCCAGGATGATCATGCCCCCCAGTTTCTTCATGTCGAGACCTCCACGATACGACCGAAATTCTTGCCGAATTTTTTTTGATATTCAGCCATTTTTTTCATGCGATCCTGCACCCGCGTGCGGTCCTGCACTTCGCCGGCCAGCTGGCCGCAGGCGGCGTCGATATCGTCGCCGCGGGTTTTGCGAATGGTGGTAACAATACCAGCATCCATCAGGATTTGGGCAAATGCCTTGATGCGGGCATTATTCGAACGCACCAGCCCCGATTCCGGAAAGGGATTGAAAGGAATCAGGTTGAACTTGCACGGCACTTCGCGGCCCCTGGCCTTCACCAGCGCCACCAGTTCGCGGGCATTGTCGTCAGTGTCGTTGACGCCGTCCAGCATGCAGTATTCGAAGGTAATGAAATCGCGCGGCGCAAACTCCAGGTAGCGCTTGCAGGCCGCCATCAGATCGGCCAGCGGATATTTTTTATTCAGCGGCACCAGGCCGTCGCGCAGCGCATCGTTGGAGGCATGCAGCGATACCGCCAGCGCCACCGGGCATTCCTGCGCCAACCTGTCGATCATCGGCACCACGCCGGAAGTCGACAGCGTCACGCGGCGCCGCGACAGGCCATAGGCGTTATCATCCAGCATCAGCTTGAGGGCGGTGACGGTCGGCTCGAAATTGAGCAGCGGCTCCCCCATGCCCATCATGACCACGTTGGTGATCTGGCGCTCGCCCTTGGGGCCGGGCTCGATGCCCTTGGTCTTGCGTAATTCGAATTCGGCCATCCACAGCTGGCCAATGATTTCACCCACTGTCAGGTTGCGGCTGAAGCCCTGCTTGCCAGTGGAGCAGAAGCGGCAATTCACCGCGCAGCCAGCCTGCGTCGAAATGCACAGGGTGCCTCGGGTTTCCTCGGGAATGAACACCGTTTCGACCGCATTGCCCTGGCCGACATCCAGCAGCCATTTACGGGTGCCATCGGCCGAGGTATGGTCGCTGATCACTGCCGGCGCAGCGACGAAGGCGCGCGTGGCCAGCTTGTCGCGCAGCGACTTGGCCAGGTCGGTCATGGCGTTGAAATCGGCGGCGCCGAACTGGTGTATCCAGCGCTGCAACTGCTTGGCGCGAAACGGCTTCTCACCCAACTCGCCACAGTAGGCAACTAGTTGCGCGGGATCGAGGTCCAGCAGATTGGTGAGAGTCGTCATCAGTACTATTCATTTGATGCCCGTCCGCAGCCGCCCTTAGGCAACTGCGGACGCGACGGAGATTAACGCGAGTAGACGTTCAGCGCCGGGAAATAATAGGCGATTTCGACGGCAGCGGTTTCGGCGGCGTCGGAGCCATGCACGGCGTTGGCATCGATGGAATCGGCGAAGTCGGCGCGAATGGTGCCCTTGTCGGCCTTCTTCGGATCGGTGGCACCCATCAGTTCGCGGTTCTTGGCGATGGCGTTTTCGCCTTCCAGCACCTGGATCATGACCGGACCGGAAACCATGAAGTCAACCAGGTCCTTGAAGAAGGGACGCTCGCGGTGCACGGCGTAGAAGCCTTCGGCTTCGGCGCGCGACAGCTGAGCCATGCGGGCTGCAACGATCTTCAGGCCGGCGTTTTCAAAACGGGCGTAGATCTGGCCGATCACGTTTTTCGCGACTGCGTCGGGTTTAATGATCGACAGGGTGCGTTCGATTGCCATCTGTAAAAACTCCAATAAAAAGAAAGGGTTAAGGTAAATCGTTAAAAATTCAACCAACCTTCGATTTTAGCACGAAAGCCCTTCTTCATGGACCGCTTGCTCTCGAAAAGCAAGAGAGAATCATCAGTTTTTCCCAGTTTAGCAAGCCGCCATGGTAATGCCAGTCATGCTATCCTAATGCCGCTTGCAAACCTGATATAGTTTATTGGAGGCTACATGAATCAAAACCTGCAACACACTTATAGCACTACGGGGCAATCGATCCTGGTGCGCAATCGGGTATTGCGCAATACTTACCTGCTGCTGGCATTGTCCATGGTGCCGACCGTGCTCGGCGCCTGGCTGGGCGTGCAATTCAAGTTTTCCTTCTTTGCCGGCAGCCCGATGATCGGCTTTATCGCCTTCCTGGCGATTGCCTTCGGCTTCATCTACGCGATCGAGAAAACCAAGCATTCCGCCACGGGTGTCGCCGTGCTGCTGGGCTTCACCTTTTTCCTGGGCCTGATGCTGTCGCGACTGATCGGCCACATCCTGGGATATTCCAACGGCGCCTCGCTGATCATGACGGCATTCGGCGGCACTGCCGCGATCTTCGCCACCATGGCAACCATCGCCACGGTGTCCAAGCGCGACTTTTCCGGTCTGGGCAAATGGCTGTTCGTCGGCGTGCTGGTGGCGCTGGTGGCGATGGTGGCCAATATTTTCCTGCAGTTGCCGGCGCTGCAACTGGCCCTGTCGGTGATTCTGATCGGCATTTTCTCCGCATACATCCTGTATGACGTGCAGCAAGTGCTGAATGGTGGCGAAACCAATTACATCACCGCGACCCTGAGCATCTACCTGGATGTCTATAACATCTTTGCCAACTTGCTGTCGATCCTGGGTATTTTCGGCGGCGACGATTGAACGCCGATGCTTCCCGAACAACCGGCTGAAAGGCCGGTTTTTTTATGCCATCTTCGTCAGAAATCCAGATTCGGGATATTCCCGTCTTGCTAAAACTGCAGAAAATTATTGAATCCATGCGCAAACGCATTTGTCTTACTGTCATTCTTGCCTCTCTTGTTCTCGTGGCCTGCGCCAATTCCAATCCCCATTTCGACCCGAAAAAGGGGCACCATCGCCGGGATGGTTTCGTCAACAGCGACCAGGCGCTGCCCATTGGACAACACCCCTGGTACGAGATCTTCTGGCGCCGCATGCGAGGAGATTTCAAGCCTCTGGCGGAACCGGCTGACGGCTACGGCGCCTTTGCGCAACGATGGAGTACGCCTGTCGACAAGACGCTGATTTCCCAACGCCATGATGGCCCGATTCTGACCTGGCTGGGCCATGCCGGGATGCTGCTGCAGGTCGGTGGGCTCAATATCCTGATCGATCCGCAACTCGGCGAATTTGCCGGCCCGGTTTCCTGGCTCGCCTCCAAGCGGCGCGTCCCGGCGCCGCTGACGGTGGACCAACTGCCGCCCATTGACCTGGTATTGATTTCACATAACCACTACGATCATCTGGACCGCGCCACCGTCAAGCAGCTGGCCGCCCTGCAAAAACCGCGCTGGCTGGTGCCTCTCGGGATCAAGGCATGGCTTGACGACGAAGGCATTGCCGGCGCCGAGGAAATGGACTGGTGGGATGCACAGACCGAAGGCGCCCTGACCGTGCGTTTCACGCCTGCGCAACACTGGAGCAAGCGCACGCCCTTCGATACCAATGCAACGTTGTGGGGAGGCTTCGCCATCGAATGGACGCCGTCCGGATCAAGCAAGCCGTGGCGCTTTCTGTACACCGGCGATACCGGCTACTCGAAAGACTTTGCCGAAATCCGGCGCCGTCTCGGCCCGGTCGACTTCCTGGCCGTGCCGATCGGCGCTTATCTGCCGCGCGACTTCATGCGCCCGCAGCACAACAACCCGGACGAGGCAGTGCAAATCATGCTCGATCTCGAAGCGCAACAGGCATTCGGGGTGCACTGGGGGACGTTTGAGCTCACCCAGGAGGCGTTCGACCAGCCACCCAGAGACCTTGCTGCGGCGCTGGAGCAGCGAGGTTTGCCGCAGGAGCGGTTCTGGCTTTTCAAGCACGGGGAAAGCAGGAAGATAGGCGCCCGGCCCGGGAATGGGAAATTTCTCGCCGCCCGCTGATATCGCTCTTGCCTTGCTCGCCGGCGCAAGCCAGCTTTTTTCAGTCAGGCGAGCACGAGCCGTTTCATCCATTCCAGCAAGACAAGAGGCAGCATTTCCGGCCGCGGCAAAAGCGCATATTGGCGCGCGCCGAAAACCGCAGGCAAATAGCTGGCCGCCTGCCGGTCTATCGTCAGGCAAAATGAATGCATGCCTTGCAGCCTCGCTTCTGTCACCGCCTGCCGCATGTCCTCGACACCGTACTGGCCTTCGTAATCGTCGATATCGTTTGGCTTGCCATCGGATAGCAACAGCAGCAGCCGATGCCTGGCGGCCTGGCGCATCAGCTCCGCGCTAGCATGCCGGATGGCGGCGCCGGCCCTCGTGTAATGCTCNNACGCCATGCGGACCTTCGCCGGAAAACCCCATGATCGCATAGGGTTCGGACAAGCCCTGCAGTGCAATCGATACCAGCAGCAGCGCTTCGCGCTCGACATCGATGATTCGCTTGTCTGCGGAAATCCAGGCGTCGGTTGATCCGCTGATATCAATGAGCAGCATGATCGCCATATCCCGCCTGGCCGGCCTGCAAGTCTGATACAGCGCTTGCGCCATCGGCGCTCCCGCCCTGAAATCGGCATGACCGTCAACGTAAGCTTCCAGGTCGATTTCTTCTCCGTCGAGCTGTTTGCGCAACCGCAGCCGCTGCGCCCGCAGCATTTCAAAATGGCGCTGCACCACGTTTCGCATCGAGCGGTAGCTGTCGAGCGTGCGATCGACCCAGTCCTGCGGCCCTTCTGTCGGCGGCTGCAGGCGCACGGTCACGCCGGGATCCCGGGATCCGGCAATCCGGTAATCCCATTCCGGGTACTGCAGTTGCCCATTGCCGGCGACTGCAGCGCCAGCTCCTTGCCTTGTCCGGGCGCCAGGCGCATCGTCCGACAGCAGGACTTCCTTTGGCTTGCCGGGCGTGGAGACCAGCCGGGCTTCGGGCAGTTCCGACAAGGCATCGGCGAACTCTTCGGCGGCAGTGCTTTCATCGCGGTCCGTCGGGCGCTGCATGCCGACCGGATCTTCCACTTGTTCGTGCGGCTGGGACGTCTGCACCATCCATGCGCCAGGTCTGGCGTCATCCTCGTCTTCGGCAGGCTTGCGCACATCCGGGCGCCGGGCCAGGCGCGCGCTGCGCGGGGAACGAGGATCTGTTCCGTCGTCGCCGGCACTCATCTCGTCCTGGGCGATCCATGCATCCTGTGGCGGCGGCGCGTAAAGTTCCCCGGTCCACAGGTCCCTGAAAAGCTGCGCCCCCTGGCGAGAAGAAGGAGGCATGTGCCCGGCCATTTCGGCGGCTAGCGCCCTTGCCTGCCCGGCCAGCTCCCCAGGAGAATCAGCGGCCAGGAAAGCGGACAGATCCGCCAGCAGCGAGCGGACAAATTCCTCCAGCGGACGCCGATGCGCAGGAAACGCTTTCAATGCAGGCCGCCGCGCCAACAGGGAAGCTCGGCAGTTTTCCAGTCCGGCGCGCGTACCCGGCAACAAGCGGACAAGCGCCTGGTCTGCGGCTTGCGCCTCCAGCGCGGTAAAGGCAGCCCGCTGTAGTTCGTTTTCCAGTAAGCCGATGAAGGCAGGGCTGCCACGGCTAGCACGCATGGCCTGTTGCATTGCCAGCACGCGGTACCACTCGAGCGCATGGTGTGGCTGCACATCCGGCAGGCGTGCCGGCAGCCAGAGGCTGGCCCCGTCAGTGGCCGGTATGGCGGCCTGTACGCGAGGCCCCTCGTGTCTGCGAAACATCTTGGTGAGAAAGCTCGCCGGAGCAGGAGGCTGCGCTACGCGAATCGGATAGCTGGCGCCGAATGCCGCGGTGACCAGCATATCAAGGCGCTGCGCGAAGTCCCGCAACGTGGATGCCTGAGCGGCGGCCTCCGGCGATCGGTGCCGTCGCCACAATTCACGGGCATAGATGGTTGCATGCCTGGCCGCATCAGTGATGACGTCTTCGGCTTCCGGCATTGACGCTCCGCTTGTCTGCCTGGCTAGACGAAAGTCGCATCGACCAGGTCGCGCATGGCGCCGGCCAGCGAAGCGTCATCGGAAAGCGGCGACACCAACGCGGCATAACATGCCTGCCGTACCGGAATGCCGCTCGCTATGAGCCGTGCTGAGGCAATCAGCAAGCGCGTGCTTGGCACCTCGGCCAGTCCACGGTCTTGCAGGGCGCGCAGCCGATTTCCCAGGGATACCAGCGCATGTGCGGTGGCGTGGTCGGCGCCGCCTTCACGCTCGACGATGGCACGCTCCCGTTCGGCCGGCGGGAAGTCGAAGTCCAGCGCCACGAAGCGCTGGCGCGTGCTGGGCTTCAAGTCTTTGAGCATGCGCTGGTAGCCGGGATTGTATGAAACGACCAGCTGGAAACCGGGCGCTGCCTCGACATGCTCGCCAGTCTTGTCGATCGGCAGGAGTCGCCGGTAGTCGGTCAGGGGGTGAAGCACCACCACGGTATCCTGCCTGGCTTCGACGACTTCATCGAGATAGCAGATCGCGCCCTGGCGAACCGCCCGCGTTAGCGGCCCATCCTGCCATTGCGTGCCGTCATGGCGAATCAGGAAGCGGCCAATCAGGTCGCTGGCAGTCAGGTCGTCATGGCATGAAACCGTGATGAGCGGCCGCCTCAGGCGCCAGGCCATGTGCTCCACGAAACGGGTCTTGCCGCATCCCGTGGGCCCCTTGAGCATGACCGCCAGATGCCTGGCATGGCACTGCTCGAAGATACGGACTTCATCGCCGGTCGGCAGGTAATACGGCTCCGCGGGTGCCTCGGACGCGACTCCAGAATCGGCAATGGCCGTCATGCCCTGGCTGCTGATCCGGGCATGGGACGTACTTTGGTTTCATCTTCCGGCATCACCTCGAAGCGCGGCGCATGCCGGAAAAAGTCCGCAATAAAGAGCATCACACCGATGGCAAAAATGGAGGCGGTGGCGATCAGCATCAGGAAGTGTACCTGTATTTTCAATTGGGCATCCAGGTAACCCAGACCCAGGATGCGCTCCAGGTAAACCTGGCCAATGCCGGCCGTCGCAAACGACAGGGTCATGCCGAACATGCCGGCAAGCTGAAGCCAGAAAGCCCAGTATCCCAGGGAAGTTCCTTGTTCACGCCGCCCCGGCATCAACGCGGGCAAAGCATAGGAAATCATCGCCAGGACGATCATGGCATAGGCGCCGTAAAATGCCGCATGGCCGTGCATGGCCGTAACAAGCGTGCCATGAGTCCATTTATTGACGCCAGGCCAGGTATGCGCCAGCCCCAGCAAGCCGGCGCCAAACATCGTGAAGACGGCACTGCCGACGGTCCAGTGCAGCGCCAGCGTGTTGGGATGCGCTAGGCCCGACCGGCGGATGGCGGAGTAAGCATAGATGGCCATGCCGATGAGGGCCAGAGGCTCGAGCGCGCTGAAAAAGCCTCCCAGCGGCAGCCAGTAATGCGGCACGCCGACCCAGTAATAGTGATGCGCGGTGCCCAGGATCCCGGCGATGAATACCAGACCGACAATGACGTAGAGCCATTTCTCCATGACCTCGCGGTCGGCGCCGGAAAGGCGGATCAGCAGGTAGGCGAGGAAGCCGCCCTGGATCATTTCCCATACGCCTTCCACCCACAGATGGATGGTCCACCAGCGATAGAAAATCGCCACCGTGTAGTTATCGAAATGCAGCAAGGCCGGCAGGTACAGCACGGCGGCGCTTGCCAGTCCAAGCACGAGAACGCCTTCCGTGGTGGTGAAGCGCCCGGATTTCTTGATCGTCATGCCGATGTTATAGAGGAACATCAGCATCACGACGACAATGACGATCTTGTGCGGCAAGGGCTGCTCCAGCAGCTTGTTGCCNNTCCGTGCGCGATTCATCCGGCACCATCCAGTAGGTCGCTCCCATGAACCCGGTGAGCACCCACACGATGAGCAGGTTGGTGTGAATGACCTTGGTGACGTCAAAGGGAAGGATATAGAGCAGCGGATCGGGGCCGAGGTACTTTGCCGCCGACAGCAGCCCAAAGACGATCTGCAGGCCGAACAACACCATCGCCACGGCAAAATACCAGTAGGCGACCGACTGTGATTTATAGCGCATTGAAGTTCCCCCCGATTACTTGAGCGATGCGAGATACGCAGCAAGCTGGTCGACCTGCTCCGGACTCAGATCCTTGCCATAGGTATTGGGCATGAACGACACGCCGTTGGCCGAATACATCGCCCCCGGCACCCGGTAGGCGCTCGGCTCGACGATGGATTCCTTGATGTAGGAAGCCACGTCCTTGGCCTTGCCTGTGTATTCGGGCGAGGCGATGATTTTTTCCGCGCGCGCCGCGATGCCGGCCAGGCTCGGCCCGGCCATGTTGACGCCCGGAGCTACCGAGTGACAGGAGGCGCATGCGGGAACTGCCGTCCTGAATACGCGCTCGCCGATTGCTATCGGGTTGTCCCCTTGTTCGACAGGGGTCGCTCCCGGCGGCGCCTGGGTGGCACCCTGCCCTTGCTGCTGGGCCGACAGATCGGTTCCGGTGATCGACGCCCCCGTGACCAGGATCGGGCGTGGCGGCCATCCCTGGTTATCGACCTTGCTCACCCAATCGAGAAAGGCATACAGGTTGATGATTTCGTCGTCGCTCAGGTCCTGCTTCGGCATCAGCCGGCGATGCCGCTGTTCGTCGTAGAACTGCGACGGGTCGCGCATGTAGGCCTTA
This sequence comes from Oxalobacteraceae bacterium, assembly GCA_003537575.1. Lineage (GTDB taxonomy): Bacteria > Pseudomonadota > Gammaproteobacteria > Burkholderiales > Burkholderiaceae_D > Paucimonas. Next base: position 96,719 of record DPRS01000014.1, read on the forward strand.
ATGTACTGCTCGCCGCGCAACTGCGTAATCTTGGTCAGGTCAGGCGCATAGTAGGCGCCCTCGCCAAAGAGCGTGTGGCAGTTGATGCAATTGTACTTGTGCCATACGTCCTGGCCCATCCTGACGGCGGGTGTAATGTTCTGCGCATTGGTCAGCTTCGGAAACTGGCGATGGCTGTCGATGGTCATCCCCAGGAAAACGACCACGGCAATGCCAGTGGAAACGATGGCGAAAAGGCGGGTCTGTCTCTTGTTCATGTTTGCCTCCGCTGTCTAGACGCCGATGCCGGACCAGTACTCGATGGAGATGTAGCCTGAATAGGCCATCGCTATGAGCATCAGCAGGATAACGACATAGCTCAGCAGCTTGAGCGGACCATGCATAGACGACTCCTGGTTATTCTTCTGCTGTTGGAGGGGGAAAGGCGTTGCAGGCCTTTAAAAACTGGCATGCGCAATAGTTGACCATGGATTCGCCGCAGCGTGTCCATGAACCCAAAGAGTGCTTGAGTTGAGTCAATCGGACGGCGCCTATATGAAAAAAACCTTCAGCCGCTTATCCATGCGGGCTGAAGGGTTTCACAGGCTGCAGAAAACGGCGCTTCCTGCAGTGCCGCCGTTTACTCCGGCAAATCGAATACCGCGATGGACTCCACGTGCGCGGTATGCGGAAACATGTTGACCACGCCCGCCTTTTGCAGCACGTAGCCTGCCTCATGCACCAGGGTGCCGGCGTCGCGCGCCAGTGTCGCCGGGTTGCAGGAGACATAGACGATCCGCTTCGGCAGCATGTCCGGCCGCGTCTTGCTCAACTCGGCCAGCGCCAGCGAGACTGCCTGCGCCCCTTCACGCGGCGGGTCGACCAGCATGCGATCGAACTTGCCCAGCGCGATGACGTCGTCGGCACCGATCTCGAACAGGTTCCGGCACTGGAAAGTCGTCTTGTCCGCCAAGCCGTTGAATTCGGCATTCTGCAGCGCGCGCTCGGTCAGCGCAGTGCTGCCTTCAATCCCCATCACTTCGCGCGCCTGGGTCGCCAGCGGTAAGGTGAAATTGCCGATGCCGCAGAACAGGTCGGCTACACGGTCCTGCGGCTGCACTTCCAGCAGGCGCAGCGCGCGCGCCACCAGTACGCGGTTGATCTGATGGTTGACCTGGGTGAAATCGGTCGGCCGGAACGGCATGCGAATACCGAACTCCGGCAGGACATATTCCAGCTTCGAATCGACCGGGTAGAAGGGATGCACGGTGTCCGGGCCCTTCGGCTGCAGCCACCAGTGGATCTTGTGGAGGTCTGCGAAGGCTTTCAGCTTCGCCTCGTCGTCTGCAGACAGCGGCGCCATGTTGCGCATCACCAGGACCGTGACGTTTTCATGTTCGCCGGCGCCAACCGCCAGCTCCAGCTGCGGTACCTGGTCGACAATGGATAGTGAAGCCACCAGCTCGCGCAGCGGCACCAGCAGCGCCGAGACATTCGGCGGCAGGATTTCGCAAGTCTTCATGTCAGCGATAAAGCTGGAGCGCTTTTCGTGAAAACCGACCAGCACCCCACCCTTCTTGACGACATTGCGCACTGAAATGCGGGCACGGTAACGGTAACCCCAGGTAGGCCCGTAAATCGGCCGCAGGATCGTCGCTGCCTGCACCTTGCCCAGGTGCGTCAGGTTGTCTTCCAGTACGCGCTGCTTGGCCGCAACCTGCGCCGCAGGTTCCAGGTGCTGCATCGAGCAGCCGCCGCAGACGCCAAAATACTGGCATTTCGGCTTGATCCGCAGCGACGACTCGCGCACCAGCTCGACCATGGTGGCTGCTTCCCACTTCGGTTTCCTGCGAAAGGATTGATAGGTCACGCGCTCGCCTGGCAAGGCGCCTTCGACGAAAATGACTTTTCCCGGGGAGCCGTCTTCATTGGCCACGTGGCCGACGCCGCGGCCTTCCATGTCGAGGGATTCGATATCGATGATATTGGACTGCATAGATAAACCGGCAATACTGGATGAGAAGGCGCCGCAAATTGCTTCAGGACGCCAGATGGCCCAACATGATAAAGCAATCCGCGCGCGGCGGCATCATGTGCCGCGGCTACGGCGCGGGCCAGGCGTCCAGATACTCGCCCCAGTGCGGACTGTCGATCTTCGACAGCGATGAGCGCACCAGTTCCATCTCGGCGGCATAGGCGTCACGGCTCATTTCGCCGCGCATCATCTGGAAACGGCAATACACCAGGTAGGTGTTGACCACGTCGGTTTCGCAATAGTCGCGGATTTCCTTCAGCCGGCCTTCACGGCACAGGTTCCAGACCTGCGAGCCATCCACCCCCAGCTTGCCGGGAAAGCCGCACAGCTTGGCGAGATCGTCCAGCGGCGCGTTGGCGCGGCCGGTGTACATCGCGAGAAGATCCATCAGGTCGAGATGCCGGGTGTGGTAGCGGCTGAGGTAATTGTTCCACTTGAAGTCACGGTCCTCATTGCCCATTTCCCAGTAGCGCGACGCCACCACGCCGTTCAGCATGGCACGATAATGCAAGACCGGCAAGTCGAAACCGCCGCCGTTCCAGGACACCAGTTGCGGCGTGTAGCGATCGATCACGCGAAAAAAGTCCCCCACCAGCCTGGCTTCACCATCTTCCAGGGCGCCCAGCGAACGCACCCGGAATCCTTCGTTATCGCGGAACACGCAGGAAATCGCTGCGACCCGGTGCAGGTGGTGCGGCAGAAAATCCGAGCCGGTCTTGTCGCGCCGGGCGGTGAAGGCCAGTTCCGCCACTTCGGCGTCGCTCATTTCGGCCGGGTGGCCGTGCAGACGGCGCAAGCCATCGACATCGGGAATCGTCTCGATGTCGAACACCATGATCGGGGTCACAACAATGCATCCTTTCCAACCCCGTTCGAGGTCAATGCGCGTTTGAGTTTGATGAGGGCTTCCTGCTGGATCTGGCGCACGCGCTCGCGCGTCACGCCCATTTCATCAGCCAGCTCTTCGAGCGTGGCCGGGTCGTCGTTATCGAGGCCGAAGCGGCGCAGGATGACGATGCGCTGCTTGTCGGGCAGCTTGCCGAGCCAGTCGCGCACCTTGGCCACCATCTCGCCGAGTTCGGCGCGGGAATCGGGGCTGTCGGCGGCATCGCCGGGCAGCATGTCCATCAGGCTGGCCTGCGGGTCGTTGTCGAGCGGCGCATCGAGCGAGGTGGCATGCTCGGACAGAGCGAGGATATCCTGTACATCCTCCACCGGCCGGTCCACCAGGTGGGCGATGTCCTCGGCGGTGGCATCCTTGCCGTCGCGGTGCTGCGCTTCCAGGTGGTATTTGGCGCGCAGGATCTGGTTCAGCTCGCGCACCATGTGCACCGGCAGGCGCACCGTGCGCGCCTGGTTCATGATGGCGCGCTCGATGCTCTGGCGGATCCACCAGGTGGCGTAGGTGGAAAAACGGAAGCCGCGCTCGGGTTCAAACTTGTCGATGGCGCGCATGAGACCGAGGTTGCCTTCCTCGATCAGGTCAAGCAGCACCACGCCGCGGTTGATGTAGTGTTTGGCGATCGAGACCACGAGGCGCAGGTTATGCTCGATCATCTTCTGGCGCGCCGCGAAGTCGCCCTGCTTGGCAAGGGTCGCGAAATGCACTTCCTCGGCGGCCGACAACAGCGGCCGTGCGCCGATCTGGTTCAGGTAATGCTGAGTGGTGTCGGTGGAAAGCTCGGCGGCCAGCACGGTCTTGAGTTCGTCGACGCCTTCGACTTCGGCCGGACGCGCGGCCGCCAGCCCCTCTTCCATTCCCTCGCCTGCCTGCTGCTCCGCGAGATCAATGGGCATGTCGGATGATTCATCCGGCAGCATGTCATCATCGAGCGATGGTCGAGGGGTTCGTGTCATTTATCGGCTAGGCAGGAATTTTGCAGGATCGACCGGTTTTCCTTGCTGACGAATCTCAAAATGGAGCTTGACCGCATCGGCGTCAGTATTACCCATTTCCGCAATTCTGTCGCCTTTGCCAACTGTTTGACCCTCCTTGACCAGGATGGTTTTATTGTGCGCGTAGGCTGACAACAGGTTGTTGGTATGTTTAACGATGACAAGATTACCGTAACCCCGGATACCGCTGCCGGCATACATCACCTTGCCGCCAGCAGCGGCAAGTACCGGTTGGCCAGCCTTTCCACCGATATCGACACCTTTCTTGTTGGCCTCGAAACTGTCAAGAATTTTACCCTCCGCCGGCCAGGTCCAGCTGACGCCGGCGTCTTCCTCATTGACATTGACCGTTACTATTGCCGGCTTGTCCGAAGCTTTTTCCAAGGATTTGGCGGCGCTCTGGGATGGTACCGCAGCCGGGGTGGCAGCTTCCGGCTTTTGCAGTTCGGCCAGGGCCGCCTCGGAATACGGCCTCTTGTCGCCGCGCGGCGCAGTTTTGTTGGGCACGCCGGCGGCTGTCGCGGTGGTGCCGGCGGCGGTCGTGGCGGCCGGCGGCGCATTCAGCGGCCTGACCTCGATTGCCGGCACGGCAGCCGTGCCGGTGGCCGCGCCAGTGGCAGGAGCCGCAACTCCTGCCGGCGCTACGCGCAGGATCTGGCCGACCTGGATATCGTTGGCGCTGGCCAGATTGTTCCAGGCCACCAGGTCACGCACGTTCTGGCCGAAATCCTGGGAAATCTGGAACAGCGTATCGCCTTTTCTCACCGCGTAATTGCCATGGCTATCCATCTGCCTGGGGGCGCTGTTCGCCACCGCGGCAGACCGCACATCGTTGCGCGGACTCTTGTCGACGATGGGCGCCGGCGGGCGTGGAGTAGCGCACGCCGCCAGCAGGGCCAGCAGAGTCGCCGATAAGACTAGACGCATTTTTTCGTTTCTCTTCAGTTTCATTGTTTGCAAATGCATGCTCCCTTCATACGGTGCCGGGGCGCAGCGGCACGAAATGACAAGCCTCCAGCGTGGCGCTGGACCACTCTGACTGGCCGGTGCGTTCGATCAGTTGCAACACCTGGTGGCGCGCGCCGACCGGCGCTACCAGTCGGCCGCCGATGGCCAGTTGCTCCAGCAAGGCTTGCGGCACTTCCAGTCCCGCCGCCGCCAGAATGATGCCGTCAAAAGGCGCGGCTTGCGGCAGGCCAAGCATACCATCGCCATAATGCAGGCGGATATTCGCAATGCGCATCGGCCGAAGGTTGGATTTCGCCAGCTCGTGCAGGGGCTTGATACGCTCGATTGAAATCACTTCCTTCGCCACCAGCGACAGCACGGCGGCCTGATAGCCGCAGCCGGTGCCGATTTCCAGCACGCGGTTGAGGACGCCGCCGTTACGGTTGCCGCGCATGACCTCGATCATGCGCGCGACGATGTAAGGCTGGGAAATGGTCTGATGATAACCGATCGGCAGCGACGCATCGATATACGCCTGGCTGGCCAGCGCCGGTTCCATGAACAAATGCCTTTGCACTTCCAGCATGGCTGCCAGCACCTTGGGGTCACGCACACCCTGCTTCGCCACGCGCTCGACCATCGCCTTGCGCACCGCTTCCGACACCAGCGGGGCCGCGCGCGCGCCGGCCGGCACGGCTGCGGCGGGATTCCCCGCGCCTGCCATGGCAGCCGGATGTGCCGAACCTGCCGGCCTCTGTGCAGCCCCTTGCGGGGAAGCCGGTTTTGCTGCGTTTCTCGGTGCTGCTGCGGCCAGTGCATCGCGCAAGCCATGCGCGGCGGCGTTGCGTGCCGCTGTCTGGCCCGAGGTGGCTTCGCCAGGCCGGCGCGCCGCCGCTCCCGGCTTTTCCACCACCGAAGACAAGGACAGCGGAAAGCGCCGGGTCTTGTCAGTCATGGCAAGCCCTGGCCAGCGCATCGAGTTGCGCGACATGGGTAAGATCCACCTGTAGCGGCGTAATCGAGACATGGCCAGCCGCTGTCGCATGGAAATCCGTGCCTGTTCCGGTATCTTTGGCGGCGCCCGCCGGCCCAATCCAGAAAATTTCCCGGCCATGCGGGTCGCTGGCACGGATCACCGCCTCCGACTGATGCCGCTTGCCAAGCCGGGTCGGCACGATCGTGCCAAGTTTCTCGTAGGGCAGGTTGGGGATGTTGACGTTCAGCAAATACGGCTTTTGCAAGGCATCGAAGCGCCGCAGGACGATTTCACGCGCCACGCGGGCGGCTGCATCAAGCTCTTTCCAGCCTTTTTCGACTTGGGAGAAGGCGATCGACGGGATCCCGAACAGGTATCCTTCGGTGGCGGCTGCCACGGTGCCCGAGTATAGCGTGTCATCCCCCATATTCTGCCCCTGGTTGATACCGGACACCACCAGGTCCGGTTTCTCGGGAAGCACCCCGGTCAGCGCAATATGCACGCAATCGGAAGGTGTGCCATTGACGAAATAAAAGCCGTTGGCTGCCCGGAATACCGATAACGGCCGATCCAGGGTGAGCGAATTTGAAGAACCGGACCGGTTGCTGTCCGGCGCCACCACCGTGATATCCGCGATCGGCGCCAGGGCGTCCGCCAGGGCAATGATGCCGGGAGCCAGGTAGCCATCGTCGTTGCTGACAAGAATTTTCATACCCGGATTTTACCTGAAGCAGTAACCAGTACTGATGCGGATTCGTGAAATTACGACACGATGAACATTCGACAAAACCGCCCTGCCCGCAGCTCTTCTTGCATCATCAATCCAGTTCTTCAGCCTCGCCCGGGTTTGCCTGCTCCGTCTGGCCGGCGAAAAACGCCTGGACATCCGCGGCGTCGCGGGTGCGCTTGAACGGCGGCAGGCTTTGCCAGATGCGGCGGCCATACGGCTTGGAGATCAGGCGCGGGTCGCAGATCATCAATACGCCGCGGTCGGTCTCGTCGCGGATCAGGCGCCCGGCGCCCTGCTTAAGCGTGATCACTGCTTCCGGCAACTGGTGATGGACGAAGCCGTTCAAGCCTTTCCGCTCCAGCGCCTCGATGCGGGCGGCCAGTACCGGATCATCCGGCGGTGCAAACGGCAGCTTGTCAATGATCACCAGCGACAAGGCCTCGCCGCGCACGTCCACGCCTTCCCAGAAGCTCTGGCTGCCGATCAGCACGGCATTGCCGCTGCTGCGGAAACGGTCGAGCAGCTCGGTGCGGCCGGCCTCTCCCTGGACCAGCAGCGGGTAAGGCAGCTTGCGCGCCTCGAATTCGGCGCGCAGGCGCTCGGCGGCGCGGTTGACCGCGCGGATGGTGGTACACAACAGGAAGGTGCGGCCGCCGGCCGCTTCGATCAGCGGCAGTGCCGCATCGATCACCGCATCGGTATAGCCGGGCGAATTTGGCTGCGGCAAGCCTGGCGGCACGTACAACAAGGCTTGCCGGCCATAGTCGAAGGGGCTGGGCCAGGTTCGGGCCGGGGCATCGTGCAAGCCCATTTGCGAGGCGTAATGGTGGAAGTCGTTTTTTACTGCCAGTGTCGCCGATGTGAAGATCCAGGCGCGCGGCGAACCCTCGCGCTGCTTGGCAAACACCGGCGCGATCGACAGCGGCGTCTTGTGCAACTGCAGCGAGGAAGTGAAGGCTTCCACCCACAGCACTGCCTGCTGATCTTCCTCGGCCTGGCCGGAGGCCGCGCCGCTGGCAGTCTTCCAGGCTGCCAGCCTGGCCGATAACTCATGCGCGCGGACGCGGCACTGTTCGATGGTTTCGGCGCGTTCGGCCTGCGATTGCAACACCGCGATCATGCCGTCCAGTTCCGACATGAGCTTGTCCAGCGCCGGGAAAAACGGGCTGGAGGGCGCGATCTGATTGACTGCCAGGCGCACGATATCCTGCGAAAACGCCAGCCGCAAGTCGCGCGCGGCACGGTCCACCTGCCCCGTCACTTTCGGCCACTCGGCACCGTCGCGCGCATGCGCCAGGCCCTCGGCCAGCACGTCCCGGCACAATTCCAGCACCTGTGCGGTCGACACCGTCTCGCCGAAAAACAGCGAAGCGGTTTCCGGCAACTGGTGCGCCTCGTCGAAGACGATGGTGTTCGCCGAAGGCAGCAGTTCGGCAATGCCGGTATCCTTCAGCGCCACGTCGGCGAAAAACAGGTGATGGTTGACCACCACCACGTCGGCCTGCTGCGCGTCGCGGCGCGCCTTCATGACAAAACAATCCTGGTAATACTGGCACTCCGCGCCCATGCAGGTATCGCGGGTCGAAGTCACCAGGCTCCATACCGGCGCGGTTTCCGGCACCCGCGCCAGCTCCGCCTTGTCGCCCGTGCCGCTGGTCTTGGCGAAGCGGGAAATCTCGCGCAGATAACCGACATCCTCGCGCGAGGTCAGGCGGCCGTTCTCCAGGGTACGCTCGAGGTGGAAGTGGCAGACGTAGTTGGCGCGGCCCTTGAGCAGCGCCACCGACACCGGCGCGTTCAGGGCCTTGCGCACGGTTGGAATATCGCGCAGGAACAGCTGGTCCTGCAGGTTCTTGGTGCCGGTGGAGACGATCACCTTGCCGCCCCACAGCAGCGCCGGCGCCAGGTAGGCGAAAGTCTTGCCGGTGCCGGTGCCGGCTTCGGCGATCAGGCTGCCCTGCCGGGCGATCGCCTCGGCGATCGCCTTGGCCATCTCGGTTTGCGACTGGCGCGGACGAAAGCCCTGCACCGACTGCCCCAACGGACCGTCGGCGCCGAACAATTGTTCGACTTCCTGGTCGTGGCTGCCCGGATCGTTAGGGACGAGAGTATCTTGAGTCAAGTTAATTCTGCAACTGGAGGGACTGCCCCGGCAAGCCGGGCGTCGGATTAAGCAGGGATATCGGGAATCAATTGCATTTTCAGCAATGTGATGTGATCTTTTAACTGCAGCTTGCGCTTTTTCAGGCGCCGCAATTGCAATTCCTCCTGCCGCGGATCGCTGGACAGCATGTCGATTACGGCATCCAGATCGCGATGCTCCACTTCCAGTTCAATGATGCGGCGTTGAATGTCTTCCAGGGAGGTTTTGCTCATGCTGTTACTTTTAAGACAAAAAAATCACAATATTTCACAATTCCACCCTTCATGCTTGGCGCATGTGAAGATTATTCCGTACTATATGCCTATTGCCAATGCGCAGTGTAATCCACCACGAGGTATGAGCCAATACAAGATTGAAGCAGGCACGGCACAGCACATAGGCGACCGGTCGGAACAACAAGACCGGGCCGCCCTTTTTTCCGCGCCCAAGGCGCCCGGCTATATCATGGCGGTGCTGGCCGACGGCATGGGCGGCAGGAGCGGCGGCTCGCTGGCGGCAGAACAGGTCATCCGCACGGCCAAGCAGAATTTCGATCTGTTTTCTCCCCTGACCGAAACGGTCGAGGACATGCTCAAGACCATCACGCATGAAGTCCACACGCTGATCAAGCTGACCGGCTTTTCGGCAGAAAAACAGCCGCACAGCACCATGGTCGCGCTGGTGATCACGCCGGACAAATCGGCAATCTGGGCGCATGTCGGCGACTCGCGCCTGTACCGGTTCAGCGGTCCCAATTTTGCCGAACACACCATCGACCATTCCTATGTCGAGCAATTGATCAGCCAGGGCAAGCTGAGCCGCAGCGAAGCCAAAAACCACAAGCTGTCCAACATCCTGGTCAATGTGCTGGGCAGCGCCAACAATGAACCGTACGCGGTCATCGGCCGTCACGACGGTCTGAAGTCCGGTGACGCCTTCCTGCTTTGCTCGGACGGGCTCTGGCATTATTTCAGCGATGCCGAACTGGGCGCAGCGATTGCCATGAATTCGCCGCGTCAGGCTTCCGAAATGCTGATCAAGAAAGCCCGTGAACGCGCCGCCGGCACGGTCGCCGACAACTGCACGCTGGCGATCGTCAAGCTGGTGACGCCACCGCAGGAACAGCGCAGCTATACCGTCGGCAAAATGCGTCGCGCGGTCTGATACCGCTCCTGCAAGAGGCCAGCTGCAACCGGCGCCGCCGGTCCGCCGCGCAGAAAGTTTCCGCTCTAGCGGGTGGCGCCGGATGACTTGGACGAATCCGGCGCGCCGGCGGCGGGAGTCACCGGCTTGCCGGCCGCTGCCGGCTGGTCAGCCGGCTTCTCCGATGTCTGCTTCTGCACTTGCTTGGCCTGCTTTTCAGCCTTTCTCTCAGCCACTTTCTTTTGCCGCTCGGCGGCTTTCCTCTGTTTCTCTTCGTAAGCCGCGATATTCCTGGCGCGTTCCTGCGCCTTGAGGGCATCCTCTTCCCGCAGGCGCTTGATTTTCTCCTGATGCCGCTGCACGCGGTCGTCGGGATGAGCCGCGCGCTCGGCTTCCCGCGCCAGCCGTTCCTGCCGCTCGGCTTCCTGCTGCGCGCGCGCCTGGTTTTTCTGCGCCGCCTTTTGCTCGTTTTCCTCCGCTATCCTGAGGCGATCAGGCGCTTCGGCCTCTTCCTGCTGGCGCCGCTCCGCCAGCGCCTTGTCGCGCTTGACGACGCGCGACTGGCGCTGGAAGGCGCCGGCTTCCAGTTCGATCGGACGCAAGACTTCCAGGGCGGCGCGATACTCTTCCTGAGCATTGTCGATGCAACTGTTGGTGAAGAAGCGGTCGTAGCAGGCGCCTTTGGCGACGGCAAGCTGCTCGGCAAGCCCTGCACGCACGCGCTGCACGTCGACCTGGGCCTGCTCGGCCAGTTCATCCGAAGTGATCGCGCCACGAGGATAGCGCGCGCTCATTGCCTCGACGCTGCCGGCGGCGGCCGATGGGGCCAGCGGCGCCTGCTGTGCCTTTTCCTGCTGCGCCAGTGCCGGCTGCGCCAGCGCCAGGCCCAACAGCAACGCGCTCAACATGCGCGGGAATCCGGTGGCATCCATGGTAGTACGGTCCTTGTCTGGTGGTTCAGGCAATCGCATCGGCGATTTCGCGCCGGTGCGTCTCCATGTATTCGCGCGACTGCATCTCGATGATGCGCGATACGGTACGGTGGAATTCGTTGGCGAGCACGCCTTCGGTATACAACTCTTCCGGCGGCACTTCGGCCGACATCAGCAACTTGACCTTCTGATCGTAGAAAACGTCGATCAACCAGGTGAAGCGGCGCGCTTCGGAAGCCATGGCCGCAGTCATGCGCGGAATCTCCGACAGCACCACGGTATGGAAACGGCTGGCGATTTCCAGGTAATCGTTTTGCGAGCGTGGCGAGCCGCACAGGGAAGCGAAATCGAACCAGATCACACCGCCAGCGCGCCGCAAGGTATGGATTTCGCGGCCTTCGACTACGATTCGTGGGTCTTCGTCGGCGGTTTCAGCGATCGCCGCGAAGGCGTGGCGCAAGGCACGGTCGGTCTGCGCACCCAGCGGCGTCAGGTAGCTTTGCACCTGCTCCAGCGAGCGTTTGCGGTAATCGTTGCCGGCATCGACATTCAGCACATCGAGCTTTTCCTTGAGCAAGGCAATCGCCGGCAGGATGCGGTCGCGGTGCAAGCCATCGGGATACAGCGTGTCGGGCGCATAGTTGGATGTCATGACAAAGCTGACGCCATGGTCGAACAAGGCCTTGAGCAAGTTGTACAGGATCATTGCATCGGCGATATCCGACACATGGAATTCGTCGAAGCAAATCAGGCGGTATTTTTTGGCGATGCGGCGTGCGACTTCATCGAGCGGATTGGCCACGCCCTTGAGTTCATCAAGCTGACGGTGCACGCCGCGCATGAACTCATGGAAATGCAGGCGAGTCTTGCGGACCACCGGTACGACCGAATAGAAGCTGTCCATCAGGAAGGATTTGCCGCGGCCGACGCCGCCCCACATGTAGACGCCGCGCGGAACCTCGGGACGGTTGATCAGGCGCTTGAGCTTGCTGGAGCGGTTCGCCTTGTAGGCTTTCCACTCATCGTAAGCCTGTTGCAGGCGCGCCACCGCGCGCAACTGCGCCGGATCAGACGAGTAGCCGCGCTGCTGGAGCGCATGATCATAAAATTCCTGGACGTTCATTGAATCGACTTTACAGCAATGGCGCGCTGTTCAGGCAGAACAGCGCAAAAAAACGGGCGAGATTGGACTCGCCCATGACACAAAAACAAGGAAACTTTACAAGAGACTCATTTCCACCGCGACTCTCGGAGGATAACTGCCCCCGCTGCCGGCACCGCCACCGCCGATCGGCAGGCTGAAACCGATGCCGCCGCCGACATGCCGCCCGCCGCCGCCCAGGCCGATCCCCACGCTGGTACCCGAGGATGCGACCGGATAAGCCGTCGGCCGGAACATGAATTCAGAAGTGCGGTAGCCGGCCTTGTTGCACACAACGCGCAAATCACCGTTGACGCCGCCCGTATTGACCGTGCCGGGCGTCGTCACCTGCCAGGAACCATTGCCGTTGCTGACCGTGCAATTCGCCCCAGTGATGACCTGGTTACGGCTGACGGTCTCGATGGTGACGCCTTTTTCAGCGACATTATTCGTGCTGGCGCAAGCGGCCAGCGCGAACGGCAATGCAAGGATCAGATAACGCATGACGGCTCCTTGTCTCCCCTGCTGTTCCCTGTCAGCGCGCTTAGAAATTCAGCGCACGCTTGTCGACCGCCAGCGCCGCTTCCTTGGTCGCTTCCGACAGCGACGGATGCGCATGGCAGATGCGGGCGATGTCTTCCGACGAGGCGCGGAATTCCATTGCCACCACGGCTTCGGCGATCAGTTCCGATGCCATCGGGCCGACGATATGCACGCCGAGGATTTCATCGGTCTTCGCATCGGCCAGGAATTTCACCATGCCGGACGTGTCACCCAGCGCGCGCGCGCGGCCGTTGGCCATGAACGGGAAGGTGCCGGCCTTGTAGGCTACGCCTTCCGCCTTCAGCTGTTGCTCGTTCTTGCCGACCCAGGCGATCTCGGGAGAAGTATAGATCACTGACGGAATCGTGTTGAAATTCACGTGACCATGCTGGCCAGCAATGCGCTCGGCCACGGCAACGCCTTCTTCTTCCGCCTTGTGCGCCAGCATCGGGCCGCGCACGACGTCGCCCACCGCCCAGACGTTCGGCAGGCTGGTCTTGCAATCGCCATCGACAGCAATGAAGCCGCGCTCGTCGAGCGTCAGGCCGACGCCTTCGGCATTCAGGCCGGTGGTATTGGGCACGCGGCCGATCGAGACGATCAGCTTGTCGAACACACCCTTCTGCGCATTGCCCTTGTCATCGGTGTACTCGACCGTCACATCCTTCTTGCCGGCGCTAATGGCGCCGATCTTCACGCCCAGGTTGATCTTCAGGCCCTGCTTGTCCAGCAGCTTCTGGGCTTCCTTGGCGATCTGTTCGTCAGCCGCGCCGAGGAAACCCGGCAAAGCTTCCAGCACGGTCACTTCGGCGCCGAGGCGGCGCCAGACGCTGCCCAGTTCCAGGCCGATGACGCCGGCGCCAATCACGCCCAGTTTCTTCGGCGTCGACTCGATGGCCAGCGCGCCGGTATTCGACAGGATCAGCTTTTCATCGAAGGCGGCGCCAGGCAGCGCGCGCGGAGTGGAGCCAGTGGCGAGCACCACGTGTTTGCCGGTGATGGTCTCTTCGGCAGCGCCGGCGACCTTGATGCTGTAGACGCCGCCTTCGGCCTTGTCGAAGGAGCCGCGACCATGGAAGAAGGTGACCTTGTTCTTCTTGAACAGGTACAGGATGCCATCATTGTTTTGCTTGACGATGGTTTCCTTGCGGCCAAGCATCTTCTTGACGTCGATATCCAGGCCCTTGACCTCGATGCCGTGTTCGGCAAAGCCGTGGCCGGCATGTTCGAAATGCTCGGAGGATTGCAGCAGCGCCTTGGAAGGAATGCAGCCGACGTTGGTGCAGGTGCCGCCCGGCGCTGGGCCGCCCTTGTCGTTTTTCCACTCGTCGATACAAGCGGTCTTGAAGCCCAGCTGTGCCGCACGGATCGCCGCGATATAGCCGCCGGGGCCGCCACCGATCACCACCACATCAAATTCTTTGGACATTTGTTATTCCCTTAAATGAAAAAAGCACGCGGCGCCAGGTTTGCCGGTCCGCCGCGTGCTTTGCACTAACTCGATTACAGGTCCAGCAGCAGGCGTGCCGGATCTTCCATAGCTTCCTTCATCGCCACCAGGCCCAGCACGGCTTCGCGACCGTCGATGATGCGATGGTCATACGACATCGCAAAGTAGTTCATCGGACGGATCACGATCTCGCCATTCTCGACCACGGCGCGGTCCTTGGTGGCATGGATGCCCAGGATCGCCGATTGCGGCGGGTTGATGATCGGAGTCGACAGCATGGAACCGAACACGCCGCCGTTGGAAATCGAGAAGGTGCCGCCGGACAGGTCGTCCAGGGTGAGCTTGCCATCCTTGGCCTTGACGCCGAATTCGCCGATCTTCTTTTCGATTTCGGCAATCGACATCTGGTCGGCATTGCGCAGGACCGGCACCACCAGGCCGCGCGGCGAGCCGACCGCGACACCGATGTCGAAATAGCCGTGGTAGACGATGTCATTGCCATCGACCGAGGCGTTCAGGACCGGGTATTTCTTCAGGGCGGCGACGGCAGCCTTGACGAAGAAGGACATGAAACCCAGCTTGACGCCGTGTTCCTTCTCGAATTTGTCCTTGTACTTGTTGCGCAGGTNNGCACGCGCTGCTCCGGACGATCGCCCAGGTCCTGGCTGACCGGTGCGGCGACTTGCTGCAGGGCCGGCTTGGCGGCGGCGGCAGAAGCAGCCGGCGCGGCGGCCTTGTTTTCCATGGCGCCGATGACGTCGCCCTTGGTGATGCGGCCATCCTTGCCGGTGCCGGCAACTTGCGCGGACGACAGCTGATTATCGGCCATCATCTTGGCGGCGGCCGGCATGGCGATGGCGCTGGCGGCG
>DPRS01000049.1 GCA_003537575.1 Oxalobacteraceae bacterium
CTTGACTGGAACCAGGACTTTCATAGCTTTGCCTTTAGAGTAAATCGAATTGATGAAAATGATCAGGGCGATTATAAGAGCTTCCCGCAACAAGATTTGACGGGTTGAATATTTTTAGCACGATCGTTCTTTTTCTGAGGCATAAGAATACGCACTTATTCCTGTTTAGAAAAGAGGCAATTGACTTTTTTTGATAAAAATCTGCGCGAAGATTCGCTGCAGCAAGACAGGAGGAAGAATGCCGGAATATCCGGATAAAGCGCAGAGTCTAAATTTTATTAATTATTTGCGCTTCATGTAAAAAATGAAGTCTTTATCTTCGGCAAACTGGTCCAGCAACTGATTGCCGGTTTGCCGCGCGAATGCCTGGAAATCCCGTACCGACCCGGGGTCGGTGGCAACTACGCGCAAGACCTCCCCGCTTTGCATTTCAGCGAGGGCCTTCTTGGTCTTCAGGATGGGCAGCGGGCAATTCAGTCCGCGCGCATCGAGTTCTTTTTGAAATTCCATTTTTCGGTTTGCATAGATAGCAGGGGTATTCGCGCGATTCTACTCCAAAACATTTGAATTTAGTGCGACGCAACAAAATTTACCTATTGGAAACATTGGCGCCCATATTTTATTACTTCAGGTCACAGGGCTCGCGGTGCCCGGCCAATCGACAAATTCCGGTTCCAGGCCGCGGCCGCGCAGCCAGTCGGCCATGGCGTAGCCGGTGCCGGTGCGCCAGGCGCGCAGCTTTTCCGGGGCGATCAGGCGGTACTCCAGCAATTCTTCGGAAAGGTGGATCTCGCCTTCCGCCTTGACATGATAGGCAATGATCAGCTCGTTCTTGCGCATGAATTCATATACGCCGATCAGCGCGATGCTGCGCGCATCGAGACTGGTTTCTTCCTTGAGTTCGCGCGCCACGCCCTGTTCCGGCGTCTCGTCGCGCTCCATGAAACCAGTGATGAGAGAAAAGGTCTTTTCCGGCCAGGCGGCATTGCGCGCCAGCAGGATGTGGCCTTCGTATTCGACCAGCGCGGCCAGCACCGGCAAGGGGTTGTCCCAGTGGGTCCAGTGTCCGTCCGGACAGGCCAGCCGCTCGCGCTCGCCGAGCAAGGCGGTGACGAGCGGCGCGGCGCATTTCGGACAATAGCGGAAGCCGCTCTCCGTCCCGCTCTCTGCCTCGCTCATCGCCGCGCCTCCTTCATGAATTACAGGCGCTCGGCCACCCAGGCGCCGACCCCTTCCAGGGCTTTCGCCAGGCCGCTCGGATCGGTGCCGCCGGCCATCGCCATGTCGGGCTTGCCGCCGCCCTTGCCGCCGACCTGCTGGGCGACGAAGTTGACCAGCTCGCCCGCCTTCACCTTGCCGGTGTTGTCGGCGGTGACGCCGGCCGCCAGCTGCACCTTGCCGCCGTCGACCGCCGCCAGCACGATGGCCGCGCTCTTCAACTTGTCCTTGAGCTTGTCCATGGTGTCGCGCAGGGTCTTGGCGTCCGCCCCTTCGAGCGTGGCCGCCAGCACCTTGATGCCCTTGACGTCGACGGCCTGCGCCAGCAGTTCGTCGCCCTGGGCGGAAGCCAGCTTGCCCTTGACGGTAGCCAGTTCCTTCTCCAGCGCCCTGACCTGTTCCAGCACGCCGTTGATGCGCGCGGAGAGCTCCGCCGGGGTCGCCTTCAGGGTGCCGGCCGCCTGGTTGACGGTGGCTTCCAGCGACTGCAGGTAAGCCAGGGCGTTTTCACCGGTGACCGCTTCGATGCGGCGCACGCCGGCGGCAACGCCGCTTTCGGCGACGATCTTGAACAGGCCGATGTCGCCGGTGCGGGTGACGTGGGTGCCGCCGCACAGCTCGCGGGAAGAACCGATGTCGAGCACGCGCACTTCATCGCCGTACTTCTCGCCGAACAGCATCATCGCACCCGATTTCTGGGCGTCGTCGATGCCCATCACGCGCGCCTGCGTGGCGGCGTTGGCGAGAATCTCGGCATTGACAATGGCTTCCACCTGGCGAATCTGCTCGGCGGTCATCGGACCGTTGTGGGCGAAGTCGAAGCGGGTGCGCTCGGCATTGACCAGCGAACCCTTCTGCTGCACGTGGGCGCCCAGCACTTCGCGCAGCGCTTTGTGCATCAGGTGGGTGGCGCTGTGATTGCGCACGGTCCTGGCGCGCTTCTCGGCATCGACCTTGGCGACGATGACGTCGCCGACCCTGATCGCGCCTTCGGCAATGCTGCCATGATGGCCGAACACATCGGCCTGGATCTTGATGGTGTCTTCAACGATGAAGCGCGCCTGGGCGTTGCGCAGTTCACCGGTGTCGCCGACCTGGCCACCGGACTCGGCGTAGAACGGCGTGTGGTCGAGCACGATCACGGCGTCGTCGCCGGACTTCGCCTCGTCGACCTGGGTGCCTTCGACATAGATCGCGGTGACCGCCGCGGTTTCGTGGATCAGCTTTTCATAGCCGTGGAAGGTGGTCGGGATGCCGCTGTATTCCAGGCCCTGCGCCATCTTGAACTTGCCGGCTTCGCGCGCGCGCTGGCGCTGCTCGTTGAGCAACTGCTCGAAGCGCGCCTCGTCCACCGTCACGCCGCGCTCGCGGCAAACGTCGGCGGTCAGATCCACCGGGAAGCCGTAGGTATCGTGCAGCTTGAAGGCGGTATCGCCGTCGATCGACTGCGCGCCCGAAGTCTTCATGCTTTCCAGGGCGCCGTCGAGGATTTCCATGCCATTGGCGATGGTGCGGAAGAAGGCTTCCTCTTCCTGCTTCAGCACTTCGGTGGCGCGCTTCTCGTTCTGGCGCAGTTCCGGATAGGCCTCGCCCATCTCGGCAACCAGCGCCGGCACCAGGGCGTGGAAGAACGGCTTCCTGGCGCCCAGCTTGTAGCCGTGGCGGATCGCCCGGCGGGCGATTCGGCGCAGCACGTAACCGCGCCCGGCGTTACTCGGGATGACGCCATCGACCACCGTGAAGGTGCAGGCGCGGATATGGTCGGCGATCACCTTCAGCGAAGGCGAATCCTTGTCGCAATCGCCAGCGCCGGCGCCATCCACCGCCTTCTTGGCGGCGGCCAGCAGGTTGACGAAGGTGTCGATCTCGTAATTGCCGTGCACATGCTGCAGCACCGCGGTGATGCGCTCCAGGCCCATGCCGGTATCGACCGAAGGCTTCGGCAGCTTATGCATCACGCCCGCTTCGTCGCGGTTGAACTGCATGAACACGTTGTTCCAGATTTCGATGTAGCGGTCGCCATCCTCGTCGGGCGAACCCGGGGGGCCGCCGGCGATGTCCGCTCCGTGATCGTAGAAAATCTCGGTGCAGGGGCCGCAGGGGCCGGTGTCGCCCATCATCCAGAAATTATCCGAGGCGTAGCGCGCGCCCTTGTTGTCGCCGATGCGGACAATGCGCTCGGCCGGCACGCCGACCGACTTGTTCCAGATCTCGTAAGCCTCGTCGTCTTCTGCGTACACCGTCACCCACAGTTTTTCCTTGGGCAGCTTGAAGACTTCGGTCAGCAATTCCCAGGCGTAGGTGATGGCATCCTGCTTGAAATAGTCGCCGAAGCTGAAGTTGCCCAGCATTTCAAAGAAGGTGTGGTGGCGCGCGGTGTAGCCGACGTTTTCCAGGTCGTTGTGCTTGCCGCCGGCGCGGATGCACTTCTGCGAAGTGGTCGCGCGGGTGTAGGGCCGCTTGTCGAAACCGAGGAACACGTCCTTGAACTGGTTCATGCCGGCGTTAGTGAACAGCAGGGTCGGGTCGTCGCCGGGCACCACGGGGCTGGAAGCGACGATGGTGTGGCCCTTCGATTCGAAGAACTTCAGGAACTTTTCGCGGATTTCGGATGATTTCATGTTGTCGGCAATGGTGACTTGACTTGGGCCTGCGCCACTGAGCGCAGCAAACCCTTGATTATACGTGATTAGCCCTGGCTTTCCGAAGCCCGGCGCATTGACATTAAGTCAACAGCAGTTGCGGCGTTTGTCACCGTAGCTGCCGCCGCATCAGGCGAAATCGGCGCCAATCAGGTCGATGCGGTCGGTGCAGAAAGCGTCCACGCCCCATGCCAGGATTTCGCGGGCGCGCGCCGGCTCGTTGACGGTGTAGCAGAACAGTCCATAGCCGGCCTCTTTCACCGCTGCCGCCTGCGCCGGCGTGAGCTTGCGATGGCTGGTGTGCAGCGCTTGCGCGCCGGCTGCCTGCAGGCGCGCAAGCCAGTCGGCCGGAATGGCGTCGAACAGGCAGGCGCGCGCCAGTTCCGGGGCGGCGGCGCGCGCCGCCAGCAGGGCCTCATGGGAAAACGACGACAGCAGCGGCGCCTGCCAGCCGCCGGCCAGCGCCGCCGCCACGGCCGGCTCGGTCAGCCATTGCGCCGTCAGCGCCGCCACGGTGCGTCCGGTGGCTTCCTCGAAGCCCGGCGCCGGCTTGATCTCGACATTCATCCAGATGCGGTTTTCCAGGCAAAAGCGGAAAACTTCCTCGTAGCGAGGCACCGGCTCGCCGGCAAAGGCAGGAGCAAACCAGGCGCCGGCGTCCATCTTCGTCAGTTCGGCCGCGGCATAGTCCGGCACCCGGCCGCTGCCGGCTACCGTGCGCCCCAGTTCGGGGTCGTGCAGCACCACCGGAATGCCGTCGCCGGCCAGCATGACGTCGAACTCGACCGCATGAAAACCGTGCGACAAACCGCAGCGCAAGGCGGCAAGGGTGTTTTCCGGAGCCAGCGCGCCGCCGCCGCGGTGCGCCAGGATTTTGGGATAAGGCCACATGGTCATGAATAAAAAACGCCTGGCAGAGCCAGGCGCTTGTTTTGACGCGATTGTGTCGCGATGGTGCGATCGGCGGCGAAATTACTTGGTCGCCGCCACCGGGATGATGGCACGCTTCGGCTGCGCCTTGGTGCGGGAAGCCAGGATCGAACGCTTGGCATCGCCCGGGTAAGCATACTGCACCAGGCCGCCCTTCACCTGGCCCAGCACCAGGATCGAGCCATCCAGGGCTTCATGGTCATCCTTGGTGTACGGCTTGTTGTAGATGCCGACCACGCCGGTGACACGCTGCTCGAGATTTTCCAGGGCATCGCGGATTTGCGGGCCGGTGATTTCCTTGGCCTGGAACATGGCGTTCAGCAGCAGAAACATCGAGTCATACGCCTGCGCCGCGCACATCACGCAAGGAATGTTCTTGACGTTGTTCTGCTTGACGTATTGCAGCACCAGCGAAGTGGCGCGCTCGTTCATCACGCCATCCTGAATGAAGGTCTGCGGCATGATGGCGCCATCGGAGGCGGCGCCGGCCGGGTCGATATGGTTGCGGAAAGCCACCGTCCACGGACCGGTCTGCTGGACGTTCCAGCCGATCGCGGCGCGGCTCTTCGACACAGTGGCCATGTCCGGGCCGAGCGCGTACACGAAGACGGCGTTGGCACCCGCGGCGCGCGCATCCTTCAGTTGCGCCGACAGGTCCGGGGTACCCTGCTTGAAGCGGGCCACGTAAACCGGCTTGAGCTTGTGGCTGGCCTGCAGCAGGCGCTCCACGTCCTTCAGGCCGCCTTCGCCGTAACCGGTATCGTCAGCAAACACGGCAATCCTGTCCAGGCCGCGCTTCTCGACCAGGTCGCGCAGGATGAAGTCAACCTGCTTCTCGTCCGGCATCGCCACCCGGAAGATATAGTTCTGCGGCTCGCCGGCGAATTTCTTGGTAATGGCAGTGCCGGTCGCCACCGGAATAATCAGCGGCACCTTGCCCTTCTGATAGACATCGACGGCCTTTGCCGCCACGCCGGAGTTGCAGTAGCCGATGGTAGCGACCACTTTTTCCTTGTTGACCAGATCTTCCGCCACTGCCACGCCGACATCCGGCTTGGCCTTGTCGTCGCGCTCGACCAGCTCGATCCTGCGCCCGCCGACGCCGCCCACATCATTGATTTCCTTGACGGCGATGCGCACGGCTGCGCGCACGCTGATCCCCATTTCGGAGGAACCGCCTTCATAGGTGCAATTCATGCCGATCTTGATCGGCGCGGTGGTCTGGGCAAAAGCAGGGACAATGGAGGCGGTCAAAACGCCAAGGCTCAACAGCAGCTGTCTCATGGTCATGAAGGATCCTTTGTAGTTATCCGGTGCAGTTGTTACGTGGAATCAAAAGTGTAGTCCATTTTTTTCACGCTAAATTGCCTAAATCCAATTTTTTTGGCTTCACTGCCGCATTTTTCATAAAAAACGACAAAAATCGGCGCAACCTGGCGCTTCACTCATTCCAACAAAGGCAGACCTAATTCGACTCCTTGATCCTGCGTCCGGCCAGCGGCTGGATCGGCCGCGCATTCATCGGGTACAGCCGCGCGAACAGGGCAATCTGCTGACTGGACAGGCGGATCGGCTCCTTCATCACGATCCATAGCACGCCCTCGGTGCAGGGCGGTGTGGTCAGCGATCCCATGTAGGTGTAGTACTCGCGGCGCGCCGGCAACAGTTTCGCCGGATCCATCGACACGGTCGCCATGACGGCATCGTTACTTTCCAGCGGCAGGTTATCCCATACCTGCTGCACCACCCCGTGCGGCTCGCCCTCTTCCACCAGCAGCGCCACCACCGCCAGGCGGCCGGCGGCATCCTTGTGCACCAGGTGCAGCACCATCGGATAAGACTGGCCGTTGACGCGTTCTTCGGATGGCAGGTGGAAGTGGAACTGCGTCAGCTCGTAGCTGCGCCCGGTGACGGTGATCGTATTGCCGAGACTGAGGTTGACCATCACGGTCTGGCCATTGTCGAGCACGGAGAAGCGTGTCGGCTGGTAATCAAACTGTACCGGCTCCAGGTTGACCCGGAAGCCGTCGCGGATATCGATCGGCGACTGCCGCTTGCCGTTGCCGCACGCCGACCAGGCCGGATTCATGCTGCCCCAATAGGCCGGGCCGCTCTCGCCCTCGTAACTCCAGTCATGGCGGGGATGGCCATTGGAGCTTGCCGCAGCCGCAGCCACGGCCGCCGCCGGCTGCTTGCGCGAGACCGGCGGACGCGCTTCCCTGTTCTTGCGCAACGCGGCCAGACGGGCGGAAATCCGCTCCGCCAGCAGTTGCATATCGTCCGCTTCATTGTCGATGGCTGCCGAGGCGCGCTGGCGCGCCGTCGCCGCTGGCGCAACCGGCCGGGACGACTCCGCCGGCTTTACGGCCGCATTGCTGACGGCAATGCGCTCCTTGAGTTCGGCGGCATTCCTGACTGGCGCCGCCGGGCTGGGCAACTGGATGGCCTGGTTGGCGGCATGAACGGAAGACAACAGCAGCATGCCGGCCAAGGCAAGAAATCGGATATGCATGGGGGTCCAAAAAGAGGCATGACTCCCCTCTTTTACGGCGCGCCCCGGCCGAACTTGAATCAGGCGGTCAAATCATCGATCCCGCGAGGGACCCGCGTGCCGCTCAGGCGTGGCCCAGCGAACTCAGCAAGGCAGCGAGCACCCCGCCATCCATTGCCTCATCGGCCAGCAAGACCAGCAAAAACAAGGCAATTGCCAATACGGCCACGCCGCCCAGGGAGTACTTCCATTCGCCCGAGACGCGCCGCAATCCCGCAGGCGCGCAATCGACCGGCCCCATCGACGACACCACGCCCACTCGTGCTCCCGGAATATCGCACTTGATCAACATTGTCTCCTCCCAGTTTTTATATGCTGTAAATACTTTGCCAAATTGGAAATGTATTACTTGCAATTATTTCCCTATGGCTGCAGGGAGCTCTGAGAATTATCAAAATCGCTCATTCCACCTTACCCGGCAGACTGAGGTCGCCGGAAGCCACATCGAAGACGTTTTTCACGCACAGCAGCGGCGCATGCGCGCTGGCATTGATCTGCAAGCCGGCCGTGATGCCATCGAAGCCGACATTCTTCAGCAGGCTGACATCGTCGAAAGGCACGCGCACCGATACCGTCGGGCCGGAAAAGCGCGGCGCATAGCCCGGGCTGTCGATGAACAGCGGGATGCCCGGCCAGGTCTTCGGCAGCTTCGGCTTGCTGCCCTCGGGAATATCCCGCACCTT
The DNA here is from genome assembly GCA_003537575.1 of Oxalobacteraceae bacterium. GTDB lineage: Bacteria > Pseudomonadota > Gammaproteobacteria > Burkholderiales > Burkholderiaceae_D > Paucimonas. The sequence continues at coordinate 8,025 of DPRS01000049.1, forward strand.
CAGTGCGCCCTTGCCGCAGGTATCGTCCGGCACCAGCACCACCCAGTGGGTATGCCAGTCGGCGCCGGTAGTGGCAAACAGGGGCGTGTCGTCGAAATCCGGGTGGATCGTCACCGCCAGGGCGAGGGTGCCGGAACCCTTCTCGAAGCCCACTTCGGCGGGATCGATCCTGGTCGGCCACACATAGGAAAACACCGGGGCGCCGGCAAACTTGCCAGTCTTTTTCGGCTTGGCCGCGCCGGCCTTGCCGCTCACCTGCATGGTGAAATCGACCCAGTTCTTCGCCGAATCAATGCGGATATCGGTCTTGACGATATCGAAGGCGGGCTGCTTGGCGTTGCCCTTTTTCGCCTCGAGCTCATGCGCCGCTGCAGGCGCGGCCGCGCTCCAGGCCAGCGCCAGGCCCAGCGCCACGCCAGGAATGAGGGTGAAGCGGGATTGCAGTGCAGTGAACATGGCAACACCTCTTCGTAACAGGGCAAATAAGCCCTTTTTACGCCAAATCGGGGGAGCGGCAATGGCGTTCATCAAGGCGAGACGCTTTCGCCATCCGGCTTTCCCCTCGACATCTCCCCTCCCCGCCACCCCGCTACGGTAAAATGGCAACAACAATCCATATTCATTTACCAAGCATTTCGCCCGAAACCATTCATGAGCAACGCACCCAAGAACGGCACCAAACCCGCCGCAGCCGACACCAATGCCCCGTCGTCGAATTTCCTGAAAGGGATCATCGAAGCCGATCTGGCATCCGGCAAGTACGCCAACCGCACCGACCACCTGTCGCACGCGCTGCCGCCGGTCATCACGCGCTTTCCGCCCGAGCCCAACGGCTACCTGCATATCGGCCATGCCAAGGCGATCTGCCTGAACTTCAGCCTGGCGCGCGACTACAACGGCCGCTGCCACATGCGCTTCGACGACACCAATCCGACCAAGGAAGAGCAGGAATACGTCGACACCATCCTGGATAGCGTGAAATGGCTGGGTTTCAACTGGACCCACGAAGGCGCCGCCGGCCCGGTGGAGCACCTGTATTACGCCAGCGATTACTTCGACAAGTTCTATGCCATGGCGGAATACCTGATCAGCGCCGGCCACGCCTACGTGGATAGCCAGAGCGCCGACGACATGGCAAAAAACCGCGGCAACTTCGGCGAGCCGGGCAAGAACTCGCCTTTCCGCGACCGCCCGGCAGTCGAATCGCTGGACCTGTTGCGCCGCATGAAGGCCGGCGAATTCAAGGATGGCGAACACATCGTGCGCGCCAAGATCGACATGGCCTCGCCCAACATGAACATGCGCGACCCGGCCATCTACCGCATCCGCCATGCGCACCACCATCGCACGGGCGACGCCTGGTGCATCTACCCGATGTACGACTATGCGCACCCGATCGAGGATGCCATCGAAAACGTTTCGCACTCGTTCTGCACGCTGGAGTTCCAGGACCACCGGCCGTTCTACGACTGGGTATTGGAGCGCCTGGCCGAAGGCGGCTTTTTCAAGAAGCCGCTGCCGCAGCAAACCGAATTCGCGCGCCTGAACCTCACCTATGCCGTCACCAGCAAGAGGAAGCTCCTGCAGATGGTCCAGGAAAACATCGTCGATGGCTGGGACGACCCGCGCATGCCCACCATCGTCGGCCTGCGCCGCCGTGGCTTCACGCCGGAATCGATCCAGTTGTTCTGCGAACGCATCGGCGTTTCCAAGGCCGACAGCTGGATCGACATGAGCGTGCTGGAAGGCGCGCTGCGCGACGATCTCGATGAAAAAGCCCCGCGTGGTGTGGCCGTGCTGCGCCCGCTGAAGCTCATCATCGACAACTTCCCCGATGAACTGACGGTGGAATGTTCGGCGCCCGTGCACCCGCACTTCCCCGAGCGCGGCCACCGCAGCTTCCCCATCACCAAGGAATTGTGGATCGAGGAAGAAGACTTCATGGAAGTGCCGAGCAAGGGTTACTTCCGCCTCTTCCCCGGCAACAAGGTGCGCCTGCGTTATGGCTACGTGGTGGAGTGCACCGGTTGCGACAAGGATGAAAACGGCAAGGTGATCGCCGTGCACTGCAACTACTTCCCGGACAGTAAATCAGGCACGGAAGGCAGCGCCAACTATAAGGTCAAGGGCAATCTCCACTGGGTGAGCAGCACGCATGCGCTGGAAGCGGAAGTGCGGATGTATGACCGCCTGTTTGCCGATGCGATGCCCGATTCGGGCGGCAAGGATTTCAAGCAGGCGCTGAATCCACATTCGAAGGAAGTGATTACGGCTTACCTGGAACAGGGGATGAAGCATGCGATGCCGGACGAGAAGTTCCAGTTCGAGCGGCATGGGTATTTTGTGGCGGATCGGGTGGATTCGAAGGCGGGGAAGCCGGTGTTTAATCGGGTGGTGACTTTGAAGGATAGTTGGGGGAAGTAGGAATTAGCTCAGTTCGTAAAAAAGCCCGCAGATGCGGGCTTTTTTATTTTTCTGCCGCTATCTTCTAGCTGTTCACCCCTAGACAGAAGCCGACTTTTCGAGGTCGGCTTTTTTCGCAAATTTCCGGCATCCCAAACCAACCGGCGCACCAGGACACCCTTTAGAATCAAGCACTTAATATCATTGGCGCTATTACCTTTTGTGTCTATTAATGCATTTACAAAAGGTTTTTGGTAGGCCAGTAAAATAGCTTGTTGAGTTTTGATTGGTAGTGTCGATGCTCTTGCAGTAGCTGCTTTTTTGGTTCGAGAAGCAATGACTTCCACAGCTGGGGCGTCATAGTTTTCCAGGTCGGATTGGAGAATGGACCCTGGGGAGGGCTGGTCCCAAACGTAACCATGTCCCATTCTTCGTCGTCAAAATCCTCATAGTGTTCAAGCCACACAAGACGGTCTGGAGGAATTTCAAACCGTTCACAAACCTGGAAGCAAATATCTTCAACCGCATTGGTGATACTTATTCCGGGATTGCCGACGACCGACATACAGGCAACGACGATTCTTTCGTCTGGAAGATCAATACGCTCGATTAGGCAAATACCGTCTGAGCCGTTGCCTGACTTGAAGGCAAATAACTCAGGCTGATTCGCCACCTGCCAAAGAGGATAGCGCCATGGTTCGGCCATAAAACCCAGATCTTTAGGAAATCGCCGTCGTACTGACTCGAACTCCGACCGCGGCGGCAATGGCACAAGTTCCGGTAGATCCTGCTCCTTGCTGTCGACCACCGCTTTCTGTGTGGCTTCCGGATGCCTGTCGTACAACCTGTCTCTATACTTCTTTACTTCGGCTTGCGTTACCCCCTTTGACTGGCTCGTTTTACTGTCGTATTCATCGTGGTGGTCTAGGCATAGCCATACGAGGTTTTCAAACGTGGCATCGCTTGGATCGCGGTTAATGTGTGCTAGCTGCCCTCTACGGACTTCATCACGCTCGTCCAGAAAGACACAAAGGCAACAACGACGGCGAGAGGCGTATAGGACGCTGGTCTCTACTGCGCTTGGCGTTTTACGTCTGTTGGGCATATATGAAATGATTGTTAGATAACAGCTTCTTCAAAGTTAAACGTCGCCCGCTATGTAACTTGCCTTACCGGCGTCTGGTGCGCGATTATAAGCAGCGCCTCGATGTATCAGAAAACATGATTTATGCCGACATAGGTAGCTTGTTGATGAAGCGCATTTTTAACTAAAAAATTAATATTCAAACGGACTCTAACAGCTGGAAGATAACGTTTTCTGCTCAATCAAATTACATCTAAATTATTGCGCAGATTTTCCCTAACAAATTATGCCTGCCAAGTAGTGAATATGCCACCGAAGGAAGGCTTTGCAATTACTTTGCCTCGCCGGTCTTATAAAAACAATGGTGTGCATCCAAGAACACAACATAGAACGTGTTGCAGTCAAATCTCGAACCGCAATTGTGCATTTTCTCGTGAAATTCTTGGGGCAACGTAAAGCCTATCAGCCGGACAGATTGCTCCAGCCTAAACCGGCCCCATTGGGCTTGGTGAGGAACGTGTTTTGGATGCTCAAAGTCGCTTTTTTTAGGAAAAGCTCCATATATAGCAAGCACGGTTCCAGATTTCCCGACACGTTGATTCTGCCAGTGCGAAAGAGGCATGACTGAGTATTCTTTTAACTTATCGAGCAGCTTCACAAGTTGTCCTGCGTCCCATTGATCAAATGACTGGCCAGCAGGCTGCTTGCAAAAGTATGAAAAATTAAATTTACACCGTTGAGCAAGTGTGTCGGAATCTAAATCAATACTCGCTTGTGGTATCGATGCCAGAAAACCTATCTTCCTGGAATTGACGTTCATAGCCTAGGAACTCCACCGATTCTCCCCTCGTTATATATAGGTCGAATCGGGCGATCGTTCCTCAATATATCACCAGGTATTTCATCAAGTCGATACACATAACTCTCGTTTTCCTCCTTAGCCACTAGATAAGTACGATACCGGCCAAGCATATTCAGAATTTCAGAATCATGCGTAGAAAAAATGAATTGAGCGTCGTTGCTATTGATTTCAGGATCAAGGAAGAGATTGACCAGTTTTGGTAGGATATGCGGGTGCAAGTTCATGTCGAGCTCATCGACGATCAAAATCCCTCCCGAGTTAAGTGTGTAATAGTATGAAGCAAGGTTCCTAAATAGCGTTTTAGTTCCGCTCGACTCTGCCATGTCAATTACGGGGAGATCTTGTCCATTGACCTTGTGAAAAAACACAGGAAAGAATTCCTCCTTCCCTTCTCTGTTCTTGAAGGTCGAAATTTCAATATTAGAGACTCCAACATCACATTCGCGTATGAATTTCTTTACAAAACCAAATACCTTTTCATGGGTAGCAAGAAAATTCGACACTGTGTCCATACTCATAGGCTCTTCGTGGAGCCCCCCTATATGAACGTTTGCAATCATCAAATTAAAAAACCGATAAATATCATCAAGCTCGTTTAACTCATATTGGTGTGCGGTTGAGATAATTGACGCATTCTTGCGAATCTTAATTTTGTCTAAGTTTGCAAATGGACGAGTCTTTACTGTGAGCTCGTTTCCGATCCGCTCCAGGACTTTCCTTTTGCGAGTCTTCGTTTGGAAGATCGTCTCACGCCTAACCTCGGTGTCTGTCGTCTCAAGTTCATAACGATAGAAGTCTTCGTTAATTTTAAATTCCGCGTAAAACTGCGAAGGCTCCTCGCTATCATAAAACGATGAAACTCCTATCGTCTCCTCGGGCTCGCTTGCAAAAGAATTAGTGCAAAAGTGACTTAAAAAAGCCAGTCCTTTAAGCAATTGAGTTTTCCCGGAACCATTTGCACCCTTGACGCAAAGCACATGTGTAAAGTCGCGCTTGCGAGAAATTGATTCAGGACAATTCGCATCAAGGCGCAAGGATAGAGAGGCTCCTTCTTTAAAGGAGAAGAAATTTCTTAAACCGAATTCCAAGAGCATTTTCGCCTCTAACAATCATGATTTTCCGTCGATTTTGACGGAAATTGCCAACATTTTACACTATTGCGGACATAATTTATCTGACGTGATGTGGTGCCGTTACGCAAATTGCCAATGACGCTATTTACAATGCCGTTCTGCTATGGATTTTCGGCGTAATTTATTGCCCCTTTTATCCGCTCCCCAACGCCCCCCGCATCGCCCCAAACCTCTTACGATATTGCGCAGGCGTCAAATTCACCTGCCGCCTGAACAACCGGCTGAAAAACCCCGGATCTTCATATCCAACTCCATTGGCAATCGCCTCGATCGGCTCATTCCCCGCTTCCAGCATTTGCTTGGCCTCTTCCAATCGCACCGTATGCACATACTCCAGCGGTGGCATGCCAGTAGCCTGCTGAAAACGACGCTTGAAAGAACGCTCCGCCAGGCCGCTCAGTTCGATCATGGCAGCCACGGGCGACGCTGTTGCATAGTGGTCCGCGATCCATGCCTGGCAGCGCGCAATCACCGCGTCATCCGACTGGCTTGCCCGCGCCAGCCTTGAGAACGGCTGTTGCCCGATGTGATGCCAGTCGATCAGGTTGATGCGGGCAACCTGCATGGCGACATCGACGCTGACCAGGCGGGAGATCAGGTAGAGCGTGAGATCCAGCCACGTGGTGCCGCCGCCCGCCATGATGAGGCGCTGCCCTTCGCCGGAGGCCACCAGGGCACGCTGGCCGCGCACGGTGATCTTGGGAAAGCGGCGCGCCATCACGTCGCAATAGGCCCAATGCGTCGTCGCTTCCCAGCCATCGAGCATGCCCGCTTCGGCCAGCAGCATGGCGCCGGAGCAGGCAGTTGCGACCAGGGCGCCGGCTGCATAGCATTGCTTCAGGCATGCGATCTCTTCAGTGAAGCGCCCTGCCATCGATTCGCCGGGCGCCACCAGCAGTTCGGGCATGCACACCACCTGGGCGCCCTCGCAAGCAGCGAGAGTCGCGTCCGGCGTGATGCGCACGCCATTGCCTGCCGCAAACACTGTGCCATGTTTTGACACCACCTGCACCTGGAACAGCGACGTGCCAGGGTGGCCATCGACGATCAGGCCCCAGTCGCGCCCGGCGCTCATGAACAGGTCGTACATGCCATAGACCACCGATGCGGAAGTCTCCGGCATGGCGATGATGGCGATGCGGATGGTGGAAGTGGCAGTAGGCATGGCCGATTTGTCCGGTTGTTTGCCGAAATGGCTTTAGCGCGCCTTGCGGGCTGCGCCTATTCTGTCATCCATGAGTCAGCCATGCATGCGCAACCCCAACCGCCCTGCCGGAATTCTAAGCGATCCGGCGCGGCGCCAACCCAACCGCACCAGCCACTTGATGGAGTTCACCATGAGCAAGTATCGCAAGCACCTGCCGCAACTGAAGGATCAGCTTTTCATGACCGATGGCGGCCTGGAAACCACCCTGATTTTCCACAACCATATCGACCTGCCTTACTTCGCCGCCTTTGACCTCCTGAAGGATGCCGAAGGCACCGCCATTCTTGAGCGCTATTACGCGGACTATGCGGAAATGGCACGCAGTCGCGGCATCGGACTGGTGCTGGAAGCGCCGACCTGGCGGGCCAACGCCGATTGGGCGGCAAAACTGGGGTATGACGCCGTGACGCTGGCGGATGCCAACCGCAAGGCAATTTCCCTCATGCTGCGCATACGAGACGCATACGAGACGCCGCAAACGCGCATCGTTATCAGCGGCTGCCTCGGCCCGCGCGGTGATGGCTACGCCCCAAGCGCCATGATGACGGCTGCCGAAGCCCAGGCTTACCATGCCCCGCAGATCGCCACCTTTGCCCAGACCGATGCCGACATGGTGGCAGCGTTCACGATGAATTACGTGGAAGAAGCCATCGGCATGGTTGTAGCGGCAAAGGCCTGCGGCATGCCGGTCGCGATTTCATTCACGCTGGAAACCGATGGCCGCCTGCCTTCAGGCGATTCGCTGCAGCAAGCCATTGCCCGCACCGATGACGCCAGCGGAACGTATCCCGCGTATTACATGATCAATTGCGCGCATCCCAGCCATTTCGACGCGGTGTTGCAGGACGGCGGCGCATGGCGGCAACGCATACGCGGCCTGCGCGCCAATGCGTCGCGCCGCAGCCATGCGGAGCTGGATGAGTCCATCAACCTGGACGACGGCAACCCCGCTGAACTGGGCCTGGAGTACAAGGCCTTGCAAGCGAAATTGCCCCGCATGACGGTGGTAGGCGGCTGCTGCGGCACGGACCATCGCCACGTGGAGGCCATCTGTCACGCCTTGCAGGGCTAAGCATATTCAGCAATACATGTAGCCATGGCGCATGGCTGCGCGAGTAAAGCCGACGGCACAATAAAGTTAACATCATGATAATTTTCCGGTATCCTGCCGCACGTGTTAATGAATGCGCCTCCTGCGCAGGACATCCATATGCCCCCAACTTTCGCAAAGCTCCTTTTCCGCCTGAGCCTCGGCATCGCCATGCTCAGCCTGTTCGGTCTGTTCCAGGGCCTTGGCGGCATTGCCGCTTCCAGCTGGGGTTGGATGATCGGTGCCGGACTTGTGCTGGCGTGGATCGCGCATGGCAGGATCGAGAAGCCGGCCGCCCCAGGAGATTTTGCAAGGATGCTGAACGACCGGCAGGCAAATGGCCCCCGGGATGCCAGCGGCCAGGCGCCGGATACCGAGTCGATTAATCGCGACAGGCAGACCGTCACCGTCATTGGCCTGTCCGGCGCAAGTGGCGGTTCGGGGATGGGGCGGGACTGGAAATGGCATGTCGCCTTGAAGCCCTGGCGGATCAAGGGAGAGCGTTTGCAAACAAGCGAACTCGAGGTGTGCATGCCGGGAGCGATTTCGAAAAAGGCATTCGACAAGCTGCAAGAGGATTTCCAGCGCGAGCAGATCGTCGAGCTGCAGGTGGTCGATTTGCGCGATGCTTCCTATGGAAATGGCAAGGAAGCCGAACTGGCAGCGATCCTGACGAGGGACGCAACAGACGAGGAATTGCTGCAGGCGTTAGCCGACAGATCCAAACCGTTCGATATCGATATCGAAGGAATCGGCAAACTCGCCTACGACCCCGAAGAAGGCCATTTTATTGGCACGGTCGCCTGGGCGGGCAGCCAGGTGCGGCTTCTTGTCGAAACGGACGACCGTGAGGAATTGTGCCGTTATAGCGATGCGCTACGCCCCTTGTTCACCGATGCCACATCATGGAACAAGACCATCCGCGAATACGCCGCCGATGCGCTTCTGAAGGAAGAACACGCATCATTGCTGAAGTCGACATATCGCAGCCTGGATAAGCAGCAACGCATGCAAAAGCTTGTGGTGGAGATGCTCACGCTCATGGAAGACGGGGATTTCCTTGCCAGCTTTGCTGCCGACGAAATCGCCGATGACCTGGAGATCCATGCCCTCGGCAACATCCCGGAAGGCATGCTATCGATGGAAATTTACTAAAGCGCTGGAAAAGTGTTTCCCTTCAACCACTCTCTCGGCGCCATCCCCACCTTCGCCGCAAACGCCCGTGACAGCGCCGGCGGATTCGCATACCCGAGCTGATCCGCCAACAGTTTGATCGGCCGCCCTTCGCGCAGCCCGACCTGCGCAAGCGCGATGCGGTAGCTTGTCACATAGTCCGCCGGCGTCTGCCCCACCACTTGCTTGAAGACTGTTGCCAGATTCGTGCGCGACATGCCAGCGCATGCCGCCAGGCGCTCCAGCGTCCATGCATCGCCCGGCGCTTCATGCACTGCCACCATCGCGCGTGCTATGCGCGGATCGGCGAGCCCGGTGATCAGACCAGGCTTGATGCACGCTTCTTCTGGATGATCCAGCAGCCAGCGCAGCAACTGGATCAGCACCACTTCAAACAGCCGGTCCGCCAGCAGGTGCTGCCCGCAACGCACACGATCCGTCTCGGCAAACAGCAGCGCCAGCGCAGGGTCGAGCCCTTCCACATCGGCCAGGCGCAAACGGATCAACGGCGGCAGGCTGCAGGCAAGCGGATTGCCGGCGCCGCCTTCGAACTCGAGCGCGGCGCAGGTGAAGTCCGAGCCTTCTTGCGGCGGGTTATGGAAATGGTGGGTCAATGGTCGCGGATAGAACAGCAGGGTCGGCTCATCCAGGACCAGCTTCTCCGGCACACCGGGGACAGTGTAATGCATCACCTCCATCCGGCCGCGCCGCAGCACATGCAGGAAGCCCTTGCCGAGGCTGCAGTCGAATTTCCGCAATCCGCAAAGGGGGCCAGTATGAAACAGATCGACGCGCACGCGAAAACGCATCAATAGCGCGGACAATCGGTCAGTCGTCGAAGGTGCACTCATTTGAACGGAATGATACGAATATTGAACGAAATGATCCCAATGATACAACTTTGGCTCACATACTGCTGATCACTGTCGAGGCCTGAGAAACCAGGCAGGCCGCTTCAGGAAACATCCAGATCGTTCAATTTTGTCTTTAAAAGGAAAAATTATGTCTCGCGTCAATTTGAATACCGAACTCGCTCCCGCTGCCAGCCAGGATCTGCTGAAGCAGATTCATCAGGCATTCGGCGCAACACCCAACATGTTCAAGGCAGTCGCCAATTCGCCGGCGGCACTGAACAGCATGTGGAATTCGTTCGGCGCGCTCGGCGGCGGTAGCATTGGCGCCAAGCTCGGCGAGCAGATCGCAGTGGCAATTGCCAACCGCAACCGCTGCGAATACTGCCTTGCCGCGCATACGGTCCTCGGCAAAAAAGCTGGCGCCAGCGCCGATGAGATGGGCGACGCGCAGGTCGGTCGCGCTGCAGATTCAAAGACGGCCGCCGCCCTCGCCTTTGCGCTCAAGGTCGTCAACGAGCGCGCACAAGTGACGTCAAACGATGTCGCGGCGCTGCGCGAAGCTGGATTCACCGACGAACACATCGTCGAGATCATGGCGCACGTGGCGCTGAATCTGATTACCAACTACGTCAATGTGGCGTTCGACGTCCCGGTGGATTTTCCGAAAATCTCGTTGCGCGATTGAGTTGGCAAGCAAGAAGTATCCGGGGCAGGCCACGATTGTTTGGTGAATAAACCGTGGCCTGTCCCCTATTACATCGTGCGCAGTCAGGCGGCGCTGGATGAGCCCACCGACCTGGACGATGGCAATCCCGTTGAACTGGGTTTGGAGTACAAGGCCTTGCAAGCGAAATTGCCCTGCATGACGGTGGTCGGTGGCTGCTGCGGAATGGACCATCGCCACGTGGAGGCCATCTGCCACGCCTTGCAGGGCTAATACAGGCAAACGAAGTGCCGGTCTGTCATTGCCGCACTGCAAGGCGAGTCATGCAAGGTGCATGTGTCGTACCACGGCTGCAATCAATCGTATAGCAGGATCGGCGACCAGTTTATCCGCAAGGCCGGCATCAATGAATGGGCCGATACCAATCGCATGATCGTGCTCTACCCGCAAGCGATCGTGACGGCGGTCAGCAACAACCTGGGCTGCTGGGACTGGTTCGGGTATGACGATCCGGACTATGCCAGGAAAAGTGGCCGCCAGATGGTAATGACCAAGCGCATGGTCGACCGCATCACGGCGGGCTACGCGCCGGTATCGGCACCGCAGTCTGTCACTGCCAAGGCGAGCGAGACGTCAGTGAAGTTATCCTGTGATGCGGTCAACGGCGCGACGGGCTATCACGTCTATCGTAACGGCGTACTGATGAATACGACCCGCACGACTTCTGCGAGTTACCACGACGGCGGACTAACCCGCAGAACGACTTATACCTATACCGTACGTGCCGTTGCTGCCAATGGCAATCTGGGCCCGTATTCCAAGCCAGTTTCGGTGACGACTCGCTAACAGGGCTTCACTTGACGCCTAAGCCTGCCCTGCCAGTTCGTATGAGTCCTGCAGGGCGGCTGTCCCTTGGGCCCCTGTCAAGTTGGTGTCAATGAAGGGTTGCCCGAGGCAGGCATTGCGCCATCTCCCGGCGCCATTGCCCGAGCAAGACTCTCCACCCGGTTACGTCCAAGCTGCTTGGCACTATACAAGGCACGGTCAGTACGAGCCAACAAGGCATCGATGCTTTCGCCCTGCTGGTATTGGGCGACCCCGACGCTGATGGTCAGCGGCAGGCACAACTCATTGTCGCGGTATGGCGAAGCCTGGACGGCCGAGCGGATCTTTTCGCTGACCTGCAGCGCCTGCGCGAGGTCGCAAGGCATCATCACGATCAAAAACTCCTCCCCGCCCCACCGCGCTAGCACGTCGCTTTCGCGCAGCGCTTGCTTCACAGTCTGCGCGACCCAGGCGATCACGCGGTCGCCGGTCAAGTGGCCATGGGTGTCGTTGACGGCCTTGAAGTGGTCGAGGTCGAACAACACCACGGACATGGCTTCGCCATAGCGCGCCACCTGCTTCATCGTATGGTCGAACAATAGCGCCAGGCCCTGCCGATTGGACAGCCCGGTCAGGTGGTCGGTGGTCGCCATCTTTTCGATGCGGCGCTGGTAGCGGGCGACGAACATGAGCATCAAGCCGAGCACCGCCAGCGTAACAACGGCGCCGATGGCGAGATTCACGCCGAAGATGCGGCGGTGGGCCAGCGTGGCGGAGGACGCGTTCTGCTCTACCACCAGGTACCAGCCAAGCTCCGGGATGAAACGGGTATTCAGCAGGAACAGCGCGCCTTGCCGCTTGTATTCCAGCTGCAGCGGAACGGTATTGTTCGACAAAACGGTCGCAACCTGATCGTGCAGGCCGTCCCACTCGCGGATATTGCCCTTCTTTCCTCGATGTGCCGATCCGGTCAGCACGACATTGCCCTGGTTGTCGAGAAAATAGATCTCGCGGTCGAACCGTTTCTGGTACGAGTCGATCAGGCCGCGCACATTGTCGACTTTCAGGCCGACGCCGGTGGTGCCGATAAAATTGCCCTTGAAATCGGATACCCGGTAATTGATGAAGATGGTCATCGCGTCGCGATTGGCCATGTCGGGATCGACATTGGTTTCGTAATCGCTCTTCATTCCCCGCACGCGGAAATACCATTGGTCGCGCAGCTCGTCTTTGCGCACGTTCTTGAGAATGCCGCCTGCATGGTAGTAGGTGCGCGATTGTTCGCTGACGAGGAAGGCGGTGAGCGTGTTGTAGCGCTGTTTGACTTCGGCCAGGTAGCGCGTGAGTTCCGTCGCGTCGTGCTCGCCGCGCAATAGCCAGTCACGCACGAACGTATCCTGCGCCATCAGCGAGGAAATGAAAACCGGCCGCAGGATATCCTTTTGTAGCTCGGAATAGATGTTGTCGCCGGTGAGCGGCAATTCCTGGGCGGCGATATTGTCGCGGACGGCATTGCGCGATACCACGTAGCTGGCAATCGAGATCGTGAGAAAGCCGACCATGACCAGCAAAGTAATCCAGACGATCAGGCGGGATCTGTAATTGAGACGCGGCATAGGGCAAAGTGAAGTGGCAAAAAGCTCAACATTCTACTCTGCACATGCGTTGCGCCACTAATCTGACATAATCGCGGTCTGTCACTTGCGCCGTTTATGGCCAGAGAGCCTTACACATCGATCTGAAAACCGACTGTGCGCCGATGCTGATTGAGCAGGTGATTGAGCAGGTGAGATAGCCAGGAACCTGCCAAGCATTACATAACAAATAATCACAAATACATTGCTTTTTACTCACAGAGTTTGAATTAAAATATCCAATAAAGTACACCCGCCCGCAATTTTTCTTTCTTTAATACGATCCACTTATGCCTACATCCGCTACGCCCCGCACCACAGAGCACAGCCTGCAAGTTGCCACCGTTTTGCACCAGTTCATTGAGACCAAGGTCCTGCCCGGCACCGGCATTGCGTCCGCCGACTTCTGGAAAGGCTTTGACGCCATCGTCGCTGACCTGGCGCCGAAGAATATCGCCCTGCTGGCTGAGCGCGACCGCCTGCAACTGGAGATGGATGCCTGGCACAAGGCCAACCCCGGCCCGATCGCCGATATGCCCGCCTACCGCGCCCATCTGGAAAAGATCGGCTACCTGGTGCCGAACCCCAAAAAGGCCAAGATCACGACCAGGAACGTGGACGCCGAGCTGGCCGTGCAAGCCGGTCCGCAACTGGTGGTGCCGGTGCTGAATGCCCGTTACGCGCTCAACGCCGCCAACGCGCGCTGGGGCAGCCTGTACGACGCGCTGTACGGCACCGATGTGATCTCGGAAGANNTCGCACGTCGGCTCCGCCGGCTACAAGGTCAACAAGGATGGCGAGCTGGTGGTCACCCTGAAAGACGGCTCTACCAGCAAGCTGGCAGACAAGTCCCAGTTCATCGGCTACCAGGGCGATGCCAAGGAGCCGACCAGCATCCTCCTGCAGCACAACGGCCTGCACCTGGACATCATCATCAACCGCGACACCCGCATCGGCAAGAGCGATGCTGCGGGCGTCAGCGACCTGGTGATCGAAGCCGCACTGTCGACCATTCTGGACCTGGAAGACTCCGTCGCCGCCGTGGACGCNNGAAGTGGAAAAGAACGGCAAGACCTTTACCCGCGGCCTGAACGCCGACCGCGTGTACACCGCCGCCAGCGGCAAGGGCAAGGTCACGCTGCATGGCCGCTCGCTGCTGTTTGTGCGTAACGTCGGCCACCTGATGACCAACCCCGCCATCCTGTACAAGGATGCCGCAGGCAAGCTGCAGGAAATCCCGGAAGGCATCATGGATGCCGTGGTCACCACGACCATCGCCCTGCACGACCTGGCACGCACCAAGAAGGATGCCATCCGTAATTCGCGCAAGGGTTCGGTCTACATCGTCAAGCCGAAGATGCACGGCCCTGACGAAGTGGCCTTCGCCGCCGAACTGTTTACCCGCGTGGAAAAAATGCTGGGTCTGGCCGACAGCACCGTCAAGCTCGGCATCANNCGCACCGGCGACGAGATGCACACCGACATGTATGCCGGCCCGATGATCCGCAAGGGCGACATGAAGTCCAGCGCCTGGATCCAGTCCTACGAAAAGAACAACGTGCTGGTCGGCCTCTCCTGCGGCCTGCGCGGCAAGGCGCAAATCGGCAAGGGCATGTGGGCCATGCCTGACCTGATGAAGGGCATGCTGGAGCAAAAGCTCGTTCACCCGAAGGCCGGCGCCAACACCGCCTGGGTGCCCAGCCCGACCGGCGCGACGCTGCATGCCCTGCACTACCACCAGGTACTGGTCTCCGACGTGCAAAAGGAGCTGGAAAAGACCAACTACGAGAAGGTGCGCAACGAAATCCTCGACAACCTGCTGCAAGTGCCGGTCGCCGCCGAGCCGAACTGGACCGATGCTGAAAAACAGCAGGAGCTGGATAACAATGCGCAGGGCATCCTTGGCTACGTGGTGCGCTGGATCGATCAGGGCGTGGGCTGCTCCAAGGTGCCCGACATCCACAACGTCGGCCTGATGGAAGACCGCGCCACGCTGCGCATCAGCAGCCAGCACATGGCCAACTGGTTGCTGCACAAGGTCGTCACCAAGGAGCAAGTCACCGAGACCTTCGAGCGCATGGCCGCCGTCGTCGACAAGCAAAACGCCGGCGACAAGTACTACAAGAAAATGGCAGGCAACTTCGACACCAGCCTGGCTTACCAAGCCGCATGTGACCTGGTGTTCAAGGGGCTGGAGCAGCCCAGCGGCTACACCGAGCCGCTGCTGCATGCCTGGCGCCTGAAAGTGAAGGCTCAGGCATAAGACGCTGAGCATCACAAAATGAAAGGCGGGTAGTGTGCTCAGGCACTACCCGCCTTTTATTAGGGATGTTCAGCAAGCGACGCCGGATAATTCCCGGCACGATCTTGATACCAGACCTTAAAGTCTTTGGCGGACAATGGTTTGCTAAACCAATAGCCCTGGGCCTGATTACACCCATGGTCTTGTAGGTAGCGCAGCGTTTTCTCCGACTCGATGCCTTCGCCAACGACCTTGAGCTCCAGACTTCTTCCGAGAGCGATGATTGCATCTGTCACGACCCGGCTGGATTGGTCACGCTCGATTCGCCGGACAAATGACTGATCAACTTTTATCTTATCCAGAGGGAGGCTGCTCAGGCTGCTCAAACTGGAGTAACCAGTTCCAAAATCGTCCAGCGCCACCTTGATGCCGTGGGACTTGATCCGGTTGAGAATGGCGATGGCTTCATCCATTCGCTCCATCACGGCACTCTCTGTCACTTCGATTTCCAGGCAAGACGGGTCGACGCCGGAATTCAATACAATGTCGGTGAATCTGTCCGCGAATGCATGTTGCTTGAACTGGATCGGCGATACATTCATCGCAACAATGATCTTGATTCCTTCGTTGCGCCATGATTCTTGTTGGCGGCAAACTTCCTTCACGACCCATTCCCCAAGTTCAGTAATCAAACCGGAGGACTCTGCGACTGGGATAAATCGATCTGGACCAACAGTCTCTGTGTCGGAGTCCGCGAGCCGCACCAAAGCTTCTGCGCCAATGAGCTGCCCACTGTGAATATCAACTATCGGTTGATAATGTAGCTGCAAGTCACCTTTCTTGACTGCTCGTTTCAGTCGTTCCTCTAGTACCAGAAGCCGTTCCGCTTCTTCGTCAAGGTCCGGCGAATAAAACTGGTGATTTGCCCGTCCCAGCTGTTTGGCTCGGTACATTGCCATATCTGCCTTATGAATCAGCGCATTGACATCTTCGGCATGCTCAGGGAAAAAGCTGATCCCGATTGAAGGCGAAACCGACAACTCCAGCCCGTCGATATGAAACGGCTGGCAGACGCTGTCAATAACATGTTTTGCCACTACGCCAGCCCGGTGGGGCCCTTTTTCCAGGTATGGCAATACGATGACGAACTCATCTCCGCCGAGCCGCCCCACCAGATCCTCATGCCGAACGCACTCAGTCAGACGCCGGCTAACCTCTTTTAGCAATTTGTCCCCCGTCTCGTGACCGTGCAAGTCATTGATGGGTTTGAACCGGTCCAGGTCAATGAAAAGCAAGGCGCCGCGCCCGTGATTGCGCTGAGCGGCAGCCAGTAAGCGGTCGCAATACTCAAATATGAGCGCGCGGTTGGGAAGACCAGTCAAGGCGTCACGCAGAGCCGACTCTTTGAGCCGCTGTTCCGCCTGCTTTCGCTCAGTAATATCCCGGCTATTTTTAAACATCATCCACTCGCCACGCACATTGAAAATGGTGGCGGTGATTTCAACTGGAAATGTAGTTCCATCTTTCCTGCGGTGCACTCCCTCAAACGGCGCAATTTCGTCGTGCTTGTTTTTTTGAAAGAATTCGGACAAACGATAGGTCGGAAACATTGGATCGATATCCGAGACATGCATGCCGAGTATTTCATTTTCCGTGTAGCCAAGTCGCATTAATGATTTCTGATTTGCATACCGGATGCTCCCGGTTTCATCGACCAACAAATGTTCATCATTAGCATGATCGACGAATACCTTGAACTGACGCAGATTCTCTTCAAATTCCTTTCTTTCGGTAATATCCTGAACCATGCCGCGCAAACCAAGCAAGTTGCCATGTGCATCAAAAACCGGCTCGCATTTTGCATTAATCCAGAAATGTCTTCCGCTACCGTGAATCGCTTCGAGTTCCAGATCATATCCCTTGCCGGTACGCGATACTTCAGTGAAACCGGCATTGACTTGTTCCCAGGCTTCGATGGTCAGTACAGTGCCTCTTTGTTCTGGAAAAGGCGGTAGCTTGCAACCATATATTTCCTCCAGCGTTTCTGAACTGCGCACGTCGCCGGTTGCAATATCCCAATACCACGTTCCAAATTTGGCAAGCCGGTGTGCCTCTGCCACTTCCTTCTCCTTTAGCTTCACCGTCGCGTCCCGCGCAAGCAGCAACGACGATGCGCGCTCGATTGCCTGGCCCACCTCATGCGCTTCGGTGAGTGGCAAATCGGGTACAGCTGCTGTCCCGCCACCTCCCAGCGCCGCAGCGGGTGCTGATAGCGCCTGCACAGAAGATGCGATTCTTCCGCCGACACGTCGGGCAAATAACATGCTCAGCGCAAGCAAAACCGCCCCTCCGAAGGCAATGACCGAGAAGACACTCACCAAATTCGCCGTGAAATTGGCACGTGGAATAGCGATGGCAATGCCCCAATTCGACACCGGCGAGCGGGTATAGACAAATACCGAGGGAATCCCTTCTTTTGTCGACGCTTCCAGTTTCCCCTCGCTGGCATGGGTGAAGGAATCGAATAATTGCGGAACAACTTTCTCGCCAACATATTTATCGGCAGAATGGGTACGTCCGACAATCGTTCCTGTTTTGTCAAAAATGGCGAGCACCCAGTCTTCCGGAAGTCGCTGCATTTTGAGTATGGTATTGAAATGGTCTGGCAGAATGCCAATGCCAAGCGCATAGATCGTTTGGCCGTTCCGCTTGACCGGCACATCAACGCTTAAGATAGGGCGACGCAACACAGGCCCAACGAATACATCCGACACCGACGGCTTTCCGGTTTCAAACACCTCGCGCACCTGTTCATGAGCCAATTGCAAGGTGAGTGGTTTGCCAAAATCGACCGCTGTGTTCAGAAGTTGCCTACCATCACGGTCGCGTAGCACGATATTTGTTCCAAGCCCGGAAAGTGCAATAGCTTCACGCGCACGCTGATGAAAAGCCGCAAAATCATTAGCGGCGAGTGAGCCATCGGTCGATAGCGCCTGCGCGATAGCCAGTCCGCGAAGAACGTGATAATCCACTGCCTGCATCAGGGCGCGTGCTGTCTGTGTCGTGTCCTTGCTTAACTGGGTGCGATCGCTGTGGTACTTATAGGTAAAGAGCACAACTGTGCCAAGCACCCCGGGTAACAAGCAGGCGAGGACAAGCCAGATAAGGTAAGTTCGTACCGATTGCTGTTTGATTGCAAATTTCTTTTTGGAATTCAAAATTTTCAGATTCGTCCACTGCTAAGTTCTAAAGCTGCGTGCTTTTATAGTCCTCAGTGTGACTGCTCATTTCTCGATAAAATCCTCTATCACGGCAATAGCTTGCATTGCAGTCGCACAAAATAAACAACACTACCAGCAAGGACGTTTCTGCCGATTTACGTGCAGGGCTTGATTGCAGCGCCAAGTGCAGACATAACTGAAATTCTGCAGTTGGCAATCGCAAATATTCCTGGCTATTAATATTGGTAGCCCTACGGGATAAAATGCAGCTGGAACGCTCGGCTAAATAGCAGGATCAGTTCAAGAGGCAACTCTTTCAATCCGCATGATAAAATACGGACGATGAAGACAGTTCACGCAACCTTCCAAAAAGCCAATTCGTACAGTTATACCTGTACAGCTTCGGCATTGAGTTGCTTGCCTTCACTTTTCTATCGCGGGTCCTCCTTGCCGCGCGGGTACTTCTGTTCTGTCACACCCCCCTAATTCTTCCGCAATACTTCCCTGCTTTTAGCGCAGCCTGAATTGTCGCTGACACGACGCTCAGATTGTTTACCTGTCTTTGACTTTTAAGCCGTTTGCCTATCAGCCGAACGGTTAACCTCGTTTTTCTTCTATTGCTTACCGCAACCTTTGAGGTTGAAAACATTCGTCATGTCTCTACAAAAAATTCGACAGGATTGGTTATCTAACGTCCGCAACGACCTGCTAGCAGGCCTCGTTGTTGCATTGGCGCTCATTCCTGAAGCCATTGCCTTTTCCATCATTGCAGGCGTCGACCCTAAAGTCGGCTTGTATGCCTCGTTTTCCATAGCAACTCTGATTGCCTTTGTTGGTGGACGGCCCGGCATGATTTCGGCGGCCACAGGCGCCATGGCGTTGGTCATGGTTACTTTGGTCAAGTCTCATGGGCTGGATTACCTGCTGGCCGCCACAGTGCTAACAGGCATATTGCAGATCATCGCCGGCTGGTTGAAGCTAGGCCAATTAATGCGCTTTATCTCGCGCTCGGTTGTGACTGGGTTCGTCAATGCGTTGGCTATTCTGATTTTTATGGCCCAGCTACCTGAACTGACTAATGTGACGTGGCATGTCTATGCCATGACCGCTGCGGGCCTGGCAATCATCTATGGCTTCCCCTACATTACGAAAGCCGTGCCTTCCCCGCTTGTGACGATTGTTGTGTTGACCGCGGTATCCATTGTCTTGGGGCTGGATATCCGAACCGTGGGAGATATGGGTGAACTGCCGGACAGTTTGCCCTCGTTCCTGATTCCAAACGTGCCATTTAACCTGAATACCTTGCTTATCATCCTGCCTTATTCCCTGACTCTCATGGTAGTGGGCCTACTGGAATCGCTGATGACTGCCACTATCGTGGACGACCTGACGGACACAAAGAGCGACAAGAATCAGGAATGCGTTGGCCAAGGCATGGCCAATATTGCTACCGGTTTTATTGGCGGCATGGCGGGCTGCGCCATGATTGGCCAGTCAGTCATTAACGTGAAATCGGGCGGACGAGGACGACTATCCACTCTGACTGCCGGCGTGGTGCTGCTGATTCTGGTGGTATTCCTGGGTGACTGGGTCAAGCAGATTCCCATGGCGGCACTTGTAGCGGTCATGATTATGGTTTCCATCGGCACCTTCAACTGGGGCTCCATCAAGAATTTGCGCGATCACCCCAAGAGCTCCAGCCTTGTGATGATTGCGACGGTCGCCATTACCGTCGCCACCCACGACTTGGCCAAAGGTGTCCTGACCGGGGTGCTCTTGTCGGGGTTTTTCTTTGCCCACAAGGTTGGCCAAATTATCCGCATTACCTCACGCACCGAGGATGAAGGCCGCGCACGAATCTATCAGATTACGGGGCAGGTCTTCTTTGCTTCAGCCGACCGCTTCGCCAATGCCTTCGACTACAAAGAAGTGCTGGACAAGGTGATGATTGACGTGCATCGGGCCCACTTCTGGGATATCACTGCAGTTAGTGCGCTCGATAAGGTGGTACTAAAATTCCGGCGAGAAGGAACGGACGTTGAAGTGGTGGGCTTGAACGAAGCTAGCGCCACGATGGTGGACAAATTTGCCGTGCATGATAAAGACGGCAATGACGACATGCTGATGGGTCATTGAGGGAGTCGACCATGAATATCGATAAAAAAATTCTTGCCTGCGTTGACTCGACCCCTGTTGCCGAAACAGTGGCAGATTATGCAGCATGGGCCGCCAGACGCCTTGACGCTCCTATTGAGTTGCTGCATGTCCTGGACCGCCATGTCGCCTTGTCCGGAACGCAGGACCATAGTGGCGCCATTGGCCTCGGCGCCGAAGAAAAGCTGTTGGACAAGCTTAGCAAGGAAGATGAAGAACGTACCCGCGCAGCTCGTGAAGCAGGGAGACAATTTCTGAACCGTTTACGCGAGCGGGCCCTGAATGCCCGCGCCACTGCCGTCGACACCAGACTGCGGCACGGCGATGTCGAAGAAACGATCGCAGAACAGCAAGCCGGCAGCCGTCTACTGGTACTGGGAAGGGCGGGAGAAAAATCACAAGCTGCTGATGGCGCCCTGGGAAAACACCTGGAATGGGTGGTTCGTTCCGTCAACAGGCCTGTACTAGTTGCAACGCAAGCGTACAGCGAGCCAACTCGAGTGTTATTTGCCTTCGATGGAAGTGGCATCACCCGTAAAGGGGTAGATATGCTGGCTGGCAGTTCGTTATTGAAAGGGTTACCTGTTCATCTGCTTATGGCCGGCGCCCCGAACAGTGCTGATAAGCGCCAATTGGAAGCGGCGGCGCAATCCCTGAAAGACGCGGGAATGGAAACGACGTCATCCATTATGCCTGGCAGTCCACAAGAGCTTATTTCGGATGCCGTCAAGGCTCAGGGTTTTAATTTGTTGGTGATGGGCGCCTATAGCCATTCGCCTCTTAGGAGCTTATTTTTCGGCAGCAAGACTACTGAATTGTTGAAGATGTCACGAATCCCGATGCTTTTACTTCGCCGAGATTGAGTTGTCTAGGACTTGCTATTAACACGGCAAACTGGGGCACCAAACCGTGGTGGCGATCGATAAACTGCGGAAGAAAAGCACTGTAAAAGCAGACCTTTCGCATTTATCGCTGCCAAAAACGCACGTCGACGGAAAAGCGGCCAGCTTTTGGCTTGAGTGGAACCGGCACTGACTTTAACGTTAATCGGAGGAGCGCCCCGGATCTGAATGCCGAGCCAGCCCAGTGGACTACCGCCTGTCCCGTAGATACCAGGATGCCTCCTTTTGATACTGCCAGTTCTCCTTAAAGCAAGGGCACTCAAACATCGGGGGCACCACTGCCATCAGGTCATCATGCGCCATCACAAATGAAGTCTGCACATGGCGAGTGCCGCATTGCGAACGCTGCGTATTGCCGGATCTGTGCGGATACTCCCCGTTTGGGGAGGTTCCTCTTCAATTAACATTCTGGCGACTTCATTTTACAAAATGGCGGAGACCATTTTGATAAAAGACAANNTGCCTTGATGGTGGCCACACACCTGATCGCAAATCGCCATCTCTCAATAAAATCAACGATAAGAGACCATTCATGAAACCAGTCATTCGCCACGCATTGAGTGTATTAGGTGTGCTCTCGGGTATGCTGCTTTCCCAATCGTGTTTTGCAGTCGCTTTGCCAAGCTATAACGCAGACCCGAATCAGGTAACGGTATCCGGCATTTCATCCGGTGGCGCCATGGCGGTTCAGGCCCATGTGGCTTACTCGGGCACATTCAAGGGCGCGGCGGTTTTTGCCGGCGCAGCTTATTACTGCGCAGAGGGTAATGTGGCGCTTGCCGTGGAGCGCTGCATGGAGCCCGTCAGTTCCTTGCAAATCCCGGTCGATCAATTGGCGGCCACGACCCGTAACTGGGCAAGCCTTGGCCTGATCGACGATCTGGCGAATCTGACGAATTCGAAGGTGTACCTGTTCAGCGGCACGCTGGACCAGACCGTGCGGCAGCCCACCATGGATGCGCTGCGCGACTACTACCTGAAATTCGTTGATCCGAACAATATCGTCTATAACAACGGCACTGCGGCAGGCCATGGCTGGATCTCGCTGATGGGGCCGATTGCATGCCCGCTACAGCAATCCCCGTTCATCAATAACTGCAACATCGACCCGCAGCAGACTTTTTTATCGATGTTTTATGGTCAGCTCAATTCCAGGCAGACCGGGCAGTTGAGCGGCCAGTTCATTCCGGTCGATCAAAGCGAGTTTTTCGATGACCGCAATCCCGCAGTCCATAGCGTCGATACCAACGGCTGGTTGTATGTGCCGGCGGCGTGTGCGCAAGGCGAGTCATGCAAGGTGCATGTGTCGTACCACGGCTGCAATCAATCGTATAGCAAGATCGGCGATCAGTTTATCCGCAAGTCCGGCATCAATGAATGGGCCGATACCAATCGCATGATCGTGCTCTATCCGCAAGCGATCGTGACGGCAGTCAGCAATAACCTGGGCTGCTGGGATTGGTTCGGGTATGACGATCCGGACTATGCCAGGAAAAGCGGCCGCCAGATGTTAATGACCAAGCGCATGGTCGACCGCATCACTGCCGGCTACGCACCGGTATCGGCTCCGCAGTCTGTCACTGCCAAGGCGAGCGAGACGTCAGTGAAGTTATCCTGGGATGCGGTCAACGGCGCGACGGGCTATCACGTCTATCGTAACGGCGTACTGATGAATACGACCCGCACGACTTCTGCGAGTTACCACGACGGCGGACTAACCCGCAGAACGACTTATACCTATACCGTACGTGCCGTTGCTGCCAATGGCAATCTGGGCCCGTATTCCAAGCCAGTTTCGGTGACGACTCGCTAACCGCGCTTCGATTTAATGGTGATGCCCATGCTCGCCATGCACGTGGCCATGCGTGATTTCCTCCGCAGTGGCCGCGCGCACGCCTAACACTTCCACGCCTACGCGCAAGGATTTACCGGCCAGCGGGTGATTACCATCCAGCATGACTTGATCGCCCTTGATCTTCAGCACGGTGAAAACCTGTTCTTCTCCCGCATCGGTATAGCCTTGCAGCGAGCCGCCCACTTTGACTCCCGGTGGAAAATCCTTCTTGGAAATCGTGCGCAGCAGGCTTTCATCGCGCACGCCAAACGCGTCTTCAGGCGCCAGATCCAGCGTGGCTTTGAAACCTGCTTCCTGGCCTTGCAGGGCCGCTTCCAGTTTGGGAAACAGATTGTCATAACCACCGTGCAGATAGGCCATCGGGGTTTTGCCGTTCTGGATGACCTTGCCGTTACTTTCAACGACGCTTAAACGAATGGTTACAGCAGTGTCCTTGTCGATTTTCATGGGTTTTTATTGGATAAATAAGGGTCGCAATTCAGTGCAGGCAGTACTATAAATCAATTCTTGCCTTTTACGACCGGCAGCGCAGCCGCTTCCCAGGCATTCATGCCGCCTTGCACGTTCACTACCTGAGTGAACCCGGCTTGCCGCAATAGCTCCACTGCCTGCGCGGACCGCCTGCCCGAACGACAGATCACTGCGATCGGCTTGTCGCGATAAGCGTCAAGTTCGGCGATGCGCTTATTCAATTGACCTAATGGAAGCAAACGACTGTTGGGTGCATGTCCTTGCTGATATTCTTCCAGCTCGCGTACATCGAGCAAGAGCGCGCCACGCTCCGCCATGGATTTTCCTTGCTTGACATCGACCACGCGCGGCTGCGCATCGGCTGCCTGCGCCAGATGTGGCGGCAAGCTGCTCGCCAACAGGAGCACGCTGCCCAGCAAAAATTTCTGCAATGATTGCGTTAATAAAGCCATGGTAACCCCCCGCGTGCAATGAATAAGAAAATGATGATACGTGGTTTTGACAAATAGCGCGTAAAAGTGCAGAAGCAGGCGCCGATTGCGCTACGATGCCTTCTTTTGCCTGCAAATAACAGGGAATAGACCGCGAATATTTGTTCCCTATTGATTCCGGCGTTTGATCGCTTTCCCGCTATCGTCTTAGCTTTCCGCATCATCCTTGGGGGCCTTGAAAAGATCCTCCAGCGCCTGCGATTTCCCTTGAGGCTGCACCCGTCCTCGGCGGCCCGCATATTCTTCTTCGATGTTGTCGCGGTAGTAGCTCCAGGCTGCTCCAGAAGTCGACAATTTGCGCCATACGTCCTCGCCGACGCCCGAATAATCGATGGCGCTGCCATCGTCGAACTCCACCCGCAGGATACGTTCCCGATTGTCGTAGCCGATAGCCCGGAGTTTTCCGGCATTGATCCTTTTCATTTCCATGATTGCCTCCATACGTATCTATATAAAAATTTTTGGCTCTACGCAAATAGCGCGCACATTCTGATGTTGTAAATCCGCAATCGCACGGTCCTTTCAAATTGCGTGTCGGCGATGCGGGAATGTTAGACTTTGACCAGCATTGTTCCGCAGTCCTGACAAAGGAAGCTATCGATGAGCGCAGTCCACCAGACCAACACCGAGGACGAGGCATCCACCGAACTGCTGGCGCCCCTGCGCCTGCCGGCCTTCTCCGACCCGTTCCAATGGCTTGCACGCGGGACGCGCGACTTCATGCGCGCACCGATGATCGGACTCTTCTTCGGCGCCTGCTTTGTGGCGATGGGCTGGGCACTGGTGTTTGTGTTCAGGAATGCCGGGGCCTACCTGCTGGCGCTCTCGGCCGGCTTCCTTCTCGTCGGCCCTTTCTTCTGCATGGGCCTTTACCACGTGAGCGACCGCCTCGAACTCGGCGAGCGCCCGCGACTGCTTGACGCGGCGATGGCCTGGCGTCGCAAGCTCGACACCCTGGCGATTTTCGGCCTGGTCCTGCTTGTGCTGGAGATGCTCTGGGCGCGGGCCTCACTCGTCGTCTTCGCGCTCACGTTTCACGGCGGACTGCCAGACTTTGCCGGATCGCTCAAGAGTCTTGTCAACCCGCAGAACGTCGAGTTCATCCTTGCGTGGACCGCCCTGGGCGGCGTATTTGCCACGATCATCTTCGCGGTGAGCGTGGTGAGCATCCCGATGATTCTCGACCGGCGCAGCGATGCGATCACGGCGGGGCTCACGAGCATCCGCCTGGTGCTTGCCAGGCCAGCCGTGATGCTGTTCTGGGCGGCCATCATCACCATCCTCGTCGTGGTGGCCATGTTGCCGGGATTCGCCGGCCTGCTCGTGGTCGGGCCTATCCTTGGGCACGCATCGTGGCACGCCTATCGTGCCACGGTGGCGCCATGATTGCCTCCACAGCTCAGTTTCAATGAGCGCCGAGCTTTGATTTAATCTTAAAACAAGGCTGGCCTTTTCCGGCAAACGTCGTGCAAATGGAAGAAATCCTGAACGAGGCAGGATACAATTCCGAAAATCCGCAGTTCCCGATTTTTACAAGCAAATAGTCAGACAACATGAACGACTCGACACAATTCCCCCCGCTCCCCGATCGCCTCTCCATTAATCCGCGCAGCCGCCACTACAACGCAAACGTGTTGGAACACGAAGTCGGCATCAAGCTCAACGATAAAGAATATACGAACGTCGAAGAGTATTGCATCAGCGAAGGATGGATTGCCGTGGCCTCCGGCAAAGCCCTGGACCGCAAGGGCAATCCTCTGACGATCAAGCTAAAAGGTAAGGTTGAGGCGTTTTATAAGTAATTGATCGAGTTTGCCACCCTTTTCATGGTGGCAAATTTGGCAACTATTAATCCCGACAATCACCTCGCATCCTGAGGGCTTGTATAAGCCTCCGACATCGCCACCAGACCGGGGCAAAATTCGTTGTGTGCCTAGAGAAATACATCTAAACTAAGATTTTTTAGGCATGGTGGAGACCAAGGTATGTCATTTAAGAGTTTGATGGTTCATTTGGACCAAGGCGCGCGCACTTCCTCCCGGCTGGCACTGGCCGTCTCGCTTGCGCGCAAGCATCAGGCACGGCTGATTGGCGTCTTCGGACAGCTTTCGCCATCCCAGAAAGTGGGCTTGGTATCCAACTGGCCCACGCCGGAATATACGGCCGCCGCACAGGCCAGCAAAGCCGCATTCGAGTCAGCCACCGCCGGGCTGCCGCAAGTCGAGTGGCATGACATTAACCGCGGCAGTGAAGGCGAATTGGTGCGACGGGTTACCGACCAGGCGCGCCATGCCGACCTGGTTATCCTGGGTCAAGGCGACGAAGACGCGAAGTCTTACGTGCCGGAAGATCTGGCCGAAGAAATCATCCTCAATTCCGGTCGCCCGGTGCTGATCCTGCCTTACGCCGGGAACTTCACCGAAGTGGCCCGGCGCCCGCTGGTTGCGTGGAGCGATGTGCGCGAGGCTGCACGTGCGCTCAACGATGCACTGCCGCTGATGGAAGGCTGCAACAAGGCCATTGTCATGTCGTTCGCCCCACATGCGGAAGATGCACGCGCCGCATGCGAGAACGTCGTTCGCCACCTTGCCTTGCATGGCATCGTGGGCGAATCGAAAGCCATGCTGGTCACCGAACTTGGCATCATGGACAGCCTGCTCAACCAGGCTGCCGACCTCGGCACAGACTTGCTGGTCATGGGCGCCCACGGACCCAACGGCTTGCCATTCATGAGCCGCGGCGCGGGCACCCGCTACATTCTCCGGCACATGACCGTGCCGGTGCTGATGTCTAACTAAGCATTTCGTCCCCATCACCGGCGGAGCGGCTTGACTGCCCGCCGGTTGTCATCATATTCCCAGACAAGCTACCGGCAAGATCTCATCGGCGAACGCATCGAGAAATTCGGCATCGGCGTGCATGCCTTCGCGGAAAGCAACCTCTTTTTGCAGCCGGCGATCTTGATTCATGACATTTTAAATCCCGGATCGATTGTGCTTGATCAGTAAAGGCATTCATTCTGAATGCAGAATGCATCATTCCGCTACTGTGATCAGCGAGGAATAAGATGCGTGTTGCACTTCTTGTACAAGACGGCCATGCCAGGCCGAAGGAATTCTCTACCGAAATCTACCTGAACGAAATCCCTGTTTTTGCAGGAAACGAATTACAGCGGCTGTACGGCCACGTTTATTCCTCTCTGCCTTTCATGCGGATATTCAGGCTCAACGGTCGGGCAAGCACTTATGTCGCCCTGCATAGGGCAACACCAACCGCCATCCTTCTGTTTCGCCGCGAGGGCCGCCGCATCGTAGTGCTGAACCAGACGATGCAAATCGACCAGGTGGAACTGCGCCGGTTTGTCGCCTGCATGTTCGAGCAGTTCCCCTTTGTCGGCGTCATCAGCTTCAAGGCTGTCCAGGCGGACTTTTCTGATTTCCCCTATCCGCTTCAGCGGGGCCACGCCATGGAAGATATCGTTATCACGCTGCCTGCGACCGTGGACGACTATACGGCCGGTATGGGAAAGTCAACTCGCAGCAATCTCAAGCATTACAAGGCAAAACTCGAGAAAGACTTTTCTTCCGTCAGCTTCCAGTCTTACGAAAAGAAAGAAATTGATAAGCAACTTGTCTACGACATCATCAAGCTCAGCGAAGCCAGAATCACTGCCAAAAAAATCAACTTCGGCATCGATAGCGAGTATGCAAGACGCCTTGTCGAGTTGACGAAGTCGTGCGGCGTCGTGAATGCCATTTGGGTTGACGGGCGATTATGTGCCGGGGCAATCTCCTATCGCACCGGCGCTGATCAGACGACCGAAGTCATTGCCCATGACGAGAAATACAATTGCTACTCGCCTGGAATGCTTTGTTTTTACCTGGCCATTTGCGAAAGCATCACCAAAGGCGTCAGGAAGTACCACCTGGGCGGGGGGAAGCTTGATTACAAGGTACGGCTTTCAGGGGTTCAACAAAATATGGAAGAAGTTCAGATATATCGTTCGTACGGGGGAATGGTTCTGAATTGTGACAGCGTCGCGAAAACCCTGTTCAAAGCTGGCATGGTCCGCTTGAAGACTTGGCTGCACAGTCATGAGACTAACCCGGCCGTTCGGCTTCTTTTGCAGGCTCGGTTGGCCAGGCAAAAATTCATGAAAGGCGGGTGAATGTAAGCTACGTCGATAGCGGACATTCAGACCCGCACAACGGCAGATCTCGGGAGGAAAACCTATCGGCCGATGGTGACCGTTCCATGGACACGCACGCCAGGTTCAACAATTACTGGGGCAGGCGCAGGAACGTACACCGGAGCTTGCTGATAATGGCCATGGCGCGGCTCCTTGCATTTGCGCTCTTCCTTGTAATCGCCATTTTTCTTGAACTCGCGTTCAACCTTGCAATTGCCATCCCAATATTCTTCCTTGTATTCGCGGTCATGTTTACGGCCTTTGCCGTGGCCGCTTTCATCTTTCCAGGAGTCGGCAAAAACACTGAAAGAAGCTGATGCCATTGAGATGGAAAGGAGCAGAGAATAGGCGGTTTTCATCATCTGGAATAGGGAAAATTGTTCACACCACTATAGCAAGTTTCACTGGAATTTTGGATTTCATCCTGCAAGATTCGTAAGCAAATGTATCCGGCGACTTGCGCTGTTGCGCCTGCTCTCCACTATTCCCCCGTTGGTCCACCAGGGCCATAACCGGTCGTTCGGCAACGCGCGTTTAAATGACGCGACTAGTGTACGATAATTGGTAAATATGAAGCACGCCGCTATTGCCGCGGAACACTGACACCAATGGCTCCCTGCCCTAAAAGTCGCGTAAAATCATCGGCTGGTACCGCAGCACTAAAAAGATAACCCTGCCCCTCAGTGCAGTGATGCGCATGAAGAAATGAAAGCTGCGCCGGTGTTTCGACGCCTTCCGCAACAATTTTTTGTCCAAGGTTCGTTCCCATGCCGATCACGGCATTCACGATGATGCCATTACCGTTGTTCGCCGAAATCCTTTGCACGAAGGACTGGTCGATTTTCAACACGTCGATGGGAAACTGGCTGAGGTAACTCAAGCTGGAATAACCGGTGCCGAAATCATCTATGGCAAGTTGCACGCCGATTTGTTTTAGTTTATGAAGGACGGCACTGCTTGATTCCACGTTTCGCATTAGTACACTTTCAGTCAGCTCAAGCTGAAGAAATCGTGCTTCCAGGCCTGTTTCATCCAACACATTACGCAGATTCTCTATAAATCGACTATCCCGAAATTCCAGTGCTGAGACGTTGATGGCGATGGTAAAGGATTGCATTCCCTGATCGCGCCATGCCTTGGCGTGCCGGCATGCTTGGCGAAGGACTATTTTTCCTATAGCGATGATCAGGCCAGAATCTTCGGCGATTGGGATGAACGACTGGGGAAATATCATGCCTTTTTCGGGATGAACCCACCGAACAAGCGCTTCTGCACCCGTGACCATCCCCGACACCAGGTCGACCTTTGGCTGGTAATACACCAAAAGCTCATCTCCAGCAATTGCACGACGCAGCTCTACTTCAGTTGCCTGGCGTTCCACTGCTAAGGCATTCATGGCGCTGTTGAAGAACTGGTAGTTGTTTTTCCCCTTTTTCTTGGCGTGATACATGGCCGCATCTGCATTCTTGACCAAAGCATCAGGATCGTCCCCGTCGCCTGGAAACACGCTGATCCCGATACTCGTCGTGATGTGCAGCTCATGATCAGCGAGGCGGTGGGGGGCTGCGAATGCATGAAGGATTTTTTCAACGGTAATGGCGGCGTGCTCTGCCAGCGCATCTTCCAGGACAAGGACGACGAACTCGTCTCCACCAAAACGGCTTACCGTGTCGGAATGTCGCACTTGAGATACGAGCCGGCTTGCGACGGATTCGAGCAGCATATCGCCCACTGCGTGCCCGAGCGAGTCATTGATGTGCTTAAAATTGTCCAGGTCCAGAAACAGAACGGCAAGCTGGGTGGCATGCCGCTTTGCGTAGGCAATGGCCTGCGACAGGCGGTCGTTGAAGAGCAAACGGTTCGGCAAGCCGGTAAGGTAATCATGTTGTGCCAGGTGCGCCATTTTCAGTGCCATGATCTTGGCTTCGGATACGTCGTGGAACGTAACAACCGCGCCAGTAATGCGGCCGTTTCGATCGAAGATCGGTGCTACGGAGTCTTCAATTGACGATTCATATCCATCCCGGCGGAGCAGTACCGAATTGGCGTGGAGGGTCAGGGGTTTTCCATGAGCGATGACTACCTCTACCGGGTTTCTTTGGAGCTGCCGGGTATCGCCGTCAATCAGATGCAAGACTTCGGCAATCGGACGGCTTTGTGCCTCGTCGCGGGCCCAGCCTGTCATGCGTTCGGCTACGGCATTCATGTAGGTAACATTGCCCGCGACATCGGTGCTAAGAACGCCGTCACCTATCGATTCCAGGGTGACACGCGACCGTTCCCGTTCCACGAAGAGCGCTTCTTCCACTTTCTTCCGCTGAATGATATTGCGAAGTGCCTGCGGCACCAGAGAAGTCTGGAAGTGGCCCTTGCTGAGAAATCCTTGGGCGCCGCGCTGTACTGCTTCGATAGCGACGTGTTCATTCTCCTCGTCGCAGAGCACCAAAATAGGAATGGGCGGGACCAGCTTGAAGAGCGCATCAAAGGTTTCGAGACCGTGACTATCCGGCAGAAAGAGGTCGGCAAGAATAATATCGACGCTGCACCTCTCCAATCGGGTTACTGCGTCAGATAGATGACGAACCCAGTCAGTGATAAAGGGACCATCTCTTGCCGTGGCTAGCGTTTCTTCGAGCAATTTTGCGTCTGCAACATTGTCAGTAATAATAAGGACTGTGTTGACGGTCATGATGCCCTTTCAGAAACAGAACGTTTCACGACGCAGGGTGAAGAAGAACGCTGGGCACGGAAATCTTTATGACCCCATGGACTCATTCAGGTTCGAGTATCGGTTGGATATGCAAGAAAATGCCGTGGAAGATGGCTGAATAAATTGGCTTTTGTCATCAGCCGCTGGAAGTTGACAGGAACACATCATTCGGCTGCGCCGGCTTTAGGTGGAATAGAGATGAGTGCGCAGATGAAATGCGCCACAGGGGAAAATTAAAATCCAGAAGCACGCACCGTCTACGGTATCGATACCGTAGACGGTGCGACAAGCACTCCAGAATACTTGCGTGCTCGGCCAGACGCTCTCGACCGGGCCAGGCAAATCAATCCAAGCTGATACGCGCTCTTGTGCCCAGTTTAGTTAGTTAATGAGTGAGTGCCGGTGTCGGTTTTGAATGACCGCCTTTCGATACTATACTTCTGTTTGCTCTGCGATCCGCAATGCATCGCCCACCTCAATTCGGCGATATCGAACGGCGCTTTCCAGTTTCGTCTGACCTGATAGAGCTGAGCTATTCGGAGATTATTCGTCCGTCTGTAAATTCAAAGGTACAATCCGTTGTAGATTGAATGACCTTACTTATGAAGAACGAGAGAGTTAAACATGCCAAGACCTGCCAAAGCTACTTCGCCTAAAGCCAAACTCAAATTTATCAACGTGCCTGTAACGAATGAAACTGCAACAGGGCTGACGCACCTGAAAGAAGCTATGGGCGCCTCCAGTCAGGGTGAAGTCATCGAAAAAATGGTTCGCATCTGCCTGGCCATTGAAACGGCTGCAAAGAAGTAGACCGCCCCTACAAAGCCAACAAGTTTTGTCGCCCGAAAGGGTATTTTTTAGAGAGAGAAAATGAGTAAAGCAGAAATTATCGCAAGCATCGCCGCTGAATATGATTTGCCAAAGACAAAAGCACAGCAGATCTATGACGGCATTTTTGCCGGCATCGCCCAACAATTAAAAAAGGAAGGCCGTGCTTCCGTGTCTGGCTTCGGCACCTTTGTTGTTTCAAAACGCGCTGCGCGTACCGCTCGCAATCCGCAAACTGGCGAACCTTTGAAGATCAAAGCTTCAAACAGCGTGCGATTCAAGGCCGCGCCAGGCGTAAAAGAAACTGTCCAGAAATTCAAAGTCAAATAATTGATGTCAGGAGGCTGGTCATCCAGCCTCTTTTTTTAACAGGGACCCATTCCCTTTTACCCGTTTTTTAGACTTGCTGAATGACCGATCTGACTGAGACTCCCTGGTTTCTTTATATGATCGAATGCGTTGACGGAAGCATCTATACCGGCATTGCAGTTGATGTGGCAAGCCGGTACCACGCCCACGCAAGTGGGAAAGGCGCGAAGTACACCAGGTCACATAAGCCGCGTGAATTGCTCCTGGCTGTACGTTATCCGAACCGGTCAATCGCATCAAAGGCTGAATATGAATTCAAGAAATTATCAGCCAAACAAAAGCGCACATGGATAGCCAAGGGTATTGAATTGGCTAAAGACCAAGATATTTAGCGCTCATTATCAGCCTCAAGATCCACGTGAATAGTACGATTGGTATAGGCAAGACTTCCCTGCGGCATGTGCATTTTCCCAAGATCAAGTCCTATTCATGCACTGGCCAGGCGCTTGTGGGAAGCTTGTTTGCGGGAGGCTTTACAACACATCTATCCTTCATCGTTTCGCTACTGGAAAAGCAGGCATCCACCAAGAAGATAGATCTTGCGTGACCTATAACACATTGCAATTCTCAGACCTGGCCTATCCTCCTAAAGAGGCAATTCAACTTGCCGTTTAAGCTTGCTTCGTCTCAAGCACATACTCTCAAGGAGAATGAAAATGGGCATCATCAATCAACGCTTCGGTCTCCCATGGATTACCGCCTGCGTGGCAGCCAGTCTTTTTGCAGTCAGCTCTGGCAGCATCGCGCAGGATGCAGGGAAACGAGACGCCACGGAGAAATCCGAAAGTGCGGAAAGAAGCGGAAAGTCGGGAAAGAGTGACGATGACACGGTGACTGCGCGCCTGTCTGGCGACAAGGAGGTGCCGCCTGTTCAGACAAACGGTAGCGGACAAAGCACGATCAAGGTCGATGAAAACGGCTCAGTCAGCGGCAAGGTCACGGTGGACAACTTCACGCCCACGGCAGCGCATATTCACCAGGGCCCGCCTGACAAGGCTGGACCAGTCATCATCCCCTTGAACAAAACATCTAAAAACACCTTCAGCGTGCCAGCCAAAACCAAGCTGACCGATGACCAGTTTGCCGCATTCAAGGATGGCAATCTGTACATCAACGTGCATAGCAAAAAATATCCAGGCGGCGAAGTCCGGGCGCAAATGAAGCCTTAGGACAAAGGCATCCCATTCAGCCACTGTGAAACCCGGGTCCAGGAAAATCTATAAGCCCGGCACCTGCGATCGCAACTGGCTGACATTCGCTGTTTCCTCCTGGTTCAGGGTGAAACGCTCCAGAACCTGCAAGGCATTGCCGCGGACATCCCGGCTCTCGCCCTGATTGTTTGCCATGCCGATCAGCGCCGCCTTGACGGCATCGGACTGGGTGCCGGATTGGGCAACCGCGGTCACGGCCGCCTGGCGCACTTGCGGCGATGGATCCGCCAATGCCCGCGACCACTGCTGCTGGCTGCTGTCGGCCTTGTCCCACTGGGCCAGTTGCAGGATGCTCTGGAGCCGTATGTCGGGGTCAGCATCCCCGGTCAACTCCTGCAACTGCGCCACGATGGCGGCGTCATCCCTGGCCTGGGCTGGCGACGAATTATCCTCGGCGCTGGCCGGCGGCTTGAGCGCGGCCAGCGCCAGCATGATCACATCCGGCGACTTGTCGCCGGCCAGGGCTTGCAGGATGACGGGGTGCGTTTCCGGCACATCGCCGCTCAGGTTTTGCAGCATGTTGAACCCATCCCTGCGCTGCGCCATATCGCTGCTGGCGGCAAGCCGCCTGGAGAAGGCCAGGACTTCCGGCTTCTCGATGCCGGACAGCAGCGAGACGATCAGCTGCCTGGTCTGGCTATTGAATTCCTTGTCATAGTTTTGCATGAGCTGCTGCATGACGGCAGGATCTTGTTGCGCCAGCTTGCGCAATGTTTGCCGCGGGTCGTCGCCGTCAGCGGACGGGCTGGATGCCCTCAGGGCCTGCGCCAGTAATATGTCCAGCGACTTCTTGTCTGTCGTCTGGGTCATATTTGCCTTGGCGGGGCCGGGATTGCCCCATGCCCACAGGCTGGAAGGGGGATCGGCAGCCGTGGTACGTGCCGGATCGGCTGACGCCATGGGCTGCGGCGCCGCAGTGGCCGCGTCTTCGGCAGGCGGCGCCTCCGTGCCCAGCCACACGACGCCGGCCACCGCGGCGCAAGCGCCGGCGCCGAACAGAACCGTCATGGCAATTTTCATCGACAACTCCCGAACGCTGAAACAGCCCCTGCCCCGCAGGGCCGGCGCTGTCACTACCAGGTTTATTTTACGACATGGCGTTTAGTAAGTGGTTTTGGGGCCGGTCGTGTAGGCGGCTGCGCAATCGAGGCCGGTACAGGTGGTCAGCAGCATGCGCTGGATAATGGCGCCGGTATTGGTCTTGGTGCGGAAATGCCCGACGCCGCCCGTGGTATCGCCGCCGCCGGCGTTGTAGGGCATGCCGTCGGCCCAGTCGTAATCGGCCTGGGTGGCGTTGCTGCCTGCGCCGACATTGATCTGCGCCTTCACGTTAGTGGTGGTGCTGGCGAACTTCGCAGCCAGATCGCAGCCGGCCCAGAAGGAAGCGGTGGCGCAGCCGACCTGGTCCTTGAATCCGGCCGACAGCGTATAGAACGACACGGCGGTGCGCTTGGCCGGCATGTCGCGCATCGAATTGGTGGAGCCGCTGCCGGTCCAGCTGTTGCTCACCCAGGTGCCGTAGTACCAGCCCTCGGGGAAAAAGCCGAAGGTGTAGCTGTTGAAGTAATTTTGCGAGCCGCAAGTGGGCGCATAGGAATTGGCGTAGCCGGTGTAATAGCAGCTGTACAAGCCGCGCACCCCGCCGGCGAGGTTGATGAACTTGCGCACGCTGCCCCAGTTATTGTAGTACTGCAGCGTCGCCAGCGACATCGACACTCCCATGGAATGGGCAACGATATCGACCTGGGTTTTGCCGGTGTACGCCTTGACCTTGTCGATGAAGGTCTTGATGATGCTGTACTTGCTGGAGGAGTGGTAGTTGTATTGCGCCGAACCCTGTTCGCTGGCGCTCAGGTAGGTCACGCCAAAGATTTCGCAATCGTTGTAGCCGCGCGCCTTCAATTCGGCATAGACGGAGCGCGCCGGCGTGCCGTAACCGCTGACACTACCGGGCGGCATATCGAGGCTGATGGCATTGTCGCCGTTTCCATGAATGAAGATCACCGGGTTTTTTGTTGCGGTGCAGGCGCCGCCGCCAAAGCCGCCGTAACCGACGCCCGGGCTGAAGCTGCCGCCGTACTGGGTTGGGGTGCCCTGGCAAACAAAGCCGTTGTTGGCGCCGCAAGCCAGCGCATGGGCTTGACCAGGCGCGGCCAGCGTGCCGGCAACCGCCCAGACCAGGGAAGCTGCAGAGGCCGCTAAGGCCGGGAACAGCCGGGGCATTGCCATCGATGTCATCTTCATTTTTGTCTCCGAATATTAATTATGTAGTGCACTGTTTTTGAAATGGACGTGCCTTGATCCATTGTTCCGCGCAGCGTCGGGCTCCTTTTCCCTTGCGCATTGCTGATTGGAAATAAATTTATTCTATTCCTGTACAACAAACAACTGGCCAAACGGAGAGGAAATTGACATTAGTTAATAGTTTTTGTGGCGCCCTTTTGACTTCATTCAATATGAACAAGTATTTGGGCTTTTTGTCATATCAATATCATTATTGACGTGAAACATGATGTCCATGCTAGAGGGCACATGCAACTTATGAGCAATGCATTGTACGTAGCGGAACTGGATCGGCTTACGCAAAGCAGTGCCCGCCGGGGACTGGACTACCGGTTATCTGCATGCGCGGCGCAAATCGGCACGTGGAAGTGGGAAATCGATCTCGACAGGATGACGATCTGTCCGATCATGGCGCAGCTTCTCGGACTGCCGATGGAATGTGACAGTCTCGCGATTCCCGACTGGGAAGCCATGATCTTCAGCGAGGATCTTGTCTTTGTTCACGATCATTTCAGCCGCATTCTGCAGAATCACAGCATATTCAAATTCGCATTTCGGATCAGGCTGGCAAGCGGCGGCATGAAATGGCTCGCCATGCATGGCGCCGCTCTCTTGAATGACGCGGGCGAGCTTGTGAGCTACAACGGGGTGGCAATCGACATCACGGAAATCAAGGCGGTCGAGGAAGCGCTCAAGGAAAGCGAAGAGCGCTTTCGCGTCCTGGCCGAGATGAGTCCGATGAGTATTTGCGTGGCTTGCAATGGGGTGTTTGTCTACGCAAACCAGGCGGCGGCGGATATTTTCAGCGACGGCAAGGCTGAATCGATCATTGGCCACTCGCCCTTCTCATTCTTTAAGGAGAAGCACCATCATCTCATCACCTCCCGCATCAAAGACATCCTGAACGCCGGATCGGCGCCCTGGATCGAGCTTCAGCTGGAGCGGAAGGATGGAAAAATCCTGTGGCTGCAATGGTCGTCGAAAAAAATCAGCTGGAATGGCAAGCAGGCGATCCAGGTGGTCGCACGGGACATCTCCCAGGAAAAGGCAGCACAGGAGAAAATCCGTCTTCTCAATGAGAGGATAAACCTCGCCCTGGAAAGTTCCGACGAAGCCATCTGGGATCTCGATCTGCAGACGAATGTCTATACGTTTTCCGGCGGTCTGCAGAGCATCTTTTCGTGGTCGGATGAACCCAAAGTGGAGCGCATCGGGCAAGTCGACTGGAAGCACGTGATTCACCCGGACGACTTCGAGCGCATTCGGCATGCATTCAGTTCCTATATAGCGGGCGACGTGCCGCATTACCGCTGCGAGTTCCGGCTGCATGCACGCGACGGGACCTGGCGGTGGGTCTATTCCCGCGGCGTGATCGTGGCACGCGACGAGCAGGGAAAGCCGCTCGCGATGACCGGCATCGTCACCGACATTAATGCCAAAAAGGAAAATGAGAATTTAACCTGGCGCCACGCCAACCTCGATGCCCTGAGCGGATTGCCCAACAGGCGGCTCTTTCATGAAAGGCTGGAGCTGGAACTCTTGAAGGCAAGCCGCGCCAAGCGGCCATTCGCCTTGCTGTTCATCGATCTGGACCGGTTCAAGGAAGTGAACGACTGGCTCGGCCATGAGGCAGGCGATCAGGTGCTGATCGACGCCGCGCATCGCATCAGGGCATGCGTGCGCCAGACCGATACCGTATCGCGCCTTGGCGGCGACGAGTTCACCGTCATCTTGTCTGACCTGACGGAAGACAGCCATGTGGAAACCGTCTGCCAAAAAATACTGGAGAAATTGAGCGAGCCGTTTCGCCTCGGCACTGAGATCGCTTATATCTCGGCCAGCGTCGGCGTCGCCATGCATCCCATGGACGCCGCATCTGCGGACGACTTGATCCGTAAGGCAGATCAGGCAATGTATGCTGCAAAAAAAGGAGGCAAGCAACAATTCAGGTATTTCATGACCGAGATGGATGAGATCGCGCACCGGCGCCTGCAGATCGCCAACAAACTGCGCCATGCCATACGCAATAATGAGCTGACTGTGTGTTACCAGCCCATCGTGGAACTGGACGGAGGGCAAGTCGTAAAAGCAGAGGCATTGCTGCGCTGGACCCATCCGAAGCTCGGCGCCATTGCCCCCTCCATCTTCATTCCCATCGCCGAGGAAGCAGGCCTGATCGGGACACTGGGCGATTGGGTCCTGGAACAGGTTGCATCCCACACAAAGCGCTGGAATGAAATGACCGGCAGGACTGTGCAAATCAGTGTCAATCAATCGCCGCTTCAACTGGAATCAAAAGGCATCGGGCCGGACTGCCTGCAAACGCTTGTGCAGGCAGGCGCGATCGACGGCAATATTGTGGTTGAGATTACGGAAGGCGTCTTGCTCAGGCAGTCGGAGCAGATACGGGAAAAACTCTTCTACTATCGCGACGCCGGCATACAGGTTGCGCTGGACGATTTCGGCACCGGCTATTCTTCACTGGCTTATCTTCAAAAACTGGATATCGATTATTTGAAGATCGATAAATCCTTTGTCAGTGATATCGCGACCAATCATGCCAACCGGGCGATCGCCAAAGCCATCATCAGCATGGCGCATGAGCTTGGCCTGAAAGTCATTGCCGAAGGCATTGAGACGCCTGCCCAGATGGAGTGCCTGACCAAAGCCGAATGCGATTTTGGGCAAGGCTATTTATTTTCTCCCGCAGTGCCGCTTGCAGAGTTTGAAAGCATTCTCCTGCAGGGGAGCAACATCGGCAGCAGGCCCCTGCACTGAATAACTGCACTGAATCCCTGCTTAGAACTTGCCGATAAAGTCGTCTTTGCCGATCTCGATGCCGTTATGTCGCAGGATGGCATAAGCGGTCGTCACGTGGAACAGGAAATTCGGCAAGCCGAAATGAATCAGGTAAGGCTGCCCCTGGAACTGCATTTCGTACGGCGCGCCCTTGTAGACCACGACGTGGCGGTCTTCGCTGCCGTTGATCTGCTCGGGCTTGATGGTATTGATGAAGTCGAGCGTCTTGGCAATCCGCGCATGAAGTTCCTCGAACGTCTGCTCGGTATCCGCAAACGATGGAATGTCGACGCCGGCCAACCGGGCAGCGATGCCCTTGGCATTGTCGGTAGCAATCTGCACCTGCCGGACCAGCGGAAACATGTCGGGATACAGCCGCGCCTGCAGCAGCACCGCCGGCTCGATTTTCTTATCCCTGGCATGCGCTTCCGCCTGGCGCAAAATGGCATCCAGGTTTTGCAGCATTTGTTTCAGCAGCGGCACCGATGCCGCGTACATGGAAATGGTCATAGTAGCTCCTTGTGAACAAGCACCGGATTATACCGGGAGCGACTTGCCTCGGTGCGGCGATGGGAACAGAGTGGACAGGTTGTGTCAGGCGCCAGGGACGCAATCCGTGCAGGCTTCCAGCGGCGTCAGGCCGGTTTTCATTTTCTTTTTTGCGTCGCGCAATGCGGTGCGCAATCCTTCTTCGATGGTCGGGTGATAAAAAGGCATCGCCAGCATATCCGCCAAGGTCATGCCCTGCTGGCAAGCCCATGCCAGCAAGTGCCCGAGATGCTCGGCGCGCGGGCCAAACATCTCGGCGCCTGCCAGCTTGCCGGTATGGTTATCGGCATAGACTCGCAACAAGCCATGCTGTAGCAGCATGACCCGGCTGCGTCCCTGGTTCTCGAAAGAGACCTCGCCGATTACGCACCGGTTTTCCTGCAGCGCCTGATACGGCTGGCCCACGGTCACGATTTGCGGGTCGGTAAACGCCACCGTAAACGGCACATACCGGGCATGAGCATGCACATCGGGGTAGCTGGCTGCGTTATTGCCGGCGATCCTGCCCTGGTCGGTCGCTTCATGGAGAATCGGCAGTTCGGTATTCGCATCGCCGGCAATGAACACGGGCGAGCTCCCGCATTGCATGGTGCGCGGATCATATTTCGGCACGCCGGCCTCATCCAGTTCCAGGCCGGCATGCTCCAGTCCAAGCCGTTCGAGGTTGGGCCGGCGGCCCGTCGCCGCCAGCACACGGGCATATCGGTCGGTGCGCTCGACACCATCCGCGCCACGAGTGCGCAGCGTGGCGCCATCACCGTCAGCCGCTGCGCCAACGATGTCGGTGCGCAGGCGAAGATCGATTTCGTTGGCAAAATAGTCGGCTGCCTTTGCCAGCACCGCCGGATCGCTCAACTGCGCCAGCTTGCCGCTGCGGCCGAACAGGCTCACCCTGACGCCCAGCCGGTGCAGGGCCTGGCCGATTTCCAGGCCGACCGCGCCAGCGCCGATAACCGCCACCGAGTCGGGCAAGTCTTCCCAGTCAAACACAGCGTCGCTGGTGATCAGGCGCTTATCCAGTCCATTACCTGTCCCATTATCTGGCCCGTTATCCGGCTCTTGTTCCAGCTCCTTCAGCGCATCGGGCACCTGCGGGCTGGAGCCGGTGGCAATCACGATGCGCTCGGCATGGATGCGCGTATGTTCGTCCACTTGCAAGCACAGCGGCGAGATGAAACGGGCATAACCATGGAGACGATCCGCTGCGGGAATCCTGTCGATATCGTCGAGCACAAACCCGACAAAACGATCCCGCTCGGCGCGCACCCGCGCCATCACCGCCCTGCCGTCCACCTGCACGGAAGCCGGCATCACGCCAAACTGAGGCGCTTGCTGAACGTGATGCATGGCTTCAGCTGCCGCGATCAGGAGTTTGCTCGGCATGCATCCCACGCGCGCGCATGTCGTTCCATAGACGCCGCCCTCGATGAGCATCACGCGCTTCGCGCCCGTCCTGGTGGCGGCGCGATAGGCAACCATGCCCGCAGTGCCTGCGCCGATGATGGCAATCTCGGTCGAGACGGTTTTCATGGCGATCAGCGTCGAAGATAAATATGCTCGATTACTAGAAGTGTTGGATTACCGGCCGGTTACCGAATTTTCTGACGTTTGAGAAAAAGGAATACGCTGGTGACCAGCCTGGACAGCGCATGCTCCTTGTGGGTATGCACCCAGACCTTTGCCAACCGCAGATAGGCATGCGCCAGCGTCTTTGCAGCATTACCCAGATGAATCAGCATGGCGGCGCGGGAGCGGTAAATCTCGACATGATCAGCATCGGTCAAGACACCAAGCAGCTGCTGCTTGTAGTCGAATCGACCGCCGCCGAGATAGAACTTTTTCTTTCCACGCCGAATACTCTCGCAAATCGACGCGTACATCGCCAGTATGCCAATGCCATAATTCTTGTAAGCCGGATCGCGCGCGACCAACTCCTGGAAACAACCGGCGCCAATAAAGTAGCTGATGGTGCCGGCGCATACCTT
Source organism: Oxalobacteraceae bacterium (assembly GCA_003537575.1). Classification (GTDB taxonomy): domain Bacteria; phylum Pseudomonadota; class Gammaproteobacteria; order Burkholderiales; family Burkholderiaceae_D; genus Paucimonas. The sequence continues at coordinate 49,213 of DPRS01000049.1, forward strand.
GCCATCGATTATCAATGCATTGACGAAACCGCACTGCTTCGCAAGCGCGATGATGCGCTGCTCGTCATGCGCGAAATCGCTCACTTTTTGCGATATCCGTTCCTCGCTCATGTGAATCAATTCGATGAGAATTTGCTCGGGAATTTCTTCCTTTTCATAGAATTGAATCTTGAATGAAGGATGAGCACGTGAAATTTTACGCATATCTTTGAGGATATCCTTGCGCAGCGATTTGCCAAGGCTTGCCAGGTATTGTTCGGGAGCGTCTGGCAAGGTGATGACATAAGTGTCCTTGGCATTATGCTTTTGCACCGGATAAGCGAAGCGGTCCAGCGTGGCCCTGATGGCCTTGAAACTGATGATCCGCACTTGCTGCAGCTTACTGAATACATAAGAAGCAAAACGTTCTATTTCCTTTTGCTCCAGATCGATCATCTCGTTCAGCACATGCGCCGTCCTGCCATCGATTTTAAACAGCAGGATAACGGCGGGCTGCTGCGCATCCCAGGCAACATAGGTGCTCACTTCTTCCGTAGTACGGAAGATACGAAAGAACGGTAATGACGAATGCAAGGTGCTGTACAGACGTTCGAGTTCAGACCAGACAAATTCCGGTATTTCATTGAAATGGCATGTGATACCCGTGTGATCGGCAATATTCTTCAAGCTTGCTTGCGCAACAATCGGCTGCATCCTCTACCCCCGGCTGGAAATACCAACTCCCTGCGCATTCGTTTGCAACACTGGATGAATCAGGCACGCAATTACACAAACGCGTCAATACGTGCATTGTCTTTCTTAACCAGAGAGAGGATCGCGTCGTCTTGTTCCCTGCTTTTTATCCACTCCATAAAAATGGCATTAATGTTTTGTTTGACCACAAACTTAAGTGTCCACCATTGAACTTTTATCAAGCACGAGTGAAGTTGTGTGACCTTCCTAACACCCTTAGGAAACGACATGCATACAGAAGATACGCAGATGCCGGCCAGAACACTCCCCGTCTGTATCACTTCTCCCCGTAGCAGCGCACCGACCAGGGATGGCGCAAGGCTTAAGAGAGACAGTTCGGAAATCGAACGCCGTGCCCGTCCGGAATCCCGCCGTTCGCCTCCCCGTCGTCATTCAAACTTCCCGCATCTCGGCCGCACAAGAATCGCAACATATTGATAGCAAAGGGGAAAATTCTCGCCCTTGCTTCTGGCACATCCCTTGCAAAGCAGCACCCCGACCACCATGCATGAACCGGTGCGTTTGGCCACGGTACTGCGCTTCAGTCCCCGTGGATGACAACAATGAAAGGAGATATGGCTATGCAATTACAGTCTGAACTAAAGTCCCCGGTGCAGGTGATGGGGATCGATGCCGGCGGCACGATGACCGATACGTTCTTCGTGCGCGCCGACGGCCGCTTCGTGGTCGGCAAGGCGCAGAGCAATCCGCAGGATGAATCGCTCGCAATTTTCAATTCATCGGAGGACGCGCTGGCGCACTGGAAGCGGGGCGTCGACGACGTGTATCCGGAGTTGCTGACCTGTGTCTATTCCGGCACGGCGATGCTCAACCGCGTAGTGCAGCGCAAGGGGCTCGATGTCGGCCTGATGGTGAACAAGGGATTCGAGCATGTCCACTTGATGGGCCGCGCTATCCAGAGCTATCTCGGCTATGCGCTGGAAGAGCGCATCCACCTGAACACCCATCGCTACGACGAGCCGCTGGTGCCGCTGTCGCGCACGCGCGGCGTCACCGAGCGCACCGACGTCCAGGGCCAGATCGTGATCCCGCTGCGTGAACAGGAAGTGCGTCAGTCCACGCGGGAACTGGTGGCGGCAGGCTCCAAGGCGATCGTCATCTGTTTCCTGCAATCGCACAAGAATGGCGCCAGCGAACAGCGCGCCCGCGATGTGGCGCGCGACGAGCTGAAGAAAATCGGCGCCGACATTCCAGTGTTCGCCTCGGTCGATTATTACCCGCAGCGCAAGGAAAGCCATCGCATGAACACCACCGTGCTCGAGGCTTACGCCGCCGAGCCGTCGCGGCAGACGCTGAAAAAAGTCAGCGATCGCTTCAAGAAGCATGGCGCCAAGTTCGACCTGCGCGTGATGGCGACCCATGGCGGGACGATCAGCTGGAAAGCCAAGGAACTGGCGCGCACCATCGTCTCCGGCCCGATCGGCGGCGTGATCGGTTCCAAGCTGCTGGGCGAGGCGCTGGGCTATGACAACATCGCCTGCTCCGATATCGGCGGCACCTCGTTCGACATGGCGCTGATCACCAAAGGCAATTTCGCCATCGCTTCGGACCCCGACATGGCGCGCCTGGTGCTGTCGCTGCCGCTGGTGACGATGGATTCGGTCGGCGCCGGCGCCGGTAGCTTCGTGCGTCTCGATCCGTACAGCGGCGCCATCAAGCTGGGTCCGGACAGCGCCGGCTACCGGGTCGGCACCTGCTGGCCGGAAAGCGGCCTGGACACGGTGTCGGTGTCCGATTGCCACGTGGTGCTGGGCTATCTCAACCCGAACAACTTCCTTGGCGGCGCCATCAAGCTCGATGTCGAGCGCGCGCGCCAGCACATCAAGGAGCAGATCGCCGACCCGCTGGGACTGTCGGTGGAAGACGCCGCTGCCGGCGTGATCGAACTGCTTGACCTGCAGTTGCGCGAGTATCTGCGTTCGAACGTCAGCGCCAAAGGCTACAACCCGACCGAGTTCGTCTGCTTCTCGTATGGTGGCGCCGGACCCGTCCATACCTATGGCTATACCGAGGGACTGGGTTTCAAGGATGTCATCGTGCCCGCCTGGGCCGCGGGCTTCTCGGCATTCGGCTGCGCATGCGCCGACTTCGAATACCGCTACGACAAGAGCGTCGACCTGGCGCTGCCGCATGACGCCAGCGACGGCGACAAGGCGAACGCGGCGCAAACCATCCAGACCGCCTGGGGCGACCTGGCTGCCAAGGTGATCGAGGAGTTCAGGATCAACGGTTTCAAGGAGGAAGAAGTCATCCTGCGCCCCGGCTATCGCATGCAGTACATGGGGCAGCTCAATGATCTCGAAATCAGCTCGCCGATCGCCAGCGCCGCCACGCCGCAGGACTGGGACCGCATCGTCGAGGCGTTCGAGGAAACCTATGGCCGCGTGTACGCGAGCGCCGCACGTTCGCCGGAACTGGGTTTTTCGGTCACCGGCGCCATCATGCGCGGCATGGTGGTGACCCAGAAACCGGTGCTGCCGGAAGACCCGCCGGGCGACAAGACGCCGCCGAAAGAGGCATTGCTCGGCAAGCGGCCCCTGTATCGCCAGAAGAAGTGGCATGACGCGACGGTGTGGAAGATGGAAGCCCTGAAACCGCACAACACCATTGCCGGTCCGGCCATCATCGAATCCGATGCCACCACTTTCGTCGTGCCCAACGGCTTCTCGACCACGCTCGACAAGCATCGCCTCTTCCATCTGCAAGAAACCAAATAAGGAGACACGCCATGAATATGATGTCCAGCAAGGAAATCGGCTTTGCCGACCTGCTCAAGACCGGCCAGACGCTCAAGGAATTCCGCGACGGCATTCTCAAGCGCACCGCCGATTCCGGCCACTACAATGGCCTGACCCGCCTGGAACTGCGCGAGAAAGACCCGATCCGCTACGAAAAGCTGTTTTCCAAGCTGCGCGGCGGCCTGGTGCATGCGCGGGAAACCGCCAAGAAAATCGCCGCCAGCCCGATCGTCGAGCAGGAAGGCGAATTGTGCTTCACGCTCTACAACGCCGCCGGCGACTGCATCCTGACCTCGACCGGCATCATCATCCACGTCGGCACCATGGGCGCGGCGATCAAGTACATGATCGAAAATAACTGGGAAGCCAATCCGGGCATCAATCCCGGCGACATGTTCACCAATAACGACTGCTCTATCGGCAACGTGCACCCCTGCGACATCGCCACCATCGTGCCGATCTTCGCGCATGGCAAGCTGGTCGGCTGGGTCGGCGGCGTCACCCACGTGATCGACACCGGCGCGGTGACGCCGGGCTCCATGTCCACCGGCCAGACGCAGCGCTTCGGCGACGGCTACATGATCACCTGCCGCAAGACCGGCGTGAACGATACGCCGCTGCGCGACTGGCTGCATGAAAGCCAGCGCTCGGTGCGCACGCCCAAGTACTGGATCCTCGACGAGCGCACCCGCATCGCCGGCTGCCACATGGTGCGCGACCTGATCGAGGAAGTGATCGAGGAAGAAGGGCTGGAGTCGTACGAAAAGTTCGCGTACGAAGTGATCGAGGAAGGACGACGTGGCCTGCAGACCCGCATCAAGGCCATGACCCTGCCGGGCAAGTATCGCAAGGTGGCTTTCGTCGACGTGCCATATGCCCATGAAGACGTGCAGACCTCCAACGCCTTCGCCAAGCTCGATTCCATCATGCATTCGCCGGTGGAAATGGAAATCCGCAAGGATGGCTCGTGGCGCCTGGATTTCGAAGGCGCGAGCCGCTGGGGCTGGCATTCCTACAACGCGCACCAGGTGGCATTCACCAGCGGTCTTTGGGTGATGATGACGCAGACCCTGGTGCCGACGCAACGGATCAACGACGGCGCCTATTTCGGCACCGAATTCCACCTGCCCAAGGGCACGTGGATGAATCCGGACGATCGTCGCACCGGCCATGCCTATGCCTGGCACTTCCTGGTCTCCGGCTGGAGCGCGATGTGGCGCGGCTTGTCGCAAGCCTATTTCAGCCGCGGCTACCTGGAAGAAGTCAATGCCGGCAACGCTAATACCTCAAACTGGCTGCAGGGCGGCGGCATCAACCAGGATGGCGACATCCATGCGGTCAACAGCTTCGAAGCCTCGTCCTGCGGTACCGGTGCCTGCGCGATCAAGGATGGTCTGAACCATGCCGCAGCGATCTGGAACCCCGAAGGCGACATGGGCGACATCGAGATCTGGGAAATGGCCGAGCCGCTGCTTTACCTGGGCCGCAACGTCAAGACCAACTCCGGCGGCTATGGCAAGCACCGCGGCGGTTGCGGTTTCGAGACGCTGCGCATGGTCTGGAAGGCGCAGGACTGGACCATGTTCTTCATGGGTAACGGCTACATGAACAGCGACTGGGGCTTGATGGGCGGCTATCCGGCAGCCACCGGCTACCGCTTCGAAGCCCACAAGACCGGCCTGAAGCAACGCATCGAAGCCGGCGACTCCCTGCCGCTGGGCAGCGATACTAACCCCGACCTGCCCGACTACGAGAACCATCTCAATGCCGGCGCGACCGTCAAGCGCGACAAGCAGTGCATGACCACCGAGGATTGCTATGACAACTACGATCTCTACCTGAACTATCTGCGCGGCGGTCCGGGCTATGGCGATCCGCTCGACCGCGAAGTCGACGCCATCGAGCGCGATCTCAACAATGCGCTGCTGCTGCCGGAGTACGCGCAGAAAGTCTACGGCGCGGTGGCGACCCGTGATGGCAATGGCGTCTGGAAGGTGGACGCCAGGCAGACGGCAGCGCAGCGCCTGGAAATCCGCAAGCAACGGCTGGCGCGCTCGCAGCCGACCCAGGAATGGATCAAGGCGGAACGGGAACGCATCCTGGTCAAGCATGCCGCGCCGCAGGTGCAGCACATGTTCGCGACCAGCTTCGGCCTGTCGAAGAAATTCGAAAACCAGTTCCGCAATTTCTGGAGCCTGCCGGATGCCTGGACCCTGAACGAGGATGAACTCGACGTGCCGACTTATGGCTCGAAATTCCGCATGGACCTGTCGAAGATGCCTGACGTCAACACCGTCGTGTTGGTCGAAGAGTGATGCCACGAGAACATAAAGAAAGGAATCGAGATGTCTACCTATACCAGTGAACAAATCAAGAATCTCATCGACGGCAAGCTCGACTGGGATACCACGCTGCGCATGCTGTCGATGCCGAAGGATGGCGAGCGCTTCCAGATGTATGTCGAGGCCCTGCAGAAGAAGCTCGGCTGGGCCGACCGTATCGTGCTGCCGCTGGGGCCGCACATGTATATCGTGCAACAGGCCAAGACCAGGAAATGGGTCACGCAGTGCGATTGCGGCCATGTGTTCTGCGACTACCGGGAAAACTGGAAGCTGCATGCCAACGTCTATGTCCGCGACAACGAGGAAGCGATGACCGAGGTTTATCCGAAGCTGATGGCGCCGGATACGCAGTGGCAGGTGTATCGCGAGTTCTACTGCCCGGAATGCGGCACGATGCACGATGTGGAAGCCCCGACGCCATGGTATCCGGTGGTGCATGACTTCGAGCCGGATATCGAAGCGTTCTACAGCGACTGGGTAAAGCTGCCGGTGCCTGAACGCGCGGATTAATCCCGCAGCCGGCGACTGCCGGACAAGCCTGGCATAACGGCCGTTCGATTTCCGGACGGCCGTTTGATTTTCGGACGGATGGCTATGCACTGCAGCATGCCGGTTCCCTCAGGCTAAACTTCCTAATTCCCCTCGGCCAACGCTGGTTTGCATCTTGCTTATCACCTTGCTTATTTATCATCAAGCTCTGGCGCTGGTGCGATGCAGCCAGTTTGGAGTAGGATTGCATTGCTATTTTTTCATTGAATCATATTAATGAGCCGCACTAGGTTATTTCACTCAAGAAATGCGGCCAGCAAGGAGACACGGAATGCCCCACACAAGCACTCCGATGGATTGGCTTTCCCGTCCTGACAAGGATGCCAGCGTACTGATCGCCTGGCAGCACATGATCAGTGGAGAGGGGATGGAATCCGGCGGCCTGCGCAGCGTCATCGATCATTCCTGGCGGCGCTGTCTCGATGGACAGGTCGATCCCGAAGCGGAAGGCGCGCCGCCACCGGTCGATGACAAGCGGCTGGGCACGTGTCTGGCAAAAAACGCCCGCCTGATGGACGCGAGCATGCCGCTGATCCAGCAAACCCGCGATTTTCTTGCGCAGACCGGTACCATCATGTTGCTGGCCGATCCTGACGGGATGATCCTGCAACTCGCGGGCGACACACGCATCATCGAGCCGGCCGGCGAAGTGCGGCTACTTCCCGGCTGCAACTGGGCAGAACTGAATTGCGGCACCAACGCCATCGGCACGGCGCTCGCCCTGCAACAGCCGGTGCAGATCCACGGCGCCGAGCATTTCTGTGCCGGCATCAAGCGCTGGACCTGCTCGGCAACGGTCATCCGCGATCCCCTGGATCGCAGTGTGCTCGGCGTGATCGACGTCTCCGGCCTTGCGCAAACCTATAGCCATCACAGCCTTGCGCTGGCCGTATCCATGGCCGACCGCATCGAGGGCCGGCTGGGCCGGCTCCTGATGGAGCGCCGCATACGGCTGCTCGACCGTTGTTCACTACAACTTGGCTCCGACCGTAATGATGCGGTATTGATAGCCGATGAACACGGCCGGATCGTCAAGGCAAACCAGCATGCCGTGCCGATGCTGGCACAACGTGGCGTGTCCCTGAATCTTGGCGATACCGCTCCCATTGCCAGTGCGGAAGCGCTTGCCGGCAATGCTTCCGCCAGGCTGCTGCCCGATTGGCTGCAGACAGCAAGGATCGACACCATTCGGGACAACGGCGATGTGCTGGGTTTTCTGATCGTATTGCCGGCTGCGCGGCACAATCTCTTGCCCCCGGCAGCGCGTACGGCCAAGCCGGCGCAGGAAGGCACCATCCGCTCGTTCGCGAAAATCGTCGGCACCAGCGCCGTGCTGCGTGCCGCAGTGGAAAAGGCGGAAAAGCTCGCCCCCTCAAGAGTGCCGATCCTGCTGCTTGGCGAAACGGGCGTCGGCAAGGAATTGTTCGCGCAAGGCATTCATCAGAACAGCGCCTGCTCAAACGGCCCGTTTGTCGCCATCAATTGCGGCGGCCTGTCGCGGGACTTGCTCGCCAGCGAACTGTTCGGCTATGCCGAGGGCGCTTTCACCGGCGCCCGCAAATCGGGCGCCGTCGGCAAGATCGAGGCAGCCAGTGGCGGCACCCTGTTTCTGGATGAAATCGGCGAGATGCCGCTCGATATCCAGCCGCACCTGCTGCGCGTGCTTGAGGAAGGCGAGATCTACCGGCTTGGCGAAAACACCCCGCGCAAGGTCAATATCCGGCTGGTTGCGGCAACTCACCGCAACCTGCGCAACGAGGTCGCGCAGGAAAAATTTCGGATGGATTTATTCTATCGGATTGCCGTGACTAACATCTGCATTCCGCCCTTACGCGAACGCAAGGGCGATATTTCCTTGCTGATCTCCGACTGGCTGAGCCGCCTCTGCGAGCGTTACGGCATACCCCCAGCCATCTTCGACGACGAGGCATGCGCCTGCCTCGAACGCTACGATTGGCCTGGCAACGTCAGGGAACTGCGCAACGCGATCGAGAGTTCGCTGCTCATGGCGCAAGGCAGCATCATCACGCCCGCTAGCCTGCCGCCTGAAGTCCGGACTGAGGGACGTCACGCCCCCGATGCCGCGCACGAGCCGGCTCCGCCGGCAGCAGCAAAGATCTGTACGCTGGAAACGGCTGAAGCGCACTCGATCCGTGCAGCGCTTGCCCATAGCAATGGCAACCTGACCAAAGCCGCCGCGTACCTGGGCATCGCCAAAAGCACCTTGTATGAAAAGATCCGCAAATACGGACTTTCCAGCGCGGTCAGCGAGACCAGGAATGTCCGCGGTGATACGCCAGCGTAAATGATACGTTCAAGCGTTTTTTTTGCTACTGTTCGGAATGCTTTCGCTGTCCGTTGCATCAGCCCGGCTTCCCAGCTTCATCGCATATTCATGCGTAAAGAGTGATCCGTAGAAAAAAATCTGTGCCGAGTAATAGACCCAGAGAATCAGAATCACGACCGAACCGGCCGCACCATACGCGGACGCGACGTCGGCATTGGCCATGTACACGCCGATCAGGGTCTTGCCAATAATGAACAGTGACGCTGTGATCAGTGCGCCGACCAGCACGTCTTTCCATGCAATCTTCGTTCCTGGCAAATACTTAAAGATTACGGCAAACAGCCCGGTGACAATGGCAAACGACACCAGGTGCGAGATGACGAGGCTCACTACTTTGAGCGGTGAGCCCTCGCCTCCTGGCCAGATGCTGTCCATCGCCGCCAGCGCGGTGCTGACGGCCAGGGAAATCAGCAGCATCAGCGCAATGACCAGGATCAGGCCGAACGAAAGGACACGCTGGCGCAGCAGGTTCCAGATGCCGGATGTTTTTTCCGGCGGCACTTCCCAGAGTTCGTCGAGACTGTCCTTGAGTTCCGCAAAGGCGCTGGTGGCGCTGACCAGCACGATGCCGGCCGAAATCAGCCCGGCCATGACGCCGGAATTCTCACGCTGCGTCCCGGCGAGAATGGTCCGCACCCCTTCCCCGCCCTGCTCGCCCACCATCCCCGACATTTGCTGCAACAGCTGGTTGCGCACCGCATCTTCGCCGAAGAAGAGGCCCGCAATCGTCACCACGAGGAGCAGCATGGGCGCCAGTGAAAACAGGGTGTACAGCGCCAGCGCCGCTCCCTTGCTGGAGGCGCGATGCGCCATCCATTCCTTTGCGGCCGAGACGGCAATGTGAAACAGCGCCCTGGGCTTTGATTCCTGCCTAAGGGATGCCACTTCTGCCGATTTTTTCCGTGCTGCGTCCGCAAGTTTGGGGCGCGCTTGCTCCTCGACCTGCACCTGTTGGAGCAGCTGCCGGTCCTTTGCCGATTTCTTTGCGCCGCGTGTAAGTACCACCAGGAAAGACAGCAGCGCGGTAGCAAGCTGCAGCGTGCTTGGCGGCGTACTGCCTCGATCAATATAACGCGAGGTCTTCATGCTTGTCTCCTGCGCGGATGGGTTGTGCTTTTTCCGGCGACAACCATAAGAGCGCAGAAGGCAGCAAATCGTTTCCTCCGCCGATGCAGGCTGGCTTTTGCCGGACGACGATAAAAGCCTCCTTATATGCAAGGGACTATGCGCTGACGCGCCCGACGATGCGCCGTACCCAGGGCGCCACAATGGCGACGGTCGGAAATGCAATGGGCCATGTCGTCAGGCAGCTTCTGAGCCATTGCTCAGGAAGTGCCGGGCTAACTCCCTGCGAAGTGATGAGGACAAAAGCAGAAACGATGCAGACCATGATGGCCGACAGCAGCGCACTGAAAAGGATCGGTGCAAAACGGACTGGAATACGCATTTCATTTTCCTTGGTGTAGTTAATCAATGGAATAAAGCTGTTGCCTGGGGACGACCGTTATGAGGAGTGCAAATAGCGTGTAACCCACGCGGCTGCATAAAGGCCGAAGCCGAAAACCGCATGCGTGATGAGGCTCTGCAGCCGGGCAGCGGCAGGGCGCGGCGTACGGGAGGCGGCGATGCCGGCCCCCATGCCGGGCTGCATCAGCAAGAACGGCGCCGCGACGGTGCCAATGCCAACGATGAGGGCGGGAACGATGGTTGGATGTTGCACCCATGCGACGCCCCAGATACCGATCAGCACGGCGGCGAAGGCGATGCCGATCAGGTAATGGGCGGCCCATCCGATCAGGCGCTCACCCTGTACGGAAGGAGACTTCGCGATGGCTTCATGGCGAAAGCGTCCGCGCGGCATATGCCCAATCCAGCGGCCCACCAGGCCATAGTCCGGAGGAGCGACGCCGAGCAGCGGCTTGCGGGCGATTCCCCACATATCCATCACTGCCGTCGCGCCGATTCCGGTGATTAGCGTGCATGTCAGATAGTTCATGATTCCCTCCAGGTGTTTGCCTGCATTGATAAGTAGTGGTAGCGTACAACTTCAAGTCAACTTGAGGTCAAGGGGAAAATATGGACATTACCGAAGTGGCACAGAAATCCGGCATTCCGGCCTCGACACTGCGCTTCTACGAGGAAAAGGGCTTGATCACTTCTATCGGCAGGCGCGGGCTGCGCCGCCTGTTCGCCCCCGATGTGCTCGAGCGCCTGGCGCTGATCGCGCTGGGAAGGTCCGCGGGTTTTTCATTGGACGAGATCGCGCGCATGTTCGCGCCCGACGGACATCCGCAGATCGACCGGCAGTTGCTTGCGGAAAAGGCACAGGAGCTTGACCGGACGATCCGCAAGTTGAGCGCGGTACGTGATAGTCTGCGCCACGCGGCGGTCTGCCCTGCGCCGAGCCACATGGAATGCCCGACCTTCCGCCGTCTCATGGCAACAGCAGCGTCCGGGACTATTGACGGCCCCGGCAAGCAGCCGTCGCCAAGACAGCGTCACCGTATTTAATTTTTTATCCTGACAGGAGTATTCATGCAGCACCCCGCTTCCCGCCTGGCAGTAGGAGCTTCCATCCTCTTGAGCCTGCTGAGCGGGCAATCCGCAGCCGCCGACTGGAGCGACAATTCGGTCGGCTATCGTTACGGCACCAGCTTTGCCGAGCCCTACGTTTCTTCCGATATCAGCAAGCACGTGCTCAATTTCACGCATGCAAGCGGGGGCAAGTACGGCACGAATTATCTCAATGTGGACGTACTGAAATCCGGCCGCGACGATAGCCATGCCACCGAAGCCTATCTGGTGTACCGCTACACGCTGGACCTGGGCCAGGCGAGCGGAAAGGACTTGCGGTTCGGCGCGGTGCGCGGCCTGGGACTGACCGCCGGCGTCGATCTCAACACCAAGAACGATCCCGGCTACGGTTCGAAAAAGCGCATGCTCGTGGCCGGCCCTACCCTGATGCTCGACGTGCCGGGATTTTTGAATATCAGCCTGCTGGCTTTATGGGAAAGCAACCGTCCGGTGGGCGTGTCTTCGCGTTATCGCTACGACACGCATCCGATGCTGTCGGCGGCATGGAATATCCCGCTCGGCGAGACAAAGTGGTCGTTCGAAGGCTACATCAACTATATCGCCGCCAAGGGTACGAATGAATTCGGCGGCCCCACCGCGCCCGAGACCAATCTCGACATGCAGCTGATGCATGACTTCAGCACGGCGGCGGACCTCAAGCCGAAAACGCTGAAGGCCGGATTGGCATACCAGTATTGGCGCAACAAGTTCGGCAATCCCTCCAACGTGCCGGGCAGCCTGGCCAGGACGCCGATGATACGCGCGGAGTATCACTTCTAAGGTACGAGGAGAAGGTTGCGCCAGGGATGCCAGCTATCTCAGCCTATTCGAATGAAGGCATTTCAGGCTTGGTCACCGGGTTGCCCGCTCCCGCCCAGGCGTCGAAGCCGCCTGCAATTGATTGGACATTCGTATAGCCCATGTCCTGCAAAGCGCAGGCAGCCAGTGCTGCACGGCCACTCGTCTTGCAATACAAAACGATCTTGAGGTCGCGCGATTGCAATTCCGAAGCGTTACTGAGTTTGAACTCGAGCATTCCCCGCGAAACATGCATCGCGCCCGGGATGTGGCCAACATTGAATTCTTCAGTCTCGCGAACGTCCAGAAGGACATCGGCATCACGGATCGCCTGTTCTGCGGAGGCGAGAGATATCTCCTGAATGCGTGATTTAGCTGCGGCGACGAGGTCATGTGCAGTTTTCATGGATATAAAGTTGTGCAGGTTAGAAAAGCCAAGAATTGTTTCATCCTCCGCTCAGGAACCGGAATGATCGCCCATGCCTGCGCAACCAGCATGCCCCTCCGTGTTGACCAGATGCTGCGCCATTTCGGTGAATGCCTGCTCCAGCACGGCATGCAGCAGCGGATCGCTCACCTGCTCATCCAGCGCCTGGCGCATGCACAGCATCCACTCGTCGCGCTCCGCCGGCCCGATCCGGTACGGCGCATGGCGCATCCGCAGGCGTGGGTGCCCGCGTTCGCGCATGCACAGCGGCGGGCCGCCGAGCCAGCCGCTCAGGAACATGAACAGGCTGTCGGCGCTGTTTTCCAGGCATTGCGGGTGCATGCGCCGCACGGTCCAGGCCTCGGGCAGCTCATCCATCAGGGCGTAAAAACGGTTCACCAGGGCGCGCACGCCGGCGGCGCCGCCAAGCTGCGCATAGGGACTGCCGGCCGGCGCCTGGGTTTCATTAGTGGTATCGCTCATGGGGTTTCCTTTCATCGTGGCGGCAGTTCCGCCGTGTCATGCGCGATCCGGGACAGGAATTCGTCACGGCTTGCGCCGGCAAACCATGGATGGCAGCAGCGTTGCTCCAGCACGCTGCTGACCATCCGGGCATGCCGGGCATGGTTGCAGAAAAGCAGGGTTTCATTGGGAAGGGTGAATACCTTGCGGGTGACGCTGTCCCACAGCGCTTCGGGCGAGGCCGGGCGCGGCTGATGGGGGCAGGCGCCGACACTCAGCAGATCGCCGCAAAAAAGCCGGTCTCGCCACATGAAACTCAGGCATCCATCCGTGTGGCCGGGCGTGGCGATGATGCGCAAGTGCTCGTTGCCGAACCCCAGCAGCTCGCCATCGCAGCTTGCCGAGCCGGGCGCGACCATCGACGCGCCCAGCGCCGCCAGCGCCTGTTCCTCCTCCGGCTGCGCGCCCTCGTGCTGGTGGGTGCGCAGCAGCCATTGCAGATGCAGGCGATATTCGAGCAACATCGCGGCAAGCACCGGCATGTCGCTGCTGCGGGGATCGATCAGCACGGCCGCACCCGAATCGAGGTCGGCCAGCAGGTAGCTCGTCGCGCCGCTGGACTCATCTGGCAGGAAACGGAAATACATGGCGCAGTTCAGTTCAGCATCCTGATCCAGGCCGCCAGGCCGAGCGCCGCCAGGCAGGCCCAGCCCGAAAACAGCCAGCGCCATGCCGATACGATCGGCCTGAAGCCCACCCCGTGCACGAATCCGGCGCTCATGGCCCAGAACAGCGCCATCGCCAGGGCATGGTCGGCATTTCCCGCGCTATCGGCCATCATCGGCGGATACAGGCTGCCGCCGATCATGATCGCCAGCGCTACGGCGAGGCTGGCGGGGTGGATTTTTCCCTGCGCAGGGGATTCGGCTGAGCGGGCGCTCATGATTCCGCCTCGCCGCCGGCGTCGCGCGTCGCGACGGCCTCCCGCTCTCCCCACATCGCATTGACGATTGCCAGCAACACGGCAAATCCGATTCCCAGCATCCAGGCAAAGTACCACATGATCATCACTCCTTTCGCGGCTCAATAAGCCGAATGGTTGTTTTCACGAATATAGGCGGCGGTGACCTTGCCACGCATCACCCGGTATGCCCAGCCGGTGTACAACACGATCAGCGGCATGAAGATCAGGGTGGCGACGAGCATGATGCCCAATGTGAGGTGGCTGGAGACGCTGTCCCATACGGTCAGGCTGGCGTCGGGCATGGAACTGGACGGCATAATGAACGGAAACATGCTGGCGCCGGCCGTGCCGATCACGCCAACCGTCGCCAGCGCCGATGCCACGAATGCGCTCAAGGTGCGGCGCACGATCAGCAATATCGCCGCGAGGAAGGCGCCTGCCAGGCCGAGCACGGGCAGCAGCCACAGCAGCGGCTGGCGAGCGTAGTTGTCCATCCAGGCGCCGGCTTCGCGCACCACGGACTTGCTCATCGGGTCGGGCAAGGCGCCCGGGCTCACCGGCGAAACGATCCGGTAACCGTCGATTGCATGCAGCCAGAAGCCGGCGGCGACAAAAGCGATTACCATGACTGCGGCCGCAATCACCGCTCCCTTGATGGCGCGTGCCTGGATCGCTCCTTCGGTGCGGTGCGCCAGGTAGGCGCCGCCATGCATGGTGATCATGGCGCTGCTGACCACGCCGGCAAGAAGCGCAAAGGGATTGAGCAATTGCCAGAAGCTGCCAGTGTAGGTGGAGACGAGGTAGTCATCGAACTGGAAAGGCACGCCCTGCAGCAGATTGCCGAAGGCGACGCCGAAGATCAGCGGCGGCACCGCCCCGCCGACGAACAGCCCCCAGTCCCAGGTCTTGCGCCAGGCCGGATTGTCGATCTTGCTGCGGTAGTCAAAGCCCACCGGACGGAAGAACAGCGCCCACAGCACTGCCAGCATGGCCCAGTAGAAGCCGCTGAAAGCCGTCGCATAGACCAGCGGCCAGGCTGCAAAGATCGCGCCGCCGGCAGTGATGAACCAGACCTGGTTGCCGTCCCAGTGCGGGCCAACGGTATTGATGATGACGCGTCGTTCGATATCGTCCTTGCCGGCGAAAGGCAGCAGCGTCCCGACGCCCATGTCGTGGCCATCCATGATGGCGAAGCCGACCAGCAGCACGCCGACCAGCAGCCACCAGATAATTTTGAGGGTTGGATAATCCAGCATCGCTATTCTCCTAATGATTGCATTCAGGCGTGCGTCACGGTTTGAGCCGCTGCATGATGGACCGCTTCGCTGGCATAACGTCCGGTGCCCAGGCTGCCGGGTCCCTGGCGCGCGAACCTGACCATCAAATACATTTCGACCACCAGCAGCACCGTGTAGAAGCCGATGAAGCCGGCCAGCGAGCCGTACAGGCTTTCCACCGAGAGGGTCGATACCGACAAGTGTGTCGGCAGCACGCCATAAATGGTCCAGGGCTGACGGCCATATTCGGCGACGAACCAGCCCAGTTCGCAGGCGATCCACGGCGCCGGCAGCATCCACAGCGCCCACTTCAGCAGCCAGGGCTTGCTCGCGCAGGCGCCCTTGACGGTGCTCCAGAACGCCAGGCCGAACAGCGCCAGCATGGCGAAACCGAGTCCGACCATGATGCGGAACGACCAGAACATCGGCGCCACGCGCGGCACGGTGCTGTCCACCGCCGCCTGGATCATTGCCGGCGTGGCCTGGTTGACGTCGACGACGTATTTCTTGAGCAGCAGGCCGAAGCCGAGATCGGCCTTGTGCTGTTCCAGCACTGCCCGCGCCACCGTGTCGTCGCGGTTACGGCGCAGCGCCTCCAGCGCGTTCACCGCGACGATGCCGCGCACGATGCGCTCGCGGTTCCTGGCCTTGATCTCATGAATCCCCGGAATCTGCTTGTCGACCGAGCGCGTGCCGATCAGCCCCATCACCCAGGGGATCTCGACTTCCCAGTCGTTTTTCTGCCCGGCTTCATTGATGCCGGCGACCAGCTTCAGGCCGGCCGGCGCGGGCTCGGTTTCCCACATCGCTTCGAGCGCCGCCATCTTGGTCTGCTGCGCCTCGCCCACGGTGTAGCCGGATTCGTCGCCCAGCACGATAACGCTCAGCACCGATGCCAGGCCGAAGGCAGCGGCCACGCGGAAGCTGCGCTTGGCGAACTCGACGTCGCGCTTTCTCAGCAGGTACCAACTGGAGATCGAGAGCACGAACATGGCGCCGGTGACATAACCCGCCGACACAGTGTGCACGAACTTGGCCTGGGCGTCGGGGTTAAGCACCACCGCCATGAAGTCGACCATTTCCATGCGCATGGTCTCGTAGCTGAACTCCGCGCCCACGGGATTCTGCATCCAGCCGTTGGCGATCAGGATCCACAAGGCCGAGAGGTTCGTGCCGATCGCCATCAGCACCGTCACCAGCAGGTGCTGGCTCTTGTTCAGGCGATCCCAGCCAAAGAAGAACAGGCCGATGAAGGTGGATTCGAGGAAGAAGGCCATCAAGCCTTCGATGGCTAGCGGGGCGCCGAAGATGTCGCCGACGTAATGCGAGTAATAGGCCCAGTTCGTGCCGAACTGGAATTCCAGCGTGATGCCGGTGGTGACGCCGAGTGCGAAATTAATGCCGAACAACTTGCCCCAGAAGCGCGTCATGTCTTTCCAGATAATCTTGCCGGTCATGACATAGACGCTTTCCATGATCACCAGCAGCCAGACCATGCCGAGCGTGAGCGGCACGAACAGGAAGTGGTACATGGCGGTGGCGGCAAACTGCAGGCGCGAGAGGTCGACGAGTTGTTCAGAGATCACTTCGATTGTCCTTGGGTTGTTGCCGGCGCCGTGATGCGGGCGGCGGCGCGCTCGGGATCCACGCTGACGCGGGCTTCCCGCACAAATGTCCACCACAGTATGGTCAGCACGACGAGCTTGACCAGGACGACGATAAGCAGATGGCGAAAAAGACGACGGTCAGCGTGGTTCATGCCAGCAACAATCGCATTTTTCGTGCCAAGGAGAAAAATAAAAAAATAGTATTTAACTACAAGGGGTTACATTTAAAGATAAAAGTATCTTCGAGAATTTCAATGATTTTCCTGCCAAATTGGCACTTCTCGCCATTATGGCAGGCCATGGGTCTGCCATAATGGCAGGACCCATGGCCAGCGGTGATTGCTTATTTTTTCTAGGGAGTTTTGATGTCCAGCCCTTTTCCCGAACTAGTGTCCTTTCTCGAAGTCTTGCCCGAACCGTATATCCTGTTCGACCGGCACTACCGTATTCTCGCGGCCAACGCAGCTTACCGACGCCAGTTCAGCCCGCAGTCATCTGTGATCGGACGCATTTGCTACCAGGTATCCCATCACTTCGACTCGCCTTGCGACCAGTCGGGCGAAAGCTGTCCGCTGGCACGCGCGCGCGAATCCGGCCAGCGCGAGCGCGTGCTGCACCTGCACCATACGCCGCACGGCGAATCCTATGTCAATATCGAACTGGTGCCGCTGCAGGATGCCCAGGGGGAAGCCGCCTTTTTCGTGGAAAAAATGGAACCCTTAAGCGTAGCCCAGGGCCGCTCGACGTCCGAAGGCCTGGTCGGCCGTTCTCCCTCCTTTCAGCAAATGCTGGGCTTGGTCGCTCGCGCCGGTCCGTCGAACGCCAGCGTGCTGCTGCTAGGTGAGTCCGGGACCGGCAAGGAACTGGTGGCGCGCGCGGTGCACGAAGCCAGCCGCCGTGCTCTCGCCCCGCTAGTGGTGGTGGATTGCGCCAGCCTGCCGGAAACGCTGTTCGAAAGCGAGCTATTCGGCCACGAGCGCGGCGCCTTCACCGGGGCCAATGCTGCCAAGCCCGGCCTGGCGGAGTCGGCCAGTGGCGGCACGCTGTTTCTGGATGAAGTGGGCGATATCCCGCTGAGCATGCAGGTCAAGCTGCTACGCTTGCTGGAAAGCGGCACTTATCGCCGCGTTGGCGGCACCGAGCTGCGCCGCACCGATGTGCGCGTGATTGCGGCGACGCACCGCAACCTGAAAGCGATGGTCGTTGACGGCACGTTCCGCGAAGACTTGTATTATCGCCTCAGCACTTTCCCGATCCGCCTGCCGGCCCTGCGCGAGCGCACCGAAGATATTCCGCTGCTGGCGGAATCGCTGCTCAAGCGCGTGGCGCCGCAGCGCAGGCTGGAACTGACCGACCAAGCCGCCCGCTGCCTGCAGGCGTATGATTTTCCCGGCAACGTGCGGGAATTGCGTAATGTGCTGGAACGCGCCTCACTGCTATGCGATGGCCAGGTGATCGGGGCTCAGGAGATCGAACGGGCATTGGGCTTTGACGCCATGCCGGCACAGCTAGCCAGACCCCTGCCCGCGCCCGCCGCCGTCCCGGAATCCCAGCTGCCTGACTTTTCTGAAGGGAAGCGAACCTTGCAAGCGCTGGAAAAGGAGGCTCTGCTCGCGGCGCTGGAAAATCATCAAGGCAGCCGCGCCGAACTGGCGGCCATGCTGGGGATCAGTGAACGCTCCCTGTATCGCAAGTTGCGGGCGCTCGGCCATACCGCCTAGCCAGCGGCAATGGCCGATCCAGAGGCCCGGTCAGCCGGACCGGCGGCGCGCACCTCGCCTTCGTCATTGAACAGGCGAATCACCTCGTTCAGCGGGTCTGCATACACCGGTTCCGACACATACAGGCAGCCGCCCGGGCGGAGAACGCGCGCCACCTCATCGAGCGCCCGCTCCATGGCCAGCGGCATATGATGCAGGGACTTGAGCATCAGTGCCAGCTCAAAGCCGGCGTCAGGAAACGGAATGGCTTCCGCGCATGCTGCAATAAATCGCAGGCCCTCCTGTAGATTCACCAAGTTTTTCGCATGCTGAATCTGATCCACTTCCAGACCGGTTATACGGCAACCCGGATAGCGCTGCAGCAGTTCCCGCACCATCCGGGCGTTGCCGCATCCCGGTTCGATTATTCCCTGACTCTCTAACGGTACCAGCCCGGCCAGGACGTCGGGTTCGTCGGCGACAATGATCGTCGCGGCCAGCGTGGCATGCGGCAGAAAATACAGGGCTGGAGTAAGAAAAAGAGAGGCCAGCGTCAAGCCGATCGCGACAAATACGCCGGCCGCCGGCGTCTGACCGACCTAAAAATAGGCCGATAGCGGCCATCTACGCACGCTGAAAACGAACACTCGCATGAATGAATTTTACCGAGGCGGATCTATTTTCTGACCGCCCGCGTCGCCTGAGGCTTTTTGGGAGCGCCCGGCTTTTCCTTCTCGCCTTGATCAAGGCATAACAAGGCATCTGCGTAAGAGATAAACCGGTTCAGATAATCCGGCGAGATATCACGCATCAAGGCCAGCGAGCGCAGCACCAGCATGTGAGAATTGATCGGGCCGGCATTCTTCGGGGCTTGCTCAAGTGCCTTGGCCACCTGCTTGTCGACACTCAGTTTCGACCAGGTATTCCTGAAATTCCGTATGGTCCTCAGTTCGGCAGGCGATCCGGCATTTCCGGCCAAATGCGCATCTGCATTTTCCGGAGCATGTTGCTCGAGCTGCCGCACCAGCGCGCTTAACGATGCGCATTGTTCGTTGTTCTTCAGGGTGGCGATCGATCGCTGCAATTCCCTGAAATTGCCGGCGTCGAAGAGCCGCTGCAGATCGCTGGCCGCGTGCGGATACTGCTGAATGCTACGGGCGACGGTTTCTCTGGCATCGCCTTGCGCTCTTTCAAAATGCTCCATCAATACCGTCAGCGCTTGCGCCAGCTTCGCGTCGAGCATGCGCCGGGCGCTTCCCTGGTGCTCGCCAGCGCGCCTGGCCAGCACTTCGATGTAGCGCAGGCGCACGGGATCGAAGCGGTCCGCGCCTGCCGCGCGCAGGGAAGCGATCAGCGCGTCGACATCAGGAGATGAATCCGGTGACGCATCTACGACTTCGCTGTGAACCCGCTCATTCATGACGCGGCATTTTTGGCATTGGCGGTTTTCGGCACCGGCGCCATCTCCACTCGCCGGTTTTGCGCACGCGCGTCATCGTCGGTGTTGGGCTTTACCGGCTGCTCGGCACCAAAGGCTGCCGCAAACACCATGGAAGATGGCATCCCTTCCTCGATCAGGGTGCGGGTAACCGTCAGCGCGCGCTGGGCCGACAATTCCCAATTGTCCGTGAAGGGGCCGCCCCGTATCGGCTTGTCATCAGTAAAGCCGCTCACCATGAGCAATTCATCGCGCGACGACAGATAGGCCTGCAGCGGCGTCACCAGGCTCTTCAGCAAATGCCGGCCCTCTGGCTGCAACTGGTCCGAATTGAGCGCGAACAGCACCTGTCCGCTGATGCCGATGCGGCCGTTGTTCAAGGTGATGCGCCCGCTGGCCAGCGGCACCGCCAGGGCTTTTTCCAGGCTCATGCGGCGCTGCTCTTCGATCTGGCGCTTTTTCACTTCATCCTGCAGGTGCGACGTCAATTCCATCTGGACGGCCACCACGCCCACCAGCAGCAGCACGAAAGCGCCCAGCAAGCCGGACATCAGGTCGCCGAACACCGGCCAGACTGGCGCCGCGTATTCCACGCTGGCGTCGCTGTCATCCAAGCTGTTGCTCATTACCGGACCTCTTCGGCAAGACCCGCTTGCGTGGCAGGCAACTGCCGCAATTCTTCCAGGACTTCCTTTTGCGAGCTCATGGAAAGATCGATGATTTCGCGCGCCTGGGCGACGTAATAGGCAAGCTGCTCATCGCTTCTCGACATGGCCTTGTCCATCGCGCCTTCGATGCGCTGCAGGTTGGCGATCAGCTTGTCGTTGGCTTCATTGAACGCCTGCACGGCAAAAGCAAAGGCTTCGGAGAGGCTCGAGACTTCGACGGCACTGCTGGTGACGTGCGCGGCAATCTCGGACAGCTTGCCGGCTTCGGCGGCGACATTGTCCGAGAACGCGCCGGCGGTGGCGTTGAGCGCCGTAGCTGAAGAAGCCACCAGGGAATCGATGACGGCGCGCTGCTCAAGCGAGGCATGATTGATCGCTTCGAGCAGCGCATTGAGCGTTTCCATGATGCGGCTGCGTTCCTCCAGCAGCTCGTTGTCGCGCGCAACGCTGCCGGAGACTTGTTCGCGCAGTTGCCCGATCACTTCCGCCGCAGCGCGCGGCGCTTCCGAGGCCGTGTGGATGAGGCGCGTGAGCGGTTCTTCCAGCGCGGTGCCGAGCGTGGTCAAATGGCTTGTCAGCGCGGTTTGCAACGCATTTTGCAATTGATCCAGCCGCTCGACCGCCGCATTGCCGCGCACGGCTTCCTCATCCCTGAGCGCGCCGAGTTCCGCGCGCAGCAGGCTGGCCAGCTGATCCATGCGTTCGCGATGCTGGTCGATCCATTGCGCTTCAGCGGCGATGCGGGAACGCATCAATTCTTCCGCACCCGTGACCAGGCGCGTGGTGTCGGCCAGCGACTTGTCGGCGCTGGCCTGCGCCTGTTCGGTGATGTCCTGCACGGTCCGGATCAGGGTGCTGCAGATTTTCTCCTGCTGAGCAAGCGTCTGCGTGCCGGTTTGCTGCAATTCCTCCCTGAGCGCTGCCGCCATGGCTTGCAGCGACTGCGTCCACGCCTGCCGCTGCTGTTGCTCGCGCTCCGCCTGAGCTGTCTGCAGGCCCGCGTAAGCCTCGCCCACGGTGACCACGAGGGCGCCTGAGCGTTGCTCGAATGTCTCGCTGAACCCATCCAGCGAGCGGCCCACCTGCGCGACGACGTCGGCGCTTGCCTGTTCGTGGCTCCTGAGCGCGGCAGTCCAGGTGTCGGCCACGGTGGCGGCGGACTCGTTGAACCGTGCGGAAAGTCCGTCGAGCTGCAGCTGCACGGTATCGGCCATGCGCTCGTGCGCCAGCGTCGCTTCACGCGCGATGCCGCTCATCGCCGCCTCGACCACGGGCTTGATGCTTTCGCCGGCGGCATGCGCGCTCTGGCTCAGACTCTCGCGCAGGGAGGTATCCACTGCCTGCGCCAGG
Source organism: Oxalobacteraceae bacterium (assembly GCA_003537575.1). GTDB lineage: Bacteria > Pseudomonadota > Gammaproteobacteria > Burkholderiales > Burkholderiaceae_D > Paucimonas. The sequence continues at coordinate 71,207 of DPRS01000049.1, forward strand.
TCGGTATAGACGCCTTTCACATTGCTGTGAAATTCCTCCTGGTTGCTGAGCAGGCGCTGGTTCAGCTGCTGGCTCATGCTTTCCATCTGCGCCATCATCGTCTGCAACTGATCGACGACTTGCGGCAAAGCCTGCGATTGCAACTGCAGCGCCCTGAAGGTTTCCTGGCGCTGATGGGTAAGCGAAAAACGGCGCAATACCGTGGCAATTCTGGTGTCCAGCAGTTGCGCCGCCTGCATTCGTTCACGCCGGCAGAGCGCCGACATCAGGCCCAGCATCGCGGATGCGGCCACCCCGGCCACCGAGGTGCCGAACGCCAGCCCCAGTCCCGAGACCGGCACCGCGAGCGCGGAACGGATCGCCTGCAGATCGGTGGTTTTTTCCAGCGCGAAGACCGCGCCCTTGAGCGTGACGACCATGCCCAGGAACGTGCCGAGCATCCCCAGCATCACCAGCAGCCCGACCAGGTACGGTGTGAGCACGGGGCCGGGCAAGCCGACGCGTTCTCCCTCGATGCGCAGGCGCACGGAATTTTGCAGCGAAGGATGCACGCCGACCAGCCAGTCGCCGAGGTCTGCCAGGTTGTCGGGAATTGCCGACAGCGCGCTTGCCAGCGTGGACGTCGCCTGGCGAAACTGCCGCAGTTCCAGTGCGCCGAACCCATAGACTGCGCCGATGATGGCGGTCATCGCCAGCGCCAGGAAACTGGAGTCGATGAATCCGAATCCTACCCAGACGATCCCGAGCGCGCCCAGGAAGAAGGCGGCTGTAAATAAATGCTTGTTTAAATTTTTAATCATTGCGTATCTTGCTTAGTGTATTCATTGAATGCTTCAATGAGCCCCATCGCCGGTTGCAGGCGCAGCTCCGCTTCCGCCAGCAACAGCATTTGCATGTCATTGCAAAAGCGCGCCAGCCAGGCTCCCGCTTGCGCCCAGCCGGCAGGGTTGTCGGCCTGGCGGGCATCAAGGAGTTTTTGCTGGTGTTCTCTGAACAATTGTTCAAAGCGTTTTTTCAGCAGCGCCGGCACCTTCGACAGCAATTGCCTCTCGCGTTCGCGCAGTATCTTTTCAAGCGCCGCGTCCAGGTCGGCCAGTTTCCCGAGCCTCGGCGACGCCTTCGCCAACGCTTCCCGGACATTGCAGCGCAGAGGCTGAATGCGCAATTCCATGTCGCGTTGGTGCTCTTCATAAAACCGGCGATACGGCACGAAAGCCGTCGCGAGGTTCAGCGGCAGCCCGAGTTCCGGCGCGGGCAGACTGATGTGCGACTTGCCCGCGTTGGGCGAGCAGCTCTTCATGATCGAATTCACCAGGGAAGCCTCGGTCCGCTCGAATTCGGTAGCGGCAGCGGCTGCGGCGGAAGCACGCGCGGCGGCTTGCGCCACGCGCGGCATGCCGGACTGGCTTTTTGATGGGCTTGCCACGCTGTCGCTGTGCACGGCGGACAGGGTGATGGCGTCGGCAAAGTGCACCCATAGCCCCAGTTTCTCGGCAAATGCATTCCCGGGATCGACGACATCGACCATATCCAGGCTGGCGAGACAACGAATAAGTTTTGAACTATGGAAGTTTGTACGCGCTAACATTCGCGTCATAGGCAGGTGCGATTAAATTCGAAAAAAGCAGGGGGACGATGGTTCGCGCCGCTATCCGCATGAACACTCGTCTTGGCCCTTCTCTAGCGAATCCGAGCCACTTTCCGCGATCATTTCATGGCATGCATGAAGCTGCGATTATATCGTGGAGGGATAGGGAACTCAAACCGGCGAGAAAGGCAAGTCGTGCCAGCAGCGGCCTGGCGGGCAAGGATCGACTGCATGCGCGCGGCACTCTGCCGCGTGCTATGGTCCACAGCATGAAATTTAGTTGATCCAAAGCAATAAATTCCAGTTTTGCCAATGCTCAGATTGTCTGCCGTATCGAATCTTGCTAGCATCATTACAACCTGTAATAAGACGTAAAACGTTCTTGCCATGCCAGAAGTTCTCAAACAGCAGGTAGTTGATCAGCGCGCCGCGCCGCGCCGCCCCATTCACTGCAAAGTGAAGATACTTGACCCCAAAGGGCAATCAATAAATGGGGAAAGCTTCGATTTATCCACCAGCGGAATTGGCGTCATTCTCGATTTCCAGCTTGCCAATGGTGAAATATGCACCATCATGTTTGCACCGTTTACGCATGGCAGTATCAAATCGGTCACGGTGAAAGCCGCGGTTGCCTATTCCATGCTCAACTCGGCCGGTTTCCGCACCGGTTTTCGGTTTCTGAATATCTCAGCAGCGATGACCACCGTTATTACAAGCATCATCGGTTAGTTTTTCGTCGTTCCTGAGCGTCGCCCAAGCTCGGTCATGCGCAGGATGCGAGGTCTCCCCATGTCTTGCCGGCTTCTTCTGCGGTGAAGGAATCCTACTTTGGCTATAATTTCAGCCTTCGCCTGTCCTGATTCCAGCCATGTCCCTGCCCGCCCACCAGCTCGAACTGCTGTCCCCCGCCAAAACTGCCGAGATCGGCCGTGAAGCCATCCTGCACGGGGCGGACGCCGTCTATATCGGCGGTCCCGCGTTCGGCGCGCGGCACAATGCCAGCAATTCGCTGGAGAAGATCGCCGCCCTGGTGGAATTTGCGCACCGTTACCACGCCCGCATTTTTGTCACGCTCAATACCATCCTGCACGATGCCGAGCTGGAACCCGCGCGCAAGCAGATCTGGCAACTGTACGACGCCGGCGTCGACGCCCTCATCGTGCAGGACATGGGCCTGCTGGAAATGGATCTGCCGCCGATCCAGCTGCACGCCAGCACGCAATGCGACATCCGTACCGCGGACAAGGCTCGCTTTTTGAGCGCAGCGGGTTTCTCGCAACTGGTGCTGGCGCGCGAGCTGAGCCTGGAACAGATCAGCGCCATTCGCGCAGCGGCCGATGCCGACACCACGCTCGAGTATTTCATCCACGGCGCCTTGTGCGTGGCGTTTTCCGGCCAGTGCTACATTTCCCACGCCGATACCGGCCGCAGCGCCAACCGCGGCGACTGCTCGCAGGCCTGTCGCCTGCCCTACACGCTGTCCGACGGCCAGGGCCGCGTGGTGGCCTATGAAAAGCACCTGCTGTCGATGAAGGACAATGACCAGAGCCGCAACCTGGAAGCCCTGGTCGACGCCGGCATCCGCTCGTTCAAGATCGAGGGCCGCTACAAGGACATGGGTTATGTGAAGAACATCACCGGCCACTACCGCCTGCTGCTCGATGAAATCCTCGAGCGCCGACCGGAGTTGGCGCGTGCTTCCAGCGGACGCACGCGCCTGCAGTTCACGCCGGACGTGGACAAGAATTTCCATCGCGGTCACACCGACTACTTTGCCCAGGGACGCCAGGAGGATATCGGCGCCTTCGATTCGCCCAAGTACGTGGGTGTCGAACTGGGCACCGTGGTCCGCCTGGGCGCCGATCATTTCGATTTGCTGGCGAATGCGATGCTGGCCAATGGCGACGGCCTGAATTACATGCACAAGCGTGACACGGTAGGCATCCGGGCCAACCGTGTGGAGAAACTGGGTGAAGATGCGGAAGGCCAGCGCTGGCGCGTCTTCCCCAACGAAAGCATGAGCGCCCTGACCGGCCTGAAAGCTGGCAGCGTCATCCATCGCAACAGCGATCACCAGTGGGAAGCCGCGCTGCAAAAGAAATCGGCTGACCGCAAGGTTGCGCTGCAGTTGACGCTCGCCGAACATGCCGGCGGCTTGCGCCTGGCGATTCGCGACGAAGATGGCATTGCCAGCGCAACCGACGCCACCGTCGCGCTGCAGCCGGCGCAGCAGGCCGCGCAGGCCGAGGCGTCGCTGCGCGCGAGCCTGGCCAAGCTCGGCAACACCATGTTCGAAACCGGAGAGATTGTCTTGTCGCTGTCGCGGCCCTGGTTCGTGCCGGCGGCAGCCATCAACGCGCTGCGCCGCGATGCGATCGCAGCGCACGAGGCGGCACGCCTGGCGGCGTGGCAGCGCCTGCCGCGCAAGGCCCCCTCGGAGCCGTGCCCGGCTTATCCCGAAACCCAGCTATCCTATCTGGCCAATGTCTACAACGAGAAGGCGCGCGCCTTCTATCACAAGCACGGCGTGCAACTGATCGATGCGGCGTACGAAGCGCACGAGGAAGCAGGCGAGGTGTCGCTGATGATCACCAAGCACTGCCTGCGTTTTTCATTCAATCTCTGCCCCAAGCAGGCCAAGGGCGTGCAAGGCGTCCAGGGCCAGGTGCGCGCCGAACCGATGACGCTGGTTTCCGGCAACGAGCGCTATACCTTGCGCTTCGACTGCAAGCCCTGTGAGATGCACGTCGTTGGCGCCATGAAAGCGGGCATCCTGAATTCACCGCCACCATCGGCGGTGCCGTACAGCCCGCTGGTGTTCCATCGCAAGCGCCCGGCTGCCTGACGCCTGGCATTGCCAGCAGTGAACAGCGATTCCGCAGGAACATCCGGGAATATATCGATGTAATAAAGCGAGGCGTGGCGCCAACGTTCCTCAATGCTACATGCTCAGGCTGTTGAATGATATGTCGCAAACGCTTCCCAATTAATTTTCAAGTATCTTAATAACTTCGCCTGATTTTTTTTGTCTGATTTCTGCTTATCAGGTAAGCAATCAAAAATGAGATCGCGGTAGCCGCTACTTGTCATGCGACATCCGGCTGATCCGGTTTTCGAATGAAAAGGAATCAGACTATGAAATACTTTATTTCCATCCTGTTGACACTAGCGGTTTCGGCATGCGGCGAGCGACAAGCTGCCGACAGCCCCCCTGCATCCCAGCCTCCGGCACAATCGTCCGGTTCGTCAGCGTCGCCGGGCATGACCGGCGACGCGGCCCAGCCAACTCCGCAGCAGCCGTCCAGCGGCGCACCCGCGACAGGCAGCGAGCAATCGTCCGGTTCGGAAGCAGTGATCACGTCACCAGGCGCTTCCGGTTCGCCCAGCACTACGGCCGCGCCGGGTGCTACCGGCTCATCCTCTTCAGGAGCTTCCGAAGCACCAGCAGCGGCCGGCGCGCCGAGCACTTCCGACTCGTCCGGATCTTCCGGGGCCGATGCATCCAGTTCATCAGGCGCCTCCGATTCATCAGGCGGATCGGCTGCATCAGGCAGCTCCAGCTCGTCCGGAGCGACTGTACCATCCGGCACATCGGCTACACCGAGCACCTCCGGTTCTTCGGGCAGCTCCGACTCTTCCGGCATGTCGGGCTCATCAGGCAGTTCAGACTCGTCGGGCAGCTCCGGCTCATCGGGTGCATCAACCCCTCCCAGCACATCCGGTTCGTCCGGCAGCTCGGATTCGTCGGGCATGTCGGGTTCTTCAGGTAGCTCCGATTCATCCGGCATGTCAGGCTCGTCAGGAGCTTCCGGTTCATCAGGCACATCAGACTCGCCCAGCACGTCCGGTTCGTCAGGCAGTTCAGACTCGTCGGGCAGTTCCGGTTCATCGGGTGCATCAACCCCGCCAAGCACCTCCGGCTCATCCGGCGATTCCGAGTCACCAGGCGCAACGGACTCGTCAGGCACGGACTCTTCCGGTTCGTCAGCTGCATCCTCCGCGTCGGGCGCCGCCGAAGGAACTTACACAGTATCGGAAGGCGACACGCTGGCCGACATCGCCAGAAAACATGACGTGCGTTACCAGGACCTCGCCAAGTGGAATAACATCAAGAACCCAAACATGATCGAGAAAGGCCAAGAGCTCAGGTTGACGGCCCCATGATATAGCCACGAGTGTAATGCACTGTTTTCCCAGCGATCCATATCTGGAGAGAAGCATGAATGAAGTAATTCAACGATTGATTGAAAAGACCGGGCTGCCGGAAGACAAGGCGGCGATGGCGGTGCAAACGGTGATTGGCTTCCTGAAAGAGAAGTTGCCTGGTCCGCTCGGATCGCAAATCGACAGCATCGTGGGTGGACAATCCGGTGGCAGCGCAATGGATAAGCTGGGCGGGCTAGGATCGAATCTCGGTGGCATGTTCGGCAATAAGGAATAGGCATCTCCGGCAAACATTTTTTGCCTTCAAGGACCGGATTGCCGGCGCGGCGGCTAAACCCGCCCTGTCGAACGCCGCATGGCAGCTTGTTTCTTATGTGAACGCCCGCTCTGGCAAGATTTTCCTCCAGGCGGGCGCTTTATTTAATGTTTCTCAAAGCGAAGCACTCTTTTCCTACTGCACGGAAAGGAATAGCTGCCTCCGCGGGAACTTAGGCCGGGTTGCAACTTCTACAAGCTTGGCGTCAGCCAGTTTGCATTTCGTTCCAGAAATCTACCAAGGAGCTTTTATGAAGAAATGGATTATTCCTATCGCTTGCGCATTCGCGTTCACCGCCTGCGGCACGGCCGGCACGTCCGATTCGTCCGGCACTTCCTCCTCCGGCTCGTCCTCCGGTTCGGCATCCGGCATGGGTTCCGCGAGCGGCTCGGCCACAGGCACGACGTCTCCATCGACGAATTACCCATCCTCCAGCTCTCCGGAATCCAGCGGTTCGTCTTCGTCCGAATCGTCTTCAGGCATGGGATCTTCCGGCTCGGGATCGTCCGGCATGGGATCGTCCTCCACCGGATCGACTGGCAGCTCCAGCAGTTCGGGGACGACCGGCACAACGGAATCCTCATCGCCCGGCACGACGAGCGGCACTCGCTAATCCAGGCATCGTCTCAATGCCCCGCTCTACGCGGCGTGGTATTGAGCGATTTGCCCGCAGCGGGAACTGCGCCTGCACCCTTCACGAAGAGCCAAGCCATGCAAGCAGTCATCAAGCTCCTCCTGTCCATGGGACTTTTGTTTTCGCACGAAGCAGCCATGGCGGATATCATTGTGAGCGGCTCGGCGGTGAGCCTGTCTTCCTCGCCATCCGGAACCAGCAGCGAGGCAAGTTTCACGGGCAACGACGGCAGGCATAACGTCAATGGAGACATTGTCGAAGTACGGCATGGCCGGCTTACCGTGAACGGCGAGCCCTACGGCACAGTCGGCCCTGAATCCTTCATTCGATATCGCATTCAGGGAGATAAAAAAACCCTGATCGTGGATGGCAAAGTACGTCCTTTGCGCAAGTAGCGGCAGATCGATCCCGGCGACCAGGCAGGACGGCCATTGAAGCCGCACTGACAATCTGCTCTTGCGGGTTTTGCAGCGACCGCATGGCTCTAGCAAGGCTAGTGTCAATATCATGACGCTTAACTGGATCGACCTACTGCTCGGCGCACTCATCCTGCTTGGCATCGTGATGGGGTGGCGCCGGGGATTCGTATTGGAATTCCTCGATCTCGCGGCCTGGCTGGCAAGCCTGCTGGTGGGTATCCGCTTTTACCAGCCTGTCGCGCAATGGCTGGCAAAACTGACGGACTGGCCGCTCGCCTGGAGCCGGCCGGCGAGCTTCCTGGCCATTTTCTTTCTGAGCGTGCTGGTACTGCAGCTATTGGCCGCAAAGCTTATCGTGCGGTTGCCGCCAACAGCGCACCGGCATCCCGGCAACAGGCTCCTGGGCATCCTGCCCGGCCTGGTTAACGGCGCAGTCCACGCCACCATCGTCGCCGCCTTGCTGCTGGCCGTGCCGCTGCCCGAGAACATGCAGAATCAGGCAAGAGACAGCGAACTCAACAATCGCTTCGCGGGATATGCCGAAGCGATCGAATTCAAATTGCGACCGGTATTCGACGAGGCGATTACTGAAACCCTGAACATGCTCACGGTGCAGCCGGAATCGTCGGAGATGGTGAAACTCCCTTTCACCGTCAGCGATGCCAGACCGCGGCCGGCGCTGGAAGAGCAAATGCTTGAACTGGTCAACAAGGAACGGGCGAAAGCGAACCTAAGCCCCCTGGTGATGGATGCCGCGCTGACCAGTGTGGCAAGGCAGCATTCCGCCGACATGCTGGCACGCGGATATTTTTCCCATTATTCGCCGGAAGGAAAAAGCGCATTCGACCGCTTGCGCGCGGCGAAAATCGCCTTCCTTCTGGCTGGCGAAAATCTGGCGTTTGCGCCGACCGTCAGGCTTGCTCATAGCGGATTGATGAATTCGCCGGGCCATCGCGCCAACATCCTGAGACCCCGCTTCGAGCGGATCGGCATTGGCATCATGGATGCCGGGCCAAGAGGCATCATGGTGACGCAACAGTTCAAGAATTGACGGCAGCAGGCGCTCACTCAATCAAGCAATCAAGAACCGTTGAATGAGAAAATCCATAACGGAAATTACCTGAAAGCATGATATAGCCTCTTTGCCACAGGGCGGGCCGGGTGGTTGTAAAGCATTTTCCTTACTCTATTTAAACTATCAAATTCCATCTTGGCCAGCCAACTCCGGAAACCATATAGCTCATGGTAATAACGAAAATAACGGACCAGGTCGGACTCTGAATACGCCTGTCCATTGTCTCCGTATTTTCCAACGTAGGGGCTAAAGTCAGGATAAAGCGCGGCGACGCCTCCGTGCAGGGTCGTCTTTACAAAATTTCCGATCAACATATCATCAAAAATATTGTAATTAATCGCCGTCATTAATGAGCCGCGTGGCGCTTCAAAAGTAATGCCGCGATCTTTGGGACCACGGAGTTTTATGTAATGGTCCTGATTCCCTACCCGAATGTTGATGAATCCGAAGTTTTTGTGAAGAGCAGCGAATCTTTGAAAGTATTTTGTTGTTTCTGCTTTTTCAGTCAGCGTCAAAGATTCTGACCAATCATCTCCAAACACGTGCGGATCGTGCACGATCCGCTCTCGCGCTTCAGGGCACACCACATTTATTGCGCCGTCATGTGCGCTGTAATTGAAATATCCCGGCAGGAAAGTGCCTGCGCTTTCATCAAAATCAGCTCCATGCATCTCATACGGCACCTCATACTTTGACGCCCATACCGAATCTGTTCTGGAGTAGAAATGATTACTGCTGAAAGGAGCGGTGTGGGTGCAATTCCACATTCTCAACCTTTCTGCATAAAATTGTCCGAGTGTCGATCCCTGCTCCATGACATTGAGAAGATGCGGATTCAGCTGCGCTCCATCCTCAGTGTGAAAATTAAACATGTCAGCGTCGCCGTAATTGAGCAGGCTGAGCAAGAAACGTGTTTTGAACTGGGTAAGATGTTTTTTGATATGCCACTCGCACCCGCGTGCAGATCCATCATTGAGGTTCAAGACACATGAATCGCGTCCGATCGCAATAATGCAGGCTGCGTCCTGGTTCCAGTCGGGGAAGGTGATGACATGGATGTCGTCTGAAACTTTTATCCACTCATTGCTTTTCACCTCGATTGCTTTCATGCCTTGTTGCAAAAGATCACTCAACATACGCTTGTTGCAATGGGCAGGAATTAAAAAGGTCGCGTCCTTCAGTGCGTTCAGGGAGTCTTGGTTTACATGGTCAGGATGCCCGTGTGAAAGCCATATGAACCTTGCATTCTTGATGGCCTCAATCTGCCTTTCCTGGAATGTGTAGGGCATGGACCAGGATCCGAAATAAGGATGCCCCTCAATCCAGGGATCCGTCGCCAGCACAGGAACGCCTTTGTCATAAGCAATTATTGTCGCATTTCCACAAGTTTCAAAACCCAGCTGTAAAAAATCCATAACGAGCCCCTCTCCTTAATCTACACAGTTGGCTTCCGGCATTTGCCGCTGTAGTTGTCGCTTGAGTTTGCCTTACCTGCTTGCACTAGCGACAGCTGCCTCTGCCACACTTACCATTAGCAGTTACAATGGCTTTTACACCAAAAGGCAAGCATGAATGAGGAGCTTCTCCAGAGTTTGGGAAATCACAAGCAGCCAGTTGAAGCATGTCAAACTAGCTGAGGAATGATGTTGTGGCTTAGAGACGCAGAAAAGTTGCTTGTCTCTGCGTTCGTTAGAGAAAATAAACGGCCTGGCTAAAAATAATTAAAATAAAAACCAGGCATTTTTATATCGACCCATAAAACTTGACCGATGAACGACGATTTGCATACTCTCGCCCCCGACAATGCGTATCAAGCCAAACAATGGATCGCCGACCTCAGCGCCAAGCTGGCGCACAAGGGAATCGTCCTGCGCGAGCCGCCGGAAGAACCGACCAGCTGCTGCGGCCGCGGCTGCAACGGCTGCGTGTGGGAAGGCTATCTGAACGCCGTCGGCTATTGGTGCGAACAGGCGCAGGAAGCTTTACAGAAACAACAAGGCTGAAACTTACAGTTGGCGCGACCATGGAAAAACTCTACTTGTCGAAGCGCGATCTCACCGTCCTGCTGGGAAAGCTCGATAGCGTGCGCAATGGCGAAGTCAGCGCCTGCACCATCATCAAGAATGACATTGCGCACCCGGTCTATCCGCAAACGCTGCGCCGGATTGCCGTGGTCGCCATCGAAGAGCCGGACCGGTATTTGCCGGGCGTGTCGCCGCGGCTGCATCTGTCGCGCGTCAGCCTGACCTCCCTGCTTGCCCATATCGCGAAGCAGTCGGCTGGCGCCATCCGGCTTGAAGGCCTGGAAGTGCTTGCTGTGCCGGACGAACGCTACTATGTCGATCGCAGCGCGACCGAGGGCGCGCCGGTCGGTGACCTGAGCGCGGCGTTTTTCTGGAATCGCGGCAAGCAGCGGTAATTAAAACAAATCCACGTCCTCGTCGAAGCTGGCCGCGACGGTTTCAAATTCTCCGATGATCTTTTGCCAGTCATTGCCGCGATGGCTGTCCAGGTATTCGAAGAATGACGAGGCCGGGTCGTTCAGCAGCACCGCGACGGCGTAGTCCAGCATGTTGTCGCTGAATTTGACCAGCGCGTCATATTTGGTGCCGGTGGCCAGCGCGTCATCGGCCACCACGGGCGCCACATCGAAGTAAATCGCAGGCAGCCTGCGCCGCAGAGAAACGCCAAAGTCCGTCTCCACCGCGGCTTTTGCCTGCGCAAAGCTGCGCTGTTCCGAATAAAATCCATACGGCCGGATTTCGAAATATTCAAGCAGCGGCGGCATGGCGTCCTGGTCTGCCGCCTTTTCGAACGCAGCCTCGATCTCATGCCGGTCAGCCTTCTTGAGGCGAATCCGGATCACCATCGCTTCCGTAATGCCCCGGAATCCCGCCGCCTGGAAATGCCGGACGATACGTTCTGCCGAGCTGTTGGCTGGCATGGCGGTGGTGCTATTCATGGGCAAGTTCTCTCGAAAAATGACATTGTTGTAGATGAGCCCCAACAGTCAGGGCTTTTAATCCGGCTTATTTCATCGGCAGAAGGTCTCGACTTTCTTTCCGCGAAGCAAGTTCCAGTATCATAGCCAGATTTCCATTATTTTTGAATGACTGCGTTGTTGAGCTTGCTTGAAACCGCCAAACCTTTTCTGACCCATCCGCTGATGCTGCTGGCAGGATTTGTGGCGGCTTCGTTCCTGATGATCTGGCGCCTGCATGCCGTCGAGGGCAAGGGTTTCGAAGGCACGCTGCTGGGCACCCTGATCATGCCCTACTGCTCCGGCTTCGCCAACCTGGTGTTCGTCTTCGTGATCATGCGCAGCGGCGGCAATGGCGGACTGGTCATTGAAAACAGCCTGGTCAACAATGTCACCAACCTGACGCTGATCCTCGGGCTGACGGCGCTGTGCTTCGCCGCTGCCGCGCCACAGGCTGCGAAAAAGAAGAGCAAAAGCCAGGTCGATCTCTACCGCCTGTACCGGCTCGACATGTTGCTGACCCTGGTGGCGCTGTTCCTGTTTACAGGCGCCTTGTGGGCGCTGGCCAAGGATGGCGAGCTGGGCTTTTATGACGGCCTGGTGCTGATCGGCCTGTTCCTGTTCTGGCAAATCCTGCACGTGTTCGAGGTGTTGAAAAACAACGTCAGGAAAAACCAGGCCATCCACTGGTCGATCGTCTTCGATCTGCTGCTGATCGGCGTTGCGGCTTACCTGATCTACCTGAGCGTGGATTACCTGGTGAACTGGATCTCGACCGCGCACAACCCCTGGTTCAGCATGGACAACCTGGGCTGGCTGAGCGGCTTCATCATGGTGGTGCCCAACGCCTTCCTGGCGCTGTACTATGCCCGCGCGGGAAGGCACGACATCGTGGTGAGTTCGCAGGTCGGCGACGGCCACATCTGCATTCCAATGTGTGTCGGGCTGGCCGCGCTGGCGCAGCCCATCGCCGTACCCGGCTTTTTCCAGTGGGGAGCATGGATCATCCTGGGCGCGGGAGCGCTGCACTTCCTTTCGATTGCGATCTGGGGACGGCTGCCGCGCATCGTCGGCGCCCTGCTGCTGGGGGGCTATGGCGTGTTTCTGTACAAGGGGCTGGGCGCCTGAGCGCACGTCCTTCCCCTTGCCTTGTTTTCAGCTGCTTGCAGTTAATGNNGCTTGTTGGCAGCTTATTGCCGCATGCCCTGTTCGACCAGCACCAGGAAACCACAGGCACGATCCTCTGCGTCGCGCATCAGCAACACGCGCATGGCGGCCCGCATGCCGCCGGCCGTTGCTTCGAAAACCTGCGCGCCATCGGCGACGGCTGCTTTCACCACGATTGCCGGGAAATCAGGCCAGCCCGCCTGCTGCATCGTTTCGCGCAGATCCGCTCCGAGGATTTTTTGGGGATCGAGCCGCAACACGTCTGACACACTCGGCGTCGCGTAGCAGATGCGATAGTCGATGTCGGCGGTCAGTACGGCCGTGCCGGTTTTTGCGCGAAGAAGCGTTGCAAGTATCAATTTCTCGTCGACTTGCGGTTTGGCCTGGGCTTGGCCGCCGGACTTGGCATCGGCAAGTGCCTTGAAAAAGGCAGCATAGCTTCCTTTCAGTCCGCGCACGACTTCATGATGCGTCAGCAAGCCGCTCACGGCGCCGTCATGGTCCACCACCACCAGCCGGCGGATTTGTTTGGCGGCCATCGACTTCACCGATTCATGCAGCAGGTCGCGCGGCTTGGCGGTGCAGACCGGGGCGTGCATCACTTCCCTCAGCATCAGGGAATCCGAATTGGCGTGCTCGCTGCACAAGCGGACCACGTCACGCTCCGTCAATATCCCGATCGGGCGCCGCTGTTCATCGATAATCACCACGCAGCTCTGGTGCCGCTCAATCATCAGCCTGACCGCATCTGTAACCAGGGCGGCCTCGCCAAGCGTGCAGAATTCGCTGCTCATGACGCTACCAATGTCCTTGAAGTTCATGAAGTACTCGATGCTGAAATCGCGCATCAGGTCGCCTTCGCTGGCCAGGCCCAGCACTTTTCCAGCCTCATCGGTGACACCCAGGTGCCGTATGCCGCGACTGGCCATCTTTTGGTATGCGTCCAGGCATGGAGTCTCGGGACTGACGGAAAGTACCGGCGACTGCATCAGTTCGATGCAGCTCATTGTCTGAAAGTCGAGCCGGGAATTCACCGCGCGCACGATGTCGCGTTCGGTAATGATGCCGAGGATGGCGTTATCCTCGACCACCAGCACGGAGCTGATCGACTTATCGCGCATCAGCATCAGGGCTTCCATCGCCGTTTGATCGGTGCTGACCTGGCACAAGGTGCGGCTCATGATCTGGGAAATTGGCTTTTGATTGTTTTCCATGGTGTTTCTCTACCCACTGCCGGATGTCTGTGTTGCGAAGGTGAATTTTGGTGAAGCAATCATCGATGCAGCACGCAAGGCGACCTGCATTGCATGACTGTAGGGAGTTACTGAATCAGAGTCAAATCGTTTTCTTACCGGTTATTGCCATTTTTGCATGTCATTTGCATGTTTCTCATGAAGGCCAGATTGCTGCGCTCATCACCGTTAGCCTGCATGAGAATCCTGCAGCGTCAGCGCAGCCGCCACATCGCTGAATACTTCAGCAAAGCTTGCCGCCGCCCGGTGGAGATTTTCATTCCAGTCATTATGGGCATTGTGGTCGCAACCGTCGGTAATGTACTTCACCGACAGGAACGGCAATCCTTCCAGATGACAGACCTTGGCCAGCGCATATGCTTCCATGTCGAAAACATCGCCATGCATGACGCCGGCGCCGTTTTCGAAACTGTCGCCGGTGCCGCAGATCCCGGTGGGGAGGTTGCGCAAGCGCTTGGGCACCTCGAGCATGGCAGGCGTGTCTTCAAAGGGTGTTACACCGCGGGCGAAACCCAGCGGCGACAGATCCATGTCGCGCTGGACGAAGCGCGTGCATTCCACCAGCTCATGCGTTTTGAATACCGGACTGCCCGCCGTGCCGAAATTGATCACCGCACGTGGAAGCCCGCCCTGCAGCTTCGATTTCGCAAGTTCAAGGGTCAGGCAGTAGGCCGCATTGACCTTGCCGATGCCGGTATAGAGAACAGGAATGCTCCTCTCTTCGAAATGATGCTTCGTTTCGTCTCTTAGCGCCGCGACGATCAATATATCTTTAGTCATTTTTTCCGGACAGGTTCAGCAAACGCCACAGCTTAAACTGCTTTTCGGGCGGCGTCATGCAATCTGACGCTGTGGCGAAGCCCGGACAGCGCACGCGCATCCTCCGGATAAACCGCCAGAGCTGCCGAATACATTATCATGGCGTCGGCATGGCGGCCATCGAGGCGGGCGCACTCGGCCAAGGCAAAGTGCTGCCTGAACCTTTGCTTATCCAGCATTTCCTGCTGGGACTTGCTCGGCCCCAGCCTTGGCATACCGCTGGCGGCGAGGCTTTCCAGGACGCGCCGGACCGCTGCAGACTGCCGCTCCGGCACCGTCGTGCCCAACGCCGGCACGGGTACCGTTTGCCGGTTTGCGAAGATACCGGCCGGCACCGTGCCGGACAGGTTTTCGGCAGTGAAGCCGAACAGGGCAAGCAGGCTTGGGGCAAGGTCATACAGGCTGGTATTCCGCGGCCACAAGACATCTTCCGCCACGCCGGGTCCGCAAGCAATCCAGAACGGCGCATCTTCAGTGCCGCCGGTGACGAAAAATGTGGCGCCCGGGCCGGCCAGTTCGCTCAGCCGGGACAGGAAGGCATCGAGCAGCCGCAGGAATCCCCACGCCGCACCTTTTCCCGGCGGCCTTGCGGCCGCGCTCGCAAAGGCGGTCCGCAACTGCGCGAGCGCCGGATAACGGACCGCACAGAAATCGACGCCCTCTTGCTCCAGAAGGTAAGTAGCCGCCGCATGCGCTGTACTGTTTTCAGCGAGGATCTTGGCGACGATTCTCGGTCTAGCCTGGTCTTGGTCGGGCACTTCATCGATCAAGAACGGCGCGATTTGCGCCGCTTCCAGATCTTCCGGATGCACCCTGAAATCCGCAAGCGCCGGAGCCAGGCGCAAGGGGGAAATAGCGCCCGGAGGAATCCCCCAGTCATCGAAATGCACGGCCCGTATCTCGCAAAAAGCATCACTGACGACGCCCCCTTGTTCCAGGACACCGAAATTCGTCGCCAGCATGTTGACGCTCGCGCAGCGCACGCCGGCGACGTCAAGATACTGCCAGAGTGCAGGCGCGCCTGGCTGGCATGCCGAAGCCAGATCAACGCCGAAGCCATCCGCGCGCGCCTCATGCCGTGTCAGCAATCCATTCGACTGCGGCGCGCGTCCGGTCGCAATGACCCCATCCATGAGCGGATGGGGCCCGATAGCTTTGCAGGCACCGGAAGCGCCGCTTTCAATCAGCTTCAGGAAGGCAGGCAACAGCGCGGTGGCGCGGTCCTGCATGAGACAGTGCCAGGGTACGCCCGGCAAATGCACCAGGACTGCTTTCATACGCCTCCCTGCCGCGTCATGTCCTGCCGGCGCAAGGCAAGCTCGTACAGCGTTGCGGCATCGACCGCTTTGGCGCCGACGCGGCGCATGACGGCCATCATCTTCAGGTTATCTTGATGAATTTGCGCGTATCCGCGGCGGATTCCATGCCGGGCGAGCTCCTGCAACACGGAATGGATGACATGGGTGAAGACCCAGGTATTGCGTTTTTCCGGCGCGATGAGCAGCGGATCGAAGGTCGTCACGCCGTCTTTTACCGCAGCGGCCCAGGCGCCGAGCAACTTGCCGTCAAGCCAGAACGCCCGGGAAAAGGAGTAATCCTTGCCGGGTGCGGAATATTCCCCCATGGCTTCCAGATGGCCGTGAGTCAGCGCGCCGAATGCGCTCTTGCATAACGAAGAAAGCGGATGCTTCCCCGCGCCTTCCGCGTAGGGCGTCGCCACGATCCCGCATGGAATCCGTCCGGCCGACTGCAGCATGTCGAGCTGCCGGCCAAAGATGCCCAATGCCGCATCGAGCAGGAATTCATGGCCGATGGTCATGCGGCGGGCATGAAAGCCGAAGCGCCGCATCAGCTTGTGCGCCGCATCCGATCGTGCCGGCTGCATATTGCGTAGCGCGGGTGCGCGCAGGCAGTCCGCCACCTCGATGACATGCGCAAGCAGTTGCGCGCCGATGCCGCGCCGGCGCCAGGCCTCCATCACATGCAGGGCGACCCGGAATGCGGGATCTTCCGTGCCGACCGGCGAGGACAGCAGTGCCATGCCCAGCAGGTCGTGGGGCGCCTCGGCAGAAAATGCGGCATACAGCGCAGGCAAGACCCTGGCATCCCGCGCTTCGGGAAAGAGATAAGGCACGAGCTCGCCATGGCTGCGCGTGACTTCTTCCACCTTCACCCTGTACCGTTCCATGCCGCCTCATAAAAAAACAAAGGAGCCCGTAAGCTCCTCTGCATGATAACCGCCCTGGCCCCGCCCTAGGCAGACTGTTTGCGGCGGCGACGCATCATGGCAACTCCGGCCGCACCGATCGCCAGCAGGGCAAGCGGCGCCGGCTCGGGCACTTCGGCGGGGGCGCAACTGGAAGCTGTTTGTCCAGCCGCAATGCCGGTATTGGCGCAGGACTCGAAGGCAACTTCGCGGATCAGGGCACTGCCGGATGCAGACATGCTGATATTGGCCCAGCCGAAAAACTGGTCCGTACCGTCGACCAGTGCAAACCCGAGATAGCCGTTTATCGCGCTCCACCCCTGATTCCAGCTTCCGGCATACGAAGTGTAAGATCCGCCCGGGCTGCAACTCCATCTGCCGCAACTGCCGCTCCACCAATTGTAATCATAATCCGCAAGGTGGTTCGAGTAAGAGAACGAATCGACGGCATCAATCATGTCGCCGGATGCCAGCGGGCCGCCGTTGGTGACCATGGCGCCACCCCGTCCGGCTGCATACAGGTCGCTATAGGCGCCGTAGTAATGCGAGTAGTAGCTATACGAAAATTGCAGGTCATTGACGCTGTCGCCATTGACGTCAATAGTCAGCGGGATGCCATTTGGGGTGTACTGGTTCAGGCTGAGATGAATGATCGATGCGCTGGCTGGCGTGCTGACAGCCATGGCGGTGCCGAGCAGCGCTGCTGCCTTGAGCGGGAAAGAATAGCGGATCTGGTTTGACATGAAGCCCCCGGTTGAATTAATGACGCGCAATATTTCATGAAAGCAACAAATATGCCAAAAATAAAATATTGTTGCAGATCAACCAGTTAGCTTTCCACCCCATGAATAAAGCGAAGGCAGTGTAAAAATTCTCGACATTTCTGCGACCTCGTCGTCCGCCCAACCAGATGACCGGCGAAGCATGGCTGCGCATTTCGCTGTCAATATTCCAGGACCGTGTGAATGGGCGAGATATCCCGATCCTGTATCGTTTCAAAACGCGCTTCTCTAGCGGGGTCCGGCACAGGCATGCAACATCAACGCAATACGGAAGAGCACAAGGCTGCCATTTCGGCGATTTTATGAGTGTTTACCAGCCAATCCCCAAGCGCAATGCCGAAAGTACCGCCATACCGGCAATGAAAGGCAGCCAGGGATTGCGCTATAGCAGCGCGCAGGCCATCGATGACTGCGCCTGGAGGAAAGTCGAGTCATTAATATTTTCTCAATCCTCATTTATCATGCAGCTTTCCATGCATCGAAGGCTCACGCCGTGCCCACAGCTTCCGTCAAAACCGTCCTGCCCCTTTCCCTGCTGACCGGCGTCAGCGTGCTGTCCATGGATTTTTATCTGCCGGCGGTGCCGAACCTGCAGGCATCCTTCGGCATCGACGTGACGCTGGCGCAAGCCACCATCACCCTGTTCCTGGCCGGGCTGGCGGCCTCGCAATTGCTGTGGGCCGAACTTCTGACGCGGATCGGACCGCGCAGATCAGTGCAGATCGGCATCTGGCTGCTGGTGGCGACCAACGTCGCTTGCGCCCTGGCCACGACAATTCAGGTCTTGCTGGTGATGCGGCTGATCCAGGGCTTCGCAGCCGGCGCCGCGATGGTGGTCGCCCCGAGCGTGGTGCGCGCCACGCTGCCGGACGAGCATGCGGTGCGCGGCATCGCCATGATCAGCATGGTGGAAGCGATCATCCCGGCGGCCGGACCGGTGCTTGGCGCGGCATTGCTGGGCTATGCCGACTGGCGCGGTACCTTCTGGGTGCTGGGCGCGTTGACGCTGCTGGCGTTGCCGCTGGTGCTGCGCGTGACGCCGCGCGAATTGCCGGGACTGGACCGCACGGTGGACGCCACCTATGCCGCGGTCCTGGGCAAAAGCAAGTTCCGCCGGCTGGCCGTATCGCATGCCCTGAGCTTCGGCGCGCTGATCACCTTCGTCGCCAGCGCGCCGCAATTGATGGCCAATGCATTGGGGCTGGGCGCTTCGGCCTTTCCGGCGCTGCAGGTGCTGGGCGCGGCATCGTTCATCGTCGTGGCGAGCCAGGCAGGGCGCATCAGCAAGCGCCTGGGCGTGGCTGCCGCCATCCAGCTTGGCGCCTGCCTGCAAGCCGCGCTGTGCGCCGCGATGCTGGTGCTGAGCTTTTTCATTTCGTTGCCGTTTGCCGGCATTGCCGTATTCTGGTGTGCCTTCTGCGGCGGGCTGGCGGTGCGCGGCCCCGCCACATTCACCGAAGTGCTGGCGCTGCCGCCGGCGCAAATGGGACGTGCGTCCGGCCTGCTGACACTGGCGGTGCTGGTTGTTGGCGCCTGCGGCACCCAGCTTGCCGCCCCCTTCATGGGCGGCAGCTCGGTGGCGCCGCTGCTGACTGTCATGCTGGCCGCCTGCCTGCTGAGCCTGGCTGCCGTGCTACCCTATCCACACATGCGGGACCAGGCTGCAACGGTCGCGCCTTAAGCTGAATCGCCCGATAATCAGACAAGACATGCGCAAAAGAACTTTAATCATCGGCATGGTGAGTGCTGCCCTGATCGGGATTGCTGCGCTGGCATATTTCGTCAGCGACAGAGATGACGCCACCTCCGGATTCATCAGCCCGGCCAACCGGGAGCTCGTCGCGAAGGGCAAGGTAATTTACGCCAGCCATTGCGCGTCCTGCCATGGCGCCAACCTGGAAGGACAAGCGAATTGGCGGCAGCGGCTGCCGAACGGCCGCTTGCCGGCGCCGCCGCACGACGAAACCGGACACACCTGGCATCATCCGGACGCCGTGCTCATCGACATCACGGAAAATGGCCTGGTGCCGGAGAAGACCGCGCCCAAGGGTTATGAAAGCGATATGCCGGCATTCGGCAAAGTGCTGTCAGACGAGGAGATTGTCGCCGTGCTGGCTTACATCAAGAGCACCTGGCCTGCCGAGGCCCTGGAGATGCAAAAAACCATGACCATGCAGCAGAATCCATAGCCATGCATCGTGTCGGCATCATTTCGGATACACATGGGCTGTTGCGGCCGCAGGCTATCGCTGCCTTGCGCGGTTGCGACCGCATCATTCATGGCGGCGACATCGGCAAGCCACAGATACTGGAAGAGCTTTCCGCGCTGGCGCCCGTGACGGCGGTGCGCGGCAACAATGACAAAGGCGCCTGGGCGGAAAACCTGCCCGAGACGCTGCGGCTGGAAATCGACGGCGTCCGCATCTACGTGCTGCACGATCTGGCGCAGCTGGATATCGATCCGCAGGCAACCGGCATGCGCGTGGTCGTATCAGGCCACTCGCACCGTCCGCTGATCACGGAACGTAACGGCGTATTGTTTGTGAACCCCGGCAGCGCTGGGCCGCGCCGCTTTCGGCTCCCCATCGCGGTTGCCGAACTCGTGATCGACGGTCAGTCAGTCACGCCACGCATCGCGGAATTAAGCCTCGACAATTTCGCCTGACGAATAAACCAGGCAAAGCCGGTATTACTGACGGCCGATATAGCGCATTTCAGCTGCCAGGCTCGGGCTCACATCCTCATAGCTGCTAGCCAGGCGGAAGAGGCCTTCCCTGTCCAGCTTTCTCGGTGCTGCGACTTTGACTTCCGCGACCCTGGCTGCCGGTTTGGCGGCAAACAGGGCAGCACCTGCGGCGCGCAATGCATTCGCGATATTTGCCAGCAAACCGTCATGCGCATGGGAATGCGAATAGTGCGGAATATGCAGGATGGACATTTTTTACTCCTTAAGAAAAGCTGTTTGACTCGTCTTAAGTATGTGCTTGCAGGAAAAATATTCCAGTTTCGATTAGTGATGACAGGCATCGTCACGATGAATATCACTGTCTTCCTGGTTGTCAATTCTACTATCCCGGCATGCTTGTCACTAAAACATCTTTCGGAGTGAATATCCATGAAATTGCGTACGCCGCCGGAGCGCGGCACAGGGGACGGCCACTGAGGTAGCAAACCGGCCGCTGCAGTGTGGATGTGGGCAGGCACTTGCCGATGGCGATGCCTGCCCTGCCAGGTATCATCCGATATCTGCGCCAGTCGCGCCTCCTGTCGTGCCTGCTACGCCACCGGATGCGCCGCCGGGGCCGCCCGCACTCGTACCCTCGGGCGCGTCGCTGCTGCCACTCTTGGCCTTCTTGCCTCCCTTGGCTTGCGGCACGCGTGCGCCTGCCGCGGCATCCGTGCCGCCCGCCGCGCCGACCACGCCGGCGGTGCCCGCCATGCGGGATTCGCTGGTATCGTCCATTGCACCCATTGCATCCATCGTACCGGACGTGGCGCCGGCCATGCCGGCAAGGCCGACGTCGCCTTCATATCCCATCGAACCACTTGAGTCTGCTCCTGCGGCCGCATTGGCGCGGCCCGCACCCGCAGATGCACTGCCGGCTTGCGTCGAGCGGTCAGGCTGCGACGGCGTTGAAATCTTTTCCACCAGCGACTGCGCTTCGTCTTTCTGCACGCCGGCGCCTGTCCTGGTCGCGATATCGCCCAGCGCCACGATGCCGACCAGCTTGTGCTGATCGCCATGGGAAACCACCGGTACGCGGCGTATCTGGGTATCGCCCATTTGCCGCATGACTTCATCCAGCGGCTGATCTTCGAAACACCAGCGCACATCGCCGCTCATGACTTCCTCGACGCGTGCCTCGGTGGGCGCGCGCCCCGCAGCGGTTCCGCGCACGGTGATATCGCGATCGGTCACCATGCCGACCAACTGCTCGCCGTCGCATACCGGCAGCGCGCCGACATTGAGCTCATCCATCATCTGTGCGGCGCGCTGCAGGTTTTCCTGAGGCGACACGAACTGGACATTGCGTGTCATTACTTCGGATACCATTTGCATTGCTGTCTCCTTTCGTTGCAAATTCGAATGTCGCTGCGCCTGTCTCCGGCATTCGCCTATTTCAACCGGAAGGCGAACGGCATGACGGGCACTGGCTCCATTCAGCGATAGTCACTCAGGTAAGACCGCCGCGCATGAAAAGGATTTCGACTTTTTTCCGGTAGCCGCATAAACTGCAAAAAATGATGAGCAGCACAGCGTGAACCCTGAAGAAAAAGCCCTAATCCGATGCCCCACCAATCCATCCTCGATTTTTCCACGCAGGGCCGCGGCACCCGCAACATCACCGCCGCGGTGGCGCAAGCCGTTGCCGCCTCCGGCGTGCAAACCGGCTTGACACATATCTTCGTGCAACACACCAGTTGTTCGCTGACGATCACGGAAAACGCCGACCCCGACGTACGGCGCGATCTGGAAACCATTCTTGCGCGCCTGGCACCCGACGGCGACCCGGTCTACCGCCACGATCTCGAAGGGCCGGACGACATGTCCGCCCATGCGCGCAGCATTCTCACCAGCACCGGGCTCACTGTCCCGGTCGGCGCCGGCCGCCTGTTGCTGGGCACCTGGCAAGGCATTTTTCTCTGGGAGCACCGCACCAGCCCGCAACAGCGGCGCGTGGTAGTCACGGTAATGGGCGCGTGATCGCACTGCTCCGCTCCTGGCACGAAAACGCGATCAGCGACCGAGTCCTGCGGCGCCAGGTCTGTCAAAATAACAGTTTGTCTGCCCGCAGCTTTTTCCAAGGAATCATTCATGAAGACACACAAGATCGCCGTCATCGCCGGCGACGGCATCGGCAAGGAAGTCATGCCGGAGGGCTTGCGCGTGCTGCAGGCCGCCGCCCGCAAGTTCGACATCGGCCTGGAGCTCGTCACTTTCGACTGGGCCCACTGCGACTATTACTTGCAGCACGGAAAAATGATGCCGGACGA
This sequence comes from Oxalobacteraceae bacterium, assembly GCA_003537575.1. Lineage (GTDB taxonomy): Bacteria > Pseudomonadota > Gammaproteobacteria > Burkholderiales > Burkholderiaceae_D > Paucimonas. Next base: position 93,605 of record DPRS01000049.1, read on the forward strand.
CTGGTTCGCCCAACTCAGCCAGTGCGAAGCCATCTATTTCGGCGCCGTCGGCTGGCCGGCCACCGTGCCCGACCATATCTCGCTATGGGGGTCATTGATCAAGTTCCGCCGCGAATTCGATGAGTACATCAACCTGCGGCCGGTGCGCCTGATGCCCGGCGTGCCTTGCCCGCTGGCCAACAAGCAGCCGGGCGATATCGATTTCTATGTAGTCCGTGAAAACACCGAAGGCGAATATTCTTCCGTCGGCGGCAAGATGTTCGAAGGCACCGAGCGCGAGTTCGTGCTGCAGGAAGCGGTCTTTACGCGCCACGGCGTCGACCGCGTGCTGCAGTACGCCTTCGAACTGGCGCAGCGCCGCCCGAAGAAGCACCTGACCTCGGCCACCAAGTCCAACGGCATCTCGATCAGCATGCCCTACTGGGACGAGCGGGTGGAAGACATGGCCCAACGCTATCCGGAGGTAAGATGGGACAAGTACCACATCGATATTCTCTGTGCGCGCTTCGTCATGAGTCCGGAGCGCTTCGATGTCGTGGTCGCCTCCAATCTGTTTGGCGATATCCTGTCCGACCTCGGCCCGGCCTGCACCGGCACCATCGGCATCGCGCCTTCGGCCAATCTCAATCCGGAACGCAGGTTTCCGTCGCTGTTCGAACCGGTGCACGGCTCCGCGCCCGATATCGCCGGCAAGAACATCGCCAACCCGATCGGCATGATCTGGTCCGGCGCGATGATGCTGGAATTCCTCGGCCAGGGCCAGGCGAACTACACCGCCGCCCACGATGCCATTCTCAAGGCAATTGAAGCAAGCATCGCCGGCGGCACGGTCACTGCGGACCTGGGCGGCACGGCTAACACGACAGAGGCAGGCAAGGCAGTTGCTGCGGCCCTCGAAGCAATCTGAAAAACAAATCCGCGCAAAAACAACGCATATACTTGCATCCAGCAATTTCTTTACCCGTGCGGCATTGCTGGATTCCTACATTTTCTTGTCGCACGCCAAATACTCATTTTTTCGCAACGCCATCACATCATTAACTCGCATCACACTAAAAAACAAACTATTACTTTGCGCTTACTCAAATTTTTTCTTTTTTAAGTAGACAAAGCGTCATGTTTTAGCCACTTTATTGACTAGCCGAAAGGCTAGTACTCGCAATCAATTTCCTGTCCTACACTGGTCTTGCAAAAATAAAAAGCAACGGAGACTTACTCGATACACGGCGCTTACTTTTAATCAAGTACGCCGATCATGTCGTCATTCCCCGACAAGCGTGTGTCCCGCCAAAGCTCCAGATATTTTTGTGATGATGCCATTTCAAAACAAGGAGACTTTAACGATGCGAGCCGTATCCCGTTCTTCAACAATTAGCCTGCTTTCTTCCTTTGCAGTGGCTGTTTCAGCCATGCTGGCCGCTCCAGCGGCATACGCATATCCTGGCGGCGGCGGCGCTTTCAATGGCAAAGGGTTCGATACCTGTGCCGCGCCTTCGGCTTCGCAAATGCAAGCCTGGTGGAGCAATACGCCATGGAGTTTTATCGGCATTTACATCGGCGGCAGCGTGCGTGCCTGTTCGCAGCCAAACCTGACGGCATCCTGGATGAACACTACCTATAATCAGGGATGGCGCCATACGCTGATCTGGGTCGGGCCGCAAGCGCCCTGCACCACCTTCTCCAGTCGGATCAGCTATAACACCACTACCGCTTACCAGCAGGGCAAGGATGAAGCACTCAAGGCATGGAATGCCCTGAAAAATTTAGGGTTCACCAACAATGCCGCCGGCACCCCGGTCGTCTATGACATGGAAGGCTACCCCAACAATAGCTCCTGCCGCGCAGCGGTAAAGTCTTTCCTTCAAGGTTGGGTCGACCAGCTTGCGGTCGCCCCGGCGCAACAATCCGGCGTATACGGCTCCGCCTGCAATTCCTATCTGAATGACCTGGCCACCATGGCGCGCCCACCTAAATTCATCTACGCGGCGAATTGGGACAACAATCCATCGACGTCGGTGCTTTCCTGCGTCAACGGCGCCTACTGGACCAACCACCAGCGCCTCAAACAATACAAGGGCGACCACAATGAAACCTGGGGCGGCGTGACGCTCAATATCGACAGCAATTGCGCCAATGGTCCGATGGCGCCATCCGGCGGGCTCAATTCAGGCAGCGTATGCAACTAGGGCGCCGGCCTGTTCCCCCTGATCTTAAGCGATATACCGTCACGAATTCTTTTTAGGAGTGCTAGCAATGTCAGATCGTTCGAATTTCATCAGTGGTCGGCAAACCCTGTTGTCTGCCGCGCCCGTTTTCATGCTTGGCCTGTTGCTGGGCAATCCCGCACACGGTGCGGCCGCCGTTCCCTGGCTGAACCAGCCCGCCGCCGAGAAGGCACCGCCGGCATCGACGGCCGCACGAGGTGCACGGCCCTGCGCCGGCAACGACCTGCAGATCGTTGCCGGCCAAGCGGGCGCCTATCGCGGACAAGCCACGCAGGAAATCCGCCTCATCAATATCAGTGCCGAGACGTGCCATCTGGTCGGCTTTCCGAGCGCGCAACTGCTGCCGGCAGGCGAAGCACCGCAGACCATGGGGGCAAATGAAAATGCCGCGCATCTAACGAACGCGCGTATCGACCTTGAGCCTGGAGAAGAAGCTGTCATGCTGGTCGGCACACCGGGCACTTGCGAGGCAGCAAACGGTCCGCAGCGGAAGGTCAGCAAACGGCTGAAACTGGCGCTGCCCGGTGGCGGCTTGAAAACCCTGGAGGGCGTCCATATCGACACCTTGTGCGGCCGGGCATCGGTCATCAAATTCCACCCCGTGCATAATGAAGCCGCCGCGAAAGCCAGGATAGCGATGGCTGGCCCGTCGCTGAGTCAGCTGACAGGAACACTGAGCGCGCCGGACGAGGCTGCCCGGGGCAGTACGCTTTACTTCACGGTGACACTATCCAACCCGACCGCCAGCCCGATTCCCCTCGCTCCCTGCCCCGCCTATACGCAATCCGTCTATGCCGACGGCAAGGCATCCTCCAGCACCTTGCGCCTGAACTGCGGCGCAGTCGGCGCGCAAATCGCACCGAACTCCTCCGTGAATTTTGAAATGCAGGCGCAGGTTCCGGCGGATCTGCCGGCTGGCGGAGCCAAGCTAAGCTGGAAGCTGGAAGACGGGCCGGGGACGGGCAAGCTCATTTCTCTACGCTAAGTCCATGCGGCCCATGTATGCTTGCGGCGTCTGGCGCCGGCCGTAGACAAGCACTTGCTTGGCACTTCCTTGCGATGCGGGCGTCTTTTCAGGTGCCCGCATCACGCAAGTCGGCCACCGGCGCCTGGCCGAATCGCGGGCTCAGCAGAAAATCCACCAGCCGCCTGGCGCAGTCGACCGGATCGGCAAGCTGGCCGTCGCGTTTCAATCCATCGAACCTTTCGCGCAAGGGAAAGCGCTCCAGCGGCGTGGCGCGAATCTCCGCCTGCATGTCGGTATCGATCACGCCGGGCGCCAGGCTGCAGATGCGAATGCCCGGCATCTTGTCCAGCGCTACTGCTCGCGCATGATGATCCAGCGCTGCCTTGGTCGCGCAGTAGACGCTCCATCCGGCATAGGCGCTGCGCCCTGCTCCGCTCGATATGTGCAGGATACGTAAATCCCGGGCGGCAGCAGCAGCGTCGCCGGTGGCCGCCACGGCACTGGCCAGCATCATCGGCGCCGCCACATTCAGGTTGACCGCCTGAGCGATCCGCATCGCATCCTGGGCATCGAGAGAACCGATGGGTTGCACGGTTCCGGCATTATTGATCAACAGCGCGGCCTCGCTGCCGGCAAGGTAGCGTTGCAATGCGCCGCCCTCAAGCCAGCGTGCCAGCGCTTCGGCATCGGCCAGGTCGACATCCGCCTGCAGCAGCGCCGCCGGAAAACGGCTCGCCAGCGCGGCATTGCCGTGGCGTGAAATTCCCAGCACAGGTATGCCGCGCAAAAGAAGTTCCCGCGCGATGGCGGCCCCGAGGCCGCGCGTGTGTCCGGTCAGTATGGCTTTCATCATCAAACCTTGTGTGGTGAATCTGATACTCGCCATCATAGCGGCAAGCCGCGCCGATTTCGAGCAGGATCATCACCGCAAGCTTGCGCGAACTACCCGGCGCCGCCCGGAATGGCGCCGGGCATGGCGCCGCTTCGGGGCACCGATACCGGACTTGCCGGCGCCGATGGTGGAAAGAGAAAACGCTTGCGCAACAGGCTTACCATCTCGCTTGCCGGCATCGGCTGAGAGACAAAATATCCCTGCACTTCATCGCATGCGATCGACTGCAACACCTGCAGCTGCTGCGCTGTTTCCACCCCTTCGGCGGCCACGCATATGCCAAGCGCGCTTGCCATGGACACGATGCTCTTGAACAGCGCCTCATTCTCCTTGTCGCCCTGCAGAGCGCGCGTGAAAGCGCCATCAACCTTCAGGATATCCACCTCGAGCCGCTGAAGCTGGACGAGCGATGAGTAGCCGGTGCCGAAGTTGTCGATCGCGATCCTCATGCCCAGCGTGCGCAATGCCGCCAACCCGTCCGCTATCTTCTTGTTCTTTTCCGCCACGGATGGCTCAGCCAACTCGATTTCCAGCAGCGCGGGCGCAATTCCGTGCCGCTCGATGCAAAGCGACAGCGCTGCATCGATCTTGCCTTCCCTGAGCTGACGCGCCGAGACGTTGATGGACACCGGAACGACTTCCAGCTGTTGCGCCTGCCATTGCGCCAGCTGCGCGCATACCTTGTCGAACACCAGTTCGCCCAACGGCAGTATGAGCCCTGAATCCTCGGCGATATCAATGAACTCGGCCGGATAAATCACGCCTCGCTCAGGATGGGACCAGCGCACCAGCGCCTCCATTCCGAACATCTCCCCGCTATGCGCACCGACCCGGGGCTGGTAATACAGCACGAATTCGTCGTGCTCAATGGCCTGTGGCGCAACGCCTGTTCCTTGTCGAGTTTCAGCAGCAGGCTGTCCGACAAATGAGATTCGTAATATCGGTAGCGCCCCTTGCCGGCCGCCTTGGCGGCATACATGGCGACATCGGCATGCTTGACCAGCGTGGCGCCATCGCCGCCATCCCTGGGAAACATGCTGATGCCGATCGAGGCATTTACATGATTGTCGCCCGTGCCGGCAAGCGTAAACGGCGCGCCGATCGACTTGACGATATGCCCGGCCACACGCGAGACATCTTCCATGGCATCGACCTGCTCGAGGATCACCATGAACTCGTCGCCACCCAGCCGTACGACGTGGTCGCTGGTCCGCAGCGCTTTTTTCAGGCGCACGGCAGCCTCTCTGAGAAGCTCGTCTCCGGCGTCGTGCCCCAGGGTATCGTTGATGTTCTTAAAATTATCGAGGTCGATGAACAGGATGGCGAGGAGCGTCCCGTGGCTCCCGGCTTTTTCAACGGCCGTCGGCAAATAGTTCATCAGCCAGTGGCGATTGGGAAGCGTCGTCAGCGCATCGGTATTAGCCATTGCCGCCAGCGCCTGTTCATGCGCCTTGTCCTGCGAAATGTCGCGCAGGGTCAGCGTCAGGCCGGCATTCGTGCGCACCAGCCGGCGATAAATCCAGGTCGCCTTGATCCGGCTCGGCGGCGAAACCCTGATCTCGTCTTCATAAAACCCGATATCCATGGCGCGGCCAAGGATGGGAAGCAGATCCCGCCTGGCGCCCCCAGGCACCATTTCCGACAGCTTGTGCCCGACGATATCCGACCTGCCAAGGCCGATCAGTGCGCCGCCACGCTCATTGCAGTCCTCGAATTCGAAGTCGCTGACCAGACCGTCGCCGTCAAACAGCGGGCGCATGATGTAGAAACCTTCGTTGGCGGCATCGGTCGCGGCACGATAGGTCACTTTCACATCTTCCGCCTGCTGTCTTCTCCACGCCAGGCGCGCTGCAGCGACCGTGCCGGTGCATGCCAGCAGCACCAGGAACAGGCTGGCTGCGCTCGCCATGTTGCGGTAGCGCCGCGCCATGGACTCGAACGCGGAAAACGCATCCTGCCTGGACAGCATGGCAATAGCAACCAGCGGATATTTGTCCAGCTTCTCCCATGAAACGATCCGCGCCTGACGATCCTCGAACTTCTCCGGTGATTCTTCAATCACACTGGATTTTTCGGAAAATACGGGGGTGGTTCGATAAACGTCACCTGAAGTTTTATTGCCGCTCTTGACCGCCAGTATTGGACCGTCGATGTACCGGACCATGATAATGTCTTTGGCGCCCAACACCGATTCATCGCGAAACGAAGTAAGAAAAGGCGTTTCGACCGCCGCCACGGCGACGCCGCCGAACGTGCCGTCCGGATATTCAACCCGACGTGAAAACCAGATGGTCGGTTTATTCGAGCGCAGGCCGATACGGGGACCGCTGATCAGCAAGCCTTGCACGCGTCCTGTTTTCTGCTCCATGAAATACGGCACCCGGGCGAGATTGGGACGCGGGTCTTCAGCGGAGAGGGTAGTGGTGACGATATTGCCGCTGCGGTCGACGATATGAGCGTAAAGGAGCACGCTTTCCGGAAAAAGGCCCTGGCGCTTGCGATCTTCCAGGTTCAATACAATATCCGTGTGTTCCCATTCGTATTTCAGGGTAAGCGTGATGTGGTCGATTTGTTCGATCGTATGCCGCAGCTGGATGGCATACGCGCTCGTCATGGCATTGGCTTGCTTGAATACATCATCCCTGACTTCTTCCCGCGCATTGTCGAGCGCATTTGATGTCGCGCCCCAAAGCAGCCACAACACCAGAATGGAAATGACGGGCCACAAAAAAATGAGAAAAAGATTTTTTCGTGAAAAACGAAATTTATTGTTTCCTGACGGCGATAGCCGATGAACATGCGGCGCTGTCTCTTTTGGCATTCCCATTTATTACTCATTGGATAAACGCAAAAAAGCAGCAAGTGCTCATTGAAATATCGAATATGTCACCTTCGTAAGGAGGCAAGAAAATTGGGAAAGTTCCTGAGCCGCCGGCAACGGTATCTGACAACGAACCGTAGGCGGTGTTTTCCAAGAATGATGAAACCGGGACCGCGATAGAGCGGGTATCCGCAATGCCCCGACGCATGTACGGCAAAAAACTGTCATGGTCAACTTTTCTGCTCGTACAGTGTCTTTACCTGTATGGCGCCGATACGCTTGAGTTTTTCCGCACGCTTCATATCGACCTGATCAGCAGCTAAAATCAGGAACAGTCACGCAACATCTATGATGCAGGTATGGCACAGCACTTTGCAAGGCAAGGCCAGCTATCAAACGAAAATTCTTCTGAACAAGCGTATATTGTCCAGCAGTTGGTTACGCTTCAGCGCCTTGGCCGTATCGGCCTGTGGGAAGTCCATTTACCGGAACATATTTACTTCTTTTCGGAGGAGATGTATCGCATACTCGGACTTGATCCGCACAAATCCCACGCCACCCCGGAAACCTATCTTGCTGCCGTCCATCCTGATGACAGGCAAAAGGTCAAAGCAAACATGACCTCGGTCTTGCAAGGCCATCCCTTGTTCGTGGAACTGGAGCATCGAATCGTCTGGCCCAATGGTGAAATCCGCCATGCGACTGTACGCACCGAAGTAGCCAGGAATGGAAAAGAGATACTGCTCTACGGCACGCTCCAGGACGTGACGGAAGCCAAAAGAGCTGAAGCGGATCTGCGTAAGAACGAGGAGCGCTTCAAATTTGCCGCACAAGCGCTCAGCGACGCCATCTGGGACTGGAACATCAGGGAAAAGCGCTCCTGGTGCAGCGATAACATAGACATCCTGTTCGGTTCTGCCTGCCCGTTTTCGGATGACCCGCTCGCGCTCTGGGTCGAGCAGGTTCATCCGGAAGACAAGGAGCGTGTGTTGCATGAAACCCGCGCCGCGCTCAATGGAACAGCGAACGACTTTTGCATTGAATACCGCTTCCTGCAACAGGACGGCCGTTGCATCGACATACTGAGCCGCGCCGTAATCATCCGGGATGACACTGGAGAGGCGGTGCGTATGATCGGCACGCTGATCGATGTGACCGAGCGCAAGCAGGCAGAAGCGACGCGCAAGGACAACGAGCAGAAAATCCGCCACCTCGCATTCCATGACAGCCTGACCGGACTTGCCAACCGCGCGCACCTGGCGGAGCGCCTGCGTCATGCCCTCGCCGTTCCTGAACCAGGCAGGCATGGCGGCGCCATTCTCTTGCTGGACCTGGATGACTTCAAGGCCTTGAACGACACCTTCGGTCATGCCGCCGGCGACCAGCTCCTGAAACTGGTCGCCGAACGGCTGATAGCCTTCGTGGAGAAAGGCGATACCGTGATACGACTGGGAGGCGATGAATTCGTCGTCCTGCAGGAGCATCCGGCCGAGGAAGACAGGATCGAAGCCGTCAACCGCGCAAGAATATTGGGAGAAAAAATTCTGGGCGCATTCAGGTTGCCCTTCATCCTCGATGAACACCATAACTACTTCGTCACGCCCAGCATCGGCATCACCCTGTTCGAACAGGGTCCTGAAACCGCTGAAAACATTCTCAAGCAAGCCGACCTGGCGATGTACCAGGCCAAGGCGGCCGGCCGCAACACCTTGCGTTTCTTCGATCCGGAGATGGAAGCGGTAGCGGCGGCACGCGTCGCCCTGGAACGGGACATGCGCGAAGCCCTGCTGGAAAATCAGTTCGAGCTCTACTACCAGCCGCAGTTCACCTGCGAAGGGCGGCTGATCGGCGCCGAGGCGCTGCTGCGCTGGAGCCACCCCACCCGGGGAGTGGTCTCGCCAGTAAAGTTCATTCCACTGGCGGAGAAAACCGGACTGATCATGCCGATCGGCCTTTGGGTGCTCACGACGGCCTGCTCGCTGTTGAAACGCTGGTCCACCATCCCGGAATGCGCCGGCCTGGCCATCGCCGTCAATGTCAGCGCGCTGCAGTTGCGCAGCGCCGGCTTCGTCGAACAGGTTCTGACCATCATGGAGCAAACCGGCGCCGATCCGCGCAAGCTCAAGATCGAGTTGACCGAGAGCGTCCTGGTCGACAACATCGAAGACTCGATCGCCAAGATGATGGTGCTGAAATCCCGGGGCGTGGGTTTTTCCCTGGATGACTTCGGCACCGGATACTCCTCGCTTTCCTATCTCAAGCGCCTGCCGCTGGACCAGCTGAAGATCGACCAGTCCTTCGTCAGGGATATCGAGACGGACCCGAACGATGCCACCATTGCCCGCGCCATCATCGCATTGGGCCACAACCTGGGGCTAGCGGTGATTGCGGAAGGCGTGGAAAACGAAGGCCAGCGCAAATTTCTCGATCACCACGGCTGCCCTGCCCATCAAGGCTATTTGCTGAGCCCCCCGCTATCAGCTGACCGGCTGGAAAGTTTTGCCAAAACGTGGCATGGACAGGCAGGGGCAAGCTGCCATACGCCTGACTCTGTGCGCGATTAACCCCTTGTCATCCCTGTCTCAGCCGGCAGCGGCGATCTGCCGCAGCGCCTGCGCGAACACGTCCGGCGGCTGGCCACCCTGGAGCAGGTGACGGTCATTGATGATGATCGATGGCACCGAATGAATGCCCTGGCGCTGATAATAGCCTTCCTGCTGCCGCACTTCCGCGGCGTAGGCATCGGTGGAGAGAATTTCCTGCGCCCGCGCAGTATCCAGCCCGACCTTGCCCGCCATTCGCACCAGCACGTCGTGCGCGCCGGGATTTTCGCCTTCGGTGAAATAGGCCGCAAACAGCGCGCGCTCAAGCGCCAGCTGCTTGCCTTCCAGCCCGGCCCAGTGCAACAGGCGATGCGCATCGAAGGTATTGTAGATGCGGCTGCGTCTGTCCATGTTGAAGGTGAAGCCGACTTCCTCGCCGCGGGCACGAATGGATTCACGGTTGCGCGCCAGCTGTTCCGGCGGCAGCTTGTATTTTTCAACCAGGTGCTCGTTCAGGTCCTGGCCTTCGGGCGGCATCGCGGGATTCAGCTCGAACGGCTGAAAATGCAGGTCGACCCCGATTTCGCCATTGAGCGAGTCGATCGCCTGCTGCAGGGAACTCAGTCCGATGATGCACCAGGGGCAGGATATATCGGAAACGAAATCGATTTTCAAGCGGGTATTCAATTCAAGGCCTCGCAGTCTGGCTAAATGGGCGGATAAAAAACGCCTGCTCAATACATCTTACCGCAAACTCAAAAGGCTATAATCGAGGCCAAAATTTTGCCATGAGGTAGGCCGTGCCCAAGCGTTTATCCGTACTCCATCAATATCTCTTGCCGAAACAGGCGCTGACAAGCTTCGCCGGGCGCATCGCCTGCGCCCGCGGCGGACGTTACACCCCGCAGCTGATCCGCTGGTTCGTGCGCCGCTACGGCGTGAATATGGATGAAGCGCTCAATCCGGACCTGAACAGCTACCCCAGCTTCAACGAATTCTTCACCCGCGCGCTGCGCGAGGGCGCACGGCCGCTCGCCGAAAGCGATTTCATCTGCCCGGTCGACGGCGCCATCAGCCAGTTCGGCGCCATTGAGGACGACCAGATCATCCAGGCCAAGGGCCACCGCTATTCCACCACTGCGCTGGTCGGCGGCGACCAGACGCTGGCCGCGCAATTCGCGCACGGCAGCTTCGCCACCCTGTACCTGAGCCCGCGCGACTACCATCGCATCCACATGCCTTGCGACGGCCGGCTCACGCGCATGATTTACGTGCCTGGCGCGCTGTTTTCGGTCAATCCGGCAACTGCACGCGGCGTACCAGGACTGTTCGCCCGCAACGAGCGCGTAGTGTGCGTGTTCGAATCATCGTTCGGCCCCTTCGTGCTGGTCCTGGTCGGCGCCACTATCGTCGGCAGCATGGCGACCGTGTGGCACGGCGTGGTCAACCCGCCGCGCTCGGCCAAGGTGCGCGAATGGCATTACCAGGATCAGGAAATCGTCCTGAAAAAAGGCGAGGAAATGGGCCGCTTCCTGCTGGGCTCCACGGTCGTGATGCTCTTTCCGCAAGGAGTTTTGGAATTCAATCCAGAATGGACTGCTACCCGGGCAGTCCGCCTGGGCGAGGCGATGGCTCAAGCGTGTCCTCGCCCTCGTCCTTGACCGTATTTTTCAGCCTGTCCCCTCAGCCTGCCAGTTGATCCAGCGCCCAGGCCAGGTTCTGCTCGGTGCGCTCCGGGTTATGNNTGCAGCGGCACGCCGGCAGCGGTTTGCAAGCCGAGCGCGAGGAATTTTTTCCCTGATTGGATTTCCGGGTCGCTGGTGTAGCTCACCACCACTCCAGGCGCCTGGAAACCTTCGGCAGCAACGCTGGCAAAGCCGCGCCTCTCCAGCAACGCACGAACCCGTCGCCCCAGGGCCTGTTGTTCGATGCACACCTTGTCGAAGCCGTAGTCTTCCGTTTCCTGCATCACGTCACGCAAGGCCGCGAGCGCATCCGTGGGCATGGTCGCGTGATAGGCATGGGCGCCCTTCTCGTAGGCTTCCATGATCTGCACCCACTTCTTGAGATCGCAGGAAAAACTGGTGCCGGTGGTCGCATCGATACGCTCGCGAGCGCGCTGGCTCAGCGCGACCAGCGCGCAGCAGGGCGAGCCGCTCCAGCACTTCTGCGGCGCACTGATGAGCACGTCCACCAGCTTGTCGGCCATGTCGACCCAGACGGTGCCGGAAGCCACGCAGTCCAGCACAAAAAACCCGCCTACTTCGCGCACGGCCTCGCCCACTGCCTTCAGATAGCTGTCCGGCAAAATCATGCCGGACGCCGTTTCCACATGCGGGGCAAACACCACGTCGGGTTTCTGCGCATAGATAGCGGCAAGCACTTCTTCAATCGGCGGTGGCGCAAACGCCGCTTGCGGGCTTTTGTCCGCCTGGCGCGCCTTGAGAACCATGCTTCCCGCAGGGATACGGCCCATGTCGAAAATTTGCGTCCAGCGGTAACTGAACCAGCCGTTGCGGATCACCAGGCATTTTTTATCGGTGGCGAACTGGCGTGCCACCGCCTCCATGCCGAAAGTGCCGCTACCCGGCACGACAGCGGTGCCGGCGGCGTTGTAGACTGTCTTGAGGATGCGCGAAATATCCCGCATGACGCCCTGGAAGCGTTGCGACATATGGTTGAGCGCGCGATCGGTATAGACCACTGAATATTCGAGCAGACCCTGAGGGTCGGGTTGAGGCAGCAAGGCAGGCATGAGGATCTCCGGAGTTGATTCACCATTGTCACATCCTCTTCCGTTTCGCATGGCTGCGCGTGATCATACAAACCAAACTTATGGCATTGCCTTTCAATTGACAGGCATCAAATCCTTGCAAGCCAATTCCAGTAAAAGTTATGGCCGGCATTTAATTTTCCAGAGTGCATTCCTTATTTGGAAATGCAGCCGAGCCTGAGCACTTTCCATGCGCATCACATGCACTCGCCTTCCTATAACCTGGAGAAATCGATGTGTCACTTCAATCGCTTCATTGCATCCCTATTGATTGCCTGCCTGATTGGCATCAGCTTTCCCATGCAGGCATCCGCCGCCATCGTCAGCACCCGGGAAGCCGCGGCGCCTGCCGGCATGGCTACCGAACGCGAGCGGGTGGCCAGTTTCTTCTCGCGCGATGATGTCCGCAAGGCGCTGGAAGAACAAGGCGTCGCCCCGCAAGCGGCGATCGACCGGATCGCGGCATTATCGGACGAAGAAGTCCAGCAGTTGGCCACCCGCATCGACGAGGCGCCGGCGGGCGGCAACATCCTGGGGATATTGTTCACTGTGTTCATCATCCTGCTGGTGACCGATATCCTGGGACTGACGAAGGTATTTCCGTTCACCCGCTCGATTCGATGATGCGAGCCCCGGCCTCCCGCAGGCTGCCGCCGTTTTTTGCAGCCGCTCTTGCTTGCCTGGTCCTGTTGCTGACTGGCTGCGCGACGCCGCAGATGGCGTCGCTGCAGCAGCGCTGGCCGGATGACCTGCCTGCCGTCGCAACAGCCGGCAAGGTGCCTTTTTATCCGCAGGAGGATTATCAGTGCGGTCCGGCGGCGCTGGCCATGGCGGCAAGCGCCGCCGGGGTTAGCCTGCGGCCGGAAAATGTGCTCGACCAGGTTTACCTGCCGACGCGCAAAGGATCGCTCCAGCTCGAGATGCTTGCCGCTCCCAGGCAATTCGGCATGCTGGGCTATCGGTTAAAGCCGGAAATGAAGATCCTGCTGCAGGAAGTCGCCGCCGGCCATCCCGCCATCGTCCTACAGAATCTTTCGCTGTCGCTATTCCCGGTATGGCATTACGCGGTTGTGACGGGCTTTGACCGCAACCGCAATGTAGTGAGACTGCACTCCGGTCCCAGCCGGGATATGGAAATGTCGCTGTACGTCTTCGAGCGCACCTGGGAGCGCGCCGGCTACTGGGCCATGCTGACCTTGCCGCCCTCGCAACTGCCCGCCACGGCCGATCCAGGCTCGTATGCGGCGGCGGTAATGGCGATGGAACTGGCCGCCCCGGCAGCGGCGCAAGCAGCGTATGAAACGGGCCTGCAAAAATGGCCGCGCCATGCCACCCTGCTGCTCGGCGCGGGCAACACTGCGTATGCACTGGGGCGTCTCGATGCCGCCTTGCGGGCCTATCGGGAACTGACAAGACAGCACCCAGGTTATGCGGATGGCTGGAACAACATGGCCCAGACACTGCTGGACCAGGGAAAAACGGCGGAAGCGACGGCTGCCATCCGCCGCGCAGTGGAACTTGGCGGCGAAAGACTGCCGCGCTACCTGGAATTACAGAAGGAAATTCTCGCGAGGCGCTGAGCCAGACATCTGCCGCCAGCCGCTGCCAAGCCATCGCAGCCTGCAGCGGCGGCAAATCGGAAGCATCAGTAGGATTCCAGGGCTTTTTTCGCGTAGCTGACGACTTTCGACTCGGTCGACCTGGCTGCCACTTCCTCGATCAATGGACGGTGCTTCGGGTGTTTTGCACTGCCGAGGGCTTTTACCATCCATGCCGTGGCATCGACATACCTGCGATCGCTTTTCATGTAAGCTGTTTTCAGCTCTGTTGCCAGCGATTCCAGCAGCACTTCGTCGCGGTGGGCGAAATAGATTCTTTTGGCAGCGATCCGCTTCAGCCATGGATCGTCCGAGCGCAGCATGTTCAAAATCCGGTTGACGTCATCGCTGTACCTGGGATCGAAGCTCGCGCGGTTGGCAATGAGGGGATTCCACTTCTCGTAATCGGGCAGATCGTCCAGCGCGGTTCTGGCATATCGCTCATACACGCGGTCTGCCAGAAACCGTTCGATGGTAGGCACATACTTGGGCTGACCGGAAAAGCCAAGCGCGCGGATGTAACGGGCAACGCGGTTTTTCTCGTCTCTGTCGTCACGCGCTTTCTGCGCCTCGTCCAGCAGGCGGCGTTCAATGACGTCGAACACCCGCGTATCGGCCATCCCCATCCAGGCAAGCGATTCGACGGCTTCCTGATGAGCACTGGTTTCCCCGCTAAAAATCTGCACGTAGCGTGCGACGTCTTCTTCAGCTGTGGCAGCTGCAGCGGGGCCCGAAAAAAATACCGCCATCAACAGCGTGATAAAAATGCGCATATATATTTCCCTGAAGAAAATTAATTGTATGGTTTTGTACAACAATTATAAATTCAAGAGGTTTCAACGGCAGTAAATCATCAGCACTGCACTAATTATCGGAGCCTGGCAGCGCAGTGGCGACCATCTCATGCCGGCATCTGCCATAAGCCATATCCCATAAATATGGGATATCCGGGCAGGCAAAGATAAGCTGTAATAGGCAGCTTCAGGGACAAGAAATAAAAACCATGATGATCCCGATTCGATATCTTGTGAAGCACAAGCATGTTCTGCTTGCTCCCATGCTGGCCTTGTCGCTGCTCTCATGCGGCGGCGGTGGCAGTGTCAGCCTGTCCGCATCCGCCGGTGCAGGCAACGCTGGCGGAACCTCGACGACCGCAGTATCGGCAACCACCACATCAACCTCGTCAACCACGACAGTGCCCGATAATGAGGCAAACGTCTATTCTGCGCCCACCAGCTATCGCATCGACTTTTGCAGCGCCAACGTCTATCCGGCGCAATGGACCTGGAATCCGGACACGATCAGGCAGCAGGCGGCTCCTGCCGGCACGGGCACGCCGATGATGAAGCAAATCCGCAACGGCGTCGTGATCGCCACGTACACCAGCCTTGGCGGCGATGCAGGTTATTCCAGGCCCAATAGCCAGGATGGCGGCGATCCCGCAGTCGGCCCTTTCCGCCGCACGCCCTATACGCAGTGGCGGGATGGCGACGTATTCGAGATTTATCCGGCGGTGTATAGCGGCGCCACCATGCAGATGTATATCGGCCCGAATGTCGCCAACGATGCAGCCTTCAATGCCGGCAGCGTCGACGTGCCGGCCAATATCACGATCCGTGGCGTCACTGTCGACGGCAAGCGCCCCGTCATCGTCAATCCGCCGACCGGGGCTTCGAATTCCAACTATGGCCAATCGCTGATTTACATCGGCGGACGCATCGATGCCAGCGACACCCTGGTCGCGCCTTCCTCCAGCATCACGATCGAGAATATCGATATTGTCGACGCGCCGACAGGCGGCAATCTCGGCAAGGCGGCTGTCTATGTGAACGGCACAGCCAACCTGACCTTGCGCAACGTCAGGATTGCCGGCTTCAAGCGGCATCAGGTTAATGGCATTTTCGCCACCAGTAACAATACCGGCACGCTATTGCTGGAAAACGTTGAACTCGACGGCAATGGCGGCAGCAACGGCCCGGAGCATAATGCCTACATCAACGCCAGCAAGACCGATCCGAATTACACCTTCATGGTCAAGGGCTCCTGGAGCCATGACTCCTACTATGGGCATGCGCTGAAGTCGCGGGCGCAACGGACGGTGGTCGAAGGCAGTTACCTTGCAGGCAGCCGGGCCGCGTCCGGAGCACAGACCGAGACTTATCTTCTGGATGTGCCTGATGGCGGTGTGCTGGTGGCGCGCAACAATATTTTTGTCAAAGGCTACTCCGGCAACAATTCGAATGGCGCCTCGCTGACGTTTGGCGTGGAAAGCGCCAACCCGGCGCGTGCCTGGGGGCTGACCGTCGAGCACAATACTTTCGTTGCATTGGCCAAGTATTATGACGATGCCAGCCACCCGCTTTTTCCGTTTTTCATCAACAATGGCGCGCCCGGCACGAAGACCGTGGATGCCAATGCATTCGTCGGCTACTGCCCGAGCGGCAATGCCGGCAGGGATTACCGCGGCACCAATTTCGCCACGCTGAATTTTAATGAGATCGATCTTGCGTACCGGCCTCGCGTGCCGGCGCTGGCTGGCAATATCGCGATCATCGGCACGCCGCGATACCGCCACCTGGCCGGCAGCGCGGCACGGACGACAAATGCGCTTGGCGCGCGGGATTAGGCGGGCACAACAACAANNAACAACAATTTCAAATGCAGGAGCGCTTTGCTCCTGCCTTAAGGCAGGGAGACGAAGCGAAATGCATAAGCCAGCCGGGGCAATGTTTTTGTATTCCTGTATTTCCATTGCGGGCGTCTTGCTGGCTGCCTGCGGCGGGGGAGGTGGAGGCAGCGGCGGCGTCGCTTCGCTGAACATCAATTCCGGCTCGGGCGCACCGGCCACGGCGACTACGGCGACCACGTCAACGACGACCACCACGACCACCACCACCAGTTTGCCGATCGGCGCCACGATCACGGCCTTGCAGGTGGAGAGCACCGGCGCGGGCACGCAGACGCTGGTGCCGATCACGTTTGGCCAGGTCTTTGTCCAGGGAGAAGTCGGCTCCGGCGAAGCCATCACCGGCACGCTCGCGGATGGCACGGCACTGAATATGCAAGTCGATGTCAAGGCGCACCATACCGACGGCTCGCTGCGCCATGCCGTGATATCCACAGTACTGCCGCAACTGTCTGCCGGGCAGCCGCAGACGATCAAGCTGGTCAAGACCAATCCTTATTCGGCAGCACCGCCGGCGATGGCCATGACCGATTTGCTTAATAGCGGATTCGAAGCCAGCGTCAGCATCCACATGGGCGGAACGACGTACACTGCTTCGGCCGCGACGCTGCTCAATGGCGGGACTGCCGCGCCCTGGCTCGCCGGGCCGCATGTCAACGAATGGATTGTTGCCGCTCCCTTGAAGACTGCAGGCGGCGTCGCGCATCCCCACTTGACTGCCCGTTTTGCAATCCGCTCCTACGCCGGCCTCGGCAAGGCCAAGGTCGATGTCATCATTGAAAATGGCTGGGCTTACGAGCCGAACCCGCAAGACTTTACCTACGACGTGCAGGTGACGGTTGGCGGACAGCCGGCTTATTCCAGGACTGCTCTGACGCATTACCATCATGCCCGTTGGCGCAAGTCATTCTGGTGGGGGACGGCGCCGCAAGCGCACCTCAGGCACAGCACGGCCTACCTGATTGCCTCCAGGGCCGTGCCGAATTACGACCAGAGCATCGCCATTTCGGAATCAGGCCTGTCCTATTTCAAATCGATTTTCGATGCGGCGCCGACCGGCCCCATGGGCAATGGCATTGCCACGGCTTATATGCCGACCACCGGCGGACGTCCCGATATCGGCCTGATTCCAGCCTGGGGGGCCATGACGATCCTGAGCATGGACAGGCGCGCCAAGGATTTGACGCTGGCGATGGGCGATCTGGCGGGAAGCTGGCCGACGCACTACCGGGACAGGCTCACAGGCCGGCCTATCAGCCTGGCGGACTACCCTTATATGACCTTGTATCCGGCGACCAGCGATTCATTCAACCCGGTTGCGAATCGGCAGGAATCCATGCCGGCTTGCGTTGCGGGGTGCAGCAACCCCAACGTGGCGGATACCGATCATCAACCGGCCTTCAGCTATCTGCCTTACCTGCTTACAGGCGAGCATTATCACCTGGAGGAGTTGCAGTTCTATGCCATGTGGAGCGTGGGCAGCGGTGTCCCGGCTTATCGCGAGTATGGCAAGGGGCTGGTGTATTCCAGCCAGATCAGGGGGCAGGCATGGGTTCTGCGCAATCTTTATGATGCGGCCTACATTCTTCCCGACAGCGATCCCATGAAGGGTCAGATCAATCATATCCTGGCCAACAATCTGGCCTGGTTCAATGCCAATTACACGCATAATCCTGGTGCGAATGTATTTGGCGCATTAATTCACAGCTATGCCTTCGCCTACAACAATGAAACCGGGATCGCCCCCTGGCAGGATGATTTCTTTACTTCCGTTATCGGCCATGCGGCGGAACGAGGCTTTCCCGGGACGCCGGCATTGCTGGCGTGGAAAGCCAAATTTTCAGTGGGACGCATGACCGACCCGGGATATTGCTGGGTAATGGGTTCGATCTATGCATTCAACTTGCGAACGACAAATGCCAGCCCGCTGTACACCACTTATGCCCAGGCATATCAGGCGAGCGTCAGCCCCGCGCTGCTGGCGGCTCCTTGCGCAAGCACAGCCATGGCGGGTGTCATCCAGGCAGAAACCGGGACGCCGATGGTTGGCGGCGCCATGATTGGATACCCTACCTCGGCGACGGGCTTCCCTGCCAACATGCAGCCGGCACTTGCCTACGCCAGGGATGCCGGCATCATGAATGCCGATACTGCGTGGAATAAATTCAATCAGCGGCAGTTGAAAGCCGACTACTCGACCGAACCGCAGTTTGCCATTGTGCCGCGTTAGGGCGCATTGATCATATTGCGATCGTGGACCCGCACGGTCGCAATCTTCCGGCAAACCCGTATTTCTTTGTCACGATGGGATGCTTGCTTTTCCTCTAAGGAAATTACCTGCTTGAGGTCCCTTGCAATTTTTTCCCTAGCACAGTGGCGCAACTATTCGCATCGGTGAACTTTCTTACGCCTCCCAAGTCATACCATCCATATAGATGGCTTATGGATGCTTTTTGGATGGATTTTTACCTTCAGAAGTTTCTTTATTATTCAAAGAGGCAACAAATGATTGCGCAAGAAAAATCCGTCAAAGTTAGTGAATCGGAAAAAATCACGATCAACCTCGGCTTGATCGACCTTGGGCAAATCGACTTGCTGGTGCAGGAGGGGTTTTATTCGAACCGCACCGACCTGATCCGCACAGCCATCCGCAATCAGTTGCAAACCCATGCAGAGGTCGTCAAGCAAACCGTGGCACGCAAGAGCCTGGTGCTTGGCCTTCAGCATTATTCCCGCGCCGACCTGGAAGCCGTGCGCGCCGCAGGACACACCTTGCAAATACAGGTTTTGGGGCTGGCCAGCATCGGCAACGATGTCACGCCTGAACTGGCCCTGGCCACGATCGATTCCGTCACCGTGCTGGGTGCCTTGCACGCCAGCACCGCCGTCAAGGCTGCCTTGGCTGGACGGATTCATTAACACATTATCTTTGAAAGAGTTTCATGAGACTAGACGACACCATGCTCGCGCAAATGCGCGAAGCTACCCGCATTTTGCAATCTCAAGGCCCTATGGCGGCGACCGCAGCCATCCAGCGCGCCTTGCACGGCGCGGACATGCCCGGCGGCATGCCGCATTTCGACTGGACGGCACCAGCGAGGCCGGATGCAGGCACGCTGCGCGACATCAACCCTGCACCGGAAGCGAAACCGGCAGGCATGCCAGGCGGCACGGATATCCTGTCTCGCTTGCGCAAGCTGGCCGGTGGAAAGTGGCAAGGAAACTCGATGGCACAACCGGTCGAAGATGCCATTGTCGATGCGGCGCCGGGACAATTCCTGGCAGGCTCCTGCAGCAACAGTGCGGGCACCCGCGCCTACAAGCTGTATATCCCGAGCGGATATACCGGACAGGAAGAATTGCCACTGATCGTCATGCTGCATGGTTGCAAGCAGAATCCCGATGATTTTGCTGCCGGCACGCGCATGAACCAGGTTGCGGAAGAAAATAATTGCCTTGTCGTCTATCCCGGTCAGGCACAGGGTGCCAACATCTCCAACTGCTGGAACTGGTTCAAATCCGGCGAGCAGCAACGTGACCGCGGCGAGCCTTCGATCATTGCCGATATCACGCGCAAGATCATGGCCGACTACAAGGTGGACAGGCGGCGCGTGTATGTTGCGGGGCTGTCAGCCGGCGGTGCAATGGCGGCGATCATCGCTGATAACTATCCGGAGCTGTATGCGGCTGTTGGCATTCATTCCGGCTTGCCAGCAGGCGCCGCGCATGATTTGCCTTCTGCTTTTGCGGCTATGCGCGGCGGCAAAACGGGCATACGCGCTGGCGGCACCGGCTTACGCAAAGGCATGCCGGTCATCGTCTTTCACGGCGACCGCGATCAGACGGTCAATCCATGCAACGGCGAACAGGCGCTTGCCCAATGCGTGGCGGATACGCCGGAAACCACAGGCAACGCGGCGCCATCATCCGGCGCACAAGCATCCAGGCTCAAGGTGGAAACCGGCCAGGTTCCCCATGGCCGCAACTACACCAGGACGGTCCACTACGACGATACTGGCAAGGCGATTGCCGAACACTGGATCATTCACGGCGCCGCTCACGCATGGTCAGGCGGCAGCAGCCAGGGTTCATATACCGATCCCAAGGGGCCGCATGCGGCAAAGGAAATGCTGAGGTTCTTTAGCTTGCACCGGCAACCGGAATAAGATGGCGCGCGGGCAGCCGTATCGCAAAACGCCTGAAAAATCATGAAAACTCACGGTTTCCCGCGCAGCTTCAGCATCAGGGCATCGAATACGTCACGCGCACCAGAGTCATTCAGCCGTTCCTGCGGCATGGATGCCTCCTCGTACTCGTCGGCATATTCCTCCGCCAGGTTTTTCCAGCCCCAGCTGGCGGCAAATGCCGCGAATGCCTCGGGGGCCTCCAGCACGATCAGCCTGTCATCCTGCAGGCCGGGATCGCCGGGCCCGAAATCCGGCCCGCTGTAACCGAGCGTACGCAGCCTGGATAAAATTTGCCGGATGACCTGCACATCTTCGTGCAAGGGTTCGCCCTCCATCGATGCCGAAAAATCGACATAGACATCGATGATGCCGTAGCCTTCATCGAAGATGCGGATGCCGCCGATATCCCAGGTACGCCCCAGCGAATCGTGGAGACGGAACGGACCGCTTAAGCGGATGGTGTCTTCATGATGCATGCCTCAGAGTACACCAGTTACGCCATGCGTGGATAAAGGGTGTTGCAAGATTGAAGATTGAAGATTGCGGAGCGCACCTTGTCCTGGCTGGCTACAATGGAGGTTTTTCCTCACTTCAGGCAATGCCATGACAGAAGACACCGTTCGCCTTGCCAAGCGCGTTGCCGAGAGCTTTCATTGCTCGCGCGCGGAAGCCACGCACTATATCGAGGGCGGCTGGGTCGAGGTCGATGGCGACATCGTGGAAGAGCCCGGCTTTCGGGTGGCGTCCCAGGCGCAGATCGCACTGCTGCCCGGCGCTGTGGCGACGCCGATGCAAGCGTCGACCTTCTTGCTGCACAAGCCGGCCGGCATGGCTGCAGAGGACGCCGTGCAACTCCTCGTTGCGGACAATCGCAGCGAGGATGACCGATCAAACATGCGTTTGCTGAAACGCCATCTGGCCGGTCTGTCGGTTCCGGCGCCGCTGGAAGCCGAAGAAAGCGGCTTGCAGGTATTCACCCAGGACTGGCGGGTGATACGCAAGCTGACGGAAGACGCACTGCGCATCGAACATGAAATACTCGTCGACGTGACAGGAGATCTGCTACCTGACGGTCTGGCGCTGCTTAACCGCAGCCTGAGCTTTCAGGGCAAAATCTTGCCGCCAATGAAAGTCAGCTGGCAGAGTGAGACCCGCTTGCGCTTTGCCGTCAAGGCGCCGCCACCCGGACTGATCGCGCATGCCTGCGCCCAGGTCGGCCTGACGCCGCTTGCCATCCGGCGCATCCGTCTGGGGCGACTGCCCATGGCCGGGCTAAAGGCGGGACAGTGGCGCTATGTGCAGGACCATGAACGTTTTTAATTGCAAGGAAAATGAATGAACGACGCTTTGACCATTGATGAATACGCCGCCCTGACGGAGCTCCTGGCATCGCCCAGGGGCGGCCGTCCCAGCGCCTGCGTGGCAAGGAATACCAAGCGGCTGTCCGGCTTGAAGTACATTACGCATGACAAATCGGGCAAGCTGCTCCTGACGGACAAGGGCAAGCAAACCCTGTTCGTGAAAAATTGCGTGGATGGCTTGCGCGCCGTTTCCGGCAATCCTGCGGCGCAGCTCGATGCCGGCGTGCTGACCTTCCTGGAAAAGAAGGGCCATATCGTCCGCAATGCCGCAACAGGCACGCTCGACCTGACCGAGCGCGGCCGCGAAACCATTGCGGATATGGACCGCACTCAGGCTTGACCCTCAGACTTGACTGGAACAGCTGCTTAAATTTGCCGCCTGGTTGAATTTGGCGCTTATTTCGCAGCCGCCATTGTGACGGTTTCAGCGTGTGGGTTTCAGCGGCGATGACCCAGACTGCCTGGTTGCCGGAAGTGCCATCCGCGCGAGCGCTTGAACAGATAGCCTCCCGCCAGCAAGGCGCCGGCAGCCACCAGCATCGAGCTGGCCGGCATGGTGCGCATCGTGTTCATCGCGATTTCCCCTGTGTGGGGCGCGGCCAGCTGCAGCCGACGCTTGGTCATCTGGGCGCCCAGTTCATTCAGGCGGTCGGCCAGCAAGCGCTCGGCTTCCGGCAGCAAGACCGTTTCTTCATCCGCGACATGATGCATGACGTCTCGCATCAGATCCATGAACGTGCTGTCATACGTCAGGTCGGCGGGCGTCATGTCACGCAGACGACCAATCAGCTGGCGCATCTGGTCATGCTCCGGGGCGCTTTTGTTCAATACCTCATTATTTCCCGCCACCGCGCGCATGGCGGGATAGAAAATTTCTTCTTCCAGTTGCGCATGGATTTCCAGCGCCAGGCAAATCTGGTTCACCAGGGCCTGCCTGGTGCCATCGCTGGCTTCAGGATCATACTGGTGAAAATTCGACAGGACATGGGTATGGTCCACGCGGATCATGTTCGTGATGGATGGCGAAAGCTTGCTGGCAAGGGCGTTCATGTAAATATCCTCTGACTGGAAAGAAATACCAATATTGCACAAACCAATATTGCACAAATTGCAATTCCTGCATTCGACCCAAACGACCGCGCTTAGTTCGTTCTTCTCCCGCCCATCCAATGGCATGCGGCTTGCCTTTTTACAAGGTAGCAATTTGCCATGAACCTCTCTGCTGTCTTTCGGTCATTCTTTATTTGCGATGGAAACTTTACAATCAGCCACCGAGTTTTTTGACCTCCACGACCTGACTGTGGTGACGGCGGAGTCTTGCACAGCCGGTTTGATCGCAGGGTCGCTGGCGGACTTGCCGGGATGCGGAAAATGGTTCAAGTCCGGGTATGTCACTTATTCGCCGGAAGCGAAAATGCATATCCTGGGAGTAAGAAAGGAAACCATTGATCGCTGCAATCTGACCAGCGAAGAAGTGGCCCGTGAAATGGTGCATGGCGCCTTGCGGATCAGCGAAGCCAATGTGGCGGTTGCCAATACCGGCGTAGCCGGGCCCACCAATGGCGATGGCGATATTCCCGCGGGGACGGTATGTTTTGCCTGGGCTTTCCGCATGAACGATACCCCTCGGGTGTTTTCCGAAACCAGGCATTTCGAAGGCGACCGCAATGAGGTGCGTCAGGCGGCAGCCGAATATGCCATTACCAGGATTCCCGCGCTGTACCAAACCAGCACGAATGGCAGCACAAAAGCGGAAGCGCAAGCTTGTAAGCCAGCCGGCCGCTTCTGAGCCGACGAAGCTCTTTTGCTTTCTTTACTCGCAGCGTCAATTTCACTGTCCGGTCCATGCTGACACCAGGATTGCACAAAAAGCAATTTTAAGAGAGCATATTATTTTTCCTCAATTCAAGTCAGCATCACTGCTGTACTTTAACCAGGGCATCAATTTGCCGGTGCAAGATCAATACAAATCCAGGAACGAGCCGCCGCAGGCGGCCGGAGTCATACATGCCGCAACCCCGCGTCGTCAACGTGCAACTGAATCCCGACGAACTGATCTCGTTCGGCGATTATGCAATCCGCATACTGGCCGAAGGCGACTCGTGGTTTTCCTGGAGCCAGCTGAACCTCGTGCCTTCTTCGAATATCCTGCAACAGCTGGATTTCGACGCGCCTTCGCTGGTCGTCAACTACGCCTATTCAGGCGACACTATCCGCCGGATGTCAGATTTTTTCAGGAATGGCGGGTTCTTTGTTGAAATGCGTTCGCAGAAATATGATGCCATCCTGCTGAGCGGCGGCGGCAATGACATCATCGACGCGCTATACGATTACGACAGCAATAGCCCGCTGGTATTGCGGCCTGCCGCCACGGGCGATGCACACGATGCGCGCGCCTATATCGACTGGGCCAGACTGAATGCCCTGACCGCATACATCACGGCGAACTTCCGGCAGATTTTCCAGTATCGCCAGCATGGTCCCGCTGCCAATGCCGGCACGCCCATCGTCCTGCATACATATGACTATCCGACCCCGCGCAATGCGCCGGCAAGCTTCATGGGAATACCGGCCGCAGGCCCTTGGCTGCTGCCGGCACTGCAAAAAATCGGCGCACCGGAAGCCTTGCACATCCCGGTGACGAAACTGCTGTTCGATACTGTCGCCACCACCTTGCTTGCCCTGAATGATCCGGCAAACGGCATCCATGTGGTGGATACCCGCAAAACAATTCAGGCCGCCGCGCTGAACACGCCAGGGAAGAGCGGCGACTGGATCAATGAAATCCACCCAACGACCGAAGGTTATGCGAATCTGGCATGGAAGATAGGCTTGTCGCTGGCACAACTCGGCTTGAAATAAGCGGCTTGAAATAAGCGGCTTGGAATGAACGGTCTGGATTGAGCGGCCAGGCGGGTAGCCTGCACACGGAAACTTTTCCGCGAGAAAATCATCTAGAGAACAACGGGGCTCTGCGCAGAAGGTCATGGAGCGCCGCTCGTTTGATAGTGAGAGCCTGTTTGCATGCGTCCCAGAATTACCTCGGTCGGATTGATCATGCCGTCCCGGCCGGCGGAGGATTTCGAATATCCCGCGCATATCGACCCCACCAGCCTGGCGGCCTTGCCGGCTGCGCCGGGCGTGTATTTTTTCCGCAATCAGGATGATCTGCCCATCTATATCGGCAAGAGCATCAACCTGCGCTCGCGCGTGCTGGCGCATTTGCGCACGCCGGAAGAAATGGCGATGCTCGCGCAAACCCGACGGATCGACTTCGTGCGCACGGCAGGTGAAATTGGCGCCCTGCTGCTGGAATCGCAGCTGATCAAGCGCCATCAGCCGGCCTACAATGTGTTGCTGAAGTTTTGCGGTGAATCGTTCGCGCTGTGCCTGGAAGATGGCGGCAACCATCCGCAGGTCGTCGGCCGCAGCGAGGCCGATGCCGGCGCATCGGCCAGCCTGTATGGCTTGTTTGCCTCGCGCGGGGAAGCCGGGCAAGGCTTGCACGCGCTGGTGCGCCGGCACCAGTTATGCCCCGCCCTGCTGGGCCTGGAGACGGCCACGCACGGGCGCGCCTGCTTCGCGCATCAGATCGGCCGCTGCCGCGGCGCCTGCATCGGTCGCGAAACCAGGCAGGCGCACCGGCAGCGCCTGCTGCTGGCGCTCGAACAGCTGGATGCGGCGGTCTGGCCTTATGCCGGACCGATCGGCATTGTTGAAACGACTGCACAATGGCGGCAAGTGCATGTGATCGATCGCTGGTCATATGCTGGCTCGCTACAAGGGCGGCAGCGCAAACTCGCCCTACCCGCCCGGCAAGGCATCGACATCGACACCTACAAGATTCTTGCCAGGCCGCTGGCGGAAGGCCAGCTGTCCCATGTCACTTGCGAAGTCACGCAAAGCCGCTCCGGCCAGCGTTACTGCGTGGCGCCAGGCTGCCTGAAAGCCGCCCGAATCTTGCCTAAAAAATAAGCACCCAGGTTTGCCACGGCTCCGCAAAAGTCCGCCACCAGCTATACATCCCAACTACATTGATCTACAATTTATAGCGGTTACTCATATGGCAATGCAGCCATATCCATCGGCAGACAGGCCAGCGCAGCAGCATGGTCTGGCTGCACCGCATGATTCCCTGTGGAGGAATCTTTTGCCATGTTTCTTTGAAACGGAAATAGCACATGAGCGTTGCTGATCCTACCGCAGGACTGTGGTTTTCATTCCACGTCGAAGATGAGGAATATATCGCCTTCATTTCCGATACCTCCCTGCGCAGCCGATTCAATGCCGTCAATGCAGGCGATCGCGCACGGCTGCGCGCCTATATCGCCAACCAGCCGCTGATCGATTCGGTAGCCCGTCAAAAATTTCTGACCGGCGCCGCGCGGCCCATCAGGCTGACGGCGGCCGATTTTGACCATCCCGCGGCGGGCTCGGAAAAACTGACAGCATCAGCTTCATCGTATAAATCACGACCAGCGTGCCGAGCAGGTCGCCGATCACCATGACGAAGTAGCCGGATGAGACGGCATCGCCACGCAACAGCAGCCAGAGATGGTGCAAGGACGGGTTGGCGATGGAATAGGCGAGGCTCAGCAGCAGCAGGCGCTGTCCGTTCAGATTGACCAGCGAGGCCTGCAGCCCGTACAGGCGCTGCGCCATCTTGTAGACCAGGTACGGCGCCGCAGCAGATGCAATGCCGCCGGCGAACGAACGCAGCGGATCATCGGGGAAGAAATAAAAGACGCAGGTGATCCACGAAGCAATCAGCACGCCGATCGCGCCCGCGCCGCCGAACAGCAGCGTGCAAAGCAGGCGCATGCCGGCGGGCAGGTAAATCCAGTTCATCCCGCGGACAAATTCGAAGTGCGCACTGTTGAAGAGCCATTCGTTGGCGAGGAAGACGAGAAGAAACAGAATGGCTGAACCGGCAACCATCGACGCATGGAGCTTCAGCGACGAAATCATGACTGCATTTTTTAACGTAAAATAAATCCGGAATCGATAATTGCCTTCGGCAAGAAGGCCTGCATTGGCAAGGTTGCCAGCGCAGACATTAACACTGTTCTCGCAAGGAATGAAGAAAACCACACGCCCTGCCGACATCTACTTGCGTTTTCTGCAATTGGCGGAAGCCATCCGCGGCTTGCCGGCCTTGCCGCCACTCGATCCCCTCGAAGAGCGCATTCTCGCGCTGGTCGCACGCACGTCGCAGGAAAAGGAGCGACTGTCAGTCCGCGACATGATGGCAAAAGAAGAGTTCGGCTCGCCGGCCACGATCCATGGCCGGCTCAAGTCCATGCGCGAAAAAGGCTGGATCATGCTGACGGATACAGAAGATGCGCGACGCAAGCAAATCGGCTTGACGCATGCCGCGCTGCTCCATTTCGACAAGCTGTCGAAATGCATGGTGCAGGCGGCCAAAGGCTAGGTTATTTCAGGAGTCGCTGATTCTTGCGCAGCAGTTCGATATTCGCCTGGCGCTCTTTCGGGTAGCTGGCGTACAGGGCCGCCGCTTTTTTCTTGTCCATGCTGGATTCGAACATCAGATAGATACCCGCCGTCACGATGGCATTCATGCTCAGGGCGGCATCCATGCTGCTGAGACCATGCCTGGCCAGCACCGCCTTCACCTTCGGATTGGCATCCAGCTCGCGCGCCAGTTGCGCGGCACTCTTGCCGCCATCCTTGCCATCGCCGTCATCATCGTCATCCAGCCTGACCTTGGCTTTTTCCAGGTCAGCCTTGACCGCATTGATCTTTTGCAGATTGGCGACGGTGAGCAGGTAACGCTCCTCATCGGGAGCAGCATGGGCAAAGGCGGTGATGCACAAGGCAAGAAACAGGGCGACAAGATTTTTCATGGCAGTCCATTGTTAAAATGAAAACGCGATTATATGTGAAGGCTTGCCGGTTTCACAATAAACACAGGCAAGCCCTTGCGGGGCTTGCCTGCAACCTTCCTGCCCCGGGCTTCTTACTTGCCCGTGGTGGTCTGCGTCGCCCGGTTGAACGTCGAGGCCGAGCTGGTGGCGAAGGATTTGTCGCGCATGTAGGCGCCCTTGTTCTCCAGGTCCAGGCTGATGACGACCGGGTCGTGGTCCGACGAGCGGTACGGCGTCGCGCTGTACAGGTCTTGCGGCTTGAATTCGGTGTTGTAGTCGATCACCGACGGCTCGTCCGTATTGATATGCCACTCGGTCAGGCCGACCACCTGCGCGCTTAGCGATGCGGTCGTCAGCGCGTGGTCGAGATAGCCGGCTTCGCCATCGAACACGTACGAATACGGCAGCGCGGATGGACGCACGAAGCGCTCGATCTGGTTGACCAGGCCGGCAGCGGTCAGCGCGTTGACCGGTTCTTCCGCGCCATAGGCGTTGAGGTCGCCGATCACCAGCACATCCGGATCCTTGGCCGCGGCCTGCACGCGCGGAATCAGGGCACTGATCAGGCGCCTAGCCTGGGTGACGCGCGTCGTATTCCAGCAGCCCTGGCCATCGCCGCGGTCGGCATCGGCGCTACCCGGAGCCGGACAGCTGCTCTTCGACTTCAGGTGGTTGACGATCACCGAAAAACGCTTGCCGTTCCAGGAAGAGAAGGCTTGCGCCATCGGCGGGCGGTTGTTCACCGGATCGGTATCCGCCAGCGCTTCCCCGACCAGCCTGAGCTTGGCGGGCTTGTAGATCATCGCCACGCGAATCGCATCCTCACCCGTGGCGCCAGCCACGGGCGGCATGGGCACTACGGCATAGGTGCCCTGGCCGACCACGGCATTCAATGCCTCGACCAGGTTGGTCGCGGCGACATCGCCGTTGTTCTGGATTTCCATCAGGCCGAACACGTCGGCATTGATGGCGGCCATGGCGCTCACGATCTTGGCGCGCTGGCGCAGGAACTCCTGCAGGTTGTCGGCGCCGCGGCATTTGGCGGCGCTGACCACGGCGCCCTCGCGGCAGCCCTGGCCGCTTTGCCCGTCAGCGGTCTTGCCATCGCCGAAAGTCGTGAAAAAGTTCAGGACGTTAAAACTGGCCACCCTGATGTCGCCGGCGGCAAGCGCCGGCGCCGAAGTGCGCTGGTTGACGCGCATGAAAGCCGGCGTGACCGTGGGCTGCAGCTTGTAGGCGGTCGGGCCCGGATTGTTGTTGGTGATCAGGCCGAAATCGACCACGCCCGTCAGGTTCGATACCGTGTCGCCGGCGCGCAGCGTGTTGTCGGCGCCGATGTAGGGAATCGGATTCGGGTTCTGGCTGCTGCGGTTGTCATCGAGGACGATCATGTTGGCGGCATTGGCGGCGGTGGCGGCGATCACCTCGGGCGTGCCGGCGCGATAGCGGTTGGTCGGTTTTTCCAGGCGGCCGGCGGACAGCGTGACCTGGCCATAGCGGCCCTGGAAATAGTTCTGGCTGACCGTCAGCGCCGCGGCAAACCTCACCAGCATGCCTTCGTAGCGTTCGAAATGATCGGCGTGGGCGAGCGGCAGCGTCAGGTTGAGGGGAGTAATGGCCTGGCCGCTCGCCAGCACGGTCAACCCGCTCACGCCGGAAAGCTGGGTGACGGTGCGTTCCGGGTTGCCGGCATTGAATTCGGCGACGTTGGCGGTCAGGCGGATCTTGTCGCCGACAGTCACCGTCGGCGCCGCGCCGGTGAAGACGAAAATGCCATCCGAGGTAGCCGGGTTGCCGTCGCCGCCGGCATCCTGCAGGTAAAAGCCGTTGCTGACCTTGTGCGTGACGACGCCTTCCGTGGTCTGGCGGGTGCCGACGAACGGGCTGCTCGCGCCGGAACCCTGGATTTGCGGAATGGTTTGCACGCCCGGCGGCGTGACGCCGCTGCACACCACAAAGGGCGAGGAACTGTTGCGCGGCGCCGGCGCGGCAACCGCGAAATCTCCGCCATTGTTGTCGGTGTCAGCGCAACCATTGCCGGCGCGGACAACGGCCATCGTATTGGACGGCGCCGGCGCAGGTCCCGAACCTTCGAATGCGTTGGCGGTGGCGCCAAAACCGACCAGGTCGAGCACGCTGGCTGCCCTGACATCGCTGACCGGCGTCACGGTATTGGCCAGAATGATTTTTCCCGCGGTGGACGACATGAAAATGCCGTCGACGGCATCCGGCGTCGGCAGGCTGGTGGTGCCGCCGCTGCCGGATGCCTGCTGCAACAGCAGATACTGGCCGGGCTGCAGGGTCAGGCTGGGCAGGGTTGTCACCTGCCAGGAGGCGCCGGATGCAGAGGAGTACTGCAGGCTCCAGCCATGGATGCTGACCGGCGCAGCGCTGCGATTGAACAGCTCGATGAAATCGTTTCTGTAGGTGGCGCCGGAATTGCCGCCGCCGCCGTACACCTGACTGATGACGACATTCGATACGGCGGCCGCCGGCGCCGACAGCGCGGCCAGGCAGGCGGCGATTGCCAGCTTGCGCCAGTGCCGGCCGACCTTCAGGTGCGGCAGAAGCAGGAATGGCAATCGCGAACTTGAAACGGACACAATACTTTTCATGAAGCGGGCTCCGGAATGAAAGTGAGGCATTGAATGTCGATCAATGAGATGCGATGACGGGCGCCATCGCTCCTGGCTGCTGCAACGCGCCAAATTTATGTTTTTATTATTACCAGGAGATGACAATAAGATAACAAGCGTAAGCAACCGGGATTGCAATCCATGTCGAGCCAAGGCTGCCGGGCGATATAATTCAACTCTTTCCCGTTTCCCGAACAGTCCCCGCCATGCTTCGCGCTCCCGAATTACTCCTGCCCGCCGGTTCGCTGGCGAAAATGCACGCCGCTTTCGATTTCGGCGCCGATGCCGTCTACGCCGGCCAGCCGCGCTACAGCCTGCGCGCGCGCAACAATGAATTTTCCAGGCTCGAGACGCTCGCCGCCGGCATCACCGAAGCCCATGCGCGCGGCAAAAAGTTTTTCGTCGCCAGCAATATCTTTGCGCACAATGCCAAGCTGAAGACTTATCTGCGCGACATGGAACCGGTCATCGCCATGAAGCCCGACGCCCTCATCATGGCAGACCCCGGCCTGATCATGATGGTGCGCGAGAAGTGGCCGGAGCTGCCGGTCCACCTGTCGGTGCAGGCCAATGCGGTGAACTGGGCCGACGTCCAGTTCTGGCACAAGATGGGCCTGACGCGGGTGATCCTGTCGCGCGAACTGTCGCTCGACGAGATCGAGGAAATCCGCCAGACCTGCCCGGAAATGGAACTGGAAGTGTTCGTGCACGGCGCGCTGTGCATCGCCTATTCCGGCCGCTGCCTGCTGTCGGGCTACTTCAACCACCGCGACGCCAACCAGGGCACCTGCACCAATGCCTGCCGCTGGGATTACAAGGTCATGGATGCGAACGAGGATGCCAGCGGCGACCTGGCGCGCATTCCGGTCGAAACCATCAAGCTGAATTACCAGGCGGCGCTGGAAGAAGCCAACCAGTCCTTCTCGGCGCTGGGCGACATGCCGCGCCATCCGCTGGCCGAGCGTCCCTACCTGATCGAGGAGATCGGCAACCCTGGCTCGCTGATGCCGGTCCTGGAAGACGAGCACGGCACCTACATCATGAACTCGAAAGACTTGCGCGCCGTCGAGCATATCGAACGGCTGGTGAAGATCGGCGTCGATTCGCTGAAGATCGAGGGCCGCACCAAGTCACTGTACTACGTCGCGCGTACCGCGCAGGTGTATCGCCGCGCCATCGACGATGCGGTGGCCGGACGGCCGTTCGACATCAGCCTGCTGGGCGAGCTGCAGGGCCTGGCCAACCGCGGCTATACCGACGGCTTTTACCAACGGCATCATACCCAGGAACACCAGAACTACATGAAGGGCGTTTCGGAACTGCATCGCAGTCACTACGTCGGCGACGTCCAGGCGATCGCCGACGGCTGGGCCGAAGTCGATGTGAAGAATCGTTTTGCTGTCGGTGACCGGCTGGAAATTCTTCATCCGGCAGGCAACCATGTGGTCACACTGGAGCGGATGCAGAACCTCGACGGCGGTCCCATCGAAGTCGCGCCGGGCAGCGGGCATCGCGTACGCATTCCACTTGACGCGCAGTATGACAAGGCCTTGCTGGCGCGCCTGCTGTAGTGCCCTTCAGTCGATGCATGTCAAGGCGGTCCTCATTGAATAGTCATCGGAATTGACGCAATATTAGGCAATGTCGCGCATCGCGCGAACGCTGGCGCAATCCGGGAAATGTAGGTGTGCGACCGTCAAAATTGAGTTTTAGCGCCGCCTTCGCCACCTTCAATGGAGGAGAAGACATGCACTCGATAATGCCCCTAATAAATGCCAAAGCAGCCCGCATCGCAGAATCGCTGATCTGGCTGGCTGCGGCAATCCTGCTGAGCATAGGCGTGAGCGCCTGCCGTAATACCGCCGAAGCAGTCAGGTCAGACGGACAAAAGGCCGCCGATGCTTACGACACCAGAAGAATGGTGTTTGGCGGGCCGCCGGCCATCGTCGACAACAACCGCCATACCGGCGCATTCGCTGCCGGCGATGCGCTCAGCATGGATGCCACGCTCAGGCCCCTGGCTCCAGGAGCGAGCAAGACCATCCAGCTCGACACGACCCACAAGATCATCGAAATCGCCCCGGGCGTGAGGTTCAGCGCCTGGACCTTCGGCGACCAGGTGCCTGGACCGACCGTTCGCGCCCGGGTTGGCGACAAGATCCGCTTCAGCATGACCAACCGTAGTGATGAAGCGGTGCAGGCGCCGGAGATTACGGCGCCGATGATGCATTCGATGGACTTCCATGCCGGCATGATTTCGCCGCAAGACAAATACCGTTCCATCGCGCCGGGCCAGACCATTACCTTCGAGTTCACGCTGAATTATCCGGGCGTCTTCATGTACCACTGCGGCACGCCGATGATCCTCGAACATATTGCCTCGGGCATGTACGGCGCGGTGATCGTCGAACCGCGCGAAGGCTATCCGACCAAGGCCGACCGCGAATATATCGTGATCCAGAGCGAGTTCTATCTGAAGCCCGATCCCGGCGGCAAGAAGATCAATGGCCAACCGCTGTACGTGCTCGACAGCGAGCGACTGCGCAGCAAATCTTCGACCCATACCGTCTTCAACGGCGTCCACAACGGCATGGTCAACAAGCCGCTGCCGGCAAAACCGGGCGAGCGGGTGCGCCTGTTCGTGCTGAACGTCGGCCCCAGCAACACCTCCAGCTTCCATGTCGTCGGCACCATTTTCGATCGTGTCTGGTTTGACGGCAATCCGGACAACCAGATGCGCGGCTTGCAAACCGTGCTGCTCGGCTCCAGCAGCGGCGCCATCGTCGAGTTCATGATCCCCGAAGCCGGCAAGTACATCATGGTGGACCATCATTTCGCCAACGCCTCACAAGGTGCGATTGGCCTGGTCGATGCCGGCGGCGCTCCGGAAGGCGGCGAACTTGAGCACCATAACATCGCTGCCACCGGCACGCCGACCGATCCGGACGCCATCAAGGGCAAGCTCAATTTCGAGAGCAAGTGCCTGGCATGCCACTCCGTGGGCCAGGGCGACAAGATGGGCCCGGACGTGCTGGGCGTGACCAAACGTCGCACCGATGAATGGCTGATGAGATGGCTGATGGCCCCTGAAAAAATGCTCACCACCGATGCGGATGCCAAGGCCATGCTGGACAAGTACAAGGTACCGATGCCGAACCAGAACCTGTCGGAAGCCGAGTCGATGCAACTCGTCAAATATTTCCACTGGATCGATACGGAATCACGCTTTGCCAAACCACAAGAGAAAAAATAGCTTGCGCCAACTGCTGGCCGCTGCCCTGCTGGCATCCGCATTGCCGCTGACGGCGGCGGCATGCGGTGTCTGCATCGAAGACAAGGTGGCGGCCACTTATGATTTCCAGGTGGTCAGCCACGCCACCAGGAATGGTCATACCGTGCTGTTTTACGAACTTGTCGGGCCGGTCGCGCCAGACCCGAAAACCGCAGCATTGATCGCGGCGGCGTCGGCAAAAGCCGCCGGCGTCGAGCATGACTCGGTGCGGGTATCATTGCAGCAGGCGGCACTCTCGGTGGTGGTCGATGCAAAACGTGCTTCACCGACCGAAATGAAAAACCGCATCGAGCAAAAACTACTTCCCTGGCGTCTTGGCTTGAAATTGCTGCGCACGATAGAGAATGGAAAGTTATCGGCGCCGGCTTGAGCAAGCTTGCGAAGATCCCATCCGATTTGAAGTGAACTTCAAAATGAACTTCCGATATTTCTCATGTTGCAAATAAGCGCTTCATTGGGGAACGTCGGCATGAATCTTGTATCCAATAAGACAATAGAAAAACAGGATAGAAATAAATACATTTCTTGATTGGATAAGTCCCGTCAACAAAGAATTCTATTTTTAATGATTTTGCAGATGGTTAATTTCCCCCCCAGGTCGTTTTTGATAAGGAGCCGCCATGAAAAACTTATTTGCCTGTCTCTCCATTGCCTTCTCGCTTGGGCTGGTCGCCTGCGCCCCTACTCAAACCTCGCGTGGCACGGGACAAGTCATTGATGACGCTTCCATTACCGCCCGGGTAAAAACTGAAATTGCGCAGACTGCAGGCGTGGGTGAAGCTGCTGCCATCAATGTCGACACTTATCGTGGCGTGGTATCGCTGGCCGGGTTCGTCGACAACCAGGAACAGGCCAACAAGGCGCTCGAGGCAGCACGCAAGATTCCCGGCGTGACATCAGTGAAAAACAATTTGCAGGTCAAACCTCGCGGCAAGTAAACATATTCCAGCCTCTGCCATTGTCCTGATCCTGTGCCGGCATCGCGGCCCATCGCGGCCATAAGCGAGCCGGCCTGATCTTGCATTGAACGATATCAGGCTTGGAGTCAGGCTCGATGTCAGGCTTGGAGTCAGATTTACTGCGTGCGGGGATACAGTTGATATATCGCCCCGGCATAATCGTCCGAGATCAGCAGATTGCCTTTCGCATCGGCAATCACATCCACGGGGCGCCCCCATAGCGTGCGGGCATCTGGATCGGTAACGAACCCGGTCACCAGGTCGATTTCCGCTCCGGCGTTGTTCGCCGCATCGAAAGGAAAATAAACGACTTTGTAGCCGGCTCGCAGGCTAGTGCAATTCCAGCACCCGTGCAAGGCGACCGCCGCGCCGTTACGATAGGTTTGCGTCAGGGCGCTGTCTTGCAAAAAGCTGAAGCCCAGCGGCGCGGAGTGGGCGCGAATGCCTTTCGAGGCAGAGTCCGCCGTTGCGCAGTCAAAGCGTGCCGAATTCTGGTTCAAGGTGAAGTCGGGCGCCAGCACGAGATTGCTCATCGTCGCGTTGGGAAGACTATTGCAGAACGGCCAGCCGTAATGACCGCCATCGCGCACACGAGTAAACGGTTCCGGCGGATGACTGTCGACAAATGCCGGCAGGATCTTCCCCGCGTCGATGGAACCGTCGCCATCAACATCATTATTGAAGGGATAGGGAATGTTGTCGCGGTTATTGACCGCGGCCCAGAGTATATTTGTGCCCGGGATGAAATCGAGCCCTTCGGCATTGCGCAATCCGCGCGCATACAAACGGTGTCCGCTGCCGTCGGCATTGTATTCATGGATCGCCCCGCGCAGCGGATCGCTTTGGGTATCTTCGAGGCATGCATTGCAGGAAGAAGCGATCGACACATACAATTTGTTATCTTGGGATAGCGCGATATTTTTCAATTCATGGGCATAGCTGCCCTGCAGTTCCGCAGTATTCGAAGCATCCGGCAAGTCGGCCACGACGGTCTGGCGCGCGGCCGTCTGCGTATCGCCGCTCCGGTACACCGAACGCGTGACCCGGTTCGATTCGGCAATGTATAAATAAATGGTAGTGCCGATTGTATGGAATACCATGTCGTGCGGTTTTTGCAAGCCGCTGGCGAATTCAAAAGATTGCGGCACATCATTGGGCCGTTCCCGCAGCAGGAATACTGTTCCCGATCCCGGCTGCGAGACCAGGATATCGCCATTGGGTGCGTGCGCCATGAATCGGGCGCCATCCAGGCGAGCCCACAGGCGAATGCCGAAGCCAGGCGGCACCACCAGCTGCCGCGCCACGTCAAAAGGCGATGCGGCCAGGGAAGAAGGTACTTCCAGGGTGACGGCGACCGATGCGGCGGCCACGCTTGCGGGCAAGCCAGCCTGCCCTTGCGGCGCCGGCTCGGCTTGATTGGCGGCAGCGGCGGCCGGATTACCGTTACCGCCCCCGCTGCCGCACGCGGATAGGCTGCAGATCAAGCCGAACGCAGCCAAGCCTGAACAGGTACGCAGCGCATACGCCAAAGCAGCCATGATCGTTCCCCGCAAATGCTCAGGCTCGCATTTGCATGCAAGATCAAGGCCGGGCTGCTATCCGGCGTGCGCAAGCATTAACGGCTCAGTTACGGCTCAGTTCGGAATCTGCACTGAAATCCTGTTATTCCGAAGCGCGGCCCGGTTCCACTCGCCGGCGGTGGTCTGCGGCGTCATGAGCGGATATTCCACCCTGGGCGTGCTCATGCCATTGCTGACCAGGCGGATACTGATGCGGCCATCCTGTAACGGCGCCACATTCTTTTCGAATGCCTGGTACTGCAGGGTCACGTAATCATTCACGGAAAACCGCTGGCTCAACTCTTTTTGCATCTTGCAGTTGCTCAGCTTGACGTCGCTGCGCGCCGGGCGCAGCGTGCTGGTTTCATCCTGGTCAAGGCAGAAATTGCCGAAATTGATGTTGACCACCACTGGTCCGCGGTAGCCACCTTCCGCCAGCAGCTGCACCAGCTGGTGCAAATTCGACAGGCGCGATCCGTTCAGCGGCGATTCGCCATAATCGAAATGAAAATCCGCATGCTGCGCCCAGCTAATCGCCTGCAACAAGGCCGGCGGGATCGCGTGCGGCGCCGCGTCTCCTTTGATCTGGGTAGCTGAGGCGGCTATGGTAACTGGAGTGGCTGTGATAGCTGAGGGTGCTGGCGCGGCTGCCATGGCGGGCGCAACCGCTGGAGACGCCGGCACGGCGGCGAAGGAAGCGGCAGTCATCATCGAGCGATCGGCGTTTTTCATTTCCAGCGCGGCCAGTATCTTTTTCGAGGAAGCTTCGGCATCGGCCTGCATTTGCAGGAGGATATAGCCGAATATCATCGTCACGGCGATGGCCGCCGCCAGCAGCACGCGGTTTGCCTGCGATCCCCTGCGCCGCTCCGACGCGACCGCGGCACTGACAATGGACTTGATGCTGGCCAGGGAATTGCCAACGACGCCGACTTCCCGGTTCGCTGCCTTGTCGATGGTGATGGCCAATCGCTTGAGGATGAATTGCGTGCTGTCGTTGAGATGGGACTTGAGATCGGCAACATGCAGTTCGAACAGGCGCCCGACCTGCATGCGCACCGTGTCGAGGTCGGCCAGATTGGCGGCGCTCCTGTCGTTGGCCGCGGCGACTTGCATGGCTGCTTCGCGCGGCGCAAGGGCCGGCGTAGCCGTCTCCTCTGGCGCAGGCGCTGCGCTATCGTTGTTCCTGCGAATATTCAGCCGCTCCAGCACTTGCTGCAGATTGGCCGGATGCATCGCGCTCTTGGACAGGAAACCCTGGGCGCCAAGGGCGATGGCCTGACTGACGAACAGATCGTCGTTCTGCGAGGAATACATGATCACCGGGATCAGCGCGGTATGCGGATTGGCCTTGATGGTCTTGAGCGCCTCGAATCCCGTCATGCCGGTCATTTGCTGATCGAGAAAGATGATCGCCGGATAGTTGTAGCTCAGGTAGCCCAG
This sequence comes from Oxalobacteraceae bacterium, assembly GCA_003537575.1. GTDB lineage: Bacteria > Pseudomonadota > Gammaproteobacteria > Burkholderiales > Burkholderiaceae_D > Paucimonas. The sequence goes on from DPRS01000049.1 coordinate 131,432, forward strand.
GGCTTCTTCCGCCGAGGAAGCGACGTCGATCCGCAATTCATACTGCTGCAGCATCCGTTTGAGCAAATATTGCGCGGTTTTCGAATCGTCAACGATGAGTGCCTGCTTGCGGTTCATATGTCTCCTCATCCTAGCCTGTGCGTCGTGGCGCACGCGTGTATTGCAGCTATGTTAAGTGATATTACCGTCCAGGCAAGCTGTCATTTGGATATGTGATATTTTTGCAACATTTGAGAAACCGGGCTTGTTCGCCCCGGTTTCTCATGGCCGATCCCGGATTATTTCTGCACCAGGTACAAGCCGCCGGATCCGATCGCGTCGGTCACAATCGCGGAGCCGTAAGGGAACATCGCGCCTTGCGAAACCGTGATGCTGCTGGGCCGCGCATGCGATGGAAATGCCGCCTTGTCGACGAATTGTCCGGTACTGGCATCGATGAGCGTCAACTGCGTGGTCAGCGTGCTTGCCGGCGGCGTGCCTGGATACACCGACTGCACGAAGTTGGTATCCGGGTTGGTGATTTCCGGCACCGCGATCTTATTTCCCGGCAATACCGTCACGGCATCGAACAGGTTGGTCTTCGCGGTCCGATAGGCGACGGTCGGCATGCCGGCGCTGCCGTTCAGCAGGATGGGAATGCGGTAAATCACATTCATGCTCGGCAGGTACAGCTGGTTGCCGACGATGGCCGCGCCATTCGGCGCAAAACCACCCAGCAGCGCCGGCAGCCAGCCAGTTTCGGTGACGCGGAACGCGGCCGGATCGGCGATTTTAACCTTGACAATGGCGGGCACGTTCGGCACACCGTACACCATGGTGGCAATGAAGGCAGCGCTGTTAGCGATGTACAAGTTGCCCTGCCAGTCGACCGCGATGCCGTTCGGCTGGAACGCCGGCGTCATCAGGGGCGTGCTGGTGATGCGGCGCGGATCGCCGGCCGGCTTGCTGGTGTCGACCCGGTACAGCACCGACGCCGGCATCAGTTCCGAGATATTGGTGCAGGTGCCATACAGCATCTCGCGTACCGCGGCCAGGCCGCCGAAATAGCAGCTGCGGCCGCCGACATTGCCTTCCACGACAGGAACATTGCTGTAGCTGCCGTTGGCGTTTTTGCGGACTTCATAAATAAACGACTTGCCATTGACGATGACGCCGGTCGGTCCATAGGTGAAAGCCTGGTCGCCGCCGATCACGTACAGCTTTCCATCCGGCGTGAAGGCGCCGCCCTCGGACCAGGCCAGCGTCGTGTTCGGGTTGGGCGCATTGTTCATGACCGTCCCCGATATCAGCGTATCGATCCTGCAGCCCTGCAGCGCGAGCGCGCACATTCCCAGCATCAGCAGCTGGCGGGTTCTTGTCACAAGTTTCATGGTCTCTCTGTCTCCTTTTACGGTTGAAGGGGTTGGCTTTTCGCTCTTGTGGTTAGTTGGTAAAACACTGGCGCAGCAAGGCCCGCCCAGGCCTGTTGCCTGGGTCCACTGCATGCATAAGAGAGGGCGCGGCCGGCGCGCCTAGCGGCAGCCCGCGGCTAGCGCGGCGGGCTCAGAGAAAGGGAATGGTAGTGCATGGCTGTCTCCTGTTTTTCTGCACTATGGCGGCTGCCGCCGCCATGCTTGGGATGACATCGCCACTTTGCAAAGGCGTGCCATTTTTATCATTGAATTCATCATATGCGAAAAGCCTCCCTGAAAATACTGGCATTTCGGCTAGGGAGTATCCACGGCGACATGAGCAGCGCAACAGCAGCACAACAGGTCTTGCCGCTGCGGCGCGGGAGCGCGTTTCCCGGGATGGCAGGATTATCGGTAGCGGCTTGATTGATAGCGCTGGCGCAGGATATGCACGCGCTTCACGTATGCCTCGGTTTCCGCATACGGCGGCACGCCGCTGTATTTTTCGACCGCCCCCGGTCCGGCGTTATAGGCGGCAGTCGCCAGCGTGGTGTTGCCCTGGAATTTATGCAGCAAGCCCGCCAGATAGCGTACGCCGCCATGAATGTTTTGCGCGGGATTTCTGACATCGGTCACGCCCACTTCGCGCGCGGTGGCCGGCATCAGCTGCATCAGTCCAATCGCCCCTTTCGGCGAACGGGCCAGCACATTGAAGCCTGATTCGGCATGGATCACGGCGCGCACCAGGGCCGCATCGATGCCGAATTTCGCGGCGGCTTGCTCGATCTCTACAGTAAATTTATCGCCGTGCAGACGGGTTGCCTGCCAATTCACCCGGGAAGCCGGGTTGCAGGCATAGCATGAGAAATCCATTGCGACATACGAAGCCTTGAGCGGCGCGCGGTCGGAGTAGGTGGTGACGCCGCCGATGACGTATTTATAGACCTTGGGACTGGAGCGCGGCACGGATTCCCGCTCATTTCCCGCATGGGAAGACGCGGCAACCAGTACCAGGCAAAGCGCGACAATATCTTGCGATTTCAATTTCAGGCCGTTTTATTCACTAACACTCGATGCAACAGCGACTCGGTGCAGCAGCGACATGCTGTTCGGCAATTGAACACAAGGCCCGGATCACCGGCAAAACACTGGTCAAAGAATGCCACAAAGTAATAAATCAAGCCAGCCGTACAGCAACAATTCGAAAAGGACATGAAGCGAAGCGACAAAAGCAAGCTAATTTGCCCATGGAGCATGCCATCGCGATAAGCTAAGTCATTGATTTTGAAGAAATAGAGCAAATTCCGGAAGGAACCTTTTCTGCACATCAATCTCATAGAGAGAGATGGAATGCGAGAGGAGATTTACGAATGAATATGCCAAAGATCAACCGACAATCCTGGGGCATTCTGGCATCTGCCTGCACCGCGCTGCTGGTGTCCGGATGCGGGGGCGGCGTGGAAGCGGTCGGCACGGCACAGGAAGCGGCGCTGCAGCCAGTGCTGTATTCGGGCGGCGCTGCCACAGCAATGGGCTCAAGCACCTCCGCCCATGCAGATACCGAGTCGTTCACCTTGCAGCCTGCCACCGAATTCAAGGGATTCAATCCCGAGGTCTGGAATGACAACAAGGCGTGGTATGAATGTGATTGCGGCAAACATTCGCAACCGCAGCCAAGAAAAATGGAGTGGAATCCGATTTGACCGGACTGAAAAATCGAAAGACGCTTCCTGTTTATTTACTTATTGCACGGAAATACTTTTGTTAAGATAGCCTGTCCTTATTCACTCCAGAGAAATTCCGGAAAAAACCGGCCCATTGTCAGCCAACGCTTACCGATAAACATGACCAGCAAGCGCTCCATTCTTTTTGTCTGCATGGGCAATATCTGCCGCTCGCCTACCGCGGAAGGCGTATTCCGCAAGCGCGTGGAAGCGGCCGGTTTGACCGAGGCCATCCGGGTCGATTCCGCCGGAACCCACGACTACCATATCGGTAACGCCCCGGATACCCGCTCGCAGCAATTCGCCGCCCGGCGCGGCTATGACCTGTCGATGCAGCGCGCGCGCCAGGTCATAGCCGGCGATTTCAGCGAATTCGATTACGTGCTGGCGATGGACCGCGACAACCTCGCGCGCCTGCAGGCGGCTTGCCCGCCGCAGCATCGCCACAAGCTGGGCCTGTTCATGCAGTTTGCCCGCCACTCGCCGTCGGAAGTCGTGCCCGATCCGTATTACGGCGGCGGCACCGGCTTTGACCGGGTGCTGGATTACATCGAGGATGCCGCGGATGGCTTGCTGGATGTCTTGCGCAAGGAACTCGCCGGCGCCGAACCCCACGTCGTTTAGCCGCCATGGCGATGCTGATCGTGGCAGGCCTGTGCCTGCTTTACCTGGCCTGGCTGATCGGCAAACCGCATTACGCCGCCTATCGGCGCAGGCGAATGCGCAACCAGCCTTTCCCGCCGGCGTGGCTGGCTATCCTGCGCCGCCGCGTTCCCTATTACCGCCTCTTGCCTGCTGATCTGCAGGCGCAATTGCGCGGACACATCCAGGTTTTTATCGCGGAAAAGGATTTCATCGGCTGCGCCGGCCTGGAAGTGAATGACGAAATGCGCGTGACCATCGCCGCGCAAGCCTGCCTGCTGATCCTGAACCGCAACACCGATTACTACCCGAAGCTGGAACGCATCCTGGTTTATCCGGGCGCCTTCAGGGTAAAAAAACAGGAAATCGACGAGGCCGGCGTGCACTCCGAATACCATGACGAATTGTCCGGCGAATCCTGGGGTGAGGGACAGGTGATCCTGTCGTGGCAAGATACGGTCGATGACGCGCGCTTCTTCGGCGATGGCCGCAACGTCGTGATCCATGAATTCGCCCATCAGCTCGACCAGGAAAAGGGCGCGGCCACCGGTGCGCCGATCCTGGCGCGCGCCGAACACTACCAGCCGTGGTCGGAAGCCCTCGGCGCGGAATACGAGCACTTGCGCCATCAAGCCGATGCCGAACTCGACAGTCTGTTCGACTATTACGGCGCAGAACACCCGGCGGAATTCTTTGCGGTGATCACGGAAGTGTTTTTCGAACAGCCGCAGGAAATGGCCGAGATGCACCCGGAGCTATACCGCCAATTGAAAAACTTTTACCGGGTGGATCCGCTCGGCTGGCGTTGAAGTTTCAGGCAGATGCGCCCGCTTGCCTGCCGGCTTCATCTTGCTCTTCCGCCAGCGCCAGCCGCGCCATTTGCAAAGCACCATCGAAGGACAGGGCGGCGGCGATGAAGCGGCCGTTGTGGCAAAACACCGCATCGGCGACGCCGGATGCCAACGCCAGCTCGGCGCCCTGCAAGCCGGCCCAGGCCGCCGGCAAATCGCGGCGCGCCTCGAACGTCTCGGCGGTGGCGGGAACCGTGTGCAGCATGTAGCGGGTTTCCGTGATGCTGTAGCTGATCACGAACAATACCTCCGGCATCTCCTTGCGCACGATCGAGCTCCACGGCAGCGCGGCGTTTTCCAGGTATAGCAAGCGCCCGTTCTCCAGGCGCCGTCCCTGGCGCACCTGGCTGGCAGCCAGCATGCTGCCGACGCGGTAGCGCACCTGGTTGACCAGCACGTCGGCCATGAATTCCATCGCCCGCATGAACTGACGCTGGCGCAAACTCTCGGCTTGCGCCACGCTGCCGGCCTGCTGCTCGTCGAGCCAGTTCAGGTTAAAGCCCGAAATCACCGCCGACAATCCATAGCCGCCCGGGGCATTGCGCGCCGTGCCGGTGTCGGACATGTCGAGGTATTGCACCACGTCGGCATCGATGGCATAGGCGATATCCTGGGCATCTTTGTCGGACAATGTGTGGCCGACATGCTTTTGCGCCAGCAGCGCCACGCAGCGCGCACCATGTTCACGCCATACCAGCCCGGCGCTGGCATACAGCACGCCGGACTGGCGCGCGCCGGCAAAGCCTTTTTGATGGTGGTCGAAGCGCCCGCTGTGCGGCTCCCAGATGCCGCCGACATCGACCGCGAAATCGGCGGCGGCAATGCGCCCGGCGTCGCGCGTGCGCACCAGTTCGCCGCCCGGGAAAAGCTGGTCGAGCACCATCACCGCCCAGACATCGTCGGCATGGAATTTTCCGGAGTGGGTGGCAATGATCACTGGAGGGCTCTTTCTTTCAGGGTGAATCGACAAGGACAGGGATGGCGGCGCCACCGAACTCTTCTGCCGGCTATTTTTACATTGAATGCCGCAATTTTATATGAGTGCAGGCAAGCAATTAAATTTAATTGCTCTGCAGCGCGGCTACGGTTGCCACTGCCGCAACCGCAGCGGCAACCGCAGCGGCGGCATGCGATGCATTTCTTGCGACGAGTTAAAATGCGCGCCTGGCCTGGTCATGTGCTCCAGGAGATGACCAGGATGTTTTCCCGCAGCTTACTCCTGCACTCCTTTGTTATTCATCGTTACCTATTTATGAATCTTTCCGCCTTTCTTCAAAAACTGAACGACGCCCCGGAATCAATCGCCTTTACCGATACCATGGCAGCCATCGAAGCATCGTATGACTTCACACCCGCCGCATTCACCAATGGCAATCTGCGCAATGAAGCCGGGCAAAATTCCGGTTCATGCAAACTGTTTGCCTTTGCCTTGCTGAACCAGTTGAGCGAACAGCAAACCCTGGCTTGCTTCGGCGCCTACTATCGGGATGATGTGCTCAAGCACCCGGAAGGCAATGACCACCAGAACATCCGCAATTTCATGAAGAGCGGCTGGGCTGGCGTAAAGTTCGACAGCTCGCCGCTGGCGGCAAAGTAAGGCGCGCGGCGCCAACAGCCTGGAAAGCACACGGCACTCTGTCGTCATCGTGCTGTCATATTGGGTTATTCGTTAGGGAATCCGACATGCTGAAACTGGCCGCCGCTCTTGCTACCCTCATTGCCGCAACCTATCTCGCTGCTTGCGGATATCTGTACATCAACCAGCGCGCCCTGCTGTACTACCCGACGCCGGCAGTCGAGGTTGCCGATGCCACCCGCATCGCGCTGCGCAGCGATGGCGAAACGCTGCAGCTTTGGCGCGTCGGCCCGGCGCAAGGCAATGCCCTGATCTATTTCGGCGGCAATGCCCAGGATGTGTCGCGCCTGGTTCCCGTATTCGGCCGCAACTTCCCGAATCGCCCGGTGTACCTGGTGAATTACCGCGGTTATGGCGGCAGCAGCGGCTCGCCGAGCGAGGCCGCCCTGTACCGGGACGCCATCGCGGTGTTCGATTACGTGCATGGCCAGCACAGGAATGTCGCTGTCATCGGCCAAAGCCTGGGCAGCGGCGTCGCGATATTTCTGGCGACCGCGCGCCAGATCGCCAAGCTGGTATTGATTACGCCTTACGACAGCATCGAAACCGTGGCCAAGAACAGTTTTCCGCAATTCCCGGTCTCCCTGCTGCTGAAGGATAAGTTTCCTTCGGCTGCGCGTGCTGCCGAGATCCGCTCCCCTACCCTGATCCTGCTGGCCGAGCATGATGAAGTGATCCCCCGCGCCAGTTCCGAGACATTGATTGCCTCTTTCCGCTGGCTGCGTCCGGTAGTGGAAGTATTGCAGGGCACTACCCACAATACGGCATGCGCCGCCGACACTTGCCTGCAGCGCCTGTCGGTTTTTTTGCGCGGCTAGGCGCTATCGGGTAGTGACAATCCGCTCACGAAGGAATGCTCATGCTTGAAGCCATTGCGCCGGATATCTGGCATGCGCAGCATCATTTCGCCGTCAATGGCGTCCAGGTTTCCTCGCGCATGACCATGGTCCGCTTGCGGGATGGCGGGCTATGGCTGCATTCGCCGATACCACTGTCCCCCGGACTCCGCACCCAGGTTGAAAATGCGGGCCAGCCCGCGTATATCGTGGCACCCAGCAAGGCGCATCATCTGTTCGTCGCCGATTGGGTAAAGGCTTATCCGCAAGCCAGCCTGTTCGGCGCGCCGGGTCTGCCTGCAAAGCGGCCGGATCTGCAAGACATGCGCGTGCTGTCGCCGGCGGGCGAGCCGGAATGGATTGAAGATCTGAGTCAACTATTTTTCGATGGCATCCCTCTGACGAATGAGACCATCTGGTTCCACTGGCCTTCGCGCAGCCTGATCGTTACCGACCTGTGCCAGTGGTGGCAAGGCGATTTGCCGCTGACTGCGAAGATATATGCGAAGCTGAGCGGCGTGCGCAGCCAGCTTGCGGTGCCACGCACCATACGCCTGATCACGCGCGACCGCCAGGCGGCGCGCGCCTGCGCCACCCGCATCCTGGAGTGGCCGATCGAACGCGTCGTGGCCGCGCACAATGCGATCATTGAACACGATGCCCATGCCGTTGTCGCGCGTGCGCTTGCCTGGTTTTAACAATCTTGATCAAGCCCGCGGCAGCGGCAATCCCGCCTACAATAAAGCATGTGCGCAAATTATTTACCTTCCCGCCCGGAACGATTGCGAAAGCAATTCGGCGTTGCGCCGTCAGCCCAAGGCACCGGCAAGGAAGCCTTTCCAGGCTATCTGGCGCCGATCGTACGGCTGGCTGAAGATGGCAGCGGCGAGCGCGAATGCGTGACAGCCTGTTTCGGCCTGGTGCCGGCATGGGCCGACATGAAACTGTCGCGCCACACCTATAACGCCCGTACCGAGACGGTCGGCGAAAAACCTTCGTTCCGTACCGCCTTCCGCAAGCGCCAGTTCTGCATCGTGCCGGCCGAAGCTATTTTCGAGCCGAACTACGAAACCGGCCAAGCAGTACGCTGGAAGATCAGCGCGACCGCAGGGCTAGACCTCGGTATTGCCGGCATCTGGGAGTGGCGGCCGCACGGCGGCCCTGAAGACCAGCCGCTGGTGTCGTTTTCCATGCTGACGATTAATGCCGACGACCACCCGCTGCTGATGCGCTTCCACAAGCGGGGCGATGAAAAGCGCATGGTGGTGATCATTGAACCAGACCAATACGCCGACTGGCTGCAGGCTGATGCCGAAGCAGCGCGCAGCTTCTTCAACGCCTATCCCGCAGCGAAACTGCAGGCAGTGCCAGCGCCAAAAGTGCTCATGCGCAAAGCCCGGGCTAAACCGGACAACTCGGATAACCTGCCGCTGCTATAAACCTTGCGCTGGCTCCGGCAGTTTTCACGCCGCAGTAGCCCGGCAGCGCCGAGTATGATTTAATCGCGCATTGCCAATTTGCCTATAGGAAGGAGTTCCATCGTGGCCGGTGCCAGCTTGCTAACCCTGTTCGACGATATTGCCAGCATCCTCGACGATGTCGCCACCATGACCAAGGTCGCGGCCAAGAAAACCAGCGGCGTGCTGGGCGATGATCTGGCGCTCAATGCCCAGCAAGTCGCCGGCGTGCGCGCCGAACGCGAACTGCCTGTGGTATGGGCGGTGGCCAAGGGATCGGTGAAAAACAAGCTGATCCTGGTGCCGGCAGCATTGGCAATCAGCGCCCTCCTGCCCTGGTTGATCACGCCGCTACTGATGCTGGGCGGCGCCTATCTATGCTTTGAAGGCGTGGAGAAACTGGCGCACAAGTTTTTACACAGCAAGTCGGAAGACGAAACCCACCACGATGTCCTGGCGCATGCGCTGGATGATCCGAAAGTGGACATGGTCGCCTTTGAAAATGAAAAAATCCAGGGCGCGGTGCGCACCGACTTCATCCTGTCCGCCGAAATCATCGTGATCGCCCTGGGCACGGTGGCCGGCGCTTCCTTCGGTGCACGGGTAGCGGTGCTGGCAGGAATCGCCCTTTTGATGACGGTCGGCGTGTACGGGCTGGTCGCTGGCATCGTCAAGCTGGACGATGCCGGGCTCTATCTATCCCGCAAAGGCGGCATGCGCGCGACGCTCGGCAAGCTGCTGCTGGTCGCCGCGCCCTGGCTGATGAAGACGCTGTCGGTCGTCGGTACCGCGGCCATGTTCATGGTGGGCGGCGGCATCCTGACCCACGGCATTCCTGCCCTGCATCACTTCATCGAAGATGCTGCTCACGGTGTTGCCGGCATCGGTGGCATCGGTGGCGTGTTGGCGGCACTGACGCCTACCGTGCTCAGCGCCCTTGCTGGAGTCGTTGCCGGCGCCATCGTGCTGGTGGTTGTCCAATTGGGCAGCCGTCTGCTCAAGGGAGTGCGCAAGCAAGCCTGAATCCCGTTATGTTAACGGCTGGTGGCGGCTGGTGGTGGTTGACGATGGCTGGCGCTTGCCTGCGGCCCTGTGCCATTCCTGCAGCCCGAATCCTTGCTAACAGCCCGTGCTAATGCTTGCGGCCTGAACCGGACTTGCGGCCGCCTCCGGATATCTTGTTCTCGGTTGCCCAGGCGCGCCGCTGCGCCTCTTTCTCGGGAACGCCGCGCTCCATGTAACCTTCCTCGATATGCCGGGCTTGCCGCTTCTGCTTGTCGGTATAAGCCGATTTGTCGCCTCTGGGCATGGCCAATCTCCTTCAATCACGGGTCGTGTTGGATGCCGCGCTTGCGCGGATGGTTCCGGCTGCGCTCCGTTACAGGGTGCGCACTAAAAAAGCCGCGCGGCTTGCGCCGGGCGGCTTTTTGGCAGATGACGTCAGCGCCTAGCGTTGCGAAATCGCGTCCACCACGCACAGCGCGGTCAGATTGACGATCCGGCGCACCGTCGCCGACGGCGTCAGGATATGCACCGGCTTGGCGCAACCCAGCAGCACGGGACCGATGGCGATGCCGTTGCCCGCCGCATTCTTCAGCAGGTTGTAGGAGATATTGGCGGCATCCAGGTTCGGCAGCACCAGCAGGTTGGCATCGCCCTTGAGCGGCGTGTCCGGCATGGTTTTCTTCAGCAGCGCCGAATCGAGCGCGGTATCGCCGTGCATTTCGCCGTCGACTTCGAGGTCCGGCGCGATTTCATGCAGGATCGCCAGCGCGCGGCGCATCTTCAGTGCCGATTCGCTGTTGCTGGTGCCGAAGTTCGAATGCGACAGCAATGCCGCGCGCGGATTCAGGCCGAAGCGTCGCATTTCCTCGGCCGCCAGGATGGTCAGCTCGGCAATCTGCTCGGCAGTCGGATTTTCATTGACGTGCGTATCCACCATCACAATCTGGCGGTCCGGCAGGATAAGGATATTCATCGCGCCATAGACATTCACGCCTTCGCGCTTGCCTAGGATATGGTCAACGTAATGCAGATGCAGCGGGATGGTGCCGAAGGTGCCGCAGATCATGCCGTCGGCATAGCCCTTGTGGATCATCATCGAACCGATCAGGGTATGACGGCGGCGCATCTCCAGCTTGGCGTAAGGCTCGGTGATGCCTTTCCTGGCTGACTTCGCCAGAAAGGTTTGCCAGAAGTCGCGATAACGCTCGTCGTGCTCGGTGTTAATCACCTCGAAATCGATGCCGGGACGCAGGCGCAGACCGAAGCGCTCGATGCGCTTGGCCAGCACCGCCGGCCGGCCCACCAGGATCGGCTTGGCCAATTGCTCATCAACCACAATCTGCACGGCGCGCAGCACGCGCTCTTCCTCGCCTTCGGCGAAAACGATGCGCTTCTTCTCCGCCGGCGCTTTCTTGGCCATGGCGAAGATCGGCTTCATGAAGGTGCCGCTGTGATAGACGAATTGCTGCAGGCGGTCGGCATAGGCTTGCATGTCGGCGATCGGCCGCAGCGCCACGCCGGATTCTTCCGCTGCCTTGGCCACCGCCGGCGCGATCTTGATCATCAGGCGCGGGTCGAAGGGCTTGGGAATCAGGTATTCCGGTCCGAACGCCAGATTGTGATCGCCATAGGCGGCGGCGACGATATCGGATTGCTCAGCCTGCGCCAGTTCGGCGATCGCATGCACCACGGCGATTTCCATCGGGCGGCTGATGGTGGTGGCGCCGCAGTCGAGCGCACCGCGGAAAATGTAGGGGAAGCACAAGACATTGTTGACCTGGTTCGGATAGTCCGAGCGGCCGGTGGCGATGATGGCGTCATCGCGCACCGCCATGACTTCTTCCGGCAGGATTTCCGGGGTCGGGTTGGCCAGCGCCAGCACCAGCGGATGCGACGCCATGGCCTTGACCATTTCCGGCTTCAGGACGCCGCCGGCCGACAGGCCGAGGAAGATGTCGGCGCCGGGGATGATTTCGGCCAGGCTGCGCGCGGACGTCTTTTGCGCGAAGCGCGCCTTGTCCGGGTCCATCAGCTCGGTGCGGCCTTCATAGACCACGCCGGCCAAATCGGTGACGAAAATATTTTCAATCGGGAAACCAAGATCGACGATCAGGTCCAGGCAGGCCAGCGCGGCGGCGCCGGCGCCGGACACTACCAACTTGCATTCCTTGATGTTCTTGCCGACCACTTTCAGGCCATTCAGGATGGCAGCGCCGACAATGATGGCAGTGCCGTGCTGGTCGTCATGGAAGACGGGAATCTTCATGCGCTCGCGCAGCTTGCGTTCAATGTAGAAGCATTCCGGCGCCTTGATGTCTTCCAG
>DPRS01000018.1 GCA_003537575.1 Oxalobacteraceae bacterium
CGGCCTGGCGCATCAGCCACAGCGGTGTGTACTCGGTCGGCTGGCGCAGCAGGGCGCGTAGGAAGGTGTCGTTCTTGAGAGGAGCGAAGGAACTGGACATGGGCATCTTCTAGCGGAATTAGGTAACCCGCTATTATCGCCGAAGAGGTGGGACGGCAGAGGAAAAGCTGGTTTCCCCATGCCAGTTTGTACAAGTTACGCAAGTTATCTGACGGCCATTTCCCCACATTGTTGCTAAGTGGACAAATCAACTCTACACTGCCAGCTTCCTTTTCAATGGGAGGACACGCGCATGACCAATGACCTGAGCACTTCGGCCAATAACGAATCTGCGAAGCAGATTACCACCATTATCTATGCCCTGTATGCCGCATCCTTCCTGGTTGGCATTACCTCGATAGCGGCGATCATCATGAACTACATCAAAAGGGACGATGTTGCCGGCACTTATCTGGAAAGTCATTTTCGTTGGCAGATCCGCACCTTCTGGTTCAGCCTCCTGTGGGCAGTGATCGGGATGGTGACGATGCTGGTCGGGATCGGCTTCATCATTCTGCTCGCCGATGCCGTGTGGGTCATTTATCGCATCGCCAAGGGATGGCTGAATCTTAACGACAACAAGCCGATGTACGCCGCCTGACGGCAGCCTCTTTGCATTGCCCGTTATGCCGGGCGGACGCCACGCCAAGCTTTCTTCCGGCAGACATCGGCCGCTGCAACTTTTCTTCCTGTCTTCATGCCGTCTCTCGACACCAGCCTCACCTTCTTCGGCATTGCCTTGCTGCTGGGTTTCTCCCCCGGCCCGGATAACCTGTTCGTCCTCATGCAGTCCGCCACGCACGGGCGCAGGGCGGGCTTTTGCGTGGTGCTTGGCTTGTGCTGCGGCTTGCTGGTACATACCGCTGCCGTCGCCCTCGGCCTGGCCGCTGTGTTCGCGGCGTCGCCAGCCGCCTTCACGGTGCTCAAGTTCACCGGCGCGGCCTATCTGGCGTACCTGGCGTGGCTATCCTGGCGCGCGCCCGCCGTCGCACAGCTAACGCAGCAGGTACCGCGGATGAACCCCTGGCGCATGCTGGCGCGCGGCTTCATCATGAACCTGACCAACCCTAAGGTGATCTTTTTCTTCCTGGCCTTCCTGCCTCAGTTCGTCTACCCCGGACTTGGCCCGATCGCCCTGCAGCTGTGCTGGTTCGGCTTTCTCTTCATCCTGGCGACCCTGCTTTCCTTCGGTCTCATTACCTGTTTCGCGGCGGCTCTGGGCGAGCGCCTAAGACGCTCGTCAGCAGCGCAACGCGTCATGCACCGTCTGACTGCCGTGGTGTTCGCTGGCCTGGCGATTCGCCTGGCGCTGGCGAAAGCCTAGTTTTCCATTGGCAACAAAAGTATGCATCTCCCGTAGAATGCACAGAATGCTTCTCTGGACGGGTTATGCAATGTGATCTTCTGGTGGTCGGTGGCGGCATCAACGGCAGCGGTATCGCCCGTGACGCTGCCGGACGCGGCCTGTCGGTGGTGCTGTGCGAACAGGACGATCTGGCGAGCCATACTTCATCGGCCTCGACCAAGCTCATTCACGGTGGCTTGCGCTACCTCGAGCACCGCGAATTTGGCCTGGTGCGCAAGGCCTTGCACGAGCGGGAAGTGCTTTTGCGTGCAGCGCCGCATCTGATCCGGCCGCTGCGCTTCGTGCTGCCGCATGACAGTCACCAGCGCCCCGCCTGGTTGATCCGTGCCGGGCTATGGCTGTACGACCACCTGGCCCGGCGCGAACTGTTGCCGGGATCGGGCCGCATTGCGCTGCGCCGTCATCCGGCTGGCCAGCCGTTGAAGGCGGAGTTTGCGACCGGCTTCGTGTATTCCGATGGCTGGGTGGATGACGCCCGGCTGGTGGTGGCGAATGCCATCGACGCCGCCGAACAGGGCGCCACCATCCTGACCCGCACCCGCTGCACCGACGCCATGCGGCAGGGCGCTGCCTGGCAAGCCACTCTTGTGCGCGCCGACGGCGCCGACCTGACCGTGCAGGCGCGCTGCCTGGTGAATGCCGCCGGTCCCTGGGCGGCGCAGTTCCATCAGGCGGCATTGCCGGCGCTGCGGCAGCAGGCGGTGCGCCTGGTCAAAGGCAGCCACATCGTCGTGCGCAAGCTGTTCGACCATCCTTACGCCTACATCTTCCAGCACCCGGATGGGCGCATCGTGTTCGCCATTCCCTACGAATCCGACTTCACCCTGATCGGCACCACCGATGTCGATTTCCGCGGCAATCCGGCCAGCGTCTCCATAACCGCGGATGAGATTGCCTATCTCTGTGAACTGTGCAGCCATTACTTTGCACAGCCGGTTACGCCTGACGATGTCGTCCAGACTTTCTCCGGCGTGCGCCCGCTGCTCGATGAAGGGCTTGCTGCGGCCTCGACACTCACGCGCGACTACCTTCTGGAACTGGACACCGGCGGCGCGCCGATGCTGTCGGTCTTCGGCGGCAAAATCACCACTTACCGCAAATTGGCCGAAGAAGCGCTTGACCGTCTTGCTCCGCTGCTGCAGCCGGCGCGCGGCAGCTGGACCGAAAATGCCAGTCTGCCCGGTGCGGATTTTCATGGTCGCCGATCCTCCAACGCAGCCGTAACCGGCTTCGACGACTTCGTGCGGCGACAGCAGGCGCACTATGGCTGGCTGCCGCCGCCCTTGGTGGCGCGCTATGCGCATGCCTACGGCACGCGGATACGGCAGCTGCTGGCCGGCTGCGATGACTTAGCGGACATGGGTCAGGAAATTCTCCCTGGCTTGTTTGAAGCCGAGGCAAGGCACTGGATGACGAGAGAGTGGGCGCTCACAGCAGAAGACATGTTGTGGCGCCGTTCGAAGCTCGGGCTGCATGTGTCGGCAGATGGCGTCGCAACCCTGGCGGCCTGGATCGCCCGGCAACCGCCGCCCTAAAACGTCGTTCCCTAAGCTATTCGCGAACAACAAAACAAAAAGGCAGCCGAGGCTGCCTTTTCTTGAAGCGGGTTGCGCTTAACGCTTCTGCCGCAGTTTCTGGATTGCCGCCAGCTGTGCGATAGCCTGAGCCAGTTCAGCTTGTGCCTGGGCATAGTCGATCTTCGAGTCCTTGTTGGCCAGTGCTTCTTCGGCCATCTTCTTGGCTTCGACTGCCTTGGCTTCATCGAGGTCGGCGCCGCGGATCGCGGTGTCGGCCAGGACCGTCACCGAATTCGGCTGGACTTCAAGGATGCCGCCGGCGACGAAGACGAGCTCTTCCTGTGCCTGGCCGCCAACCTTGATGCGCACCGCACCCGGCTTGATGCGAGTGATCAGCGGGGTGTGCATCGGAAAGATGCCCAGCTCGCCTGCTTCACCCGGCAACGCGACGAATTCGGCCTCGCCGCTGAAGATCTGCTCTTCGGCGGAAACCACGTCAACGTGAATAGTGTTTGCCATGTATGAACCTGCTTTCGTTGGTCAGAAAACCATTCCCTTCGGCCCTCCCCTTGCGGGAAAGGGCCGAGACAGGGAATTACTGGATCTTCTTGGCTTTTTCGATCGCTTCTTCGATGGTGCCGACCATGTAGAAAGCCTGCTCCGGCAGGTGATCGAGTTCGCCGGAAGCGATCATCTTGAAGCCCTTGATCGTGTCCTTCAGCGAAACATACTTGCCCGGGGAACCGGTAAACACTTCAGCAACGTGGAACGGCTGCGACAGGAAACGCTGCATCTTACGGGCACGGGCCACCACCAGCTTGTCTTCCGGTGCCAGTTCGTCCATACCCAGAATTGCGATAATGTCACGCAGTTCCTTGTAGCGCTGCAGGGTGCCCTGAACAGCACGAGCGGTCTCGTAGTGCTCGGCGCCGACCACGTTCGGGTCCAGCTGGCGCGAGGTCGAATCCAGCGGATCGACGGCCGGGTAGATACCCAGAGCGGCGATATCACGGGACAGAACGACGGTCGAGTCCAGGTGGGCGAAGGTAGTAGCAGGCGACGGGTCGGTCAAGTCATCCGCAGGGACGTACACTGCCTGGATCGAGGTGATCGAACCCACCTTGGTCGAGGTGATACGCTCTTGCAGGCGGCCCATTTCTTCGGCCAGCGTCGGCTGGTAGCCCACGGCGGAAGGCATACGGCCCAGCAGCGCGGACACTTCGGTACCGGCCAGGGTGTAACGGTAGATGTTATCAACGAAGAACAGCACGTCCTTGCCTTCGTCGCGGAACGATTCAGCGATCGTCAGGCCGGTCAGCGCCACGCGCAGACGGTTGCCCGGCGGTTCGTTCATCTGGCCGTAGACCATCGCCACTTTCGACTTCGGGAAGTCTTCGGTGTTGACGACGCCGGCTTCGATCATTTCGTGATAGAAGTCGTTGCCTTCACGAGTACGCTCACCCACGCCGGCGAACANNACCTTGATGCCGGTTTCCAGCAGGTCGGTCGACGGCGACAGTTCGTCGTAAGCAGGAGCCTTGCGGTGGATCGACGCGGTCTGGGTTTGCGCCACAGGACCGACTTCGTCGATCGGGTTGCCCAGCACGTCCATGATGCGGCCCAGGGTAGCGGGGCCGACCGGCACAGTGATCGGTGCGCCAGTGTTGGTGATCGTCATGCCGCGGCGCAGACCGTCGGAGGAGCCCAGCGCAATGGTGCGGACGATGCCGTCGCCAAGCTGCTGCTGCACTTCGAGGGTCAGCTCGGATCCTGCCATTTTCAAAGCATCGTACACCTTGGGCATTGCATTACGCGGAAACTCCACGTCCACCACGGCGCCGATACACTGAACGATTTTGCCTTCAGCCATTTTCGTTCCTTCAATATTAAATTTAAATTCGTTAATCCGTTAAACAGCTGCCGCACCAGCGACGATTTCGGACAATTCGGTGGTGATCGCGGCCTGGCGGGTCTTGTTGTAGACCAGCTTGAGTTCCTTGATCACGTTACCGGCGTTGTCGGAAGCCGACTTCATCGCCACCATGCGTGCCGACTGCTCGGACGCCATGTTTTCGGCGAGGGCCTGGTAGATCAGCGCTTCGACGTAGCGCACCAGCAGTTCATCGATGACGCTCTTCGCATCCGGCTCGTAGAGGTAATCCCAGGAATGGGATCCCTTGTCTGCCTGCATACGGTCCGACGACAGCGGCAACAGCTGCTCCATCATCGGTTCCTGCTTCATCGTCGTGACGAACTTGGTGTAGCACACGTAGACGGCGTCCAGCTTGCCTTCCTGGTATGCGTCCAGCAGCACCTTGACCGGTCCGATCAACTTTTCCAGGTGCGGGGTGTCGCCCAGCTGCGTCGCATGCGACACCACCTTGGCGCCGATACGACTCAGAAAGCCCAGGCCCTTGTTGCCGATGGCAACCGCCTGGATCTTGACACCCTGCCCTTCCGCTTCACGGATCTTGTTGGTGGTCAGGCGCAGCACGTTGGTATTCATGCCGCCGCACAGACCCTTGTCGGTCGTGACCACGATCAGGCCGATGGTCTTGGCGCCTTCCTGCTTGACCAGGAACGGGTGCGTGTACTCCGGATTAGCCTGCGACAAGTTGGCGGCGATATTACGAACCTTGTCACTGTAGGGACGGGCTGACCGCATCCGGTCCTGCGCCTTGCGCATTTTGGATGCGGCGACCATTTCCATCGCCTTGGTGATCTTCTTCGTATTCTCTACGCTCTTGATCTTGCCGCGTATCTCTTTTCCTGCAGCCATGAGGTGTTACTCCTTCCAGCTGTGGGTTCAGAAAGTTTTCTTGAAGTCGGCAATCGCGGCGGCCAATGCTGCTTCGCCGTCTTTATCGAGTTGCTTGGTATCTTCAATCTTCTGCAGCAGGGCACCGTGGCTGGTCTTCAGGAAGTTATGCAGGCCGGATTCAAAGGCCAGCACTTGCTTCACTTCGATATCGTCAAGATAGCCCTTGTTCGCAGCGAACAGCGACACGGCCATCAACGAAATCGGCAGCGGCGAGTACTGCGGCTGCTTCATCAGTTCGGTCACGCGGGCGCCGCGGTCGAGCTGCTTGCGGGTCGCTTCGTCGAGGTCCGAGGCAAACTGCGCAAACGCTGCCAGTTCACGGTACTGCGCCAAGTCGGTACGGATACCGCCGGACAGGTTCTTGATAACCTTGGTTTGTGCAGCGCCACCGACGCGGGACACCGAGATACCGGCGTTGATCGCAGGACGGATACCCGCGTTGAACAGCGAAGTTTCCAGGAAGATCTGGCCGTCGGTAATCGAAATCACGTTGGTCGGCACGAAGGCGGACACGTCGCCAGCCTGGGTTTCGATGATCGGCAGCGCGGTCAGCGAACCGGTCTTGCCCTTGACTTCACCGTTGGTGAACTTCTCGACGTAGTCGGGGTTCACGCGGGCAGCGCGTTCCAGCAGACGGCTGTGGAGATAGAACACGTC